>JBGCGE010000034.1:0-61210 GCA_045110495.1 Gammaproteobacteria bacterium
AAACAGCTGTTAGCTTTGTAATTTGATCCCATTTCCCGTTGACTTACATCGACCACCTTTACAAATCCTTGGTAATATCTATCTTCTTGTTTATGTATATTTTTTTCTTTAAGTATCGCAGGGCTTCTGATCGCTTTTTTACTGTTAGCTTTGCTACTGCTTAGTCTTAACCTTTACTCTAAGTGGTCATGGCCAGTTAAAGCCAGCGCCATTGTTTTAGTCTCTTTTTTCTATTTAGTTTGTTACTTTTCCTTTCCGCCACTTTTAGGCTGGCCAACAAGCGATAAAAATATTCCAGAAAGATTCCGTCTCCTGGCTGCGCATGTTGAAGAGCCAGATAAAATTGCTGGAACTGATGGCGCTATTTATTTATGGCTCTCAGATATGACCTCTGGTAAAAAGTCAAAAACCCCTCGTGCATATCAATTACCGTTTAATAATGATCTACACAAAAAAGTTGTCGAAGCAAAAGCAAAACTAAACAAAAAACTACCGCAACTCGGTGAGATTTCAGAAAGCGACAATCCTGTCGCGGAAGTTAAAGACAATACACAGGGTGGTCAAATAAGTGTCAATGTGGAATTTTTTGATATGCCTGATCCGTTATTTCCAGAAAAATAATTAACTAAAATCAAACCGCTTTTCTGTTTCGATTTGTGTCTTACTAGTCAACTAATGTTAGATCACAATTCATTCATCATAAGTCAGCATAATGCCCGCTAGATAAGGCTTTCATCCACTACAACGATGGTGCAAAATGCAGCCTGCCTAACATTAAGCGCAAATTACATATACATGAAACGAATAACAAATAAGATTTTTATCCTGACTTTTATTTTGTTATCCACTCAAAATGGGTGGGCTCAACACGCACACGTTTTGACTTCCGATATCGAATTTTCATGCGATCAAACTGAAAATCAGATGGCCATTAAGTGTGCCTATCGTTTCACCCAGCCGGAAATTACCAAAATGATTTCCGCATCACTCGGAGCAACAGAACTACCAATTCAGGATATCAAAACGTATCCTTTTGAAGAAAGTTCGACCAGTATCCTGTTTCTTGTTGATAGCAGTAAATCTAACAATCCAGAACGATTGCCACAGATAAAAAATCAAATCATCGCACTCGCCCAACAAGCTTTACCTTATCAACAAATAGGATTAGCAACCTTTGACTCTCGTCTAAGCATATTAAAATCTCTTGGTAGTGATCCAGAAGAAATTATTAATGTTGCGAATGATCTGGTTGAGACTGAACAACCAACTGAGTTATATAGAAATGTCCTGGATGCGTTGGAATTATTAAAGTCTAGTCAGGCAGATAGAAAAGCAATTTACCTTTTTTCTAATGGTGAATATGAAGATCAAGCCATTTATCATACCGATGTCATAAAAGCAGCTAAAGAATCAGCAATTAAAATCATTTCAATCGCTTATCCCGTTGCTGAAAATCCAATTGACACAACTAAAACATTATCTAATTTATCAAAGGATTCTGGAGGAATGTTTGTCAAGGCCACTGAAAATGATTTTGAATTACCAGAATCATTTATGTCTGATCCCTATGCTGTCATTGATAACGGTGGTGTATTAACTATTGATCTGACACGCGTACTTTCTGGTGATACTTCTGGTGTCCAATTAGCCTTATTAATTTTTGAAACAACCAGTAAAAAAATCACCGTCAAACTGCCTCTGGAACTCTCGTCAACAAATAATTCAACCATCGCTCAACTGAAAGACAGTGGCACCGTTTCTGTTAAAGAAGATGGGAAATCAGGCAGTTCTGATCTATCAACTCTTGAAGAGTCTACTGAAGCTGCTAAAAACATAACTCCAGCTAACTCCCATAATCAACCAACACTTGAAAAGAATACGGTCAAAATTAACGTCGAACCGGACTCGTTTAGCGACTCACCATTTATAAAATATTGGCCGATCATACCTGTTGGGTTATTCGTACTAGGGTTTCTCTCATTTATGCTGCTAAGAAATAAACAAACACCGGAAGTTGTAGAGCAAGAGGATGATGGAAAACCCATTGCCTGGCTGGTTTCGCTGGATGATGAATCTGTATATTACGAAATTGTTAGTTCACCATGGTCAGTTGGCCGTACAAGACAAAATGACCTATTCCTTGAACACTCATCAATATCCAGACAGCATGCCAAGTTCAAACGCGATCAACATGGTAACTTCACGGTAACTGATTTAGATTCCCTTAATGGTGTATTCGTTAATAATACTAAAATTCCCAAAAGCAAAATTAAAGATGGCGACAAAATTGATATTGGTGATGTCAGGCTGAAATTTGTCCTTGATATAAATGGAACATAGCTATAAATAACTTTAGTTTTTCTTTGAAAAGTAAGGTCATTCATCACTCAAAGTGATTGCCCAACCCTCTTCATCTGAACTTGCAACAAACCCATCCATCGTACAAAGATCAGAAACCGCAATTAATTGATCGTCAACGTAAATTAGCGGTATCTGATTTCGCAACCAGGGTAAGACTTTCTGTTCTTGCAGATATTTTTTCAGAGTTATTGAATGCTTTTTACTTTGCAACTTAAGGACTTCGCCTCCTTGTCGAAAGCGAATATCAACGACATCAGTGTTAATTTTAATTCCACGATCATTTGTTTTTGTAGCTGTTAAAGTTTTTCCTGAGGGCAAAAGCATTGGCATATTCAAATCCCAGGCAAGACAAATTTCACGATCAAAAACAATAACGGGAGTCATGATCATCAAACGATTTAGATATCTACGGACTTCAGCTCCATTCCAATCGACACAAGGGCTTCTATCATCCGCAGCAAAAATCACACTATCAACAATTTGCTCCAGCTTCTTATGTGATGGTAAAGAAAAACCTGCCTTTCTGATCCATAACCTTAAAAGATTGCGCATTCGAGGATCATCAATTTGTCGCAAATTTGAGATTGATAAGTCATTGGTATTTTCATTGATGTAAATACTTTTCAGATCTTCTTCTGCCATTTCCAATAATAAATTGCTGGATTCGGACTGTAATAAAATTGATCTACTCAAACTCGTTTTATAGCCCGGCCACCTTTTGTTTATCATCGGCAGAATTTCATGGCGTAAGAAATTCCGATCGTGAATTATTTCTTGATTACTCGGATCGTCAATCCACTGTAGCTGATTTTCTTGTGCAAAAACTTCTAGAGCTATACGGGAAACCTCAAGTAATGGACGCGCAATCCAACCCTCAGAAAAAGGTGTAAGCGGCTGCATAGCAGATAGACCTAATGGACCTGAACCACGTAAGAGCTGGAGAAAGAATGTTTCTATTTGATCATCCTGGTGATGTGCGAGAAGTAAAAGATCACCTTCCCGCATAAATTTTGAAAAGACTTCATAGCGTTTTAAGCGAGCCCATGCTTCGGGACTTTCCCCTTGAGGAGGGTTTGCATCGACCGTTTCCGTAAGAAATGCGACATTCAAATCTTTTGCAACCTCTTCACAATGAGACTGCCATTGCTCAGATTTATCATTTATTGAGTGATTAACATGAATAGCGGTCACACCACCATCGAGTTGCAGCTCGTTTAAGCAGTGAAGTAGAACATGAGAATCGAGACCGCCACTAAAACCAACAAGGTATCGATTTACCTTTGTCGGTAAAGATGGGAGTTTTCGTCGTAGATAGTTTGTGGAAAAAGCCATCAGGGGCTAATTCGTAACGAAATGTCCTGCTTGAATAACTTTCTGATAACGTGCAGCTAGAAGTTCATCCTTATTGACAGGTATTAATTCAGACAAGGTCGCCAGTAAATGTTCTTTCAGCTTGGCTGCTGCACCTTCAACATCTCTATGAGCACCACCTAGCGGTTCTTTCACAACCTCATCAATAAGCTCCAGTTCACGTAAACGCCCTGATGTGATACCCATTGCTTCTGCGGCTTGCTCAGCCTTTTCAGCACTCTTCCAGAGGATACTGGCACACCCTTCAGGTGATATAACCGAATAGGTACTGTATTCCAGCATTAATGATCTATCAGGAACTCCAATAGCCAAAGCACCGCCAGAACCGCCTTCACCGATAATCGTCGAAATAATCGGTGTCTTTAAGCGCGCCATAACAAATAAATTTTTTGCAATAGCTTCACTTTGGCCACGTTCTTCTGCACCTATACCAGGATAGGCTCCAGGTGTGTCGATAAAGGTTAAAAGTGGCAGGTTAAATTTTTCCGCTAATCTCATGACACGTAAAGCCTTTCGATAGCCTTCTGGTCGCGGCATACCGAAATTACGATGAATATTCTCTTTGGTATTGCGACCCTTTTGATGGCCAATAACGGCAACAGCTTGCCCTTCGAGTTTTGCCATTCCACAGACGAGGGCTGCGTCATCTGCATACTGTCGATCACCGTGTAACTCAATAAAATCTGTGAACATATGTTCAATATAATCAAGAGTAAAAGGTCTTTTAGGGTGTCTCGCCAACTTCGAGATTTGAACGGCATTCAAGTTTGAAAAAATAGATTCTGTAAGATCTCGGGAACGAACTTTTAGCTTACCGATCTCTTCATTAATATCAATTTCAGCATCATCACCGAGAAAACGTAATTCCTCGATCTTCGCCTCAAGATCCGCGATCGGTTGTTCAAAATCTAAAAAATTCAAAGCCATGGCTTTATTCTTCTCTTATAGTTATTTATCTAAGATTCTATCATGAGCGATACAAAGTAGGGTATATTTCCAGCACTAATACTCAACGTTAACCTGCCCATCGCCTAACCTTTCCTTTAGCTGATCTAGCAACTTATCGGGTAATTGAACACGCCAATCTTTACCCAGACACATACGTGTTGCTGCTTCTTTTTGTTGAAAATCTAACATGATCCGACATGCACCATTTTTATAAGGCAAAAGAATTTCCTGCAACTCCGGTATTAAACCATTCAACTCGCCATTGCTTAATGTAGTTTGATTGATATTGATCACAAGTTGTCGTGCATAGTTTGCGCGTGATTTTTCAATATCTGAGATTTGTTCAGCAATGATCGAAAAACCATCACTATAATCATCTTCACGACATTCACCTTCCACTACAATAATTCTATCCTTGAGCAAATACTCGCCATATTCCTCAAGCACTTCTGAATAGACGACAATATCAACACGTCCAGTTTTATCATCCAACGTCACTATCGCCATTCTGCCTCGACGAGCATTGATCACACGAATCCCAATAATTAAACCAGCGACACGACGCGTACCAGGTTTTAAATCACTGAGTCGATAGCTGATCAATTTTTTCAGTTCATTTTCATATCGATCGATTGGATGTCCAGAAAGATAAAGTCCAAGGGTAGCTTTTTCGGCAGATAGAACCTCTTCCTCTGTCCAGTCTTTAACCAACGTAAAAGAACTGCTTGAACTTGTGTCTTCAGTATCTGCCATTAAACCAAACATATCGTTTTGACCAGCCGATCTATTCTTGGAATGTTGATCAGCCATCTTTAATGCACTACCCAATGAAGCCATCATTGAACTTCGGCCTGGTCCTAGTTGATCCAAGGCACCGGTTTTGATCAAGGCTTCGAGTACCCTGCGATTAACTTTGCGCGTATCCATTCTTCGGCACAGATCAAATAAATCGGTGAATTTTCCATTTTCGGCACGCTCAGCTGACAAATCATCAATTGCAGATTCACCAACACCTTTAATTGCTCCAAGGCCATAACGAATGGTTTTTTCATCTTGTATCGTAAATTTAGACTCACAGACATTCACATCCGGTGAGATCACCTCAACACCCATATGCCGACATTCATCAATAAGACCAACCACTTTATCAGTGTTATCCATATCTGAAGACAAAACTGCTGCCATAAATGCCGCAGGATAATATGTCTTTAGCCAAGCAGTTTGATAGGCAACTAATGAATAAGCAGCAGCATGTGACTTATTAAAACCATAGCCAGCAAATTTCTCCATATAATCAAAAATTTCATTGGCTTTGTTCTCGTCTATTCCTTTCTCATTAGCACCTTCTACAAATAAGGTACGCTGTTTTGCCATCTCATCGACTTTCTTTTTACCCATCGCGCGGCGGAGTAAGTCAGCACCTCCCAGCGTAAAACCCGCACAATCTTGCGCGGCCTGCATTACTTGCTCCTGATAGACCATAATCCCGTAAGTTGAGCGTTGGATCGGTTCCAGAAATGGATGTAGATATTCAAATTTCTTACCGAATTTTCGATCAACAAAATCGGGGATCAACTCCATCGGCCCCGGACGGTATAAAGAAACCAGCGCGATGATATCTTCAAAACGATCCGGTTTTGCGCTCTTAAGCATGTCGCGCATGCCTCGAGATTCAAACTGAAAAACCGCCATCGTATTTGCCTCGGCAAATAGCTGATAGGTTTTCTCATCATCAAGTGGCAACTGAGTAATATCAATAGGAGGCTCATCCAATGCCGCTCGCTGAATATTTGCATCGCGAACTGCCCAATCGATAATCGTCAGTGTTCTCAAGCCCAGGAAATCGAATTTAACCAGGCCTATTGATTCGACATCATTCATATCAAATTGACAGACGACACTTGGACTATCAGGTTCACAATAAAGCGGTACAAAATCAGACATTGCGGACGGTGCAATCACCACTCCCCCCGCATGTTTACCGACATTTCTGACGGTTCCTTCAAGTTTAAGTGCAAGATCTATTAAGGTTTGAACGTCTTCTTCCTGTTCATAACGCTCGCGTAAAGCCTCTTCTTGTTTAAGCGCTTTATCCAGAGTCATCTTCAATTCGAAAGGGATCAGTTTTGATATTTGATCAACAAAACCATATGGAAAACCTAATGTACGACCACAGTCTCTAACCACGGCTTTGGCCGCCATCGTTCCATGGGTAATGATCTGAGAAACATGATCTCGGCCATATTTTCTTGCAACATAGTCGATTACTTCATCGCGTCGATCCATACAAAAATCAATATCGAAATCTGGCATCGAAACACGTTCGGGATTCAAGAATCGTTCAAATAAAAGATCATATTCGAGCGGATCTAAATCTGTGATCGCTAATGAATAAGCAACTAGAGAACCCGCACCTGATCCGCGGCCTGGACCGACAGGAATGGCATTGTCTTTCGCCCATTGAATAAAGTCAGCAACGATCAAAAAGTACCCGGGGAATCCCATCTGTATGATAACGCCGAGTTCTCGCTCAAGACGTTCGTCATAAACTTTTCTTTTTTCAGGAAAATCTTCTGATTCAGAGTCCAGCAAAATAGCCAGTCGTTTCTCCAAACCTTCACGACTCGATTGTCGCAACCAATCATCTATTGTCACGCCTTCCGGCACTGGAAAATCTGGTAAATGGTAAATGCCAGAGGTAAATTCAATATTGCAACGCTGAGCTATTAATCCAGTATTTTCAATTGCTTCTGGAATATCTTTAAACAATTCAATCATTTCTTCCGATGATCGAATATATTGCTGTGGTGTATATTTTTTTGATCTTCTCGGATCGTCTAAAGTTCGTCCATCATAAATACAAACTCTTGCCTCATGAGGCTCAAACGTTTCTGTTTCAAGAAATCTTGCAGCATTCGTTGCGACAACTGGAATTGCAAATTCAACTGCCAGATCAAGCGTATCTTCGATCAAATCGTCTTCGCCTGGTTTACCGATACGCTGTAATTCAAGATAGAACCGATCATCAAATAATTCTTTCCACTCCTGGCAACGTTTACACGCATCTGGTAGATTTCCTGTTATCAAAAGCTGACCAATCTCTCCCTGATCTGCTCCGGAAAGAATGATCAAACCTTGTGCATATTCCTTAAGCCACTCCCATTTAATAACAGGAATACCAGTATCTTGTCCGTCAAGATGCGCTTTTGTGATTAAACTTGAGAGATTTTTATAACCTTCATTATTCTGACAAAGCACCACAAAGTTAGTCGGATCATTATCAGGATCTAGAGGTTCGAGTAATAACTCTGTACCGATGATTGGCTTAATTCCGGCCGATTGTGCCGCATGATAAAGCTTAATGGTCGCGTAGAGATTATTCCGATCAGTAATCGCAACCGCAGGCATATTCATCTCAACCATTTTGCTGATTAATGGTTTGACACTGATTAAACCGTCAACGACGGAGTATTCGGTGTGTATATTAAGATGAATAAATGGGGTCATAACATCAACCGAGCTTTCAAGATATTAGTTTTTTCACTGGACCAAATGATTTTCGGTGTTCGTCTAGAACACCATATTTTGCCAGTGCGGCTAAGTGCTCACGCGTTGGGTAACCTTTGTGTTTTGCAAAACCATATTCGGGGAATTGTTCGTCCATTGCAAGCATCTGACGATCGCGTGTTACCTTAGCAATAATAGAAGCGGCGCTAATCACAGGAACCGTACCGTCGCCTTTTATTATCGCCTGTACCGTACAGATATGATCTATTACTGGACAACGATTCCCATCGACTTGTGTGTGATCTGGTTTTATCTCTAATGCTTCCACTGCACGGCGCATCGCTAGCATTGTCGCTTGTAAAATATTTATCTGATCGATTTCTTCAGCACTGGCTTGCCCTATTGACCAACATCGCGCTTCTTTTGTGATTACCTCAAAAAGTGATTCACGTCGTTTTTCCGATAATTTTTTTGAATCGGCCAAACCTGGAATTGATAGCCCCTCTGGTAAGATAACCGCAGCGGTAACCACAGATCCAATTAACGGTCCTCGGCCAACCTCATCAACACCAGCGATGATCATCTTTCGCAGAGCGTCAGAACAGCATTTGCAGCTTGTTCGTTTGCATTACAACGTAGTTGATCATGTATCTGCTGAAACTTTTCTTGTAATACAACAAGTTTTTCCGGTTGTTCTAAGAACTTCATCAAGTCAGATCCCAAGTTTTCTACGGTCACTTGATCTTGTATATATTCCGGTACTAATTGTTCTTTACTAAGCAGGTTGGGAAGAGAGATATAAGCCGTTTTGAGCAACCTTTTAAAAACATGGTAACTTAAAAATGCCATTCTATAAGCAACAACCATTGGTCGCTTAAGTAACATTATCTCAAGTGCAGCTGTCCCCGAAACACAAAGTACCGCATCTGAAGCTGCTATTGAATCAAATGAATTATTTATAATAAATGTCACTGGTAAATCGGGAGCAGAGTTTTGTATTTGAGATCTAAATAAATCTTCTGCTTTTTGATTAACCATCACCGCAATGAAATGTAGATCTGATCGTTTTTCTAAGCACCATTTTGCTGTGTCGACAAAAACATCCATATGATACTGCCATTCTTTTAATCTGCTTCCGGGCATTAATGCGATTACTTTTTTATTTCTTGGGATCGCCCACTTTTCTCTCATGCTATTTTGATCAACTTGATCAGGAATTTCGTCAGCGAGATTGTGCCCAATATACCGAGCAGGGATTTGATACTTTTTTAAGTAATCTTCTTCGAATGGCAGAATTGCCAATATTAGATCAACTGCTTTGGCTATTTTAGGTAAACGTCCTTCTCGCCAGGCCCATACTTGAGGACAGACATAATGAACCGTTTTAATCCCTTTTTCTTTAAGCTTAGTCTCCAGACCAATATTGAATCCGGGATAATCAATTCCAATGAAAACATCAGGGGGATTTTCAATGAAATATTGGATCAACTGACTTCGAATACCATGGAGTTCACGATAATGTCGCAAAACTTCTATAAGGCCCATCACAGAAAGCTTGTCGATCGGAAATAAACTTTTACACCCAGCTTCCACCATTGCGGGGCCGCCTACTCCAATAAATTCCGCATCGGGGCATCTCGACTTTATCGCTTCAATCAAACCTACCCCGAGGTTATCCCCAGATATTTCTCCGGCAGCAATACCAATTTTCATAACTGGCTATAATACTGTGCTTTCAGCGGATAATGCCTCTTTCACTATTGGCAATAAAAGATTGTAATAAAGCAATTTCAGGGCATTCTTCGATCATCTCATCCAGACGAGTACAAGCATCTTTGATCGTCAGGTTATTACGATAAATTATCTTGAATGCCTGGCGTAATGACTCTATTGTCTCACTCGAAAAATCACGACGTTTTAAACCTTCCCTGTTGATCCCTTTAGGTTTTGCCGGATCCCAGGCCGCGACCATATATGGAGGAATATCCTTCGATGTGCCCGTCGAAAAACGAGTAATTGTGTGAGCACCAATTTTGCAAAACTGGTGAACCATTGTGTTTCCACCAAGAATAGCGTGGTCTCCAATTTCCACATGCCCAGCTAATGTCGTTCCATTCGCAAAAACAGTACTATTACCTACTAAACAATCATGTGCTATGTGAACGTACGCCATAATCCAATTATCATCAGCAATTTTTGTAACACCACCGCCATCTTCCGTGCCTCTATTAAAAGTGCAGAATTCCCGTATGGTATTACGATCACCTATTTCGAGCCTTGAATTTATCTCACCATGGAACTTTTTATCCTGAGGATCTTCACCAATAGAAGCAAATTGGTAGATTTTGTTATCTTTACCAATTTTTGTTGGCCCATTTATAACAACATGAGGACCAATTTTTGTACCTGAACCTATCTCTACTCCAGCACCAATTATAGAACCCGCACCGACAGTAACTCCTTCTGCAATTAACGCGTCTTGCGATATTTTTGCATCTGGATCTATCAAGATCCTACTTCCTGCTTAGCCGTCATTATTTCTGCCGTAACCACAACTTTACCTTCAACTTTAGCGACAGCATCAAATTTATAAATTCCTTTAATTTCTCGTGTTTGAGTGATTTCCAAATGTAGCTGGTCACCAGGCTCAACAGGCCGCTTAAATCGCGCCTTATCAATACCTACTAAATAATAAAGTGTGTTGTCGGTTAATTGTTCATTAAGCGAATAAAAAGCCAGGACACCTGTTGCCTGGGCTAAAGCTTCAAGAATCAGCACGCCAGGCATGATAGGTTTAGTTGGAAAATGTCCGGAAAAGAAAGGTTCATTAATGGTTACATTTTTGAGACCTACTAATGATTCGTTGGGAACGCAATCTACTACTTTATCTATTAACAACATCGGGTAACGATGCGGAAGCAAGGTTTTGATTTCGTTAATATCCATTCCTAGTGCCATAGTGAAAACCTGTTTATTATTTGGTCTATATGATCTGTTTTTATTCGATCTTAGCTATGTGCGAAAAAGCAACTACTTTTTAATTTTATCTAATCGATGAACCTTCGCCACGGTTTTACGCCACGCCTTTGATTCTCTTACTGACCATGCCGATGAATAATCACCCGCTTCCTTAATTGACTTTGTCACCATACTCATGGCTCTGACTGTCACATCATCTGCGATTTCAAGGTGTCCTATGATCCCTGCACCACCACCAATCATACAACGTTTACCAACCTTAGCACTCCCAGCAATTCCAACACATCCAGCTATTGCAGTATTTTCCCCAAGATGTACGTTGTGTGCAATTTGTACTTGATTATCTATCTTGACACCTCTTTCTATTATTGTGTCTTTCATAGCGCCACGATCAATTGTAGTATTCGCTCCAATTTCTACATCGTCCCCAATAGACAAGCTACCGATTTGTGGAATCTTTAACCAGGCTCCATTTTCCCTTGCAAGCCCAAATCCATCAGCACCTAAAACAGCGCCAGGGTGAACCAGAACCCTTTTGCCAATCGTTACGTGATGGCAAACAGATACATTTGCCATGAGACGAGAGTAATCTCCTATCAAAGCACCTTCGCTAACTACACAGCCTGGCCCCACTAGTACTTTAGAACCTATTATTACATTATCTTCGATAACTACATTAGGGCCGATTTGAGCACTTGGATCAACTTTTGATTTTTTACTGACTACTGCGGAGGTATGTATGCTCCCTTTTACTTCAGAAGGTTTATTCAAAAGGCTAGCTATCTTTGCGTAAGCTAAATATGGATCTTTTGTAACTATCCCAGGAACCTGGCAACCTTCAAGGTCTTGCTCTTGAAGAACGACCGCGGAAGCGTGCGTGATTTTCAAGAATTTTCGATATTTTCTGTCGAATAAAAAAGCAATTTGCCCTTCTTGAGCGTTATCAAGCGTCGCCACCTGATCTATGATTAGATCAGGTATTTCTGAATTTCGCTCAATAACAGAAAGTTCACCGCCTATATAAGCTGCAAGTTGTCCAAGTGTTACCACAATTTTTAATGATACTTGCTACTATTTTCCCTTAGTTAATTGGGTGATCACTTTTTTAGTAATATCTACCTTAGGACTAGCAAATATTACACCCTCCCCAACAATAAGATCATACTTTTCATCTTTTGCAATCTTTTGTATCGCTTGAACAATTTTACGTTGAATTTTACCAAACTCTTCATTTCGTCGAAAATTTAAATCATCGCGAAACTCATCTTGATCACGCTTTAATTCTCGTCTCGCAGACAGTGTATCTCGTTCCATTTTTTTACGCTCGGAATCACTCATAATAGCGCCATCTTTTGCTAGCTTTGCTTCTTTCTGCTTGATCGATTTCTGTGTTGTAACTAATTTCTTATCGCGCGCGGAGAATTCTTTCTCTAGACGCTTCTTTGCTTGCTCTGCCTGAGGAGCTGATTCTAGTACTTTCACAGCATTAACCACACCAATCTTGTAGTTCTCTGCCATAGCAGTCTTTGGGTTCATTAAAACAGCCACAAACGTAATGGCAAGCAATTTGGATATAGTTTGTATCTTCAAAATGCAACTCCTAAATTTTCAAAAAATAATTAAATACAATTAGAACGAGGTTCCAAAAGTGAATTGGAAAGTTTGCGGTTGATCACCACGCTCATCATTTAAAGCCTTTGCAATACTGGCAGATAACACGCCAAAAGGTGAAACCCAAATTCCTGAAATGCCAACCGAATATCTAAGATCTCCTATATCAAAATCATCATCATAAATATCGTATACGTTACCACCATCTATAAATCCTGTTAAACGCATCGATTTTGTTTCAGATATAAAAGGAACCGGTAATATTAATTCTGCATTACCCACTAATCTTAAATTACCACCTATGGCGCGCCCAGAGGAATCTTTTGGTCCGAGAGTATTTTCTTCAAACCCCCGGATAGATCGTGGCCCACCACCATAAAAATTTTCAAAAAATGGTAGTTCTTCGGTACTACCATAGCTATCCCCATACCCAAGTGAACCTTTCAGCAATAGAGTATAATCTTCAGCCAACGGTAAAAACCATTTCGTATCATAAGAAATCTTGTAATAACGTAGGTCACCAAGAGGAATAGAACCCTCCAATCTCACCTGGTGAAATACACCTTGATCAGGAAGAACCGCCCGATTTCTTGAATCAAAGGCAAAACTACTTGTTAACCTGAATATATCAAAACGATTACCTTCGCGGGCTATAAAATCTGTAACCTCACTGGAAGAATTACTATTCGTATCTAACTCGGTGTTTTCATAGTCCAAGCCAAGAAAAAATCGTTGAAATTCTGTTATAGGAATTCCAAAGTTTACACCTGTTCCGTACACCTTAGAATTAAATCGAGTGACATTTGCATTATTTGCATCAGTTTCACGATAAAAAGTATTAAAACCACGGCTTACACCATCGATTGTCCAGTATGGATTTGTATACCCCAGTCCAAGACTGCGATTCACTTCACTGTTATTGAAATTAAAAGAAACTCTTTTACCACTACCTAAAAAATTATCCTGTGTGACATTGGTATTAAATATAATGCCCTGAACCTGGGAAAAACCAAAACCGAGTGATAAATTTCCTGAGGCTCTCTCTACGACAGAGTAATTAACATCAACCTGATCAGAAGTGCCTGCAACCGCTGGAGTTTCGACATTAACATCCTCGAAGAAACCCAAACGCTGTAAACGTACTTTTGATCTCTGAACTTTTTCGGTAGAGATCCAACCGCCTTCCGCTTGCCTCATTTCACGACGAAGAACTTCATCTCTGGTTTTTGTATTCCCAGAAAAGTTAATTCGTCGAACATAAACGCGTTTTCCAGGATCAATAAAATAGGTTAATGCAACTTTCTTTGTCTCATTATCAATTTCAGGAACAGCATTTACATTAGCAAAGGCATAACCTTCATCACCAATACGCTCGGTTAACTGTTCGCTGGTGTTCGTTACATCTTTGCGAGCAAACACCTCGCCTTTGTGCGTTAAAACGCTCTTAAAAAGATCCTCTGTGGGTACAATCAATTCACCAGAGAGTTTTACGTCAGATATGCTAAATTGATCACCTTCATTAATATTGATTGTGATATAAACATCTTTCTTATCTGGTGTTATCGATACCTGTGTGGAATCTATATTGAAATTTATAAACCCATTATCCAGGTAAAGAGACTTTATCGTTTCAAGGTCAGCACTTAACTTTTGCTTCGAATATTGATCGTTTTTAGTAACAAACGAAATTAATGTTGGTGTCGAAAGCTCAAATTTCTTTAAAATTTGCTTATCCGTATAAGCTGTATTTCCTACAATATTAATTTCTTTTATTCTTGCTGTTTCACCTTCAGAAACATTAATTGCAACCTGCACGCGGTTACCCTTTTGTGGGATAACTTCCGTCGTTATCACTGCACCATAACGACCCAAACCAAAATATTGACGAGATAATTCTTGCTCAACTTTATCTAACAAAGATCGGTTAAACACTTCGCCTTCAGCAAAACCTACACCTCCAAGCCCAGTCAGTAGATCATCTGTTTTTATTGCATCATTCCCGGTAAGAATGATCTTTGAAATGGCTTCCCGTTCTACCAATGCAATGACAAGCACATTGCCTACTCGTTCTAGACGGACATCCTTAAAGAAACCGCTTTTAAAGAGTGCCTTTACCGTTTCGCTTGATCGTTGATCATTAAATTTATCGCCGATTTTGACAGGCATATTGTTGAAAACATTACCCGCTGAAACTCTACTTAGACCTTCTAGCCGAATATCTTCAATGATGAATTCTTCAACTGCCCAGGTATTTGTTGAAAATAAAATCAGGAAGATCAGAAATTTAAGTTGTTTTATTATTCTTTGCATTAGCTTTATAGTTATTAAAATAAAAATTTTATTCCCTGCCCTTTGCTTCAGGAGAATATTCGCGCGATGTCATTATAAAATGCAACGCTCATCATTGCGACCAGTAGGACTATACCAATATTCTGACCGACAATTTGAACGGATTCAGAAACCGGTTTTCCAATCAGTAGTTCGATAATATAGTAAAGTAAATGTCCCCCATCCAGAATCGGTATTGGCAGTAAATTAAGCACCCCCAAACTGACACTGACAATTGCTAAAAATGAAAGGAAAGCTGTCAGTCCAATCGTCGCGGATTGTCCTGCATACTGAGCTATGCTGATTGGTCCACTCAGGTTCTTAACAGATGCCTCACCCATGATCATCTTGCCCATCAACTTCAATGTTAAACCTGACATTTCCCAGGTTTTTTTTATTCCTTGAGTAACTGCTGCGATAGGCCCATATTTATCTATACCGACAAATGCATCATCTAACTTTTTAATCTGAACCGTCGCCCCAATTCGACCTACAATTTTATCATTTTGTTCGAACCGATCAGGTATCAATTGCAAAAACAATTGTTGCTGATCACGAAGGATCTCAGTTTTGATCTTCACAGCTGGTCTTGCTTGGACATATTTTACCCAATCCATCCATGTACCAATCGGTGTTCCATCTGCAGAAATAATCTCATCACCGGATTTAACTCCCGCTTTTTCAGCCGCACTGTTTGATACAACCTGATCAATAATCGGATCTAATGGAAATCTTTTGGGACTAAAACCAAGCCGTGTAAGCAGATTACCTTTAGATAAATCATCAATTTGAATCGCTGAAAGATCCATCTGTAATGTTTTTTCATAACCGTTCTGATCTTTTACCAGAAGATCAAATGCCTCACCATCAACAATCTTATTGATACACTTTTGCACAAATGCCGACCAGGTCGGTGTTTTGTCACCTTCAACACCAAGAATTTCATAACCCGACTCAATGCCAGCAATAGCCGCAGGTGTATTTTCTTTAACTTCACCAATCAAGGGTTTTGCACCAGAAACCCCGATCACAAACATTAGCCAATAAGCAAAAATTGCAAATAAGAAATTGAATAATGGCCCAGCAACAACTACAGCAATTCGATTGAGTACGGGTTGGGTATTAAATGCTCGGTGTCTTTGGTAGGGAGCGACGACACCTTCACGTTCGTCCAGCATTTTGACGTAGCCACCTAGTGGGATTGCTGCAACCGTAAATTCTGTATCATCCTTTCCGTAACGTTTTGACCACAAAGGTTTACCGAAGCCCACAGAAAAACGCAGGATTTTAATCCCAAGTTTCTTTGCAACCCAAAAATGGCCGAATTCATGAATCGTTACCAAAATCGCTATAGCGAGAATGAAAGCCAGAATATTCTGTATTATTTCCATATCTATAGATTCCTTTTAGTAATTACTATTCGACAATTTCATTTTAGAGCTTTAACTTTACCAACTCTTTAGCATACTCACGTGCATTTTGATCTGCCTCTAGTATAACGCTAATCGAGTCTGCAGATCTTCCCGTTACTCCCGAAAGCGTCTCTTCTATGACCGCAGGAATAGCAGAAAATTTCAGATCATCCAATAAAAATGATTCTACTGCTATTTCATTAGCCGCATTTAAAATTGCCGTTTGAGTCCCTCCCATATTGATCGCATCACAGGCAAGCTGCAAACATGGAAAACGTTCAGGATCTGATCGCTCAAATTCTAATTTTGCAATATCAATTAAATCGAGGTTTTCAACCCCTGCATCAATTCGGTCTGGCCATGAAAGTGCGTAGGCGATAGGTGTTCTCATATCAGGGTTTCCTAACTGAGCCAATACAGATCCATCATTGTATTGCACCATCGAATGGATAATGCTCTGTGGATGTATAACAACCTCTATGTTAGTTGTGTCAGTATTAAATAACCAACATGCCTCAATGATTTCCAAACCTTTATTCATCATCGTTGCAGAATCTACCGAAATTTTTTGACCCATAACCCAGTTTGGGTGAGCTACTGCCTGCTCAGGAGTGACCGATTCAAGATCAGAAATCGACTTTTCACGAAAAGGACCACCTGATGCGGTCAATAAAATCTTATTAACACCCACATCCGATAAGACTCGTGACGCTTGATCCGAGTAATCCCAGGGCATACTCTGGAAAATTGCATTGTGCTCACTGTCTATGGGCAAAAGCTGTGCTTTATTGTCTCTGACTGCATCCATAAACAATTGTCCAGACATTACTAATGCTTCTTTATTCGCCAGCATGACGCGTTTACCCGCATTTGCAGCAGCAAGTGTCGGGAGTAAACCAGCCGCACCAACAATCCCAGCCATCACGTAATCAGTTTCTTGCATTGATGCGACATGCTCTAAACCTGAATGACCTGCAAGAACTTCTGTCTCAGAAAAAGCTTGTTTTAAACGCGTTTGAAGCTGCTCCGCACTATCTTCATCCGCCAGCACAGCATAACGAGGTTTCCATTTCTCACATTGATCAAAAAGATCATCAACATTTTTATTTGCTGTAAGCGCGATCACACAGAATTTATTTTGATGTCGGCCGATCACATCAAGTGTATTCACGCCAATGGTCCCTGTCGAGCCAAGAATAGTTACACCTATCATTCTATTTCACACGATTCACTTTATAGTACTGGAACATAAGTAGATAGAATTAATCCAGCAGTAAAAATTGGAGCGGCGGCCGTCAAACTATCAATCCTGTCCATCACGCCTCCATGTCCTGGTAAAATGTTTCCACTATCCTTTTTACCGGCAATGCGCTTGACAACACTTTCCGCTAAATCACCTAAAACTGAGAACATTACGGTTACCAAACACAACAAAATCAGCGTTGTCAGAATTTCTTCCGTGGTGATCAAATATGGTAACAAGAGAAAACTCATGATCAGTACTGCCACAAGACCTCCGATCACGCCTTCCCAACTTTTTCCCGGGCTAATTTTATCGGCTAATTTTCGACGCCCAAATGCTCGCCCAGCAAAATATGCTCCGATATCGGCAGTCCAGATTAAAACTAACAAGAAAAGTGCCCATTCTGGTCCAAGAGACGGATGTCCGTGTAAATAAAGCAGGCTCATCCAGGAAGGAATAAGAATCAATAAGCCAACAAACAAAAATAAGATCTTTTTTTGACTTGGTAATTCACCTCTCAGTTGTGATGTAATAATCACAAATAAGCAAAAAAACCACCAGAGACAGGCTACTGCTAAAAAGACACTAATCGAGGAAGAATTAATTAATGGATAGCTAACTATCATTAAAGTAGTCATTAACGAAATGTATGCCACTTTTATTTGTACGCTGTCTAAACCGGAAAGACTCACCCATTCCCAAGCACCGATCAAAATTATCAAACCTAAAATAATAGCGACAGTTGTTGTCGGTAAAAAATAAATAGAACCCAAAACACATGGAGCCAGAACAAGTGCCGTCAACACTCTTTGTCTAAGCATTTTCTACCTGTTCACCAGTTCGACCAAAACGACGTTGCCTTCCAGAAAATGAGTTGAGCGCCTCTGAAAAATCCTCAACACTAAATTCAGGCCAAAGTTTTTCGGTGAAATACAATTCTGTATATGCCAATTGCCACAATAGATAGTTACTAATCCGCTGCTCACCCCCAGTTCTAATGAACAAATCCGGTTCAGGCAAATCACTGCAACACAGGTACTCTTCAATTATATCTGCTGTGATCTCACGAGGTTTCAATTTCCCCATTTCAACCAACTCAGCAACTTGTTGCATAGCCTGGGTCATATCCCATCTGCCACCATAATTTGCAGCGATAACCAGTGTCAGACCCGTGTTCTCTCGTGTTACAGATTGTGCATTTGAAATCAGATTTTGTAACTTTAATGGTAGGCCAGCCAAGTCTCCAATCACGCGAAGCCTGACGTTGTTTTTATTTAGACTATCTACTTCTTGCTGTAATGCTCTTACAAAAAGCTGCATTAACAAGTTCACTTCACGTTTAGGACGTTTCCAATTTTCACTACTGAACGCAAAAAGGGTTAAAACTTCAATTTCTTGCTTTGCACAGGATCTGACAATTTTTCTAACTGTTTCGACACCTGAGCGATGACCCGCAATTCGTGGAAGTTTTCTTTTTTTTGCCCAGCGTCCATTACCATCCATAATGATAGCAACGTGTCGTGGCAATGTATCTGTCATATTCTTTTAGGCTGGATTTAAGGTTAGGTTAAGTCTGGTATTGACCAGCGTTAAATTTCCATTAACTCTTTTTCTTTTTCAACGAGTAACTCATCGATCTTTTTTGAGTTTGTATCTATAACTTTTTGAACCTGTTCCTCACCTTTACGTTCATCATCTTCACTGATCTCTTTTTCTTTTAAGAGTTCTTTGAAGGTACTATTTGCATCTCGACGAATATTACGTAATGCGACTTTAGTCTGTTCTCCTTCAGATCTGACAACTTTGATCAAATCCTTACGACGCTCCTCTGTCAGAGGAGGCAATGGTATGCGAATTGTATCGCCGGCTGTTAAAGGATTTAAACCAAGATCAGAATTCATTATCGCTTTTTCTACTTCCGTAACCATTGGTTTTTCCCAAGGCGTCAAGCTTAATGTACGCGAGTCTTGTATATTTATATTTGCTACCTGACTAAGTGGAACTTGCGATCCATAATATTCAACGGTGATATGATCGAGAAGAGAAGGATGAGCTCTGCCGGTTCTTATTTTAGCTAGATCAAGCTTAAATGATTCGATACTTTTATTCATACGAATATCAGCATCTTTAATAATTTCTTCTATCATCCTCTATCTCCCGATGTTTAATCCTGAGCAGAACTGCTCTTAACTAACCAGCGTACCTTCATTTTCACCCAGAGCTGCACGCAACATCGAACCTTTAGCAGTCATATCCAAAACCCGAAGTGGCATTTGATTATCCCTGCAAAGTACAATTGCTGTAGCATCCATGACACCTAGCTTTTTCTCCAGGACTTCATCGTAACCAAGCTCATCATAACGTACTGCATCAGGATCTTTAACAGGATCGGCTGTATAAACGCCATCCACTTTTGTTGCTTTTATCAACAAATCAGCTTGAATTTCTATCGCTCTCAAACTTGCAGCAGAATCCGTAGTGAAAAATGGATTACCCGTCCCTGCAGCAAAAATCACCACACGTCCTTTCTCTAAGTGACGAATGGCTCGTCGGCAAATATAGTCTTCACATATCTCGTAAATTTTGATCGCAGACATTACTCTGGCAAAAAGTCCGTTTTGTTCCAGCTTATCTTGAATCGCCAGCGCGTTAATTACTGTCGCTAACATACCCATTTGATCACCATTAACTCGGTTCATACCACTTTCAGCCAAACCTGCTCCGCGGAAAATATTGCCACCGCCTATGACGATGGCAACTTCTATTCCAGCTTCTATCAGTGATTTAATTTCTTCTGCAACATTCTGAATGACATTAGGATTTATTCCATAATCGTCATTTCCCATCAAAGCTTCGCCACTTAATTTGATCAAGACGCGACGTTTGCTTTTTATAGAATTGTCATCTGAAGAATCTGTCAATGATCCAACCTCTCTAGGATTAAGTTAGTTAGTCTTAATAGTTAAGCCTTTTTTGCTGCCTGAGCTTGCGCTTCTACTTCAGCTGCAAAATCTTCCTGTTTCTTTTCAATACCTTCGCCAACTTCGTAGCAGGTAAATGAACTTACATTTGATTTTGCTGCCGCTAACAATTCGGCAACAGTTTGATCAGGATCCTTAACAAATGGTTGCCCTGTAAGCGTAATCTCTGCGACAAACTTCTTCATTCGTCCGGTAATCATTTTCTCAATAATTTCTGGTGGTTTGCCGCTTTCAGCAGCCTGAGCCATAAAAATACCTTTTTCTTTTTCTAACAGTTCCGCAGGTACTTCATTTTCACTAATAGAAACGGGACGAGTAGCAGCAATATGCATTGCAATATCTCTAGCTAAGTTTTCGTCCCCACCGTCAAGTTCAACCACAGCTCCGATTCGGTCACCATGTGAATAAGAGCCTAACTGGCCATCAGTAGAAAGTACTCTGAAACGACGTACGTTAATATTCTCACCAATTTTAGCGACTAAATGATCTCGACTTAATAAAACCGTTTCACCACCGTCTTCAAGTGGAAATTCATTTAATGCATCAATATCGGCTGGTTCGTAGGCCAGCACACATTGCGTTACCTTATCCGCAAAGCTGACAAAATCGTCCGACTTTGTTGCAAAGTCAGTTTCAGCATTAACTTCAACAATTGCAGCTTTTTTACCGCAGTCAGAAATTGCAATTTTAATTTGTCCTTCGGCGGCAATTCGCCCAGATTTTTTAGCAGCCTTTGCAGTACCTGCTTTACGCATCATTTCTATTGCATTTTCAAGATTGCCATCACATTCTGTTAGCGCTTTCTTACATTCCATCATGCCAGCCCCAGTGAGCTCGCGTAGTTCTTTAACCATCGCAGCAGTTATCTGCATTTTGATTACCTCTTTCTATATTCCAGGACTTTCTATTTAAAGATTTATTTATCAGCGTTATCAGCAGGCGCACTTTCAGCCGCTTCTTCAACCGATTCAGGCTCTTTATCTTCAGCTTTGACTTCAGCAACTTCGACATACTCGCCAGTTCCTTCCGTAGAAGCCGTTGGGATAACTTGTCGGCCATCTAAAATAGAATCTGCTGCTGCTTGCATGTAAAGTTTGATCGCACTCAGCGCATCGTCATTACCTGGAATGACATAATCAACACCTTTAGGCTCACAGTTAGTATCAACAACCGCTACAACTGGAATGCCTAATTTATTGGCTTCTGCTATCGCAATCTTTTCATGACCAACATCGATAACAAACATTACATCAGGGATACCTTTCATATCCTTGATTCCACCTATGTTATTTTCAAGCTTGTCCATTTCGCGAGTTAGCATCAATTTTTCTTTCTTCGTACGACGATCAAGTGTGCCGTTTTCTTGCATCTCTTGAAGCGCTTTAAGGCGATTGATCGATTGCTTAACTGTTTTATAGTTAGTCAGCATTCCACCAAGCCAGCGCCGGTTCACATAAGGCATACCACAACGTTCCGCTTCTTCCTTAATCGCATTTTGAGCAGATCGTTTAGTTCCGACAAAAAGAATGCTACCTTTTTTGGAAGCAACCTTGCCGATAAAATTCAGTGCGTCGTTAAATCTTGGAAGCGTTTCTTCCAGGTTAATGATATGGATTTTGTTACGATCCCCAAATATATAAGGGGCCATTTTTGGATGCCAATATCGGGTCTGATGCCCGAAATGAACGCCAGCTTCTAACATTTGGCGCATAGTTACGTCTGTCATTTAAATTCTCCTGTCAGGGTTTGGATTTCACATACACCCTGTCGCCGACCTCTCAAATTGACTCTATATAGTAGTTACTTTATATAGTGATCAATTCTGGGCACCCCAGCGAACAGTTTAGTGTATGCTCGTAATTACTACAGTTAAGTAGCGTTATCTTGAATCTGCAAACAAAATCAAAAAGATTTGTTGCTAATCAAGCCGCGCATTTATAACATAGAACCTTTATAACGACAATTAAAAACGGCGGAAACCGTGTCTGTAACCATTAAAACCCCTGAAGAAATCGAAAAAATGCGTGTAGCCGGCAAATTGGCGGCTGATGTACTGGAAATGATCGCTCCACATGTCCGACCTGGAGTGACAACTAATACGCTAGATCAAATCTGTCATGACTACATGGTTGATGAACAAAAAGTGATCCCAGCCCCGCTTAATTATCGTGGTTTTCCTAAATCAATTTGTACTTCAGTAAATCACGTTGTCTGTCACGGCATACCAAATGATCGAAAACTCAAAGATGGCGATATCGTTAATATTGATATTACCGTGATCGCGGATGAATACCATGGTGATACCAGCAAAATGTTTCTCGTTGGTAAACCAATCCAGGCACGACAAAGAGTCTGCGAGCTGAGTCGCGATTGTTTACTGATTGGAATTGATCTGGTTAAACCGGGCGCAACACTCGGCGATATCGGCCATGCTATTCAAGTCTATGCCGAAAAAAATAATTGTTCTGTAGTGAGAGAATACTGCGGTCATGGCATTGGACGCGTCTTTCATGAAGAACCCCAGGTGCTTCACTACGGAAAAGCCGGTACAGGTCTCATTCTCGAAGAAGGAATGACTTTCACCATTGAGCCAATGATCAATCTTGGTAAACGCCATGTGTCAACTTTACCAGATGGTTGGACGGTAGTCACAAAAGATAGGAAAATGTCGGCTCAATGGGAACACACACTTGCGGTAACCAGTTCAGGAGTTGAAGTTTTAACAAAACGTCCTGACGAAACAATTTGATCTCTGAGCCTAACTACTATTCCACTACTATACAAACCCATAAAGCCGGATCTTGAACTCTTTAATGAAGTTCAATTTCGTCGATCTTTAAAAAAGACATCCAATACTCTCGCGCTTTTTAAAGCCGCGCTGCAAGAAGGAAACGAAACCCTGAAACATCGCTTTGAACTTGATGTACCCGTCGTTAACCTTGTAAAGCAACGAGCTGACCTTATCGATGCAGTCCTTACCATTGCATGGGAACATTATAAACTTGATCAAACAAGTTTCAGCCTGGTCGCGGTTGGTGGTTATGGTCGGGCAGAATTACATCCCGGATCAGATATTGATCTCGCCATTATTTTTGAGCAAGAACCCGATGCTGCTACCAATGAGTGTCTCTCGGCTTTCGTCACTTTTCTCTGGGATATTGGCCTCGAAGTTGGGCTCAGCGTACGCACCGTCGCTGAGTGTGCCGAAGAAGGCAGTAAAGATATCACGATTGCGACAAATTTAATGGAAGCACGCTTACTTGCAGGTAGCCTCAACATTTTTGAAGCAATGAAAAAAGCCACAGGGCCTGACCAGATTTGGTCCAATAAAGATTTTTTCGAAAACAAGTTTGAAGAACAGATTAAAAGGCATAAGAAATTTGCCAACACTTCTCATAATTTAGAACCCAATGTTAAAGAAGGTCTTGGCGGTTTACGTGACATACAGATGATCGGTTGGGTTGTTAAGCGATACTTTGGAGCAGATACGCTTGAAGAACTAGTCCATCATGATTTTTTAACTGAAAATGAATATAAAACTTTAAATGCGGGTCAAAATTTTCTATGGAGAGTTCGCTATGCTCTCCATCTTCTCGCTGGCAGACGTGAAGACCGCCTAATGTTTGAGTTTCAAAAAAAAGTCGCGGCACAATTTGGTTTTTTAGAGGATAGTCAAAATCATGCCATCGAAGGTTTTATGAAACTCTACTACCGAACCATCACAGAACTCAGTCAGTTAAATGAAATGTTGTTAGGTTTTTTTAAAGAAGTGTTACTCGAAAACCCTAAAGATTATTCCCTTACGCCGGTCAATAAACGTTTTCAGATAAGAGATGGCTATATAAAAACGGTACGTCCAAATATATTTAAACGGTCACCTTTTGCTTTACTGGAAATTTTTTTACTTATTCAACAAAACCCCCAAATTCAGGGCGTTCGATCCAATACAATACGTGCGATAAGAGATCATCTATATTTGATCGATGATAAATTCAGAAATGATATTCGAGCACGCAGTCTGTTTATGGAGATCATGCGCCAACCAAGACGACTTGGTCACGAACTCCAACGTATGCAACGTTATGGTGTTCTCGGTGCATACTTACCCGCATTTGAAGCTATCACCGGTCAAATGCAATTTGATCTATTTCACGTCTACACTGTCGACGAACACACGCTTAAAGTCGTGCGTAACCTACGCCGTTATGATCAAAAAAAGAGCATCGAAAAGCTTCCACTTTGTGCTCAAGCTTATCGGGAAATCCCAAAGCCCGAACTGCTTTTTTTGGCCGGATTATTTCATGACATTGCAAAAGGACGAGGTGGTGATCACGCCGAACTAGGTGCTATCGATGCATCAGAATTTTGTGCTCATCATGGGCTTGGTACTTATGACACAAACCTCGTCGCATGGCTGGTAAAATATCACCTTAAAATGTCAGTCGTTGCACAAAAAACAGATCTATCTGATCCAGAAGTAATCAATAAATTTGCAAAGATTATTGGTGACAAAACTCACCTTGATTATCTCTATCTTCTAACTGTCGCCGACATCCGTGGTACTAATCCTGATTTATGGAATGGCTGGAAAGATTCTCTATTAAAAGAATTGTATCGAAAAACACTCAAGGCACTTCGTAGAGGTATTGAAAACCCAATCGAAGAAGAGGAACGCATCGCTAATACGAAAGCACAAGTATTATCAATGATGGCAGATGATCAAGAAAAAATTAATAAGCTTGAACAGGTCTGGAAAAACCTTGGTGATGATTATTTTCTTAGACACTCTACAGATGAAATTGCCTGGGAAACAGAATCAATAATTGATCTCGATGATAGCGATCTGCCCTTGATTAAAATAAGACAAAAAACACGACGCGGCGGCACAGAAATTTTTATTTTTTGTCATGATAGAGATAGCCTGTTTGCAGCGATGACTCACTCGATGGATCAAATGGGATTAACCGTAGTCGATGCGCGTGTTTTCACAACTAAAGATGGCCGCTATAACCTTGATACTTATATCGTATTAGAAGCTGCGACAAACAAACCGATCAATAGCGTAGAGCGTGCTGATGAAATTATAAAGAAATTAAAAGAATATCTTTCATCATCACAACCAGAATTCAGCCAAATTGAACGCCTGCAACCGCGCCAGTTACGCAGTTTTAATTATCCCGCTACAATTTCGTTTAGTGAGGATAAAAAAAACCAACGCACGGTTATGGAAGTTACCGCAGTTGATCAACCTGGTATTTTGGCTCTGATGGGAATGGCGATGGCTTTTTGTGGTGTACGTTTACACAACGCAAAAGTTGCAACATACGGCGAACGTGTAGAAGATATTTTTTATTTAACCGATCTAAAAAACCAACCGATTAAAGATCCACTTAAATTAGAATGTCTTGAAAATACCCTTATGTCTGCTCTTAATCCAGAAAATATTTCCGTCAAATAATGATCAAAGTTTCACCTCCAACAAGCGAGATCGAATTGTTAGATCGAGCCTGGAATATTGCTGGACTTACTATTAAGCAACTCGCGAATAATTTAGACCAAAAAATACCTGAAAACTTACATAGAAATAAAGGTTGGATCGGTGAAATTCTAGAACTCGCTCTAGGTGCAACTGCCGGATCAAAACCTGAACCAGATTTCCAGTTGATCAATGTCGAACTTAAAACAATTCCAATCAAAAATAATCTAAAACCAAAAGAGACGACTCACGTTTGTACTGTACCTTTGTTTAATACAACTGGATTGTCCTGGGAAACATCATTAGTTAAAAAAAAGTTATCCCGTGTTTTATGGATCCCGATTGAATACGATGAAAAAAAAGTACTGGCCGAACGTAAAATTGGATCACCTTTATTGTGGTCGCCCACTTCTGAGCAAGAAAATGTTTTAAAAACAGATTGGGAAGAATTTATGGATCTGATCAGCCTCGGTGAATTTGATCAAATCACCGCACACTTAGGTGAGGCTCTACAAATCCGACCTAAAGCCGCCGACAGTCACGCGCTTGCTGATGGTATCGGAAAAGAAGGTAAAAAAATAAAAACCTTACCGAGAGGTTTTTACTTAAGAACGTCATTTACAGCTGCAATACTGGCAGAAAATTATCAACTTTCAACATGAATAATTTTATTTCAATCGCCCCAATGATGGACTGGAGTGATCGTCACTACAGATACTTCATGCGCTTGATCACAAAGCATAGTTTACTCTATACCGAAATGATAACGAGTGGCGCGATTATTCATGGCGATCGAGATCGTTTTTTAAATTTTAATTCAGAAGAACATCCAATTGCTATCCAATTAGGCGGAAGTGATCCCGATCAATTAGCTGAATGCTCTACTATTGCAACCGATTACGGCTACGATGAAATTAATCTTAATGTCGGTTGTCCAAGTGATAGAGTCCAGTCAGGACGCTTTGGTGCATGTTTAATGGCAGAACCTGATCTGGTTGCGGAATGTGTGCATGCCATGAAGAAAAAAACGCATCTTCCGGTAACGGTAAAAACTCGTCTCGGGATAGATGATCGAGATTCCTATGAGGAACTTTGTGAGTTTATAACAAAATCAAAAAGTGCTGGCTGTGAAACCTTTATCCTACACGCAAGAAATGCATGGTTGAAAGGACTTAGTCCAAAAGAAAATCGTAATATTCCACCATTAAAATATGACGTTGTCTATAAAATAAAAAAAGACTTTCCAGAGCTTGAAATTATTATCAATGGTGGCATAAAAACGATCAAAGAAATAAATGATCACTTAGGGAATGTTGATGGCGTGATGATAGGTCGTGAGGCTTATCACAACCCTTACTTTCTTTCGGAAGTTGATCAATTATTTTACGATGATTTTAATGTACAAAATAATTCCCGAAAAGAAGTGGTTGAAAGATTAATAATTTATATGGATGAACAAATAGAAAAAGGTGTTCATTTAAAGCATATGTCTCGACATGTTCTTGGTTTATTTCAGGGTGAGCCTGGTGCTAAAAAATGGCGTCGTCATATCAGCGAAAATGCGCATAAACCAAATGCTGATACGAATGTGATCAAACAAGCTTTTGCAGAAATGGCAGTGAGTTGATAAGTTGAAAATATTCTTTTTAATAATCTCCATTTTCTTTATAGAAAATGTATTAGCTGCACCAATCGGTCAGCCAGTAGAAATGTCTAAGGATTATAAAACTGGCGATCAATTTATGGGAATTCGCTTATTAGGAACTCTTAACTTATCAAGTGTTGCAGTAGATGGATATGCAGCACACGGCTTATCTGGTATCGCGTGGGATGAAGATGATCAAATACTTTATGCCCTTTCAGACAAAGGTTACTTATTACACCTTCAACCTGCTTTTAAAAAAGATCAGAACAACAGGATTGAAATCTTAAAAAATGTTGATCTAATTACTTCCTACCCTTTAAAAAATAAACATGGGAAAAATTTATCAGGTCAGAAAAGTGATTCAGAAGGACTTGATATTTTAAAAGGAAATAATGGGATTAAAGGCGATGCCGAATTGATTGTTTCATTTGAAGTAAAACCGAGAATACATCGCTATAACCCACAAGGTGAAAAATCAGGTAAATACGAATTACCAGAACACTTCAACAAAATTGATGATTATCAATATAAAAATGCTGCATTAGAATCCGTCATAATTCATCCCAAACTTGGCATGTTAACAGCGCCTCAGTTAGCACTAGATAATACCCCTCGACATTTGCGATCAATTTTTGATCTTAAAGGCAGTGAGTGGAAGTTCAAACCACAACATGCAGATGATAGTTCCGTAACCGATCTTGAGATTTCGAATGATGGATCAGTTTTAATTCTTGAAAGAAAATACACCAATATCATTGCGCCTATTCAATCGATTATTCGTGAAATAAATTTAACGAAAAAAGGTAAAATTCTTCCTACAAAAACCGTAGCTCTTTTTGAATCAACTAAAGGCTGGCAAATAGATAATTTTGAAGGTCTTGCGCACCATAAAGAAAATAAATATTTTATGATCAGTGATGATAATAAAAATATTTTTCAGCGGACATTGTTGGTTTATTTTGAGTTGTTAAATTAGCCGAATGAATATCTAAATTATTTATAGTCAAACAATTATTGTTCTAATCAAGTATTTTGAAAGCCAGTATAAATATCGAATAATAAATAACCACCGAACATAAAATTGAAATCACCGCGCCAGATATCATCGTAGGCAAGAATGTATAATCAGATCTATTTTTCATTGTATCGTTGAAAATAACAGTAGACAAAATAACTCTACCCATCATAAAGAGAAAACCACCAAGCACAGCCGTGAAAGACATTTTTACAGCAAGCATCAACGGGAAATATATTTTAGGATTTCTGAATAGCCCATAAATACTTCCACAGATCCAAAAGCTACCTACACTGATAAAGAGGATAACGGTCAAATAAATAACAAGTTCCATAGACTAACTATCGACCTAGTTTGTTATATTTTAAGTATGGATTTTATCTGAAAGTCACTTTTACTTAATAAGTCGAATCCGTGGAAATAAAATCAATTTGGTCTGACCCTATTAGTTTACTGACGATACTGATCAATATTTAGTTTCTCCCCATCACGCTCTTGTTGCCTAAGATCAGATGCTTCTAACTCTGTAATTTGCATAAAATTGATAAGAAATGAGACCCACGCGTCCTGATAAACATAGTCATTGTGAGGCTCATCATAAAGACAAAATTCTGCCTGTGTATCAAAAGGGTCGTCTGAGCCGTTAGCTGGTCGGATTTCAAATAATTTATACAAAGTTGCATGTAGATTCTGAGTTAAAGATTTGCCGTTTAACCCTTCGTTAACTTTCTTAACAACCTCCGAGGGCTTCAATCGACCAACGTTTACAGCCTCTATTTTTACGGTTTTATCCTTAATAAGTACATTAAGCTTTTCGTATGCCGCTTTATCTTCAGAGCTGAGAGTATCCCATTTAACAAATTCTATGGCAGCTTCAGCCCTGTTTGTATTTGATATTTTTGGGATCTGTATGAGCTTTATGCTGTACTCTTGGGAGTTGTATATATCATCGGCTAGAGTGTTTCTGTACTTTTCGACAAATATCATTATCTCGGAAAGATCTTTTGACAATGCTGACTTATTCGCCTGCTCTTGTTGTTCCGTGCGTATCTGCGAAAATTGAAGACTATATACTAGTGCTTCATTTATAGAGTATGCGCTTCCAAAGAAATCAATCAATCGGCTTTCGTAATTAAATAGTAGAGATTGGCATTCACCAAATATAAGTGTATCCACTTCTCTCTTCTCTATATGACGATGTTCAATTTTATTTCTAAGTTTGATGAAAAACTTGAGGTTAGATTCTACTCCGGGATTGAGATCCCCATACTTCTTTATGCATGTAGCTAGTTCCCATGTTTTTCTCTCACCATCTACCGTGTCATAACGACCATTCTTATTTTTGTAATAGTATTTATCGCCTATCTTTGAATTAAAATGTGCATGAAATAACCGAGTCCATGCCATTACCATCATGGTAATAAAGCCTTCACTACGAAATGTGGTTCTTGGCTTGTTATATATCTCAACTGCTAAAAGCGCTGAATCAATTGAGGCATCAAGTATAGATTTAGTTTTTACTTTACGTAATTTCAATCTACTTCCTCAGTACATGAGCTATCACGAAACATATTAATAGTATCAATAGGATGAGAATCGATTGTTCTAAAAATAACTCGTTCTAACACGTTTTCAGCCCCATACTAATTATGAATAGCATTCATAACCCAAAAATTTGTGCTTACTAATTTACATTTAACAACAATCCAATGAATCAATGGGGTCAGTATCAATTGATTTTAAAATAACTCTTTCTAACACGTTTTCTTAACCCCATAATAATTATAAATTTATTCAAAGTTAAAATTCGATAATTAATAATCTACATTAAACAACAAACCAAAAAATATGTATGTGATTTTCCCCACAAACTTGAAAAATAAATAGTTAACGGATCAATTTATTGAGACGTACTTATCTGAAATAACAAAGAAATATTTTTTATTAAGCACAATATAAACCGGAGTAAACTCCGGTTTATATTGATACATTTTCATTTGGATCATTCTTTTTCTGATCCAATCTCATATAGTTCTATATTAGCTTCTTCGATTTCTCCAGTGACTGCATTTACATCAACTTTGACTTCGTAACCCACTTTACTTTGTATATCGAATTCATAAGTCACTTCTCCATCAAAACCAACTTCCCTTTCTGACTCAACGACTGTTCCTGGGTGTACTGACAGCGCTGTTGCTTTTGCGTCTTCCATACTTACTTTGGCTTTCTTGTTAAAGTATGCATCATCAGCACTTACTTCCCGTTCTACTTCTGTGACGTAACCTTCTTCTGCATTACATTCGACATTGTAAGTTTGTCCATCTGCTGTTGCTTCGACATCAAATTCATATATCGGATCATCACCTTCTATTTTCATTTCTACTTTACGTGCATTCCCCGGAATTTGATCCAGCGCGGCATCCAGGCAAGTTTCGATACTCACGATATCCCAATCGCGAATATCATCTAAATCTGCATTATCGCTATGCTTATCAGCGTAAACGCTTGGAGCAATTGCAAAACTGGCTATTGAAAAAAATGCTATAAATAATTTATTCATCGTCTGTTACCTCTATAATTTTTGGGTGAGTAAATAAGTTAAATTTAATCTGGACATTAATCTAGTTATATTTTTCAATCAGTGTCATAAAATAATTCAATAGTTTGATCATTCGTAGAAAATTCATTAATGAATAATAGATGTATTAGATGGTTTAAAATTACTTGATACTCCCAGATTAAAGAAGCTCATCAAATAACAATTGTCTTACAATCAGTATTTCACTTAGATCTTTATCGAGTTCTAGGAGTTAACGCTTGGGAGTTTTATTCAAAGCGAAATATATAAACCAAAATATTAATATGCTTCTCAAAATAATTATATGTCAGTTTTACTGAAGAAAATCAATTATTAAAGGGTAATAATCTTCGTCCTGTGAAATATTAATGTGATCAACATCATTAAAAACCTTCACTTTTGGAGTAACTTTTTTTAAAGACTCCACCAATCGATCAGTATTTTCTCTAGGAATAATTTGATCATTTTCAGCAATTACAACTAACACTTCGGCAGTAATATTTTCTGCAACGCTGGCCGTATCAAATTTATCTTTTAACATATAGTTAATTGGGAAAATTGGATATCTTTTTTGCGCGATATTTAAAATGCTATCAAAGGGTGTGACCAAAATTAATTTATCGACAGCGCGTTTAGAGGCAACATACGATGCAATACCACTACCAAGACTTCGCCCGATGATGTACATCTTTTCATATGAACCCGCTAACTCATCATATATATGAAGTGCATCTGAAAAGAGTCCTGCTTCATCAGGTTTACCAGAGCTACCTCCGTAACCACGATAATTGATCAGGTAACCAGCAAAGTCTGAAAAAAGATGATCAATATTACCAACAGTCGAAGCTAAAGATTCAGAATTTCCACCAAAATATAAAATGGCGGAATCTTTATGCTCGTTTAAAGTAATTACCTTTATCTGTTCGCCTTCATTCTCATAAACTACTTCATCAAATTCATGAGCAACAACATCCGTTGGATGAAAGATAAAAGATCGCTGATTAAGATATAAATAAATTGCAGCAAAAAGATAGAATGCAATAAATGATATAAATAGAAAAGAGATCATTTTTTTCATAGATAAAATAGTGTAAGCGGGTCTATAAATATAATATTGACCAGTGGTAAGTTTCCTTGAGCAATATTAATAATGCGATTTTCAAAGACCTGATCCTGTCATTTTCTGCTTTAACTTTAGATATCGAAAAGAAACTATATACACCATCAATAAATTTAGAATTAAAGGGTAGCGTCACCTTTTATTCAGATATATATTTATGGTAAAGGAACGTAGCTTTAACAGATCGTATAGAGGCCAAAAATACTATAAATAGAATAAATGGTATAGGCATTAAAGTATCATCTCCTTTAAAGAAAACTTTAAAAATCATACCGAAAAATATAAAGGAAAAAATTGTTACTAAAGCTAGTGAAGTTATTCTACTTTTTATCTTTCTCACTATGTAAGCAAGAATAGAAACTACAATTCCATAGATTAATAAATCTATACTTTTATGATCATGGCTCCAACTCATAATAGGATGTAACAATAAAAAAGCAAAGCATAAAAATGAATAAATAAAGAAGTAGTACGAATTATCTTTTATGACTTTGTTTGCATTGTTAACATCCCAAATTATAGAGTCAACACCATAAATATTGAAAGGTTCAATAATTTTTTTTGATTCAAATGAATTCATTAATTCACCACTAAAACATCTACATATTAAATTGAAAGTTAGATGGTTTATTACCATTTTTGTATCTTCTTTCAAACAATTTTTTAGTTCCTTTATTTTCTATTAAGAAATTCGTTTACGGAAAAATAATTTGCCTCTAGCTAAATATTTATGTACATAAATTCTTATGTATAATCTAATTTTATTCCTTCAACCTCGGGATCAACTCAGCCAAGTTACAAGGTCGTGTTCGATAATCCAATTGATGTTGGATGATCTTATCCCAGGCAGTTGCGCAGGCATTTGATGAACCGGGTAAAACAAAAATATAGGTTCCATTTGCGACACCAGCAAGTGCGCGAGATTGTAGTGAGGATGTTCCGATATCTTCAACTGAAATTTGTCTAAACATTTCACCAAAACCATCGAGTGTTTTATCAAATAGAACGCTGATTGCTTCGGGAGAACCATCTCTTCCTGTTACGCCAGTTCCACCGGTTGTAAGAACCACATTGACGTTTTGATCAGCAATCCAGCAGGCGACAGCAGCGCGAATTTGATAGACATCATCTGGTACAACAATTTTATCCTGACAGGTGTGCCCGGCTTTTTCTAATCGTTTAACCAGTAACTTTCCTGATTTATCTTCCTTTTCTGATCGTGAATCACTCGCAGTGAGCACGGATATATTTAGAGGTCTTAGTTCTCTTTTTTTAGTTGCCATTTTTTCCCGTTAAACGTCTTATTTGATCACTATTCTGGTAAATAAATTTCACTGCCTTTTTGTTTGAACTCTGCCGATTTTTCCTGCATGCCCTGTTTTTGTTCTTCGGCATAGTCTCTGACATCTTGTGTGATCTTCATTGAACAAAAATGTGGCCCACACATGGAACAAAAATGTGCTGATTTATGACCTTCTTTCGGTAAAGTTTGATCATGAAATTCCATCGCACGATCAGGATCCAGACTGAGATTAAATTGATCCGCCCAGCGAAATTCAAAACGCGCTTTAGATAATGCATTATCCCTGATCTGCGCGGTTGGATGTCCTTTGGCTAAATCTGCGGCATGTGCGGCGACTTTATAAGTAATAATCCCTTCTTTCACATCATCTTTATCCGGCAAACCGAGGTGCTCTTTGGGCGTCACATAACACAACATCGCGGTTCCATACCAACCGATTTGAGCAGCGCCGATTGCTGATGTGATGTGATCATATCCCGGTGCGATATCGGTTGTTAACGGCCCAAGTGTGTAAAAAGGTGCTTCATGACAATCATCTAATTCTTTTGTCATATTTTCTTTGATCATTTGCATCGGTACATGACCTGGACCTTCGATCATCACTTGTACGTCATGTTCCCAGGCAATTTTTGTTAACTCACCTAAAGTTTCCAGTTCAGCATATTGCGCTTCGTCATTTGCATCCGCAATTGAGCCTGGACGTAATCCATCACCTAGAGAAAAACTCACATCATAAGCCTTCATGATTTCGCAGATTTCTTCAAATTTTGTATACAGAAAACTTTCTTTGTGATGCGCAAGGCACCACTTGGCCATAATTGATCCGCCACGCGACACGATTCCCGTAACACGATCTGCTGTCATTGGAATATAAGGCAGTCGAACGCCAGCATGAATAGTAAAATAATCGACACCTTGCTCGGCTTGTTCGATTAACGTATCGCGATACATTTCCCAGGTAAGTTCTTCTGCTTTTCCATCAACTTTTTCAAGCGCTTGATAAATTGGAACGGTGCCGATTGGAACCGGCGAATTTCGAATGATCCACTCACGCGTTTCATGAATATTCTTACCAGTAGACAGATCCATTACCGTATCTGCCCCCCAACGGATAGCCCAGGTCATTTTTTCTACTTCTTCTTCGATGGAAGAACCCAGTGCAGAATTACCAATATTCGCATTAATCTTGACCAGAAAATTTCGACCTATGATCATCGGCTCGCTTTCTGGATGATTGATATTATTTGGTATGATCGCCCTGCCCTTTGCCACTTCGTCACGAACAAATTCCGGCGTGATTAAATTTGGAATTTCAGCACCAAAACCCTGTCCTGGATGACGACGCAATAACGTTTTGTCTTTGACTTCTTCTATACGCTGATTTTCACGAATGGCGATATATTCCATTTCCGGCGTGATAATGCCTTTTCTGGCGTAATGCATTTGCGTGACGTTCGCGCCAGAGACACCTCGTTGTGGTTTCAACGTACGTGTGAAATGTAGATGTTCAAGGGATGAATCGTCCGCCCTTTGTTGACCATAGTCTGAAGTCAATTTGTCTAATTGCTGAGTGTCATTTCGTTCAGCAATCCAATTTGATCGAAGTGCTTCTAACCCTTTGCGGATATCAATATCCGCTTTCGGATCGGTATAAGGTCCGGAAGTATCGTAAACGGTAATCGATGGATTCAGTTCCACACCCTTTTCTGAGCGTGTCGGTGTTTGTGCAATCTCACGCATCGGTACACGAATATCAGGACGACTGCCCGCGACATAAATTTTTTGTGAATTGGGTAAGGGTTTGACCGCGGCTTCATCAACCTTCGCGCTTTGACTTAAACTATCTGGTACTGCATTCATTTCGACACCTCATAAATTGAGAACGATTTGATGCCGCTAGAGTAGCTTTCCTACGTCGGTGTTAACCGAATCAGGTTCAAAGGGTGAATCTCAGCTCGCCTTAAATCGAGCACCCCTAGCTGCAAGTCGTTTTGAAGGGCTATAATAGCATGCTAATACAACGCACCATAATGGTATAAATCTAAAAATTTAACGGAATATGATGGATATAGAACAAGCTCGATTTAATATGGTAGAACAACAAATCCGCCCGTGGGAAGTTGTGGATCAAAAGGTGCTCGACCTGATCACAAATACACCACGTGAGGAATTCGTTTCTGATCAATATCAGGACCTGGCTTTTTCTGACACCAATATCCCACTGGGTCATAATCAAGTGATGATGACACCGAAACTTGAAGCCAGAATGCTACAGGCTTTAGAGATCCAGTCTGATGAAGAAATACTCGAAATCGGCACTGGCAGCGGCTATGTCACCGCGTTGCTATCACAGCTGGGTCGGCACGTAACAAGTGAAGAAATTTATGCGGATTTTACTAGCAAAGCAGCAGAGCAATTAAAAGCAATAAATTTATCGGATAATGTAACTTTAAATGTTACAGATTCAACAAAAAAACGTGAATTTTATAATCGCTACGATGTCATTGTAGTAACCGGTTCAACGCCACAATATGATCCGATTTTTCAAGAACAATTATCTATCGGTGGACGCTTATTTATCATCGTCGGGGAATCCCCAGTAATGGAAGCACTTTTAATAGAACGTCTTTCCGAACATGAATGGAAAAAACAAGTTTTACTAGAAACTAATTTACCCGCATTATTGGGTACAAATGTACCTGACAAATTTGTGTTTTAAGAGATCCAACAGCGACAGATGGATTCCATAACCGTTACCCAACTTGCAAAACTGATCAATGATCCTGAAGCAGAAATCATCCTCGTCGATGTACGCGAAGAGTGGGAAGTCGAAATATGTAAAATAGATCCCAGTTTGCATATTCCCATGAGCAGTATTCCAAACTCGCTCGATCAATTAGAATTTAATCTACCGATCATTGTCTACTGCCATCATGGTCTCCGCAGCTTACATGTTGCTCATTTTTTAAATGATCAGGGTTTCATTCATGTTTTGAATTTAGATGGCGGTATCAATGCATGGGCTGATGAAGTTGATCCTGAGATGGCAAAGTATTAAATGAGAAAGTTTTCGACGTTGGCGTCAATAATTCTAGTCGCTTTATTTTATCCCCCTGTTTTTGCAGAGACCCCAAATGAGAATTTGATCGATATCTATGAACTTGCTTTAAAAAATGATCCTGAGTTCAGAGCACAACAAGCGTCACTCGAAGCTGAACTCGAAACTCGTTTTCAAGCAAACGCAAACTATGCCCGTCCCGTCGTTTCAATTTCAGCCAATGCCGATCGAAACTTTCAAGATATTGATGCTGAGTTTGGTGGTGGCAGTTCTCAATTCGAAGCATACGGTTATACCTTAAATTTATCACAACCAATTTATCACCGTGACCGTTATATTCACTTACAGCAAGTGGACGATCAAATAAAAAAAGCACAATTTGATCTGGATGCTGTAGAACAAAATTTAATGCTAAGAACCGCAGAACGTTATTTTGCAGTGTTATCTGCAAATGATAACCTTGCCTTTACACAGGCAGAAAAATCGTCACTGGAAAAACAACTTGAAGAATCCAATAAACGTTTTGAAGTTGGCCTGATCCCGATTACCGATGTCCAAGAAGCACAAGCAGGATTTGATCTGGCACATGCGCGTGAAATTAGAGCGTATAACACGCTTGATGATACACGCGAGGCATTACGTGAAATCACCGGTAGATACCCAGGCTCTTTATCAACTCTGACTGAAGAAGTTATCAGCACAAAACCTGTCCCTGATGATATAGATGCCTGGACGCAATCCGCTCTGGAAAATAATCTTCAATTAAAAGCGAGTCTTGTTGAAGTTGATATTGCTGAAAAACAAATTAAACGACAGGATGCAGGCCATTATCCAACTGTCGATCTTGTAGGTAATCATGGCTTTCGTTCTAGTGGTGGGCAATTTGGAAATACCGAAATCGACTTCACAAAGTTTGGTGTCGAATTGAATATTCCAATCTATGAAGGTGGTCAGGTTTTATCACGAACTCGCGAAGCTATGCATCGCCATGATCAAGCCCTGGAAATACTAGAACAAACTCGTCGTTCTGTTGACAGAAAAACGCGAGAGTCTTATCGAGGAATCCTTTCGGGTATCAGTCAAATTTCAGCTTTTAACCAGGCGGTACTTTCTTCAAAAACTGCGGTTGATGCGACAAAAATGGGGGTTGAAATCGGCACGCGCACTACGGTTGATGTTATCACCGCAGAGCAAGAATTTTTCCGTGCGCGCAAAGATTATTCTCAAGCGCGTTATGAATATATTCTGGACACTTTGCGACTAAAACAAGCATTAGGAAAGCTTTCCCCAGAAGATATAAAACAAGTGAATTCACTTTTATCAAATCAAGAAATTTCTAAATGACCCAAACTTTAAACAACACTCCAAACAATACTTCAAAAAATTCTTTATGCGATGTAAACAACAGCGCGTTAGTCGTCATCGATATTCAAACAAGATTGGGTAATGCAATGCCTGAAAAAGTATTAAATCGCGTAATCGAAAATAGCACATTTTTGATCAAGTCTGCGAACTTGCTTGACGTACCGGTTATTTCAACAGCTCAATATCCCAAAGGTCTGGGTGGGCTTGTTGAAGGAATTAATGACAACCTTTCTGACTCAGCTCATTACATAGAAAAAACCTGTTTCTCCTGCTGCGGTTCAGATCAATTTATGCAAACTTTACAGAATAGTGGACGTCGACAAATTATTCTCACTGGAATGGAAGCACATGTTTGTGTTTTACAAACCGCGATAGAATTACAAGAAAATAGTTACGATGTTTTCACTGTGAGTGATGCTATTTGTTCACGACGATCAGATAACTATCACAATGCTAAAGATCGAATGAGTTTATTAAATATTCAGCAAACAAATGTCGAGTCCGTTGCTTTTGAATGGCTACGCGATGCTAAAAATCAACACTTCAAACAGATCTCAAGTTGGTTGAGGTAAATTCAAAACTATTACTTATTTATCGTATTAAAGAAGAAAGAATTTCCTGTACCGACAATTCGCCACTTTTTGAAAATGGAATTTTTCCAACCGACGTTTTCACACCACCGTTAAAATTATAATTAGCCTGTCGTTTAGTAAAGACACTTTTTGCGGCTTCGAGCAATGCATTTTGATCCAACTGCACGGGAACTGTGACCGTCTGCGTTGTGTTTGCAGCAAGACTTTGATCGCTACTGGCATCAAGACTACCAATTGCAAACTCATTCAAGCTCATCTCTCCACTTAAACCAGACAACGGTAAAGTAAAAGGATTCGGATTAAATAAATCAACTTCAAAAACCACACTTTTATCCTGCGCAGAAAATGATTTAAGTTGAATATTTTTCACTTGCGGTGCTTCAACAAATTGCTGGATCATTTCTGAATTGCAACCCATCAAGCTCAGCGAAACTAATATTATTGCAAGTAATTTTTTCATATTTATCTTTCCTCAATTTTGTATAATTTATACTGTTCGTCATTAACAAAGTGTGAATCAAAGTCTATTGGCAAATTTAAATTATATCTGTCAGTTAACTAGCTGTTCTTTGATCAAATCAATATGTCTTTGAGCTGATCCCTGATTTCTTTCCACCAAATCCCTGGCTCGTTTTCCTGTTGCAAATCGTTTTTGATCATTTTCTAAATATTTTAATATTTTATCTGCGAGTTCACCGGTATTGTTTACACAAACTGCCGCATTCTCATCAACAAAAGTCTGGAATATTTTTTCTATTTTAAAGGTATGCGGCCCCATGATAACAGGAATACCAAGACTCGCAGGTTCTAGTAAATTGTGGCCGCCAATTTCTGCAAGGCTGCCACCGACAAAGGCAACATCTGCTGCACCATAGCACAACAGTAAATCACCCATCGTATCAACCATATAAATCTGGTTATCAGATTGTTGTTGAATATTATTTTTTTCAACACTACGTCGGTTAGTTTTGAATCCTGCTTTTTCACATAAGTTATATACATGATCAAATCGTTCGGGATGTCGTGGTACGAGAATGAGTAAGCAATTCGTAAGTGTTTTGATAACTTCAGCATGTGCTGCTAGTATTTTTTCTTCCTCGCCTTCGTGCGTACTCGCAGCAATCCAGATCGGTCTTTTTGATCCAAGTTTTTTACGTAACTCCAATGATCTCTTGTTTATATCCACAGGTAATTTTTGATCGAATTTTAAACTACCAGAAACAACCACATTATCTGCTATAGCACCCAAAGAAATGATCCGCTCTGCATCTTGATCCGTTTGAGCTGCAACTGCATTTAATTTAGAAAAAGTCGGCTGTGAAAGTGATGAAAATCGCTTGTATCCTTTTGCTGAACGCTTAGACATTCTTGCATTTGCTAACAGCACTGGAATATTTTTTTGATCACAAACATGGATCAAATTTGGCCAGACTTCGGTTTCCAAAATGATCAGTAAATCTGGATTTATTTTTTTGATAAAACGATTTATTAAAATAGTTAAATCATAAGGAATATAAAAATGTTTTATCTGCTTATTAAATTGCTCAGGATAACGTCGTGCAACCGTTTCTGCGCCCGTTGGCGTTGTGGTCGTCATTATGATATGAAGATCTGAATATTCCGAAAACAACTTCTTAACTAAAGGAAGTGTTGCTTCAACTTCTCCAACAGAAACTGCGTGGATCCAGATCAACTTCTGAGAATTATTTTTTTTTATTTCAGGAATTATAGCTAGACGTTCTTTCCAACGTTGACGATACATTGGATTCAAACGACCTTTAAAATAAAGTCGTGCAAAAATAACAGGAAGTGAAATAAAGAGCAGAAATGAATAAAGTCTGCGCATGGTTAAAAGATCAACTATTGATCAAATCTAGATACGCTTTTGTACCTTCTTCAACCGTTTTAAATTCAGCAGCATATCCAACTGAACGCAGATCAGAAATATCAGCTTGAGTAAAACTTTGGTAACGTCCGATCAAATGCTCAGGGAATGGAATATATTCTATTTCACCTTTACCGTGCCATGCTAAAACCGCATTCGCCACATCATTAAAAGTTTGAGCACGCCCTGTTCCTAAATTAAAAATACCACTGACATTTGAGTTTTCCATTAGCCACTGGTTTACATCGACCACGTCTCCTACGTAAACAAAATCGCGCTGCTGTTCACCATCAGCATAACCATCACAACCTTCAAATAATTTTATTTTTCCGGTTTCTTTAATCTGGTTATTCAAATGCCATGCAACACTTGCCATGCTGCCTTTATGCTGTTCTCGTGGCCCATAGACGTTGAAGTATCTCAAACCAACAACCTGGCTATTTATTTTATGATCGTTCTGTCTTACATATTGATCAAATAATAATTTTGAGTATCCGTAAACATTTAACGGCGCTTCGTTTTCCGGTACTTCTTTGAAGGTTTCGTTGCCACCATAAACGGCAGCACTGGATGCATAAACAAAAGGAATCAATTTACCAACGCAATATTCGAAAAGAGTTTTTGTGTAGGTGAAATTATTTTCCATCATGAATTTTCCATCCCATTCTGTGGTGGTGGAACAAGCTCCTTGGTGAAAAATAATATCGATACGATCTTTTAATTGATCAAGTTTTTTAATAAATTCTTCTTTATCAAAATAATCCATGATCGTGCAATCAGCGATATTTTTAAATTTAGTTCCATCGGTCAAATCATCAACGACAATAATGTCTTTACGTCCCATTTCATTAAGACGTTTTACTTGATTGCTACCAATAAAACCGGCACCACCTGTGACAATAATCATTTATCTTCACCTTGATTTTTTTGTGCCGTCTCGATCAATTTGGTCGTTGAATATCCATCTAAAAAATCTAACACAATCACCTTCCCACCATTTTCTGAAACTTGCTTACCACCAGCAATTTCTTCGGGTTTGTAATCACCACCCTTAACTAAAATATCCGGTAATAAATTACTAATTAATCTTTCTGGCGTATCTTCTGAAAAAGGCACAACCCAATCAACACATGATAAAGCTTCGAGCACTTTCATTCGATCATTAAGATTGTTTAACGGTCTTGATTCACCTTTTAGTCTTTGCACTGAAGCATCATCATTAACGGCAATTATTAAACGATCACCTAATGATCGTGCTTTTTCTAAATAGCTAATATGTCCCGCATGCAAAATATCAAAACATCCATTGGTCATAACGATCGTCTCTCCACGCAATCTTGCAGCTTGCATTTGATCAACCATCTGCTCTTCATCAATCGTACCAGTATCTTCTTTACGCGGCTCATGGAGTGCGGTATGTAATTCTTCTAAGGTTACACTTGCAGTTCCGAGTTTAGCCACCACTAATCCTGCGGCAGTATTCGCTAATGCAGTCGCATGTGAAAATGTTCCACCTGCTGCCAATGCAGTTGCAAGTGTTGCGATGACCGTATCACCTGCCCCTGTCACGTCAAAAACTTCAGCTGCACGGGCTGGGAAATGTGCTGGCTCTTCAGCTGGTTGAATCAATGTCATCCCATGTTCGCCACGCGTAACCAACAAAGCCTCAAGGTTAAGGTTTTTACAGAGCACATTTCCTTTAGTAACTATTTCTTCGACGTCCTGACATTCTCCAACAACGGCAGTAAATTCCCCAAAGTTGGGCGTGATTAAAGTTGCGTTTTTATATTTTTGAAAGTCGTTTCCTTTTGGATCAACAATAACTTTCTTATCAACCTTACTCGCTATCTCAATTAGTTCTTCTACATTAGTTAAACAACCTTTAGCGTAATCTGACAAAATAACGACATCGACTTTTTCAAGTAGCTGTCGATATTTTTTGATCAGTTTTTTTTGATCAAACTTGAGCGAAGTTGATTCGAAATCTAAACGGATCAATTGTTGATGCTGACTCAGTACTCTAAGTTTTGTGATCGTCGGATAATCACTCAATTGTGAAAAGTAACAATTTACACCGGATTGACCAAGTGCATGCTCTAGCGTTCCAGAGGCTTCATCTTTCCCGGTCAATCCCATCAAGGATGCATTTGCACCCAAACTCGCAATGTTTAAAGCAACGTTTCCTGCTCCACCCGGACGCTCCTCGATCTTTTCAATTCTAACGACGGGCACTGGTGCTTCTGGCGAAACACGTTCTGTTGGCCCTGACCAGTAACGATCAAGAATAATATCTCCAACAACGAGAATGCGACTAGATTCAAATGGAAGGTATGTAGAAAGCATGGAACTATGGCAAAATGGAAAAGTCGAATTCTACCATATGCCTATGAAACAATACTTATTTGCTGTCATTTTATCTTTTCTGATCAGTATTCCTGGCCAGGCTGAATTACCAGGCTCATTCTCGGCAATATATTCACTCCATTTTGACGATCTTCGTGTTGGTGTAATGGAGCGACATTTTATCCATAAAGAAGATGGCTCTGGTACTTTTGAATCGAACGGAAAATTAACTGGTTTAGCCGCACTTTTTCGCAAGGATCAAATTAATGAGACCAGCCGTTGGGAAATGAAAGATGGAAATTTACGCCCCGTTGTCTATAAGTACGAAAGGACCGGTGGAGACAGTCTGAAAAAAGAAGTACATCGATTTGACTGGAATAAAAATACCATTTCAAGTGTCACTGAAACAGGTAAAAACAAGCTACCCTTAAAACCTGGCCTGTTAGATAAACTTCTCTATCAATTAGCTATTATGCAGATAAAAGATCCAAAAGCGGGACTAAGCTATGATTTGATCGACGGTACCGATCTAAAAAATTATCAGTTTGAGTTTATGGGTGAGGAAGAACTATCGACCCCGATGGGTAAATTAAAATCTTATAAGTTTCAACGTAAACGAGATGATCAAAATATAAAAGAAGGCACGAAAGACACAACTCAAAAAATTGCAAAACGAAGCACAATTATCTGGTGTGCTCCGTCTTTACATTATCTACCTATTCGAGTTGACAGCATAGACAAAAAAGGCCATCTGACTTCGATTATTATTAAAAGTGTAGAGGGTTTGAACTAATTATTACATATACAATGTAGACAGAAATAATCACATCTCTTTTTTTATAACCCACCTTTAAAATAGCGAACTAATTCCTCAGCAGGAATATAACCACCCATTTCCTTGCCTGAAGACAAATAAACAGTCGGAGTCCCGCGTACTCCCATTGATTTACCCATATTAAATTGATCAGCGACACGGCTATCACACACAGCGGGATCTATATTGTTACCTGCTTTTGCTGCAGTTAAAGCAGATTTTTTATCATCCGCACACCAGGCTGATTCAGCGGCAGTATAAGCTGATGATTCTAAACCTGCTCGAGGAAAAGCGAGATATCGAACAGCGATACCATTATCATTAAGTGTCTTCATCTGGTTATGAAATTTTTGACAATAACCACAATCGATATCGGTATAAACATAAAGGACATGCTCCGTTTTTTCCGGTGCGTATTCGATCAGTTTGCTGACATCAATATTTTCAAAAGCCGAACCTCTTGCAGCCATTCGAGTATTCTCAGTTAAGTTTTGCCGATCAACCAAGTCCATTAAATCACCCTCAAAAACATAGCGACCATCAGCAGAAAGATATACAACCTTGCCATTATCAAAAACGATTTCATACAAACCAGGTACTGGTGTTGGTGAAATAGAGTTTAATACAACATTCTCACCAAGCACTTCTTTAATTTTTCCCGTGAGCATTTTTTCAATATCTGGATCTGTTTCAGCGTGTGCAGTTGTAATCAACGCAGCAGTAAACAACATCACGATAATCAATTTAAGTTTTTGCATGTTTCGGGTAACTCCTTTAAATGTATATATTGACACGATAAAGCACGTGTTATTCCTGAAAATACCTTATCAGTTAATTCTATCAGACTACAATGATTGCGGCTGGTTCCCCAGTATTTGCTGATACAGGATTCCTATAAATAATAACTATTGCTGGATAACCTCAGCGATAAAATCTAGAAAACCAATATTGTCATAGCCAGATCCGGTTAAATACGCAACCACAAATACAATCGTAACCGCCCCAATACCTACGATTAAAAACATGAAAATCCTTTCTAAAAACTTAACCACATTCTTTAGCAGTTGCGCTAAACCACTAATAAAGTAGTTTATTACAGCTAAAAGTGAGGAAATAATCATTGCAAAAAAATGACTAGTCAATCCGAAGAAAGAATGGCTATCTTCTGGAAGCTCTTGAGCGCCTGAACTTTGTTGATAATTCATTGATCGTTTTTCTATTGCAATTTTTCTTTCTAATTCACTACGCCGCGCATCATCATCAATAACTGTCCTCAATGCAGCAGGAAAAAACTCTTTATCTGATTTCTCAATTTTGGTGACTTCGGCCAACGATCCTGGATCTGACGTCGCTTCTTTCAGTTCGCGATCTATTGTGGCCTCGGATGGTTCAGGTTCTGTTGTGACTTCAGACGGCTCGTGATCTGCTATGGTCTCGGGTGGCTCAGGTTCTGCTGTGACTTCGGACAGTTCAGGCTCTGCCATTACTTTTGACAGATTGAGAACCGATGTAGACTCGGACAGTTCCGGGTTTGTAGTATCTGGAAACTTGTTCTTTTTCTGACTGTGTCTTATTCGAGCAATAAAATCATCAGCAGTTTCTATAGCTCTGGTCAGTTCAAAAAGTGACGCACTTTCAATTTTAGCTTCAAACCTGTGTGCAACTTGCAAACAATGTGTCGATAATTGTTTGTACTTTGTAGATCTAGATGGGATAGCGGTAATATTGCGTTGCAATATGTCTGCTTGCTCTTTGAGTATATGGACACGTTGCATCAAAAACGTGACCGCTTCTTCTCGCAACTTTATTTTTTGAGCTTGTCGAAGGTTTACGCTTTTATCATATAAATTACTGGCGGTTGCGAGTAAATCTTCAATTTCCGGGATGGTGGCAATATCAACACTATTTTTACATACTGAAACTATTTCTCGGCAGTCCTCTGCCAGAATTTTAAATTCTGATTCCAGCTCCGGTAATCTGCCTGCTTCTAACTCAAGTCCAGTTGCTTCCTGTTTGAGATGGTTAATTCTTAACTTTAGACGCAGTCGACGACCTTCAGCAAGAAAAGCATTAGCCGTTCGTAACGACGATGGCTGATTATCACTATTATCTTCTTGCCAACCATTTTGTAGTATCTTTTTAACCGCAAAACTGCAATCAGCCGAATGCTTCTTTAACACTCGCTCGTAGTCAGTAAACTGTCGAGATAACTGATCAAAATAGCGAGCCTCACTTTGTAGTAGTCTGACAGCTTCGTCTATGTCCTGTAATTTAATATTTTGCTTACCTGCTAACATTATATGACTTGATCATTCTCCATACATAATAGACTAAACCTTAGTGTAACTTATAATAATAAATTGTTAAAATATTGTTTTTAAATAAGTATTACTAAACTTTTTTAGAGATTAATTTAGTAATCTTCAAATACATCTTTCTGTTACTCATCCATACATATCTGAAGAAACGCCTGAACGGCTCTGGAACGTAGGTCTTTTTTTGGTGCAATCAGATTTAAATGCCATCTCAAACCGTAAGGTGGATTGATTTTGAGTGGTACAAGTTCTGACGCGGCATGTCGTAATGCTTGCAGTGAAGCAAAACTAATTCCAAGTCCAGCACTCACGGAACCTAAAACACCAGCAGCACCTTGTACTTCAATATTTATAGGAGCTTCTATTCCATGATCGACCAGGGTCGATTCAATAAGTTGCCTCGCACCTGATTGGGGTTCTCGCCATATGACCTGGTACTCATTAAAAACGCTCAAAGGAACACCCTCAGGGTATTTTTTGATCAATTCGTGATCATCCCGAACGACTAAAACTATCTCGTCTTCTCGCCATGGAAATAGATCATAATCTGCAGGCAAGCAACCCTTTTCAATTAAGCCTTCTATAAAAACCAGATCTAGTTCATCAAATTTTTCTAATAATTCCTGAGTACTTCCAGTGTTCATGAAAATTTGTAACCCAGGATATTGTGTCTGTGTTAACACCAGGTACTTGGGTAAGAAATAACTGGCAATAGTTGTTGTACTGCCGATTCTGAGATCACCTGTGTCCATATCTTGAAGACAACGTACATATTCATTGGATAAATGTAATGAATGTTCAAGTTTTTCAGCATATTCAAGCAGGGTTTTACCGACAGATGTCAATTCAATATGATGACCCTTTCGCAGGTAAAGCGGTTCGCCCACACGTTCCTGCAATAACTTTAGCTGGCCCGATACGGCTGGTTGTCCAAGATGCAAGTGTTCTGCTGCTCGAGTCACACTCTTCATCCGCGCCACTACCGCAAATGTAAGAAGTTGATTAGGATTGATATTTTTCATTCGGCTTCCCTGTGAAAGTAAAAATTAGAACCATGTTATTTTTTATAATTATCAAACAATAAACGACATCTCTATCTCTGTTAGAAAAATCTTCTTATAGGTAACTGATAACTCATTGATAAATAAATTCAAAATCACCTTTACTTACACGTATTAGCAAGGCAAAATTGACAAATTATCTTTAACCAATATCATTTTTTATGATAGATCTGTTTAAAAAGATGATTTGTATTGTATATCACCGAAACCTAACATTAAAACTGCAACATGCAGGACTGATGGCATGGATCCTGCGTTTTAATAACTTATTAATATTGGATATTTAATTAAGGGAGACCATTTCTTGTGGCGGCAAATGAATCAACCGTTGATATAAGCCGGATTAAAAAGAAACGCATGGGCGGCAAGGGTCGCATCATCGACTTAGTTGCGCTGGAAGAAATTCGCCAACTACTAGGAGATGAACCTCGACAAAAAGATCTGCTAATCGAACATCTCCATAAAATTCAAGATAAATACCAGTTCATTTCATCAAAACACTTAGTCGCACTTGCTCATGAAATGAGCATTTCCACCACCGAAGTCTACGAAGTTGCCACCTTTTACCACCATTTCGATGTCATTAAGGATAACGAATCACCTCCACCTCCTTTGACCATTAGAGTTTGTGAATCAGTTTCGTGTGAACTTGCCGGCTCCAGTAAAATGGTAAAAGCATTGAAAACCAGTATGGGTGAAAGTGTTCGCATTCAACCAGTTCCCTGTGTTGGCCGGTGTGACAGAGCGCCAGTGGCGGTTGTTGGACAAAATCCCGTTGATTTCGCCACGACAGAAATGGTGACTGAAAAAGTAAGTGAAAATGCGATCGAATCCGCCGTCACTGAATACATCAGTTACGATGAGTATCAAAACCAGGGCGGCTATAAACTTATTTCAGAGTGCTATGCCGGCACCCGCAACATAGATGATGTCAAAAAGACAATGGAAGATTCCGGCCTTCGAGGCTTGGGTGGGGCTGGTTTTCCCGCTGGTTTGAAGTGGAAAATCGTCAGTGGCTTTGAAGGCCCACGCTTGATGGCTGTCAACATAGACGAAGGTGAACCAGGTACATTTAAAGATCGCTACTATCTGGAAATTGATCCACATCGTTTTTTTGAAGGTATGCTAGTTGCTGCCTGGGCGGTTGGAATTGATGAAATATACATCTATCTGCGAGATGAATACGCAGGAGTAAGACAGATATTGGCTGATGAATTGAACAATCTTCAGTCTAGACCTCCTACAGAGCATCCCCTACCAAAAATCCACTTACGTCGAGGCGCAGGTGCTTATATTTGCGGTGAAGAGTCTGCAATGATCGAGTCAATCGAAGGTAAACGTGGTATGCCGAGACTCCGACCTCCTTTCGTCGCTGAAGTCGGCTTGTTTGGGCGCCCAACACTCGAACACAACATGGAAACACTCTACTGGGTTCGTGAAATTATAGAAAAAGGTCCCGACTGGTTTACTTCTCATGGACGCAACGGACGCAAAGGCTTACGCTCATTTTCAGTCAGCGGTCGAGTCAAAAAACCAGGTGTGCATCTGGCACCTGCCGGGCTCACAATTAAAGAATTGATCGAAGAATATTGTGAAGGAATGCTCGATGGCCATGACTTTTATGGTTACTTCCCAGGTGGTGCATCTGGCGGTATTCTGCCTGCAACCATGGGCGATATTCCATTAGATTTCGATACCTTAAACGAATATGGATGTTTTATCGGATCGGCCGCTGTGATGATATTTTCTGATCAAGACAGCGCGAAAGATTTAGCCTTAAATGCCATGAGGTTTTTCGAAGATGAATCTTGTGGTCAATGTACGCCTTGCCGAGTTGGTACCGCAAAAGCAGTAGATCTGATGAAAGAAGAAGACTGGGATACAGATCTTCTTGAAGAACTGGCTGAAGTTATGGTCGACGCCTCAATTTGCGGCCTGGGCCAGGCAGCACCAAATCCACTGCGTTGCGCAGTGAAATATTTCCCTGAAGAATTTAAAAGAGGTTGAAGTCTTGTCAGCAAATCCTGAAGATCTAAACATCAATAAAATCGCATTTGATCTCAATGGCAAAAGTATTGAGGCCTACGAAGACGAAACTATTCTTCAAGCGGCAAAACGCGAAGGAGTCGAAATTCCACACCTTTGCTATACCGATGGCATGCGTGCTGATGGCAACTGTCGTGCTTGTGTTGTAGAAGTTGATGGCGAACGTGTACTTGCACCGTCTTGCTGCCGATACCCAACAGAGGGGATGAAGGTCAATACCGAAAGTGAAAGAGCTCTCAAATCTCAGAAAATGATTCTGGAATTATTGATATCTGACATGCCGGAACAAGGTGAATCTCCTTATTCCAACGTCTCAGAACTAGATGACTGGGCGAGAAAACTTGATGTATCAAAACCCCGATTTGATCAACGAAATCAACCAGTAGACGATATATCTCATCCTGCCATTGCAGTAAATCTTGATGCCTGCATACAATGTAATCGTTGCGTGCGTGCGTGTCGCGAAGAACAAGGTAATGATGTAATCGGCTACGCTCATCGCGGTTCACATTCGAAAATTGTTTTTGATCTGGACGATCCTTTAGCTGAAAGTACCTGCGTTGCCTGCGGTGAATGTGTACAAGCCTGTCCAACTGGCGCCTTAATGCCATCCAACGAAGTTGCCCTTAAAGAAGCAGATAAAACAGTCGACTCAACTTGTCCATACTGTGGTGTTGGCTGTTTGATCAAATATCACGTTAAAGATAACGAAATTCTTTATACCGAAGGCCGAATGGAAGGTCCCGCAAACAAAGGGCGGCTTTGCGTAAAAGGACGTTATGGCTTTGACTATATACATAATCCATTACGCCTCACGAAACCTCTCATAAGACGAGAAGGTGTCGCTAAGACAACTGAGTTACTCGATCCTGACGATATTGATAAAGTATTCCGAGAAGCCTCATGGGAAGAAGCGCTCGACTTTGCTGCTAGTGGTCTAAAAAAGATCCGCGATGAAGTCAGTCCAAAAGCACTCGCTGGACTCGGATCCGCAAAAGGTAGTAATGAAGAAGCTTACTTGTTCCAGAAACTGGTGCGAACTGGCTTCAGAAGCAACAATGTTGATCACTGTACGCGACTTTGTCATGCATCCTCTGTTGCAGCATTGCTAGAATGTATCGGATCCGGTGCAGTTTCAAACCCTGTTGAAGATGTCGCACTAGCTGAAGTGGTCATTTTGATCGGTGCAAACCCGACAATCAATCATCCTGTCGGTGGTTCATTCATCAAGAATGCGACAAAAAACGGAACAAAATTGATCGTCATTGACCCTAGACGAAATGGCATGGCCAACTATGCAAGTCATTACCTTCAATTCCGCCCTGATACTGACGTCGCCCTGTTAAACGGGATTATGCATACCATTCTCGATGAAGGTCTGCAAAACGATGAATACATGGAACAATACACAGAAGGTTTCGAGAAGCTCGCTGAACACTTAAAAGATTACCCGGCAGAAAAAGTCGCTCCAATTTGCGGAATTGAAGCTGAAACGATAAAAGAAGTTGCACGTTTATATGCAACATCTAAAGGCTCTATGATTCTCTGGGGCATGGGTATTTCTCAACACGTGCATGGTACTGATAATTCACGCTGCTTAATCTCTCTGGCCTTAATGACAGGCCAAATTGGTCGTCCAGGTTCCGGCTTGCATCCATTACGCGGTCAAAATAATGTGCAAGGCGCCTCTGACGTGGGTTTGATTCCGATGGTTTATCCAGACTATCAGCCAGTCACTAACGATAATGTCAGAGAAAAATTTGAAAAACTCTGGGACACCGAGCTTGATCCTGAAAATGGCTTAACTACCGTTGAAATGGTCCACGCCGCCTATGAAGGAAAAGTGAAAGGAATGTACATAGAAGGTGAAAATCCAGCTATGTCAGATCCAAACCAGAATCATGCCCGCGCCGCTTTTACAAAATTAGATCACATGGTTGTGCAAGATATTTTCCTGACTGAGACAGCCGGTTTTGCAGACGTTATTTTACCGGCTTCCGCTTTCTATGAAAAAACCGGTACATTTTCCAATACTGATCGTCGTGTACAAATGGGTCGACAGGTTATTGATCCCCCCGGTGAAGCAAGACAAGATTTAGAATTAATCCAGGAAATTGCAAATCGTATGGATCTAAACTGGAATTATTCAGGGCCTGATGAAGTGTTTGAAGAAATGCGTCTTTGCATGGAGAGCATCGCCGGAATGACCTGGGAAAGACTTGATGAAGAAGATTCATTAACTTATCCATTAGAAAAAGAAGGTGATCCAGGTACGCCGATCATTTTCACCGATGGATTTCCAACAAAATCTGGCCGAGGATTATTTGTTCCTGCAACTTATACACAAGCAGATGAACTTCCAGATGAAGAATACCCATTAATCTTTATTACCGGTCGTCAACTTGAACATTGGCATACAGGCAGTATGACAAGACATGCAAGTAAGCTTGATGCTATCGAACCAGATCCAGTGATAAATATTCATCCTGAAGATCTAGAAGCGCTTGGTTGTGCAGCCGGAGAAATTGTAACGATAGAATCACGGCGTGGTTCGATAACTGCATTTGCACGATCAGATATCGGTATTCAAAAAGGGACGGTTTTTATGGCCTTCTGCTTTAACGAAGCTAGCGCAAATTTATTGACCACTGACGCCCTGGATCCTTTTGGCAAAATCCCGGAATTTAAATTCTGTGCTGCACGTGTTGCCTCAGGCGGCGAGTTAGTTAGACGCGTCAATTAATTAAATATTGTAGTTGGGCTATATTATCTTAAGTAATAGCCCAACTTTTATTATTTTGTGTACGCCTTTTTGATCGCCTTTTCCATCATTTCCCGGATCACAATATAACGATCTAAATCTTTAAAAACCTGCATTTTCATATCTTCACTTGCTTGTCCTTTTTCATCAGCTGCATCAACCATGTCGATCAGAAATTCAACTTCTGCCATCGCAATGATCAATTTCTCAACTGGCTTTTCTTGTCCAAACTTTAAGATGTATGAACGCGCGCTACGCTCACAGAAAAAACGTTTAATTTCACCACCACTGTTAGTACCGCAACTCGACAAGTAATCTCTAAATTCATCCAGCTCATCAATTTTCATTGATAATATTTGTTGCTTTGTTTGTAGAAAAATTTCTTTATTGTATAAATCGTTGACTGAAGGTTCTGCAACAGCAAACCGTGAAAATGAAACAAGTAAAATTAAGAAAATAATTTTAACTATTTTGATCATATAACTTAACTTATTCGTTAAATCGAAATAGTAAAAAGATTAACGCCGTTGCCTGACAGCTTCATACAAACAAACACCAGAAGCGACAGAAACATTCAAACTTTCTACCACACCAGCCATTGGAATTTGAACAAGATGATCACAATGTTCGCTAGTTAATCGACGAATACCTTTATCTTCAGAACCCATTACTAATGCAATTGATCCAGTTAAGTCCTGATCAAAAATAGTTTGCTCACATTGATCACTAGTCCCAATCAACCAGACTCCTGCATTTTGAATTTCTTTTAAGGATCGTGCTAAATTTCGTACCTCAATTAAAGGCACAGAATCGGCCGCACCACTTGCAACCTTTCGTACGGTTGAAGTCATGCTTACACCACGACTGGCTGGAATGATCACAGCATCTACACCTGCCGCATCAGCAGTTCTTAAACAAGCCCCAAGGTTATGCGGATCTTGTACACCATCGAGTACTAATAGAAACGTATTTTCAGAATTGTCGATAATTGCCATCAGATCAGATTCATCTTTTGGTTTTGCAGGTCGTTGTTTGCAGATAACTCCTTGATGACGCTGTTCGCCACTTAGTTTATCTAAGGTTTTCCTCGGTGCAAGCTGAAAAGCTATTCCTGAATCTTCCGCTAAACTTTGAATTTTTTTAGTCTTTCCACCTTTCAGATCACTCTGTATCCAAAGCTCTAAAACTCGTTCTGGGAATTGTTGTAGCGCATGCTCAACGGCGTGCATTCCATAAATTAAATCAGTATCAGCCATCTCATGCTATCCTAAGCTTTAATATAGTTATTAATGAACAATCGATATCACAGTATAAAGCATTGACGTGTTAAAATTTGTCGTTGGTTTAACACAATCGGAAATAAATAATGTTTTTAGATTTATATTATTCAGAAAGTAATTCGCAAATTTTGATCACAAAAGATCAAGCGAGTAATTTTGCAAAAAAAATTGCTCATGACTTTAATCCTCTACATGATCCTGAAAATGCGAGGTTTTGCGTACCTGGTGATCTTCTATTCTCACTTGTATTAGCGAAGTGCGGCTTATATCAAAAAATGTCTTTCGAATTTTCCGGCATGGTTGGTGAAGATGTTCCTTTGATTTTTCCTGATAATGCTGGTCAAAATTTTTCTATTACAGATCAAAAAGAAAAAGAATATCTACATATCGAAACTGAAGGTGACGTTTCAAATGATAAAAAAATGATTGCTAAATTAGCGGAAGGCTACGTTGAGTTTTCTGGTAAAACATTTCCTGACTTAATCGTACCCTTAATGAAAGAACACGATGTCATGATCAATCCGAACAGGCCAATGGTGATTTACCAAAGCATGTCGATCGAACTCGACACTATTTCAATCACCGAACCATCACTTGTGCTGCATGGAACTAGCCTTTCGGTACAAGGCCGCAAAGGAATCGTACTCGTTGAATTTGATGTGAAGTCAGAAGAAAAAGTGATCGGAAAAGGAATTAAAACCCTGGCTTTACGTGGACTAAGTAAATTTGATCAATCAACTGTTGATCAAATTGTTGATGACTACCAAGCACGAAAAAACCATTTTGAATCGATCTAAAATTTTATACGAATCTTGTGTCCAACTAACGCTGCACACCGAGTTTATATTTATCACTTGTCTTTCTGACTTTTTTAGTCCTGGTTCTGTTCAGTGTTGTGTTACCGACAACACCACCTGATTTTCTAGTTTTCAAACGATTGTTCACACTCACCGAGTTTTTATCAGAAAGACCGCTATATCGATAACGTTTTTCTTCTTCTATTTCTTTTTCTTTTAGATCGATAGAGTTCACATCACGATTACCTAATTCACGCTTCTTCGATGTGTATTTATCACCTCTACGTTGAGGTAGTTCATAGGTTTTTGCCGCGTTTCGATCTTGGCCAGAATCTTTACCTTGCGGTACACGAGCCTGCTCTTTCAACTGTCGGATTTGCTCTTCTTTTCGTTTCAATTCGACAGCTTTCTCGGCATCAGTCATTTCTGCTTCTACCGCTAAAACAGGCATTGCACCAGTAAACAGTAATGTAGAAAGTATACTTGCGATCAAACTTTGTTTTAAATTCACTTTGCAAATCATATTACATCTCCAAATTCATCCTTGTTACCTTCCCTTAATAAACAATAGCTTAAGTGAAATATTTTTTCAAATGAAGCGTAATTGCAAAACGTTGGCAAAATTTGCAAAGCGTGATCAAAACAACATCGATCAAAAATTCATACCTGGCGGCATCCCTCCACCTGGCCCACCGCCCATTCCACCGCCGGGCATTCCACGCATCAGGTTAGCCATGCCACCTTTTTTCGACATTCGTTTCATCATTTTCTGCATTTGCATAAACTGCTTGAGTAGCTTGTTTACATCTTGAACCTGCGTTCCAGAACCCGCCGCAATGCGTTTTTTACGCGATGCCTTAATTATCGCCGGAAACTTTCGCTCACCAGGCGTCATCGAGTTGATTATCGCAACCGTCTTACCCATTTCTTTGTCATTAACCTGCTCTTTCGCCTTTTCTGGAATATCTCCCATACCCGGAAGTTTTGTCATCAATCCCGCAACACCGCCCATATTTTGCATTTGTAATAACTGCTCTTTGAAATCTTCCAGATCAAATCCCTTACCTTTTTTAAGTTTTGTTGCTAACTTAGCGGTTTTCTCTTTATCAACTTTTTGCTCAACTTCTTCGATCAAACTCAGCACATCGCCCATACCGAGAATTCGTGAAGCAATTCGATCAGGATAAAAAGGTTCTAACTCAGCAACCTTCTCGCCAACGCCAATGAATTTGATCGGCTTACCCGTCACATGACGAACAGATAAAGCCGCACCACCGCGAGAATCACCATCTGTTTTGGTTAAAATAACGCCGGTCAAAGCAAGAGCATCATCAAATGCTTTCGCCGTAACCACCGCATCCTGTCCGGTCATGCTGTCGATCACAAATAAGGTTTCGATCGGATTCAACGCGCTATGCAAACGCTTAATCTCATCCATCATTTGTTCATCGATTGCTAGACGACCTGCGGTATCGACGATCAAAACATCGCTGAATTCCTTACGCGCTTCTTCAATCGCATTATTTGCAATCGCAACTGGATCAGAATCCGAATGACTGGCAATAAAATTAACGTCGACTTCTTTCGCGATAATTTCTAACTGCTCAATCGCCGCTGGTCGGTATACATCACAACTGACAACCGATACTTTTTTGTTTTCTTTTTCTTTTAAACGTTTCGCTAACTTACCAACACTGGTGGTTTTACCAGAACCTTGTAATCCCGCCATCAAGATCACAGCCGGCGGTTCCGTATTTAAGTTAAGCGACTCATTCACATCCCCCATCAACAAAGTCAATTCATCATTAACCACCTTGATCAAAGCCTGACCCGGAGTCAAAGAACCAACAACTTCCTCACCGACCGCACGCGCTCTAACCTGATCAATAAATGATTTTACTACCGGTAAAGCGACATCAGCTTCCAACAAAGCCATGCGCACTTCACGCAACGCTTCCTCGATATTGGCTTCAGTCAGACGCCCCTGACCACGGAGATTTTTTACGACCTTATTAAAACGGCTGGAGAGATTATCGAACATTGGGTATTCCTGAATTGATTATTGGGTGAATTTTAGCATGAGTGGTTACATCTACCATTAAAACCTTTCTTTATGCTGTGTTTTAACGTCATATCCAGCTATTTGTTTAGCTCGTTTCAAAACATGGTCGTAAGTCATTATCGTAAGATTATGATAACCAGAATTTAAAATCCTGAATGCTTCAACCTGTTTGTCATTCCAATCATTTGAGCGTCCAAATATTAATATACACCTTGGTTTGATTGTTCTAACCCCATCCACTTGTTCTAAAAATTTAATACTGTTAGCTTCTCTTCAACTTCATATATATGATAAGGCCTGTGTAGTGGCCTTGATTAAATCTGCTGATGGAATGTAATTCCCATGATCTAAGGTATTAGACCAAAATTTCATCCCGCCTGCTGGTCTCTTAATTTCAATAATATCTAGAAAACCATCGTACGCTTCAACAAGAAAATCAGTTATGTTTTTTGTATCAATTGATCTTTCATCTAGTATTCGAACAAACTCGCTACCAAGTATCCAACTGTTCGTCTCAAACCATTTTTGCCATTTTGATTCAACAAGATCATTTTTAATCATCATGTCGAACTCTGCGATTGCATTTATTCTTTTAGCATGTAGAAGGCCAAATTCTAATTCTTCAGGAATAATATTGTTTGATAGAACAAAATCAACTAAATGTTGTTTGTGAGGTAGTGAAAATAGAGCTTTTATTTGTTCCGCATTGGATTTTTCAAATGGTCTATCTAATGGAATAAAAGCTTTTACACCTTGCTTAAATGGTTCATAATTTTCTTGTAAAAACTTAATAAGATTCAAAAACTCTTCATTATCAAGTGTAAGTTCACTTTTAGGCGTTAAACTATCTGGTTTTTCTTGATCACTTATATCTTTTAGCTTCTTATATCGGCCGATTTTTAATGATATTTCATCTTCTCGACTATTATGCGGAATTTTCCAAAAAGCTGCTCGTGTTACTACTTGTGGTCTATCCCTTAATACCTTGAACAAATGATCTTTTACCTTTGACATACCTATATACCTACTTAATATGAACAACACAGTCAGTTGCATAAAACTCTTTCAGAAAATCTTTTATAAACAACACTTGTCTGACATTTAAAAACTTCATCTTAAAATCAGATTGCTCTATAAAATTAATAAAGGAACTATCAATAACACCTTCCTGTTCTAGTTCCTTTATAGGTCTCTCTAAATCAGCATTTGTTCGTTTAATTAAAACTAATTGATCAGCTATTAATTCTTTTGCCAGCCATGCAGAAAGGCTATCTGAAGTAACTGTCCAGTTTTGTGGGATGTCTTGATTATCTTTTAGTTGTTGTGATGGCAACCAGACAGGTGTTTGTTTGTTTATTATGGCTTCTCTAATTTTTTGTTCTGAATTTGCTGCGATCAATTTATGATCAGGAATATTTTTTTCTGCCATTCCGATCAAAAAAAAACCAAATTGATCCATCGCATGTAGCGCCATTTTATGCGCGATAGAATCATTAAAACCATGTTGTTTTTGTGCGTTACGAACTTGATCAGCAAATGGCCCACCACCGGGGACGATGACAACTTTTCCGGCACCATGTTCTGACAGAACTTTTAGCCATTCGATTAATTCTGGAGAATCAAAAAAACTACCGCCGAGTTTAACGACGATCATTTTATTTGGATGGTGAATCTTTTTGCGCAGATTTTAATAACTTCAACATCGCTTCAGCTTTGTCGTAGGTTTCCTGATATTCGGATTCCATTTCTGAATCCATCACGATTCCACCACCGGCTTGAAAATAGATTTTATCCTTCTCCCAAATCATGGTTCGTATCGCAATATTAGTATCTGACTGACCATCAAAACTGATGTAACCAATCGATCCACAGTAAACGCTACGTCGATGTGGTTCTAGTTCTTCTATCACTTCCATAGAGCGCAGCTTAGGTGCACCGGTAATTGATCCGCCCGGAAACGCACCCTTGATCAGATCAAGAACATGTTTTCCTTCCGCTAATTTCCCTGTCACCGTACTGACCAGATGATGAACTGTTTTATAACTTTCGATAGCAAATAATTTTGGAACCGAAACAGATCCGGTTGCACAATTTTTTCCAATATCATTTCTAAGTAGATCTACAATCATCACATTTTCAGCTTGATCTTTTTTGCTATTTTTTAATTCTTCCGCGAGTTCTTGATCACGTTTTGGATCATCACTTCTTGGTCGTGTTCCTTTGATCGGTTTTGTTTCTACATCGTTATTTCTGATCAATAAAAAACGTTCTGGTGATGAACTTAAAATAGAGCCAGAATCTGTTCTCATATAAGCCGCAAACGGCGCTGGGTTCATCTTTCTAAGCTTGCAATATGCATCCCATTGATCTCCGCATACATCAGCTGAGAAGCGCTGTGCTAGATTCACTTGATAACAATCGCCTTCATGTATGTAATGTTTTATTCGATCGAATGCTTTTGCGTAAGTTTCTTGTGTGAAATTTGAAACTATTTCTGACGTTACTTTAAATTTATTTTTGATTTTTGCTGCTTTTGGTTTGCTAAACTTTTGGATCCTTTCATCCCATTGATCAAATGTTTTTTGATCACGGCCTTGACCAACTAACCAACTTTTTTTCTCTTGATGATCAACGACCACAGCCCAGTCGTATAAACCGATCATCATTTCCGGCAAGTTAATATCATTCTCAGCTGTGGCCGGTAAATCTTCGATCTGTCTTCCTAAGTCGTAACTAAAAAAACCAAGTGCACCACCGACAAAAGGTAAGTTTTTATCAAAAGCTAATGTCTCTCCCAAATAGCGTTTTAAAACATCAAAAGGATCATCACTTGTCTGCCACTGTTTATCTCCCTGAATGCATGTTGTCATGTCAGCGTGTGTGGCAATTTGCATGTAGGGATCGAAAGAAATTATGTCAAAACGACCGAGAGAAATATTTGGGTAGCCACTATCAAGAAAAATGAATCCAGCTTTATTTGCAAGATGTCCAAACGCTTTGCTGCTATCTGCTGAATAAGGTAGTTCGACTTTTCTCATGTTCAATATTATAGGTTATTCTTCTGGATTAATTATCTGTTATCTGTTCTTTGATCACGTCAATATAGCGGCACATGCGGTAGCTGGAGCGCAAATAGCGGCAGCTTGTTTTAACATCTCATCACCTTGCACCAAATCGGCGAAATCGATATAAGTCAGGTTATGCGATTGCGTGATTTTTCTGATCAAAAATCGCCCTGCTCCGGCACCCACAATTGGAAACTCTTGATCATAAAATCGCTCATGAAACCGTGAACAAACTCTCGCCACAGCCTGGCTGATATTTTGTAGTTGTTGCCTGGCAATATAGTGTGCTAATTGTTGCCAGGCGCAAAGTTCGGCTTCGTGTAAATCGAAACCAATAATACGCGCTAGTCGTCGTGCACAATCGATCATGCTGGTTCCATTTCCGTCCGCGGTAGTAAAGCCAGCATTTTCTGGAATGTCTCCGGTTAAGCAGTAAACATCCGCCATGGTTGAAAAATTTTCTGTTGTGATCTGTTGCCATTCGCCTGCAAAAGGAACTCTTGAAATTACCGTTGCAACGGAGGTTCTATTAACACCTGTATAGACCAATTCGTCTTGTTGTAATCTTTGTTGATCGCTAAAGCCAACACTCATCGTTTTCTGATCAAAAAATGGAATAATATCGGTAGTCGTAGAACCTGTATCTATCAATAAACCTTGTGGTATTTTTGTTGATATAAATGAACTGGCAGCATGCCAATTTGCTGAAGCAATATGTGTTTCACTTCCTTCGATATCATTCGCTTTTAACCAGCCTTTTTGTGCGGCATAAATGTTTATATTGCCACTCACTTTTTGCGAAAATAATCTAACTAATTCTCTTACTCCACTGGTTCTATCAGGAAAGATATCAGCTAGCTCACCTGTCATCGTAATGCCATGCTCTGCACTTTCCATTAACGATTCTGGAACAGATTCGATTGCGCGTTCTAAGACTTCCAACCCCTTCCAGATAGGTGTTTCAATTTGATCGACATAGATAACGGTTGAATCTTTATCAAGAACAACAATTTTTAAATGTGCTCCACCAATGTCCCAGCCAATTGTGTTGTTTTCTTTCATTAAATAAAAATTCTATAACTTAATATTGATCATTTTAAATTTGGAATATTCCAACTGTGGCAATTTATTTTTACAAAAAATATCCAAGATCATTTTCGCTGGATTAAAACCGATTGATTCAGAAAGTGCAACGTAGGATGTTGTTAATCTTGGATTGACCTCAACGATATAAATTTGATCTTTCTCAATGATTAGATCTATTCCAACATAGCCTCTCAGTGTGGGTAATACTTTAGCAATAGAACCGGCTAATTGATCAAATTCATCCTCATATTCTAATAAGCCATTCACTTTTGAACCGGTGAATATCAAACGATTACTTTGTTGCTCAATAATTTGCTCATTATAACCAATGATGACAGATTGACCTTTATTACTCAGCATAGAAATACTTGCTGCTTTTCCCTTTATGTAAGGTTGTATTATTGCAGCATCACATTTTGAAGCTGCTTCTAAAACTTCTTGATGATTATGACAAATAATTATTCGATCACTACCAACACTTTGATCAGGTTTTACAATCCAGCCGTGTTCATTTTCAGGATAGTCGTTATTCTCTTTGACAAATCTAGTATTAATGACGGTGAGTTTTTGATCAGCAAATAAATCGGTTGTTGATTTTTTACTAGTCGTTTGTTTAATAACTTCGGGTTCACTGCCGAGAAGTATTTTTTTCTGACTTATAACAATTTCTGAAAGCGTCTTGAGGATATCATCAGATTCTGGTGCAATCGGTAAAACAGCATCCACTATTTCACACAGATGTTTAAACTTTGAAAAGTAATCTTGTTCAATAAAAACAACGTCTACATTTTCTGGAAAATC
>JBGCGE010000035.1:0-44556 GCA_045110495.1 Gammaproteobacteria bacterium
TCAGAGCGATCAGCCATTTCGCGCATGAATTCCCATTCTGTAATTGTCGATTGCTTATATTCAAGATAACTAGAAGGGTTCTCGATCAAAATCTGTCGCCCAAGAAAATCTTGAACTTGCGTAATACGATCAACCACATGACTCAATGCTTCTTCTGTATAAGGTACAGGCATTAAATCGTGTAAATTAGTGCCCGATACTCCCGTCCAACAAAGATGATCAGAAATCCATCGGGCTTCAATTCGATCTGCAAGCTGTTTTACTTTTTGGAGATAATCAAAATCAAGCGGATAAGTAGAACCGATAGACAACGAAACACCGTGCATAACCATTGGATAAAGTTCACCAATACGATCAAGGAAATGGAGTGGTTTACCACCTGGAACAAGATAATTTTCAGTGAGTATTTCTAACCAGTCGATCGTCGGTTTCTCATCTAATATTGTTTGGTAGTGTTTTGTTCTTAAACCTAAACCAAAACCGAGATATGAATGATCATTTTTCTTTAAAGAAGACACGGTTATTATTAATTATCAAATGGATTGGAGTTAAATAGTTTAGATATAAATGAAAAACGGATCGAAATTAATCGATCCGTTTCCATAAACTCTAACCTACAGTACCACCTTGAGCAGTACATTCATCTTCAGTTAGTTCAATAAACCCTTGTCCTTTACATGCATTGTGTCCTGCACATTCATTAAGTGCAGAAGCACATGCTCCGTGCCCTTTACATTCATTGATACCATTACAGTGAACTTTTGCTGTTGAGGCAGCTGATGCGCTGCTGCTAGAAGTGCCATCAGATGCACAACCTGATGCGAGTAGTGTGGCCGCTGCAATAGCTAGCATTGAACCAGTTACATTTTTCATTATTAATACCCTCGTGTCTGTTTAAATTTATTTTTATGCAGAGCCTGAAACTCCGAAACCTAGAATTGACGGGGTTTAAGACATTCTACAGGCAGTGTGACAGAGGCGTATGGCAAAAGTTCTAAGCTATTACTCTGAAGATGTATTCAATACATCAACACCTTCTGGTGGGGTGAAATTAAATAGCAGTTGATCGATTGTTTGATTGCGTTTTTGGCCGCTGAAAATAATTTTAGTTAATTGACCAAAACTATCGCGTAATTCCATCATTGCAAGTTTCGAATCTCGAAATGCCAGGCTGATATCAATATACTGTTGATCTTCGGCTTTTGGACTTAGTACAAACCATTCCAACCCAGTATTTTTCTCTCTATCCTTGATTCTGGTGACATTAAATTCGTCACTTATTGAGACTTCACTACTTAATAATAAAGCAGGCGTATTTGATAGAACATCACTCATTTCACGGACGGTAACTTGTTCTAGATCCTGATCATAAATCCAGATTTTTTCACCATCGGCAATGATAGATTGTTCATAAGGTTGATTGTAATCCCATCGAAATTTACCCGGGCGTGATAAGTAGAACTTTCCTTTTGACGTCTCCTGAATTCCATCTGCCTGCGTAATTAGTGACTGCGAGAAGTAGGCCTCAAAACTGGTAATACTATTAAGATAATTCTCTAGAGTTGTTTTAGCTTCTTCTGCAAATACTTGTCCACAAGATAATAGCAACGCCAGAAATACTACTATGTTTTTTTTCATGATTTATATATAGGCCTATTTATGATTTGTTCCATCTTAACCGAGAAAATCTAAATGGAAAATTAATAGGTATTTTAAGAAATAATAACTCAGTCTTTTGGTGGCGGAGCCGCTGCGATCACTTCACGCGCACCACTTGAGGATGATTCAGTAACAACACCATCCCGCTCCATTTGTTCGATCATTCGAGCTGCTCGATTATATCCAACCTTCAATCTACGCTGAACGTAAGAAATAGATGCTTTTCTTGTTTCCGTAACTATCGCGACAGCTTCATCATATAAAGCATCAAGTTCTTCTTCGCCTTCACCAGACACACCAGGAAAATCGCCACCGTCAGAAGGACCTTCCAAAATTTCATCAATATACTCAGGCTCACCGTGCTTCTTCAAATAATCAACAACTTCATGAACTTCCTCGTCGGAAACAAACGCGCCATGCACACGATCCGGTAAACCCGTTCCCGGTGCAAGATAGAGCATGTCACCGTGGCCTAGCAAATTTTCAGCGCCCATTTGATCAAGAATTGTCCTTGAATCCACTCGTGATGAAACCTGAAAAGCTACCCGCGTTGGGATATTTGCTTTGATTAAACCAGTGATAACATCAACCGAAGGTCTTTGCGTAGCGAGTATCAAATGAATACCTGCAGCTCGCGCTTTTTGTGCAAGCCTTGCGATCAATTCTTCGACTTTCTTGCCCGTCGTCATCATCATATCTGCTAACTCATCAACGATGACAACAATATTAGGCATGGTTTCTAGTAAAATGGCCTCTTCACCTTCGGCTGATTTTTCAGCAAAAGGATCTGGGAATGGTAATTTTTTCTTAATCGCATCTTCGATCTTTTTGTTATATCCCGTCAGGTTTCGAACGCCTAGATGCGACATTAATTTATAGCGACGCTCCATTTCAGCAACCGACCAACGCAGCGCATTGGCGGCTTCTTTCATATCGGTCACTACAGGTGCCAGGAGATGTGGTATGCCTTCATAAACCGACAGCTCTAACATCTTAGGATCAATCATGATCAAACGAACATCTCTTGGAGTTGCTTTGTAGAGCAAACTCAAAATCATTGCATTAAGAGCAACGGACTTACCCGAACCTGTTGTTCCTGCTACCAGAAGGTGCGGCATTTTCATTAGATCTGCCACAGCTGGATGTCCACTAATGTCTTTTCCCAGGCAGAGTGTCAATGCTGAGGGACTTGCATCGTATTGTTTAGAACTTAAAATCTCACTTAAAGCGATCAATTCACGCTTTTCATTTGGTATTTCCAAACCAATAACGGACTTACCAGGAATTACTTCAACAACGCGTACACTCGTTACTGACAGTGAACGCGCCAGATCTTTCGTTAAAGCTGTAATTTTGCTGGCTTTAGTTCCTGCGGCTGGTTCCATTTCAAACCGAGTAATGACTGGTCCTGGAAGAACACCAACTACATGCACTTCGACACCAAAATCTTTTAGTTTTAACTCAACCTGCCGAGACATCGCCTCAAGCGTTTCTTTTGAGTAGCCGCCAATCCTTTCTGGTGGTTCATCTAATAAGTCTAGTGGCGGTAATACCACATCGGCAGATGGTCGGAATAGACTTGCTTGCTTTTCAACTTCTACCCGCTCACCCACTTCAAAACTCGAAATTTTTGGTTCTATTTTTCTTTCAGGACGTGAAACAGCTTTTATTTTTTCCTCTTTTAAGGCAACTTCACGTACTTTCTTTGCTTTTCTACCCTCTGTAAAGTCACTAAGCGACGAAGATTTTTCCTTCACCCATTCATAAAAATTCAAACTATAGAAGCCGGTTGTATCCATTAACCAAAGCCATGAAAGACCGGTTAATAATGTGATTCCAGTGAGAAACAGAGAAAACATTAATAAAACTGCACCTGAATTTCCAAAGGTCGAAACCAGATTTCGACCGACAACATCTCCCAGAATTCCTCCTGCTTCGACACCATCACGTAAACGAAACCAGGCAAGGCCACAGCCAAAAGTAAAGATCATCAACAATCCCGCAAAACGAGTTGCCACATGGAAATAATCAAGTATTTGTTGATCGCGCTCGCAATACATCAACCAACCTACGTAGGCAATAATGACGGGGAATACATAGGCCAGCAGACCAAACAAGTAGAGTAACAAATCCGAAAGCCAGGCACCGACAACGCCGCCGGCATTGACAATATCCGTATGTGACCCAGTAAAGGTCCAACTTGGATCACCATCGTGATGTGTCGCAAGACTGAGGATGAAAAATAATGCGATCGCACCAGAAATGATTAGCATGCCTTCTTGCAGCCGATGTAAAAAAGATCCACTAACATCACGACTCAATGTTATTGGAGGACTGGATCTTCTTTTAATTGCTTGCGCCACAGTAAAAACCTATTGAAATAATAACTTACAATAATGTTAATCCTATTTATTTAAAAATCAAGATAATTTATTGTTTATTAGAGTTATTTCGTAATTAAGGAAGTACGCGATCAATAAGAATACCAACCGCTTTCAGGGTTTCAACATCAACTTCTACCGGCTTTGCCTCTAGATCTCCACTTGCCGCTATTGCATTCCCACTTTTGGAAATCCGGGCACTGATAGTGACACGCTGATGAGCCGATATTTTTAGATCTGGCCGCATGGCCATACTGTCATCAAGTATGACTGTCGTAGGCAATTTGCTCACTTTTATCTTAGCGACTGCAAGAGGAATTGGAGGGCCTTGAACTGCTTTTGCAAAGACAAACACCGTATCTTCAGCATGAACCTGATCACTTAATTTTCCATCCAGACTAACTTTAACTTGCAAAGAAGCATTTGAATGGACAGTTTTATCTTGCGTCGATACTGACGATCCTTTTGATTGCGATTGTGCTTCCGCAATCAATCTTTTCAAACTTTCATGCACCTCAGAACCGGGTTTGGTTTGCATCAAAATCGGCTGCAAAAACTCGGATACTTTCTGATACTCTTGCTCTTGATAAGCCAGCATTCCTGCTAACCAACGCAATTTGGGATAATCAGGATCAACTTCAAGCCCACGCACAATTAACGGTTTTGCATCGCCGGTCAAATCACTGCCTCTACTTCGTCCGATCGAATCCGCATAATCTGCTAGCAGTGGAACATTATCACCGAGGATTTCATATGCTTTGGAAAATGCTTCTCTGGCTTCGCTAAAACGGTTCATCGCGACGTATGACTTGCCAAGCATTGACCATGATTCTCCATCATTCGGATCAGACTCCAGACGTTCAGCTAATTCTGCGACCATCGTTTCTATATCAGGAGATTGCTCACTAAGGGCTTGCTCGGTTTTTTGTAACTCAACATCCAGCGCAGTTAATGATCCTGTTTGTAAATAAATCGCAATCGAAATTATCGGTAGTCCCATCAAAAGCAAGAAGATCAGTGCAGTATTATTAGTTCTGTTTTGATCATCTATTCCGTTCGTTGTTTCGGAAGCTGTTGTCATCACTTGCGATAACTCTATTTCCAACTCTGATCGCGCTTGTTCAAATTGCGTTTTATCAATCCGTCCAGAATCTAGCTCCTTCTTTAGCTCGCTTAAGTGTTCACGTCCAATCGCCAGGTTTTGCTCATTCTGAATCGACTCTTGATCAATATGAAAATTCTTCCTGAAAAGTGGAGGAAGGATTAACACGAAAGCCACAATGATCATTACTACAATAGAAATTAGAAAAACTGTCATTTCTGATCCTCAAGCAATCTTCTAACCTCAGCCAGATCTGCTTGATCAACTTCCGCAACGTCTGATCGGCGCCTGATCATCAATACCACCGCAAAAATACCTATCAACACTAAAATAAAGGGTGCAAACCAGAGTAAATATGTTTCTGGGGTCAATCGGGGACGATACAAAACGAACTCCCCGTAACGGGCCACTAGCTCTTCTATAATTTGATCCTTGGTTAATCCTTCATCCATCAAGGCATAGACTTTTTCGCGTAAATCATTTGCTAATGGCGCATCCGAATCCGCTAAAGATTGATTCTGACAAACCAGACAGCGCAACTCTTCCGTTAATTGTCGAAACTGTTCAACCTGCTTTTGATCAGTAAACGGAAAACGTTGATCTTCAGCAAAAGAAAAACTCGAAATCAGAATCAAGGTTAATAGAATTATTTTATTCATTGTTGTAATCCGGATTGCAATTCCAACACAATCGGTTCCAAAATCTGTTTCCAATCTTGCCAGCTAATCGCCCCAACATGTTTGTAATGAATGATTCCTTGTTCATCAAGAATGAATGTCTCTGGCGTTCCATAAACGCCCCAATCAATTCCTGTCACACCTTCTTGATCAAATGCCACTGCGCGATAAGGATTACCTAATTGTTTCAGCCAACTTAATGCATCCTCTTTTTTATCTTTATAATCAATACCATAAATTGCTAATTCTTTATTACTCCGAGCAACTTCCATCAGAACATCATGTTCACCTTTACAAGTAGGACACCAGGTCGCCCAGAAGTTGACTAGCATTACTTCACCTTTAAGTTCAGCTTGGGTAATTAATTGATCGGCGTTTAGCAATCTTGGTAATGAGAATTCCGGTGCCGATTTACCGATAAAAGGTGAAGGGATCAAACGCGGATCACGTTCGAGGCCGATAATAAAAAAGCCGATCAGAACCGCAAACAAGATCAACGGCAAAATATAGATCAGTTTTTTCATTTAGTTTTATGCCGGTGAAGCAGACGGATTTTCAGTTTCATCTATGTCTTTGGAAGGTTTGTTTATAGTTGCTTTATTTCTGGAAACTTCATATTTTGAAGCTTGACGATAACGCCGATCCAGCGCCGCAAAAATTCCGCCCAATGCCATGATCACACCACCGCCCCATATCCAGCTGATAAAAGGTTTGTAGTACAAACGCACCGGCCACATCTCACCCGCTTCTGGAGGCTGTCCAAGCGAAATATATAAATCTCGCGTCAAGGCAGTATCTATCGCCGCTTCCGTCATGACACTTTGTCGAACATTATAAATACGTTTTTCGGGTTTCATCGTCGCGATTACTTCACCGTCTTTAAGAACCGTGAACACTCCGACATTCGCCAGATAATTTGCACCTTGCTGTTGATCAACTGACTCAAACTTAAATAAATATCCCGCCAGCTCTTTTTGATCACCAGGTGACATGCGAATGTCATGATCGTGGCTATAAGCACTGGAAAACGTCACTCCCATCACCGTGATAGCAACTCCAATGTGGGCTAACACCATGCCATAAACCCCGATTGGAATTGCACTTAAACCAGACAAACCTTGCCGTCTGGAAGCGCGTTGTTTGAGGTAGCTCAAGCTAGAAACAATCATCCAGATAGAAACGGCCAGCCCCGTAAACACCATCAAAGAAGATGTGTTCATAAGGACAAAAGTAGCAATGATCAGGATGACCAAAGAGACGATAAGCATAGTTTTAAGATTTTTAATTAACTTACTCGCATTTTGTTCTTTCCAACGAACCATTGGTCCAATTCCCAATAATAAAAACAGTGGAAACATAAGTGGTATAAAAACCGTATTAAAGTAAGGTGGCCCAACCGATAGTTTGCCTTTGCCCAACGCATCAATGACAAGCGGATAAATAGTCCCTAATAAAATACAGGCAGCCGCTGCAACTAGTAACACATTATTCAAAAGCAATAAGGTCTCACGTGAAAGAGGCTTAAATTTACCTACCGTTTTCAAAGTCTGCATTCGCCATGCATATAAGATCAGTGAACCGCCAATGACTATACCGAGAAATGCAAGGATGAATATTCCGCGCTCTGGATCAGTTGCAAATGCGTGCACCGAAGTCAATACGCCAGAGCGAACCAGGAAAGTTCCTAACAGGCTTAGAGAGAAAGCAATAATAGCGAGTAAAACTGTCCAGCCACGAAATAGCCCACGTTTTTCTGTGACAGCAAGTGAATGGATCAAAGCTGTCGCGACCAGCCAGGGCATGAACGAAGCATTTTCGACTGGATCCCAAAACCACCAGCCGCCCCAACCCAATTCGTAATAAGCCCACCAACTACCAAGCATGATCCCGAAGGTCAAAAAAGACCAGGCCATGATTGTCCAGGGTCGCGACCAACGCGCCCATGCAGCGTCAAGTCGTCCACCAATAAGTGCAGCTATTGCAAAAGCAAAGGGAACCGCTAAACCAACATATCCCATATAAAGCATCGGTGGATGAATGGCCATTCCAGGATCTTGTAGTAAAGGATTTAGATCTGCTCCATCAACCGCAGCAGGAAAGAGGCGATCAAAAGGGTTTGATGTAAATAACATGAAAAGTATTAAGCCAATGCTTAAGAAGCCTAAAACTGATAAAACTCGCGCTAGTACATTGTCCGGTAAGCTACGACCAAACAATGCAACTAAAGCAGTCCACGTTCCAAGAATAAAAACCCACAGTAACATCGAACCTTCATGCGCGCCCCAAACTCCGGAGATCAAATAAATGAACGGTAATCCTGAATTTGAATTATTCGCCACATACAAGACGCTAAAATCATGACTGATAAATGCATAGGTAAGTACCGCATATGAAATGAATAAAAATAGAAATTGACCAAATGCTGCTGGCTTGGCAACGGCCATTAATGAAGGGTTATTTGTTTGCGCTCCCCACAGTGGTAAAAAAGCCTGAACCAATGCCGTACTTAACGCCATAACAAGTGCAAAGTGTCCTATTTCAGGGATCATTTCTTGTACCTTTTCCGCTTCTTACCTGTTGAATGATTATTACTGATTCTGTTTGTATTTTTGCATATCTTGAGCAGCTTCCAATGCTTCACTCACTTCCGGGGGCATATAATTTTCATCATGCTTTGCGAGCACCATATCGGCAATAAAAACACCATTTTGATCGAGTTTTCCTTGCGCGATAATACCCTGACCTTCTCTAAAAAGATCCGGCAAAATCCCCGTATACTTTACTTTTGTAGTGTTCACCGTATCGGTAACAGCAAATGTCACATCTAAGGTTTTTTTATCATGTTGAACACTACCTTCCTCAACCATGCCTCCGACTCTAAAAGTATGATCTGCGGGTACTTCCCTAGCCATGACCTGACTTGGGCTATAAAATACATTGAGGTTTTCACCTAGTGCCATCAACATCAATGCTACCGCTATCGAAACCCCGAGCACCAACCCACCAATCATGAATAGGCGTCGTTTACGAACTGGATGCATTTTTCTCATCTCTCATATTCTTTTCACGATCAATTCTCATAAGTAATTCACGTTTTATTTGTCTATCATGAAGCATAGGCATCACTATATTTGCGATCAAAATAATAGCGGTAAGCCCATAGCTTAACCAGACATAAAAAGCATATCCGCCCATGTTAAAAAATTCAGCCATCTTTTATCAAAACCTCTTTCACCCAGCTAGTTTTTCGTTCCTGAAATAACAGATCAGATTTTGCTCGCATCAATACGACAGCACCATAATAAAGTTTGAAGGCCAAAGCCATGATCAAAAGTGGCGTTAGCATACTCGAATCGATGGCTGATTTATTCATCACACCCACGCTTGAACCTTGATGCAGCGTATTCCACCAGGTTACGGAATAATGAATGATCGGAATAATCACCACACAGACAATTGCTAATAAAGCACATGCTCGACCAGCGACACGTCGATCTTCGATTGCTGAACCTAGCCCCATATAACCCAGATAAATAAATAACAGTAATAGTTCTGAAGTCAGTCGAGCATCCCAGATCCAGTAGGTTCCCCACATGGGCTTACCCCAAAGTGATCCCGTCACCAAAGCCAAAAAAGTAAACGAGGCTCCTATCGGCGCACTTGCTCTGGCGATAATATCTGCGACTGTGATCTTCCAGATCAAAAAAACCGCGCTACTAAACGCGATCACCATATAAATAAACATCGACATCCAGGCCGCAGGTACATGAACATACATAATTCGGAAACTATCGCCCTGTTGATAATCCGCCGGTGCCTGAACAAGCCCGCCATAAAGACCATAGAGGATCAATAATAATGCACTCCAGCCGAACAGGGGGATCAATTTATTCGCAAGATTATAAAAAATCTTTGGAGATCCTAATTTATGTAACCACGTCCACATACTTTTTTCTAACCTGTTCCTTAACTCATACTAATTTTTAATGCTGCACCTATGGCAAACGGTGCAAGTGTTATTGCAAATACAAGCATCGCAGCCATTAAATAGATCTGACCAGAAACATCCAAGCCCATTGCTGAAGCTTGAACCGCATTAGCGCCGAAGATCAATACTGGAACATAAAGTGGCAAAATCAATAAGGTCAGTAACATTCCACCGCGCCTCAAACCGATCGTTAATGCGACGCCTATTGCACCAACTAAACTCAATACTGGCGTACCTAGTAATAATGTTAGCATGAGTACACCGACTGATTCCGAAGGGAGGTGTATCAACATCGCTAATATGGGCGTTATAACAATAAGCGGTAAACCTGTTACCAACCAATGCGCGACCACTTTTGCTAGCATCAAAACGGGCAGCGGTTGTGGACTTAACAATATTTGCTCAATCGTTCCATCATCAAAATCTGATCTAAAGATTCGCTCAATGGATAGCAATGTTGCTAGCAGCGCTGCAACCCAAATTACACCCGCAGCCATTACTTCTAACACCTTCGATTCTGGGCTTACTGCGAGTGGAAACATACTGACGATAATAATAAAGAACAACATTGGGTTCACAAGTTCCCCACGATTTCGATAAGCGAGTAACAAATCCCTTTTCAACAAGGCAAAAAAAGCGTTCATAATTGCCGCTCCACTTCTAGACTAATCTTTTTGACCTCAGGCAAGTCCACATCGTGATGGCTGGTCAGAATTACCATTCCATCGGAATTTGCGTGATCGGCGATAATACCTGTCAGTTCTCCAATTCCGGATTTATCTATTGCTGTAAACGGTTCATCAAGGATCCAGAGTTTAGTCGGGCTGATCAATAATCGAGCTAGTGCGACACGCCGTCTTTGCCCGGCTGAAAGCGTTCTACAAAGTTGATACTCAAAACCACCTAAACCTACTTTTTTGATCGCTTCTTGTGGCGACAAACTGTCTTGTTTATTTTTTTTGGAGCCAAAAAGTGCCGCTGATAAGCTTAGATTTTCTAGTGGTGTGCAGTCACCTTTTAAACCATCGTGGTGACCGACATAGCTCGTGTTGACTGAATAGTCATAACGATCTTTTTGTATATCTTGATCAGACCAGAAGATTTGGCCTAAATCCGCTTTGATCAAGCCGCAGAGAATTCGTAGTAAGGTTGTTTTGCCGCTGCCATTGGATCCTTCAATCTGCAAAACTTCTCCAGAATTAACCTCAAAATCGAGATTACTAAACAGGACATGATCATTCCTTGAATATTCCAGACTCTTTGCAATCAGCTTCGCTGACATAATCAGCCAAATGGATTATCGAGTACGATGGTTTCCGCGCGATCAGGACCGGTTGATACGATAGAAATCGGCGCTCCAGTATGCTCACTGAGTCGTTCCAGATAGTTTTTCGCTTCGATTGGTAATGCATCCCAGGACTGAATACCATAAGTCGAGCCGGACCAACCGGGCATTTCCTCATAAACTGGAAGACATTCTGCAATCGCATCTGCACCTGCAGGTAAAGTGGTAATTTGTTTGTCACGATATTTATAGGCAATACAAATCTTCAGGGTTTCAAGACCATCTAAAACATCTAACTTTGTCATGCATAATCCAGACAAACTATTTATCTGTCTCGAACGTCGTAACGCTACTGCATCAAACCAACCACAACGGCGAGGCCGACCAGTCGTTGCCCCGAACTCGTGGCCTTTTTCAGCCATGTGTTTTCCAACTTCACATTCAAGTTCAGTCGGAAAAGGTCCAGAGCCTACGCGTGTTGTATAGGCTTTAGTAATCCCGAGAATATAGTCCATGCTACAAGGGCCAGCACCACTGCCTGTAGAAGCGCCGCCAGCGGTAGTATTTGATGAAGTCACAAATGGATATGTCCCATGATCAATATCAAGCAGCGTACCTTGCGCACCTTCGAACAACAAATTTTCGCCTGCGTCCTTGTATTGATCAATTTGCTCAGTTACATCGGTAATCATTGGGATGATATCTTCAGCATACGCCATCATTTCGTCATAAACTTCCTGATAGTCCAACGGACTGACTTTATAGTAATGTTCTAGTGAAAAGTTATGAAATTCTAACGTTTCTTTGAGTTTTTCAGCAAAACGTTCGGGGTATTGCAAGTCACCAACACGTAAAGATCGTCTGGCGACTTTATCTGCATAAGCTGGACCAATACCACGACCCGTCGTACCAATGGCATTACCGCCGCGTTTCTTTTCACGCGCTTGATCAAGCGCTATATGGTACGGAAATATTAGCGTTGCAGCATCGCTTATCTTAAGATTTTCTCGAACTGCTACGCCTTGCTCTTCTAGCATAGTTAATTCTTCCATCAAAGCGGCTGGGTAGAGAACAACACCATTGCCGATCAAACACTGTACACCTTCACGCAAAATACCTGAAGGGATCAGGTGTAAAACTGTTTTGGAACCACTGACAATTACGGTATGTCCGGCATTGTGGCCACCTTGAAATCTAACTACAGCCTGTACACGATCAGTCAACATATCGACGATCTTGCCCTTACCTTCATCGCCCCATTGGGTGCCTACGATAACAACACTTTTTCCCATAGTTATTTCACAAACTCATTATTAATTATTTTGATCACTTTACAATCCAGTTGTTATTTTCTTTTACTAACGTTTTATTAGCGGAATCATTTTCATTATGCCCGGGCAATTGGTTAACGACCCGACAACCCTCCTCTCGTAGTTTATGTACCGCACCGGCTAAATCTGGATCGCCTGACCACGGCGCATGGATAGTTTCTTTCTGATCACATTCCAGCGTGCCTGTGTGAATTAATGATTTCAGATCGGTACTGAAGCCTGTCGCCGGTCTGGCTCGCCCAAAAACTTCTCCGATTTCGTCATAACGACCGCCTCTTGCGATTGCTTGTCCATGTCCGGGTAAATAAGCTGCAAACATAACGCCTGTGTGGTAGTGAAATCCTCGTAGCTCTGAGAGATCAATATTCAACTTAAGGTCTGGAACCCGTAACAACACCTGATCAACAATTACGATTAAATCACATAATGCCTGTTGCACATCTTGATCCGCTTTGGAAAGTGTATCTTTCGCTATTTCAAGAACCTCTCTTCCACCATTTAGATCAACCAATGCTTCAAGCATTGCAGATGCATCTGCTGACAAATTCCACCCTGATAAACATTCTTTTAGTTCTGGAACGGCTTTGCGTTGCAAAATGTCAAACAACTGATGCTCTTGATCTTGGCTCAACCCAGCTTGTTTTACTAAACCGTTAAAGATCTTGATATGCCCGATGTCCATATAAACAGATTCAAGACCTGCCTTTTTTAACACGGCGAGCATCAAACAAATAATTTCAACATCGCTTTCCAGTCCATCGTGACCGAAAAGCTCCGCGCCAATTTGTAAAGGATTTCTTGAAGCTGATAAACCTTTAGGATTGGTTTGTAAGACTGGTCCTAGGTAACACAGCCGATTCGGCGAGTTATTTTTTAGCCGATGCGCGTCGATACGAGCAATTTGTGGTGTCATATCTGCGCGAACACCCATTAATCGCCCGGTTCGTTGATCGGTTATTTTGAATGTTTGTAGATCAAGATCATGGCCTGATCCTGTTAATAAGGATTCCAGATATTCCATCAACGGGGGAATAACCAGTTCATAACCCCACGATTGAAATAAATCAATAATGCCGCGACGTAACTGCTCCAGGCATTCTGCGTGCGGTGGCAAAACTTCTTCAACGCCTTCAGGCAACAACCATTTATCTGACCACTGGTCAGCTACTTTATTATTCATAATTTTAGTTAGTTAGCGAATCCAGTACAAAAGACCAACGCCGATCAGCATGCAGGTCAGCCCTACAAAACGCAGTGTCGAATCATCCATTTGCACTGCTTTTAGCATTGTTTCTCGAAAAGCCTTTGGGTTCAAAAAAGGCATAACACCTTCAATCACAAGAAATAGACAAAACCCAATTAATAAATCCTGCCACATCGAAGATCTCTTAAGGATAAGCTGGTGCTTTGGTCTTAGGATCTTTAAAGAACTTGAAAAAGTCTGAATCAGGCTCTAATAACATGACATCACTTTGGTTTAAAAAGCTGTTTTTATAAGCTTCCAAACGGCGGGTGAAGGCATAAAAATCTTCATCTTGCCCATATGCCTTTGCATAAGTTTCTGTTGCAACAGCATCAGCACCACCACGTGTAATCTCAGCTTCTCGATAACCTGCAGCGAGTAGAGTTGTTGATTCTCTGTCAGACTTTGCACGGATTCGTTCAGCTGCTTCCTCCCCTTGTGAGCGCAATTTTCTGGCAATACTCTCACGTTCAGCGCGCATTCGTCCATAAACAGACTCGCTGATATCATCGGGGAAATCGATTCGCTTAAGACGCACATCGACAACTTCAGCACCAAGCTCCTGAGCCTGAGCATTCGATAGATCCGTGACGATTTGCATTACTTCAGCACGCTCACCAGCAATTAGATCGTGCAATGATCGCTTACCAAACTCGCCACGCATATTGTCATTTACTTTTTGATAAATAAGTAATCCCGCCTGGTTTTGATCGCCACTTGTAGCATTGTAGTAAGCAATAGGATCTTTAATACGCCATTTAATAAAAGAATTAACGATAACGTAGTTTTGATCCTGCGTAAGATAACGCTGTGCTTGCTCGTCTTCTGTCAAAATACGTTTATCAAATTTTCGAATATTGTTAATGAATGGTAATTTAAAATGTAAACCCGGTTCAAAATCGGCACGCTTAATCTCACCCAATTTGAACAAAATCGCCCATTCTGGTTCTTTTACAGTAAATGCTGAAAGCGCGAATAGAAATGCCGCGATCACTAAAGCAATAATATATTTAGGCATGATTATCGTTTACTCCGACTTCTTAAATCATCTTGATTTTTCATACGTTGATCAACACTGTCTGACGTACTTCTAGAACCCGATGGTGTCGATGATGGTAATACCGGACTTGGCATCTGACCTTCTGTGCCTTGTCCTATCGGTAAATATAAAATCTTATCGCCAGCACCAGTATCAAGAAATATTTTACGATTCTGAGATAACACGGACTCTACCGATTCAAGGTACAGCCTTTCCCGTGTAACCACAGGTGCTTTTTTGTACTCAGTGAGCAATTGTTCAAAACGACTAGCCTGACCTTCAGCTTGTGCAACTACACGTGCTTCATAAGCCAAAGCATCTTCAGTTAGTCGAGCTGCTTTACCTCTCGATTTAGGAATAATCTCATTTTGGTAAGCTTGAGCTTGATTAATTAATCGTTCTTTATCTTCACTGGCTTTCTTCACATCATCAAAAGCATCTTTAACTTGCTCTGGAGGCTTCGCTGGAAGCATATTCACACTGGTAACAATTATTCCTGACTTATACTGGTCAAGCGTATCCTGTATTAACTGTTGCGTATCATCGGCAATTGCACCACGGCCTCTAGTCAGAATAAAGTCCATGTCGCTGTGGCCAATCACATTTCTAATAGAACTTTCCGTTGCTTGTAAAAGTGTCGCATCTGGACCCTTTACATTGAACAGGTAATTCTTCACATCCTTTATCTTATATTGAACCGCTAACTCGACATCAACAATATTTTCATCGTTAGTCAGCATTGTTGCATGATGTTTAACAGAGTTAATCTTGTTGACGTTTACTCGGTAGACTTCTTCTATAGGTTTTGGAAAACGAATATTCAGGCCTGGGTTCAACGTCGTTACGTATTTACCAAATCGTAACACTACTCCACGTTCTGGTTCGTCAATAATATGAACTGAATTAAACGCCGCATAGACTAATGCAATTATTCCAATCATCCCTAAAAATCCAGCATTACCCGAATTACCGCCATCATCCTTACCACCAGAAGAAGAACCTCCAGATTTCTTACCGCCAAATATTCCAGATATTTTATCTTGCATATTACGGATCACTTCATCGAGATCAGGTGGAGCATCGCCTTTATTACGTTGTCCCCAGGGATCTTTCTCGTCTCGGTTTTTATCGTCTTTATCAGGCTCATTCCAAGCCATAAGTTGTTCTCCAACAGGTTGTAGTTATAAGCTAAAGATTGTACGGGGCTAGCTGATTTGAGGCAAGCTACTCACCCCTTCTTCTTGGCAAAAGTGATCAAGATGTGATTGAGGAAGTTCGACTTTTAACTGCCATATTGCTTCGTTCCCAAGTTTCTCTTCAACAACAGCGCCCATTTCATAAAGCTTTGCTCGAACTTGACCCGCACTCATGTCAATGGACAACCAGCTACTGGTTTTATATTGACGAAAAAAATCAGTGATCGCGATAAACAATTGTTCTACACCTTCACCTGTGACAGAAGACAGCCAGACTCTTTTCGGTAAACCATCATCTCCATAGTCAATTCGTGGAGCCACACCTTCCAGCAGATCAATTTTATTCCAGACTTCGATAACAGGAACTTTACCTGCGCCCATCTCTTCGATCACATCTTTGACATTTTCAATCCGTTCCAGACGTTCGTCGGAACTGGCATCAATAATATGCAATAGTAAATCAGCCTGACGCGTTTCTTCTAATGTTGCTCGAAAAGCAGCTACCAGATCATGGGGCAAGTGACGGATAAACCCTACCGTGTCGCTCAGGACTAAAGGCCCAGCTCCAGGAATTTGAATACGGCGCAAAGTCGGGTCAAGTGTCGCAAAAAGTTGATCGGCAGCATAAACCTTCGCGCCGGTCAGATGATTAAATAACGTCGATTTTCCAGCATTGGTATAACCAACAAGCGAAATAGATGAAATATCTGCCCGTCGACGAGATTTACGACTTTCATCACGTTGCGAACGAACCTTTTCTAAACGGGAATTGATTTGTTTGATTCGAGCACCGATTAAACGTCGATCAGTTTCTAATTGAGTTTCACCCGGTCCACGTAAACCTATACCGCCCTTTTGTCTTTCTAAATGAGTCCAACCACGAATTAAACGCGTTGACAGATGTTTTAACTGTGCGAGCTCGACCTGCAGGTTACCTTCAAAGGTACTCGCGCGCTGGGCAAAAATATCCAGAATCAAGCCTGTTCGATCCAATACTCGACATTCAAGAACGGCTTCTATATTCCTTTCCTGGGCGGGACTCAAAGAATGATCAAATATGACTAATTCAGCTTCACTTGATTCTATAAGAGATTTGATTTCATCGAGCTTTCCTTTGCCGACAAAATATTTTGGATCAGGAGTATTACGGCTACCGGTAATTACGCCGGCAATCTCCGCACCTGCGGATTCAGCTAGCTCCACTAATTCGTCTAGATCATCGGAGGATTCTGCATAGTGTATTTCTAGATGAACGAGAATTGCTCGTTCACCTTGTTGAGGACGATCAAACAAATTGTTGCTTACTCATCCTCGTCTTCGAGATCATCATCTGTACGCGGCAACTTAACATTTCGCGCCGGCACTACCGTTGAAATGGCGTGTTTGTATACCATCTGGCTGACTGAATTTTTAAGTAAGATGACAAATTGATCAAAAGATTCGATTTGCCCTTGCAGCTTAATGCCATTTACGAGAAAAATTGAAACAGGTACACGCTCTTTTCGTAACGCATTCAAATATGGTTCTTGCAGTGATTGGCCTTTGCCCATTTTAGATCCCCACTCTTATTGTATTTTTTAGAATCCAGTCCGTAATTTACGGTAGAAACTGACAACATGAAACTGAAACTACTGAAAACGATGTACTTCCCCTTATCCAAGCACCCGTCAGAAAATCATTCAATTAGTATATACCCTATTACGACAAAAATAATTCCTCATTGTTCAGTATTTGTAAAATTTCATGGATATTGTGAGTTTTATCACAAGCGATACGATGTGCTTGCTTAACAGAACGGAACCAGGTCAGTTGACGCTTGGCTAATTGCCGAGTTGCAATGACTGCTTTTTCAATCATAGCCTCCCGATCAAGCTCGCCCTGTAAGTGACTCAAAACTTGCCGATAACCTACCAGACGCATCGACGGACTTTCAATATTCAGATCAAACTGATCGCGTATCTTTCCTACTTCTTCTATTAATCCATTCCCAATCATTTGTTCAAATCGCATTGATAGTCTTTTGTGTAACCAGGATCGATCTTCTGGCTCGAGAATAAAATTGATCGGCGTATATGGAAAATCTGTATTCTGATCTTCCTCAAAAAAAGAGGTTATCGTCTTACCACTAATTTCATAAACTTCTAATGCGCGTTCAATACGCTGAGGATCATTTGGGTGGATTCGTTCTCCGGCAACTGGATCTATCTCAACGAGCCGATCGTGCATCGCTTGCCAGCCAAGTTCCTTCGCCTGTTTTTCTAATTTTTTTCGTATCGATACATCAGCCGAAGGTAGTTCAGAAATACCTTCAAGCAATGCACGAAAATATAAACCCGTTCCACCAACAAGCAATGGGATTTTTCCTCGGCTGGTAATTTCTTTAATTTCAGCCAAGGCATCATTTCTAAAACTTGCGGCTGAATAAACATCATCCGGATCAATAATATCGATCAAGCGATGCGGTGCTTTTTGTAATGTTTCTTTTCCAGGTTTTGCGGTTCCAATATCCATACCACGATAAACCAGCGCAGAATCAACACTGATTATTTCGAAAGGAAATTGTGAAACCAACTCGACCGCAAGATCTGTTTTACCAGTGCCAGTCGGCCCCATGATTGAAACAACAAAAGGTAAACTCATTATTGATCAGAAATCATTATTAATATTTCTTCGTAAGATAACTTTCTTAACCAATTTTGCGATTTTTCTTTTGATAAACTTTGATCAATTTCATCTACAAATTTTTGTGTTTCTGAAAGTATGTAATTTTCAGAATGATACTTAGCCAAAAAATTGATCAATTCAGATTTTTTTTCTTTTATATCTTTGTTTAGAAGCGACAAGATCCGAATAACGAATTGATCATAGTTTTGTATAGAAACTGCAGCTGGAATTTGTCTTAACTGCATCTCTCCCGATTCGCTCTCAGATAAAACAATTCCAATTTCTAAAAGTAATTTTGAATGTTCCTCAATAAGTTTAAGATCATTTTTTTCCAGATTAATATTAAAAGGGAAAAGTAATGGTTTTGATTTTACAGTGCCATTTTTCAATTCCCTTTGAAGTCGTTCTAAACACATCGCGGCAGAGGCTTCTTTTATATTAATAAGAATTAAGTGATCACCTTTTTTTACTAACAACACATCTCCAATTATCGTTATTCTCGGATCAAAACTTTGTTCATCTTTTTGGCTGAAATATTGTGACGTTTTTGTTTGTGTCTCTTCAATTATTTTAAAATCAGGAAAATAAGCAGCATCTGATTCCTTAACTTTACCTCGGTTATTTTCCTGTAGATAACTTGGTCTTGATTTTGAATGTTGAACAGAAATTGATCGCAAGTTAGGAATAGCATTTTTCAGTTCATTTTGAACTTCATAACGGATCGTTTTTTGATCAGACAAAACTCGATTTAAGGCACTATAAATAAAATCATGAATTGATCTTCCTTCACGAAAACGCACTTCCGTTTTTGCAGGATGAACATTCACATCCACCATCGCAGGATCCATTTGCAGATTTAACGCAAAGGCGGCATAACGTCCTTCCGAAAGAATATCTTGATATGCCTGGACGATAGCATGATTAATACGTTTATCTTTGATACAACGCCCATTCAAACAAAAAAATTGTGCATCGTTCATTGTTCTTGCCGCATCAGCATTCCCGACCCAGCCAGTGAGTTTTATGTCACGATCCTGCTGATCAACTGGATAAGCATTCTGCATAAATCGTGTTCCACAAACGTCACTGACTCTGGTTTTTCCTCCATCATCAGCGATTGATTTAAGATCAAATATTTGGCGTCCATTGTGTGTAAGACGCACCGAAATTTCTGGATGGCTGATCGAAAAATGTCGAACTAACTGTTGGATCTGATAAAACTCGGTTCTCTCGGTGCGTAAATATTTTCGTCTTGCTGGCACGTTAAAAAACAGGTCACGAATTTCTATCGTCGTACCGACTGGATGCGATGCTGGTTCTGGTTCGATATCTGTTAAATCTTCTCGACCTTCAGATTTAATCACCCATGCATGATCGCTTTCCTGAAATGCAGACGTAATTATCAATCGAGAAATAGAAGCAATACTCGGTAACGCTTCCCCACGAAAACCCATGGTGATCAAATGTTGTAAATCATTCAGCTGAGCAATTTTACTCGTCGCATGTCGTGTTAGCGCCAGTTTCAGATCGTCTCGATGAATACCCATTCCATTGTCTTTAACGCGAATTAAACCAACACCACCCTGTTCAACATCGATCACAATCTTCGACGCGCCAGCATCTAAGGAATTATCCAATAATTCTTTTACCACAGAGGCTGGTCGTTCGATTACTTCACCCGCCGCGATCTGGTTGATCAAATGATCTGGTAGCAGTTTTATTTGGGTTGTTCGAACGACGCTTTGCATACCTATATAATAACAAGAATATTGCAGTTAAGATCGGGGTAATTAGTATGTTCCGTAGAAGAGTTTAAATCACATGGACAATAAAATTTCATGAAAAAATGGATTGCGAAAAGAGAACTTCTCTATTCTTTAAAAGGATCAAGTGAAAAAAATGATTTGATCATAAGAATTAGTGAACCTTATTTATTAAAAGAAGATATGATAAGTTTTCCTTTTTCAACTGGTACAGCGGGATGCACAATTGAATTCATAGGGTTGAAAGAAAGTTTCGTCTATGAAGGCACAAATGTACAAGAAGTATATGGTGCAGATACAATTCAAGCTCTTGAATTTGCGGTTGATATTGATCCTATTTTGAAATGGCTTAGTAAAAATATGATATTTATTTTCCTTGTGGAGAATTGTATTTCGAACAAAGTATTCATGATTAAATTAAAACCTATAACGATTTCAAGTCCGCTTGCTTCAATCACTCAGAACACAGCAAAAAGTTCAACAGGGACTATTAAATGAAACACTCTCTCTTTTTTATGATTATATTGTTGACCTTCTCCGTAACCGCTGAAGAGTATGAATATGATCCAAATGCTGATCCGCAGCAATTACTTTTGGAAAGTGTCGAGAAAGCTAGCAGTGAAAATAAACTCATTCTGATTGTATTTGGTTCTGACTGGTGTCCGGATTGCCGTAGTTTTAATAAAAAACTCAGTATAGATCCGCTGTCAAAGACGATAAGCAATAATTTTATAGTGATGCATGTGGATGTTGGGGAGTGGGATAGAAATATTCCATTCACTGAAAAATTCGGTAAGCCAATTGGTGAAGGAATTCCTTCTATCGCTATTCTTGGAGATGATCAAACTCTTTATTATGTTGCTGAAGCGGGTGAGTTTGCCTCTGCAAGAAAGTCTAAAGTAATCTCAATTAATGACTGGTTTGTTTCTATCGAATCTAAGATTAGAAAACTTATTGCTGATACTGATACAGAAGCTAGCAGATAAATAACGATTATTTTTTACTAATCACCACCAAGCGCGAGTTGTAAATTAATAAACTGTTCTAGCTGGCTGCGTTCAAGTGAGATCATATTGCTTTGTGATCCAAACATGCGTTGTTGAATGGTAAGCACATCAAGTAGATCGGTTTCACCTTCATTGAAACGTAAATTCGCAAGTCGATGTGCATTCTCAATTTCTGTAATCGATTCTTCCAATGACACTTTTCGATCAGCAAGTACGACGCTTTGATCAAGAGCGGTTTCCACTTCACCAAATGCAGTTAGCGCCGCATCTACATATGCTGCGACGGCTTGTTTTTGATCTGCTGTTGCGACTTCAATTTGTGCATCATTAGCGCCACCATCAACGACTAACACTAATAAGCTTGAGGCCAGTTTTCAGACTAAATTTGCCGGATTAAACAATCTTTAAGGTTCGACGTCTCTCATCTGAAATAATGGGGATATCAAAAGTTGCATTAGCACACCTCAAACAAGCCGGAATTGGATTTATTATGTAGTACTTTTATATTACTTATCATTTAAACGAGTATACTTTAATTTTATAACTTTAAGTTTTTTCTCTTTAAGAAAAACACTAATGCTGACTCAAATTCTAATTGGTTCATTACTAATTACTGCCACAACTATCGTGCAAGCGACCTTTATGGGAATTGCGATTAGTGGATTAACATTTTTCGGATCAAAACTGAGCGGTGGTGCTGAAAATCTTAAACACATCGCCACACTTTCCGCGATGACGCTTTGGTTAATTGCAGGGATGAGTGTAGGAATCTGGATGTGGGCAGGCGCATTTCTGATCACCGATATTTTTCAATCACTAGAAGAATCTCTTTATTTTTCGGTTGTAGCATTTACAACGCTTGGTTTTGGTGATGTAATTTTGCCACAACAATGGAGACTGCTTTCGGGGTTTATAGCAGCAAATGGTCTTATTCTATTTGGGCTCAATACTGCATTTTTAATTGAGTTGATGTCACGCCTTCGTGATGTTGATAAAAAATAATATCTTCAAAAATTCACTAGTCACTTATCGGGACTTTTGGTGGTAAAAATAAAATAACTATCACACAAAAAGTGGTTTATTCGAAATAAAGCCATCAATAGAAGGATTGAGTCGTTTTAAAATTTTAAATGAATATCTTCATACTTGATAAAGACATAGAAAAATGTGCTCAATATCATTGCGATCAACACGTTGTAAAAATGATCCTTGAGAGTGTGCAGATGTTATGTACAGCATTAAATAAAAAAGGCTTTACTACGCCTTATAAATCTACGCATATGAAACATCCTTGCGTGCTCTGGGTTGAAGAGTCTTATGAAAATTTTTTGTGGCTAAAAAACCTTGCTCTTGCGCTAAATACCGAGTATCGATTCAGGTACAAAAAAGACTCTGATCATAAATCAATATCGGTTCTCAATGAGATTTCAAAACACGTTTACGAAAATCGTGGACTTACTGAATTTGCTCAAGCAATGCCAGATGAATATAAAATCTCGAATGATGCGGTTACCGCGTATAGACAGTTTTACCTGGGTGAAAAAATGAAGTTCGCGAAATGGTCTGTAAGAAATGTTCCAGAATGGACTCGTGAAGTTTAAGCGATACCATAATCGATCTGATAATTAAGTCAGGAATATTGTGTAGTTCAATCTAAAAAATAATTCGCACGGTTTATGGCGGAGAGAGAGGGATTCGAACCCTCGATACGGATTAACGTATACACACTTTCCAGGCGTGCGCCTTAAGCCACTCGGCCACCTCTCCTGCTGTTTATTTCTGTAAATCTTGCCCGATTTTATCTACTCTTGGCAAGGCTGTGAAGGGTAAACCAGTTTTGATCCTAGCGCAATCCTGACTCGCTGACGGGCTCTTCAAAGGTGATCCTGTTAATTCGATTCATTAGTTCAGCTTCACCTTTGGACAGACCACAAGTTTCGATCAAATCTTTAACAGTGGCACCTTTATCCATGAGAAGTATTGCTTGTTCATAGTTTGAATCATTTGTATTCATTGCCTGAATATCATTCTGACGGATAGTGACACTTTTCAGTTGTTTTTGTTGTTTTTCAAAACGTTGAGTTATGCCACGCATGCATAAGATTAAACCATGCAGATCCTGATGCATGACGTGATAAGATTTTTCTCTAAAGTCTATGGTTTTTTTTAGTTGGATCATTTGCCAACCTAAGTAAACGCAAATTCCCATACATGTGAGCAAACCTGTAAAAAGAAAATTATTCATCATATTTCAAAATTTATAATCTATTCTTGAATTAAGCAAATTCATCAATATGACCGTTGCCACGATTGGATTGGCCATGTTGTTCTTGATGATTATTTTTTTCTTCATCTTCTGGATCTTTTTTCTGGCGCTGACGCTCTTCATTGTTATCTTTCTGTCGAACAGGAATCACTGGTAAAACAGGAAAAGGTTTAATTGTATTTATCGCCATCTCAACCTCCCTTAACGGGAACTTAGAAAGAAGCTACATCGCTCCATTCGTCATCGCTAAGAAACTTATTCAGATCAACAAGGATCAAAATATCTTCTTCACGACTAAAAACACCTTGAATGTATTTCGAGCTTTCTTCGTTGCCTACATTAGGCGCAGTTTCGATTTGAGAACCACGCAGGTTGACCACCTCAGCAACGCTATCGACTAAAATTCCAACAATATTATTGTCTGACTCAATTATCACAATACGCGTAGCATCATCGTGATCTTTTGGCATCAATCCAAAGCGTTTACGGGTATCAATGACAGTGACGACATTGCCACGCAGGTTGATGATTCCGACAACATAATCAGGCGCGCCAGGAACAGGAGCAACTTCTGTCATACGAAGAACCTCTTGTACTTGCATAACATTTATACCGTAGGTCTCACCATCGAGGCGAAAAGTTACCCACTGGATGACTGGATCTTCTACTTTTTCAGCGATTGCATTCATAATTTTATATCCCGTTCTTTGTTTTTACTTATCACGTTTCTTTAATAGCCTTTTACAAAACTCAAGCATTGTTTATGCCAATTATTTGAGTGGCGGAGCACCCTCATCCAGGTATTTAATAAATTCGTCACCATCTAAAAGTGCACACAAATGTTCTTTGATCATTCCTAATAACCAGGGACGGCGTCTGGCTTTACCACTCCATCGAATTTGATCTGGCTCAATCATCAAAGCGCGATCAGCACTGTGACATGCAAGCCCCCAGCGACCATCTCCAATCTGAACAATGAACTCGGGCTTTTTTAGATCTTCTTCAGGATCGAGCGCGCGATTATTGGTTAATAAAAAAAGACTTCTTGCATTAACTACTTGTATATTTGTGCCACGTAAATTAAACGTACCCTCAATCCAGGGTGCAGAATTTGGCAATTTATTTAATAGATCCGGATACGTTCTAATACCGCTCATCGCCTCCATTGGGAGCGCGATACTCATTCCATCTATATCTATAAATAAAGTTTGAAATGCTTTTGCGGCCCACTCTGGTTGGCCATCAGAAAGAATGATTGGGTCAGGCTTTAGTTCTTCAGTTAGCGCCTGTTCATAGTCTTTTACAGAAAGTTCTGCCTCAACTTTCTTTTCTTCAACCTCGGCCTCTGGGTGTTCTCTGAATAATGCATCAAGATACAAACCAAGCGCTTCGGTTTGATCGAGTACTTTCACATCTTGTTTAACTACTTCGCTCATAATGTACTTTCCATCATGTCTAATTCTCTTTCGAGTAAATCATCTACTAATGCTTGATAGGCCAGAGAACCTCGAGATTTGGGTTTCATTACGGGTAATGGCAACCCTGCTCTACTCGCTTCTCTAAAGTTTGTATCGACTGGGATCACCATTTCCCAAAGCTTTTCAGCGTGGTTTTCTTGAAGAAATTTCAAACTGTCTTGTGAAGCACGCGTTCTTCGATCAAACATGGTTGGAATAACTAATTCTTCAAAAGGTAATTTATGTGCTTTTCTAACCAGATCGAATGTATGATTTATTCTTTCTAATCCTTTGATCGCAAGGAATTCAGTTTGCACTGGCACCAAAACTCGATCAGACGCTGCGAGTGCATTGATCAATAAAACACCTAACATCGGAGGACAATCAATAACCACATGATCAAAATGATTGCCCCAACGAGCCAATGCATTTTTGATCACCATTCCCATTCCACCTTGTGACCCAAACTGTCGATCAAGTGAAACAAGTGCTGTAGATGCGGGTAGCAAACTAAGCTTCGATACTTTTGTTCTTAACAGAACTGAAGCTGGGGAAATGCGAGTCTTATTCGCAGCGGCTTGAAACAGGGAATATACACTGTCTTCTAAAGTGTCTGGATCCTGTCCAAAATAGCTCGACATTGATCCATGAGGATCGAGATCGATCATTAATGTTTCATGTCCTTTAGCCGCAAGTAAGCCTGCTATTGAGACAGCGGTAGTTGTTTTACCAACGCCGCCTTTTTGATTTGCGACCGTCCAAACCTTCATAGCTCAAAACCATCCGGACCTGGAAACTCAATGGTATGAAGAAATATGCTAACCGGTTCATTTTTTACTTCAGTATTTTGTTCGGCATCTGCCTGTAGTTCTGAAGCGTCGGTTGAGATTTTAATCACGATGCGACGATTTGCACTTCGCCCTTCTGCCGTTGAATTTTCCGCAAAAGGCCTATGCTCACCGTAGCCAACGGCGGCCATACGTTTTGGATCAATATTTTGTTGTGTAAAATGACTAACAACACTTGCCGCACGAGCGGCAGACAATTCCCAATTTGATGGAAAGGCTGCCGTTCTGATCGGTCGATCATCAGTAAAACCTTCTACTTTCAGAGGGTTTTTAAATTCATTAAGAACACTGACTAATTCATCAAGTGCAGGAGCCGCTTTTTTAGAAAGTCTGGCGCGGCCGCTTGTAAATAACACTTCGCTACTCATGCTGACTTCAACCCATTTTTCATTTAGATCAACTTTAAATCCGGCATCTTCTAATTTCTGTGCAGCGCCTTTTAGATCTTCGACAATTTCTTCCCCAGCTTCATAGCCTTCCGGAATTTCATCTTGACCTTCGTTAGGCGATTCATAGTCAGTTTTTGGTTCGTAATCCGGCAAAATGCCTTCACCCGTACGGATCTGTTTTTCAGGATCAAGTGTACGAAGAATCTCGCCTATTTGAATCGGTTCTAAACCACGCAGGGGATGTTCATGAAAAGCGTCTTCCATAGATGAAGATAAAACTCGAAATTTACCTTCATTCACCGAAGAAACAGAATACATGACGACAAAGAAGGCAAATAACAGAGTAATAAAATCTGCATAGGAGACTAACCAACGTTCGTGGTTTTCATGTTCTTCTTCATGACGACGACTGCGCATCTGATCAATCCTGAATTAATTCAGGAAGGCCTCAAGTCGCAATGCGATTACCTGCGGATTTTCACCTTCTGCAATCGCGATCAATCCTTCGGTTAACATATCTTGATGTCGTGAACGATCACGGACGATACTTTTAAGTTTGTTTGCTGCAGGTAATAAAAGTAAATTTGCGGTCCCAACTCCGTAGATTGTGGCGACAAATGCAACCGCAATACCACTGCCTAATTTACTCGGATCTGAAAGATTCCCCATTACATGGATTAAACCCATTACTGCACCGATTATCCCAATCGTTGGTGCATAACCACCCATCGCTTCAAACACTTTTGCTGCTTGAAGATCTCGATCCTCCAACGCAATTATTTCCAGCTCCATCGTCTTACGAACCGCCTCTGGTTCGTTACCATCCACCAGGAGTTGTAATCCTTTACGAGAAAAGAGATCAGGTTCATTTTGGGCAAGCTTTTCAAGCCCTAGCAACCCTTCTCTGCGTGCAACATTACTCCAACGCAACAATTTATCTAATGACTCTTGCATCGGATATTCTGGCGTTTTAAACAGCCATGGCAGCATATTCATCGATCGTATAAAAATATGTAAAGGTGACTGAACCATGACAGCACCTAATGTGCCGCCCGTGACAATCAAAAAAGCTGGCCCATTAATTAAAGTGCTGAGGTGACCACCTTCCAGAAATTGACCGAGTATGATGGCACCAAAAGCAATGATTATTCCGATCAGTGTTAGAAAATCCATACCTACATTCCCTCAGCCAGGCTTTCGCTGATATGTTTTTCACTCGAAAAAGCCTTGGCTAAAGAATCTATCGACATAATTTGATCTGTGAGTCCCGCCTTGGCTACGGCCATTGGCATCCCATAAACGACAGAGCTTTCTTCATCTTGAGCCCAAATTTTTGAACCGGATTGTTTTAACTTACGAGCACCTTCACAGCCATCAGAACCCATTCCGGTTAAAATGAGAGCCAGTACTTTTTCTTGATAAATATCAGAAAGAGATTCAAATGTTTTATTAATGGAAGGTTTGTAAGCTATCAAAGGATCACCTTCTTCAATCCGTAGAGAAATCTGCCGACCATTTGTTATCACTGTAGTTTGTTTACCACCTGGTGCAATGTATGCACATTCAGGGAACAGGACATCTCCATCTTCTGCTTCTTTAATTGTTATTTCACAAATTTCGTTTAGCCGTTCAGAAAACATTGGAGTAAAAGTACCCGGCATGTGTTGTGCAATAAGGATTGGTAAAGGGAAATTTTTCGGAATACCTTTTAATACTTTTTGAACCGCCACCGGCCCACCTGTTGAAGCACCGATCGCTAGAATCTTATAATCAGCCAGATGAGCTTTATTTGGTCGCTTATGATCAGAAGTACTTTGTTTTGATATCTTTGTTTTATTACCCGCAATATCAAGTATTTTGTTACATATTTTTTTACCCGCAGCTTCATGATCTTCTGTAATCTCATGGAAATCTTTGGTCAAAAAATCCAGAGCACCTGCATCCATCGCTTCAAATGTTGCTTTAGCACCTTGTTTGGTCACCGCTGAGATCATTAAAACTGGCGTGGGACAATCACGCATAATTTCTTTCACAGCTGAAATACCATCCATGACTGGCATCTCAATATCCATTGTAATTACATCTGGTTTTAAGGCTTTTGTCTTTTCTATCGCCTCTTTTCCATCCAGTGCGACACCAATCACTTCCAAAGAGGGGTGTGCATCCAGCATTTCTTTTAATCGATGCTGATAAAATATAGAGTCGTCAACGACGAGAATACGTATACTCATTTATCTTTTAGCTATATCGACTTGCGTAGTGTCCAATCAAACTCGGAAGGTCAAGAATTAGTGCTATACGACCATCGCCCGTGATTGTTGCGCCAGCTAACCCTTGTGTTCCTTGTAAATTCGATCCTAACGGCTTAATAACGACTTCTTCCTGCCCAATCAGATCATCCACCAGCAAACCGACCTGTTGTGTACCAACATTTACGATAACGACATGCCCTGGATCTTTGCTTTCTTCCCCAAAAACTGCACTATTCACTAGCCAATTACTCAGGTTAAATATCGGTAGTGCTCTACCTCGTACAACAAGTACATTTTGACCATCAACGACGTTAGTTTCGTCCATGTGAAAGTCCATAATCTCCTTAACACTAACCAAAGGAAGAGCAAATATTTGTTCTCCAAGGATAACCATTAATGTTGGCATGATGGCTAAAGTCAGAGGTAATTTAATCGTAAGAGTCGTTCCTTCACCAAACTTTGAATCGATCTCGACAATCCCATTCAATTGACTGATGCGAGTTTTCACCACATCCATCCCAACACCGCGCCCGGAAACATCAGAAATCTCAACTTTCGTTGAAAATCCTGCGGAGAAAATTAATTCATAACATTCACGATCATCGAGACGAGCAGCTGCATCCACATCCATCATGCCTTTCTCTACTGCCTTGGCGCGTAGTACTTCAGGATCCATTCCGGCGCCATCATCAGAAATTGTAATCAAAACATGATCACCTTCCTGTTTTGCGCCCAACATCAATGTACCTTCTCTCTTCTTGCCATTTGATTCACGAACATCTGGCATTTCGATACCATGATCAACTGCATTTCGAACCAAATGCACGAGTGGATCAGCCAGAGCCTCGACAAGATTTTTATCCAAATCGGTTTCTTCACCATGCATTTCGAGATTAATTTCTCGTCCTAAGCTTCTCGCCAAATCTCGAACCACACGAGGGAATTTTCCGAAGATTTTTTTGATCGGCTGCATTCTTGTTTTAAGAACAACCGTCTGCAGATCAGACGTGATGACATCTAACGAGGCAGCTGTCTTCGTCATCTCTTCATCACCAATCGTTTCTTCAAGATTCGACATTCGATTTCTGATCAGAACCAATTCACCTACCAGATTCATAATACTGTCTAAGGTACTAGTTTCTACCCGTACAGTACTCTCAGCGGTTGGTGGAGGGGCTTTTGCTTTTGGTTTAGGCTTGGCTTCAGTTTCTTTTTCAACGGGTTCAGGTGTGGGTGCTTTTTCGATCACAGGCTCCACTTTAGCCTCTGGTTCTTTAGAAGCCTCAGGTTCTTTCTGAGGTTTTTGTTCTATTGTTTTATCAACTGCGGCTGAATCACCAGGTTTGCCTTTACCATGTAGCTCATCCAATAGTTGATCAAATTCTTCTTCGGTAATGTCGCCTTCTTTGGCTTCAGTTTTAGTTATCGGTTTTTCTACGGGAGCAGCTTCGGTTGATTCAGTTGGTGCTCCACCTGAACCATGTAATTCATCGAGTAGTGCTTCAAATTCTTCTTCGGTAATGTCGCCTTCTTTAGCTTCTATTTTTGTGACTTGCTTTTCTTCTTTTCCAGACAGAGCATCAACCAACTCATCAAATTCTTGTTCTGTTATATCTTCTGATGGTGTCGCTTCTGCACTTGGAGCAGTTGCTTCAGCCGCTGGCGCAACGCTTGCCGAATCAAGAACTCCATTTTTATCAGCCAATATATTTAGCTTGTTCATTAAGTCAGCAGGAGCTGCAGTAGGATCTTCTCCACTGCGTATTTCATCAAACATATCGTTCAGAATATCAAGTACGTTAAGTACTACATCCATTAAATCGGCATCAATCTTTCTTTCACCTTGCCGTAATAGATCAAAAATGTCTTCGCATTTGTGTGCAACATGCACCAGATTATCCAACGCCAGGAAACCACCACCACCTTTGATCGTGTGGAATCCTCTAAAAACCGCGTTGAGTAAATCTTCATCGTCTGGTGACGTTTCTAGATCTACCGCTTGCTCATTCAGGGTTTCCAGGATTTCACCTGCTTCTACAAGAAAGTCTTGTACAATTTCATCTTCTAGATCGATAGCCATAATATTTCTCGATTTTTTATTTCATGTTCTCAGTGGAAAACAGTCATTAATTTTTTATTTTTCAAACTTTTAAAATCCAAGACTTGAAAGCAAATCGTCCACTTCGTCTTGTCCATTCACTACATTTTCTTTCTTTTTAGCATTTATTTGTGGGCCTTCCGCTTCAATCGTGCTTACCGCTTTTTTTGATCCGGCTTGTACACCCGTTGCTCTAATCAAACCTACTAATGAAGTTTCTACTTGCTGTACGACTTCAATTACTTTTCGTATTACCTGACCGGTAATATCCTGGTAGTCTTGTGCAATTAGTATTTTATTCAAGCCTGTATGAATAATGTCGGAATTAGTTGTTAATTCCTCAAGGAAATCGACCAGTTCATCACCCATTTTCTTAAATTCTTCAACGTCCATTTCGCGTCGTTGAAATCTTGACCAATCATCTTTTAACTGTGCTGAGCGAGTACGTATCGTCTCAGAGACTGGCAATATTTCCTCAACTGAATCCATTGTTCTATTCGCAGCATCTTCAGTTTTTTCGATAACAAAATTCAACCTTTCAGTTGCATCAGGTATTTCATTCTCAGCCATATTTGCGAGATCAGATTCTGTTCGTACGCTTGTAAGTGAATCATGTAGCTCACGAGTCAGTTTCCCGACCTCTTCGAATAAACGAGACTCTCGCTCCGCAGCGATCATGGTTAATATTTCATCGGCTTGCTCTTCATTTCCATCTTGAATCGCATCAAGAAAGTCATTCGCTAAATCTAGTCGTGTTGCTTCAGTCACAATCGTCTCCTAATTTCTAAACCTAAATTAATTAGATCTTATTTTTCTGTATTGAGTTTTTTATGCTGGTGTGTCAATTCGTTCAAAAATCTTGTCGATTTTTTCTTTCAAGGTTCCTGCTGTGAACGGTTTAACTACGTATCCATTAACGCCTGCTTGTGCTGCTTCCACAATTTGCTCACGCTTCGATTCTGCCGTTACCATCAAGACAGGCAATTCTTTCAAATCAGGATTTGCTCTGACAGCTTTTAAAAGATCAATCCCTTGCATTCCAGGCATATTCCAATCCGTTACCAGAAAATCAAACCCTCCGGCTTCAAGTTTTGGGAGCGCTGTTTGACCATCGTCCGCTTCATCAGTATTGGTGAAACCTAGATCTCTCAGTAAGTTTTTTATGATTCTTCTCATGGTGGAGAAATCGTCCACGATCAGAATTTTCATGTTTTTATCCACAATATATCTCCGTACTTTTTATATTAAGTTGACCCAATCTTGCATTCTTGCTTTTAATCTCACCAAGGCTCGAGAGTGTATTTGACAAACCCTTGACTCACTGACACCGAGAACTTCGCCTGTTTCTCGTAAATTCAATTCTTCTTCATAGTAAAGTGACATTACTAGCCGCTCTCTATCGGGTAACGTCGAGATTGCTTTGGTCAATGCTTCTTTGAATTTTTGTTTCTCAACTTGTTCCGATGGCGCTTCTATACTGTCAACAAGACTTTCAGAAAAACCTTCTTCGCCACTGACCAGATCTTCAAAACTGAACATGCGATGACCACTGGCATGCTGCAAAATCTGGTAATACTCATCTAAAGTTATTTCCATATGTGCGGCCACATCGGCATCTTTCGCATCTTCTCCCGTTTTTGCTTCAACTTCGTTAATAGCTTTAGTTAATTCCCGAACTTTTCTATGCAATGATCTTGGTGCCCAATCACCTTTTCGGATTTCGTCTAGCATCGAACCTCGAATTCGAATCCCAGCATAAGTTTCAAAACTTGCACCTTGGGTCGCATCATAATTTCTTGAAGCTTCTAATAATCCAATCATTCCGGATTGGATCAAATCATCAACTTGTACGCTTGCGGGTAGGCGTGTCATCAAATGATAGGCAATTCGTTTTACTAATAAACCATGATCTTCTATCAGTTTATTACTGGCAGGGACTTCCTCCCTTTCGGCTGTCTTCTTGTAGGCCGCCACTTGACTCATAATTGCACCTGTTTGTGTTTAGGTTCTGTTTGAACTAATTGCTCAACAAAAAATTGTAAATTGCCATTCGCCTTTTTCGGTATAGACCACTTATCAGTTCTATTCGCTAGCTTCTTGAAGGCGCGTGCCGCGTCTGATCCTGGTAGAACATCAAATATCGCTTTTCGCTGTTGAACTATTTTTCGAGAGTTAATGTCGTATGGGATAGTACCGACGAGATCGAGTGAAACGTTCAAAAACTGTTCTGTAACATCAACCAGTTTCTGAAAAATACGTGCGCCTTCGACGGTACTTTGTGCCATATTCGCAAGTATTCTGAATCGACTAATATTGTGCTCCTGATTCAAAACTTTAATGGTTGCATATGCATCAGTGATCGATGCCGGTTCATTACAAACCACTAATAAAACTTCTTGTGCAGCCGTACAAAATTTAACGGTACTAGAATTGATTCCTGCTGCAGTATCAATGATTAAGACATCTGCTTGCTTAGATAAAGAACTAAACGCATTGATAATTCCCGCTTGCTCTCGTTCAGATAGATCTGCCATCTGCTTGACACCTGATGAGGCTGGCAAAACTTTTATTCCTCTTGGTCCTGGGAGAATAATGTCATCAAGATCACATTCACCATTTAATACGTGAGACATGTTCATTGTTGGACGTAACCCCAACATCACATCTACATTTGCCAGTCCAAGATCTGCATCCATTAACATGACTCGTTTCCCTTTCTCAGCTAGCGCTAACGCCATATTGATAGAAACAGTGGTTTTACCAACTCCGCCTTTACCGCTAGTCACTGCAATAACACGTGTCGTCTCGTTACTGTCATACCGACTCACTGAGTTTGTCGTTGTTCTTGGAGAAATATCGACTATCTTCATCACATTTCTCCTTTCAACATTTGTTCCATCATTACGTCTTCATTCCTGTCAAAAGCATTCATACTTTTTGATACTGCAACTGCCTTGCCAACTAAGTCCTGAACACGTGCTATTTTTAGATCATCAGGTATTTTTTGTCCTTCACTGTAATAAGCCACCGGTAATTTATGTTCAACAACCGATGATAAAACGGAACCAAGCGAGGTTGATTCATCAACCTTGGTAATCATGCAGCCAGAAAGATTTACCGGACTAAATGCGGTTAACATTTGTTCTAATGCATCAGCCTGTGTTGTTGCTGACATCACCATATAAGTCTTTAGCATTGAAGTGCTGGCTTTGAGTGACTGGAGTTCAACTGCAAGTTTTTGATCTCGATAACTCAATCCTGCGGTATCGATCAAAACTAATGGTTTTTCCATAAATCCATCTAAGGCGGCATCTAGCTCTCCAGAAGAATCAACAGCTCGAACAGGAATTTGTAAAACACTGCCTAGATTTCTAAGTTGATCAAAAGCACCGAATCGCTGTGAATCTGTCGTTATTAACGCAACATTTTCTCTTCCATGTCTTGTTGCATATTGAACTGCTAACTTTGCAATTAGTGTCGTTTTACCGACGCCGGCGGGGCCAACTAATGCAACAACGCCACCATTTGTCAAAATAGTGTCACCCGCTATTGGTATTTGACGTGCAAACATCGCTAAAGCCATATACCAGGCTTTGCGATGACCTAAATCTTCCCGAATACGGTTAGAGATGTCTCTTGCAACTGCCGGAGTTAAACCTAAGGCAACTAATTTTCGAAGTACACCTGCACGGACAGGAGCCTTACGACTCATTTCGCCCCAGGCAAAACCGGATATTTGTGTCTCTACTAATGATTTAAGAGAGTGAAGTTCCTGACGCATGTCATCTAATAAAGAATCTTGCGTCCAGACGACTTCAGCTGTTTGATCGGAATTAAGTTTTTTTGAAGCCTGTTTTTCTAAATCGTTTTGATCCTGTTTTTGTGGATCACTTTTTTGAGGTTGTTCTTTTTCAGTAGTATTTTCATGAGCGTCTTTCTGGGCATGAAGCGGTGCGCTCAATTGTTTACCAGAAGATTGTTTGCTTTCAACTGCGCTAGAAAGCTCTACAGTAAAATCGAGTTCTTCATCTAATTCTTCAAACTTGGTTTGTTCTGGTTCAATTTTTTCAAACTGAACATTCGGATACGGATCTCTAGGTGCGGGCGTGTATTCAAACCTCGGCTTTCTAAGCAGTGACTTTGTTTCTGATTGTGCTAAATCTTCCTGTTTTTCAACTTGTTTCGGTACGCTTGAATTAATTTCTGGAAAAGTATATTTCTCAGGTTCTGGACTAGATGTTTCTAATATAGATTCGTCATAACCTGCCGCAGCGGTAATTTCGATACCTTCAGGGACTCTTTTATTTGACAAAATAACAGCATCTGGCCCGTGTTGTTCACGAACCATTGCCAATGCTGATCGCATATCCTTGGCTACATGGCGGCTAACATTCATGTCTTATGCCTCCTTTTACTGTTTGTCATATTAATCATCATCTATTTACTAATCCTTTTAATTCTGATTCCTTATCTTTTACTTTCCTTTTGCTTTATTTCCCACTTACTATTGACCACCTACGCTAGCAATAATCGTTATCTGCTTGCTTTCTGGTATCTCGCTAAACGCCAGAACATTCATGCTGGGTACACTGTGCTTAATAAATCTCGCAAGAAAATCTCTGAGATTATCGGGTACCAATAACACCGCTGGCTGACCTGCCGTTTCTTGCTGATCACTTAAATCTTTCAGTGACTGCAACATCTGGCTTGCAAGCCCCGGCTCTAGTGCAATTCCACCTTCGCTCATTGCTTTAACTGACTGTTGCAATATCTGTTCCAGTGTTCCATCAAGTGTTATTACCGGAAGATCATCATTCATACCGTTGATCTGTTGAACGATCATTCGACCCAAAGCAATCCGAACAGCGGCAGTCAATGCGACGGGATCCTGACTTTGTGGTGCAAACTCTGAAAGTACTTCGATGATTGAACGCATATCACGAATAGGTATCTGTTCTCTTAACAGATTTTGTAATACTTTAACGATAACGCCGAGCGACAAGACTTTCGGTATTAAATCTTCAACCAGTTTTGGTGATGTTTCTGCCAATCGATCGAGTAATTGCTGCACTTCATCGTGACCTAATAATTCATGTGCATGATCTTGTAGTGTTTGACTAAGATGTGTGGCTACAACGGTGCTAGAGTCAACTACCGTATAACCCAAAGACTGAGCTTGATCACGTTGCGGAGGATCGATCCAATAGGCTTCAAGATTAAAGACAGGATCATTTCCGGGAAGACCTTCTATTTCTCCGTATACCTGACCCGGATTGATCGCGAGTTCTTTATCAACATGTATATCAGACTCATTCAACGTCGCTCCCATTAAACTAATTCGATAAGATGAAGGGCCCAGATCCAGATTGTCACGAATATGCACAGGTGGGATCAAAAATCCCAGTTCCTGAGACAGCTTTTTACGTACACCTTTTAAACGGCCCAACAACTCTCCACCTTGAGCCTTGTCGACAAGCGGGATCAAACGATATCCAACTTCCAGACCAATAGAATCTATTGGGATAACATCATCCCAACTCAGTTCTACATTCTCAGGTGGAGGCGGTGGAGGTGGCGGTTCTACAACGGCAAGTGCTCGTTGCTTTTTCTTATTTTCGTTCAGATAATAAGATCCAACGCCGGCAGCACCAGCCAATGTTAGAAAAACAAGGTTGGGCATACCTGGAATGATCCCCATCAAACCAATCACTCCACCTGAAACCGCAAGCGTTTTTGGTTCTGCGAAAAGTTGCCCAACAATTTCGTCTCCCATATCTTGTTCAGTAGAAACACGGGTGACCATAATGGCGGTTGCTGATGAAAGAAGTAATGATGGAATTTGAGCGACTAATCCATCTCCAATTGTTAACAGGGTAAAAACACGGGCTGCGTCAGCGATACTCATGTCATATTGCAGCGTGCCTATCACTAATCCACCGAGTAAGTTGATCACCAAGATAATAATACCGGCTATAGCATCGCCTTTGACGAACTTACTGGCACCATCCATCGATCCATAAAAATCGGCTTCTTGAGTGACTTCTTGTCGTCGTATGCGCGCCTCATCCTGATCAATAACACCGGCATTTAGATCAGCATCAATTGCCATCTGTTTACCTGGCATTGCATCTAATGTGAAACGAGCCGTTACTTCCGAAATTCTGCCCGCACCTTTCGTCACTACAACAAAGTTAATGATGACTAAAATCGCAAATACAACAAAACCTACCGTGTAGTTTCCACCAACGACAAAATCACCAAACGCTTCGATGACTTTTCCGGCGGCGCCTGATCCTTCTTTACCATGGAGGAGTACAACCCGTGTAGATGCAATGTTTAAACTGAGCCGTAATAAGGTAGAGATCAACAATATGGTTGGGAAAACGCCAAAATCCAGTGGTCGTTTGCTGTAGATTACAGCCAACAAGATGACAAGAGAAAGAGAAATATTAAAAGTGAAAAGTAGATCAAGAAAAAACGTAGGTAGCGGCAACATCATCATTGCCAACATCGACAATAATAATATTGGGACACCCAGACCTAATCGGTTGATGTCCTTAAATCCGTTTAAAGCTAATGGTTCCGCCATGTTTGCGTTTTTCTACCTTTTTAATTCATCGGGTATCGGGAGATCCTCTGACACTGGCTTAACCTGATCTGTATTTGGGTTTGCCTTGAGTTGGAATACATAGGCCAACACTTGCGCTACCGCTTTATACAATCCAGCTGGAATTTCCTGATTTATCTTAGTGCTGTAATACAAAGCCCGTGCCAACGGTGGTGTTTCGAGAATGGGAATTTGATTTCCACGTCCAATTTCACGGATTTTGAAAGCAATTTCATCCGCACCTTTTGCAACAACCGTCGGTGCACCCATATTCTCCGTATCGTATTTGAGTGCGACAGAAAAGTGGGTCGGATTGGTAACGATAACATCAGCTTTCGGCACTTCTTCCATCATTCGACGTTGTGCTAGTTCTTGTTGTTTTTGACGGATCCTGGCTTTAACTTCCGGCATCCCTTCAGTGTCTTTATTTTCCTTTTTGATGTCTTCAAGTGACATTTTCAACTTTTTGCTATGTCGCCAGAGTTGTTGAGGAACATCAACTAAAACGATTAACAAAGTCGAAGAACTAACAATCAAGAATGTCCAGGCAACAAGATCGACGACATGTCTTAAACTACTATTTAAATCAGCTTCTCCAACGGTCATAATTTCCATCATCTGACTTTTGATAAGAAAAAATGCGGCAGTAGCGATAACCAAAAACTTTAAAACGGTCTTGAACATTTCGATCAGGCCATTTGGCCCAAAAACACGCCCAAGCCCTTTGATGGGATCCATTTTGTCGAACTTGAATGCCATTGCTTTTGTGCTGAAATTCCAACCACTCAGTAATGTTGGGGCTATGATTGCAACTAAAACCATGACTGACACAAGAGGAATCATGGCGCGAGTAATATGACTTATGCCGCTCATAAAAATACCCGGCAGTTCGTGAGGGCTGATATTTACATCGGCGGCACGCATAAAAAATTCTTTTGTCAGGCTAGCAATACCCTCCATCACACCTGCGCCCAATGAGAGTAATGCGATGGAAGCTGTCATCATCATCATCATTGTTGTTAGATCTGCCGAACGAGGAATATCGCCTTCTTTTCGCGCCTCTTCCTTGCGCTTGGGGGTTGCGTCTTCGGTTTTGTCCTGACCGCTGTCTTCAGCCATATCCGTTAAGGCTCAATTCGAGCAAGTGATCGTGCGTGGAGAAAGGCTTGCTCAAACAGTTCGACAATATGATTTTGCATATTGGAAAGCGTCACAGAGATAATAAACATTCCCATGATCATCATGATCGGAAAACCAACGGCAAAAATATTAAGTTGTGGCGAGGCGCGCGTCATAACACCAAATGAAATATTGACAATCATCATTGCCGTAATTGCCGGCAATGCGATCAAAACCGCACTTGATAATAACCATCCACCCCAGGTGACTACTCCCCAGGCATCCTCACGCGTATAACCGTCGACACCAATCGGGAGCGTATGAAAACTCTCAGTAACTATCTGAATCATGATCAAATGCCCGTTTAAACTAAAGAACATCAATGTTGCAAGAATGACATAAAACTGACTAACAACAGGCACTTGTCGACCACTAGAAGGATCAACCATCGCTGCAAAACCTAGCCCCATTTGTTGTGCAATGACTTGTCCGCCCACTTCCAGAACCATAAAAATAAGTCTGATTACAATACCCATTCCAGCACCGATCAAAACCTGCTGAATAGTTGTCATAAATCCTTCTGGTGAAAAAAGTACGATATATTCAAAAGCGGGTACGGAAGGCGCGGCGACAATAGAAATTCCAGCGGCTAGAATAAGTCTCAACGTTACAGGAACGGTTCGAGTGCCGATCATAGGTGCGGTCATTAATAAGCCGGCAATTCGAAAGAAAGGCCACAACCAGGACTCGATCATCAGCATTAATTCAGCATCTGAGATGGTCATGAAAAACCTGGATCAACCTCCAACGATTGTTGGAATAAGCTGAAAAATATACTTAACAAAATCCATTAAAAGCCTTAGCATCATTGATCCCCCAAGCGCAAGAACCATCATTGTAATCAGCAACTTGGGTATGAAACTCAAGGTTTGCTCATTTATTTGTGTTGCCGCCTGGAAAACACTAACCAATAAACCAACCACGAGTGCTGGAAGTAGCATGATCAGCATTAATGTGGTTGTCAGTTCCAACGCGCGATGACCAATTGTCAATGCAAATTCAGGCGTCATGTGTAAAAACTCGAGGCTAACGATCCGACGATCAAAACCCAGCCATCAACAAGTACAAACAACATAATCTTGAAGGGTAGAGAAATGATCATAGGTGACAACATCATCATACCCATGGACATCAACACACTGGCCACAACCATATCGACGATCAAAAAGGGAATGAAGATCAAAAATCCAATCTGGAATGCCGTTTTTAATTCGCTGGTTAAAAATGAAGGGACTAATATAGATAACGGCACATCTTTTGGTTCTGCAAAGTCATTCGCACCTGCAATACCAGAAAACATATTCAGATCAGCTTCACGCGTCTGCGCCATCATAAATTCACGCATAGGCATGCTAGCTTCCATTAATGCAGCTTGCATTGTCATTTCTTCATTCAAATATGGCGTGACGGCACTTTCATAAACTTTGTCAAAAACAGGTGCCATGATGAAAAAAGTAAGGAAAAGCGCAATGCCGATCAAAATCTGGCTGGAAGGCGTTTGAGCTGTTCCTAATGCCTGTCGAAGAATAGCCAGAACGATGATGATCCGAGTAAAAGAAGTCATCATCAAAAACATCGCGGGCAACAGTGTCATCACTGTCATCAGGATTAACACTTGTAAAGTCAGGCTGTAACTTTGTTCACCATCTTCATTTGTGGTGATCGTTAATGCTTCTAATCCTTCGGCGGAAAACACGGAAGACGAAAAGAAGACTACAAAAAAGATCAAAAATATTTTTTTCATAATGGCTTGGAGGAATTACTCTGATCTGATTTTTGATTCTGAGTCGCTTGAGGGTTCAAACGACTTTTTATTTGTTGCTGTAATTGACCAGCAAAGCCATTTTCAGCTATTTCTTCTGCGGTGATCACTTCTTGATCAAAAACAGTAATCGGTGAAATGCCACTTGTTGATACGCCGATCAATACTTGCTTTTCGCCGACTTGCACAAGTAACACCCGATCTCGGGTGCCTACAGATACACCATCGATAACGCGCATTTTTCCACCTTGCCCAGCACTAAAACCACCCATGCGTTTGATAACGAAAACAAGCCCATAAAATAAAATTAAAACTGCAGTTAATCCGGCAAGAACCTGGAGCATACTTCCAACAGAAAGTGGTTCTACCATTGCATTTTCCTCTTCCGCATAAAGAGCGGTAGAAATAAACAGACCAACCGCAACAGAAAAACGTTTGATTAAATATTCCATTATCTAAGCTTTTTGACTCGATCTTGCGCACTAATAACATCGGTTAATCGAATACCAAATTTTTCATTTACCACCACCACTTCTCCATGCGCTACTAACGTCCCATTTACCATTACATCTAATGGTTCGCCCGCAAGCCGATCAAGTTCAACAACTGACCCTTGATTTAGCTGTAGCAGGTTTCGTATTGCGATTTTGGTACTTCCGATCTCCACTCCGAGTGTGACAGGAATATCAAGAATTTGATCCAGATTTCCTTCAACATGTTCACTAGCATCGGAGGTTAGTTGCTGTAACCCAGCAGGACTCGCTTCCACGGCTTCAGATTCAGCTTGTTCAGCTAACGCATCGCCCCAATCAGCATCACCTGCCTCGCCTTCAGCTTGCTCAGCTAACGCATCGCCCCAATCAGCATCACCCGCCTCACCTTCAGCTTGTTCAGCTAGCGCATCGCCCCAATCGGCGTCAGTGGACGCATCCTGATCTTCATCTACTACATCATCGGTCATATGTTGCTCCGTTAAACTTTAATAAAGCTCACTTAATTGTTAGAGTCCACCATGAAATACTTCATCAACTTTCAATGCACAATTACCACGAGATTCTCCAAACCGTGCTTTTAAAACAGGTACTCCTTCAACGGTAGCTATAACATTATCAGGAATGTCTACAGGTACAATGTCACCCGTTTGCATTGCTAGAACATCCCTTAGACTTACTTGTTTGGTCGTCAAAGTACTACTTAATTCAAGAGTCGCTGTATTCAATTCTTCACGTAAAGAAATAACCCATCGCTCATCGGTATCCGACGCATCACTTTGAATACCCGCATCAAGCATTTCTCTGATAGGCTCAATCGTTGAGTAAGGCATCGCTATTTGAAGCGAACCTCCATCACCGTCGAGGTCAACATGAAAATTAGAAATGATCATTACTTCACTCGGGCTCACCACATTTGCAAACTGTGGATTCACCTCAGAATTGAGATATTGATGATCAATTTCCATTACAGGTTTCCATGCTTCTCCCAGATCAATAAATATTTGATCCAGAACATTCATAACAATTCTCATCTCTGTTGCACTAAACTCTCGCCCTTCAATCTTTGTATGAAACCGCCCAGATCCACCAAAAAAATTATCGACTAAGGAATAAACCAACTTTGGGTTTAAGACAAAAAGCGACGTTCCTCTCAAAGGATTCATTTTCACCATATTCATATTCGAAGGCATGAACAAAGTATGGATATATTCACCAAACTTCATCATTTCTATACCTTCAACCACAATTTCTGGTGAACGCCTCAAAATATTAAACAGGCTTACTCGGAAATTTCTGGCGAAGCGCTCATTGATCATTTCCAGTGTCGGCAAACGACCACGAACAATTCGATCTTGCGAATTAAAGTCGTAACCTTTCGCTTCTCCGTTATCAGCCTCTTCTTCAACTTCAGTTTCGACGTCACCGCCGTCAACTCCATTTAAAAGAGCATCGATCTCATCTTGTGAAAGAATGTCTGCACCGGCCATATGACTTTCCTTAATACGCTCTTTTAATCCTAAATACTCAATTACTGAGTAACGAAATTCGTATACAAAATATCATCGACGCTCTTTTCACCCATCGACTTTTTTAGTATGTTTTTAATTTCTTGAAGTGCTTCCAGACGCATTTTTTCCTTACCTTCTGGCGTACCAAGCTCTTCATACACTTGTCGACTAAAAACTAGATTCACAATATGCTGAATTTTTGGAAGATGTTTCTCAATATCAGCTATTCTTGCTTCATCCTCTGTCATTAGAGTAACTTCCGTCTTCAGAAATCGGGTCTTACCATCAGCAGCTTGAAAATTCACTACCAGTGGTTTTGCAAATGGTACATAGGCAATATCTTTAGGTTCTTCTTCTGCTTCTTCAGCTGCGCCCTCTTCACCTTCAGCAACTTCTTCTTCACCACCCATGAAAAACATAGCACCACCAGCACCGCCGCCAATTATTAGAACTGCAGCGACAATCATAATGATCAATTTCTTCTTACTACCGCCTTTAGACTCTTCAGCTCCTTCTTCTGATCCATCTTTATCATCTTCTTCAGCCATCTTATTGTCCTCATTGTCGTAGTTACACTTGGGTAGCAATCACCATGCCATCTGAGCTTGTCTATAAAGATCATGTACTTAGAAAAAACATAGTGTTCAGAATGACAAGCAATTGACTCTAAAAAACAATAGTAAAGAAAGCACAATTTGATCCATACAATCAGACGGCTACAATGCTGTTAAGATCCTCTAGAAAAGTTAATCTATGAAAAATAAAACAAGTAGTGAAATCAAAGAGTTGAGAATAGATAAATGGCTTTGGTCTGCGCGCTTTTTCAAAACACGTAACCTTGCATCTGATGCAATTAAAGGTGGCAAAATTGATATTAATGGAGCGCGTGCTAAACCTTCAAAAAATATCAAAATAGATGATCAACTTAAAATTCGAAGAGGCCCATTTATTTATGAAGTTTCCGTCAAGGCGCTGTCAAAGCATCGTGGGCCGGCGTCTCAGGCAGCAAAACTTTATGAAGAATCTGATCACAGTATTTCTTCTAGAGAAAAACTGGCAGAACAACTAAAAGCCGAATCTGCTCTTAGACCAGCAACACCGGGGAGACCGAGTAAACGAGATAGACGAAGTATTATCAGATTTACAAGAAAGAGTTAATTATTTGTTATTAATATAAATTATTAAGTAACTGGGTGGAGTGAGATTTTTTTTGAAGAGCTAAGATCTAAAATTAAGATCTGAATTTGAGTATAACGGCAGGATTTATGATCCTATCTTTTTGATCAAATCATCAACAATGCGCGCAAGATTTTGATCTATTTTATTGTCAAGTGACGGATCAACTGATCTATCAGACGCTATAGAAGAAAACTTATCAATATCTTCCTGCTGACTTGCAGGAACCTTGCCTTTCAACTCCCCTTCACCTCTAGAAGACGTAGGCGTCTTATACAGCTGTAAAAGCTGTTTCAGTGTTAGATCACTAAGATTTGAGTTTTCTGACATGATTTACTGTTCCTAAATTCCTTTCATTAACAGTCTGTATACACTGTTCTTCTACTAAATACTGCAAATAGTTTTGAGAAGATGGCTTCAGTACAAGTCATTGATTCCTTGTCTGTACTGAAGCCGTTTTCTTTATTAACAGAGTTTTAAGTCTCTCTCGTAATCCATACTACTACGAATTCAACATTAAAAATCTTTTTGAAAATTTACTACCAGCCTTACAAGCTTATTCAATATCTGAGGAGGAAAGGAAACCTTCCCCCCTCATTTATTTACCTAAATATAAGCTTAAGCTGTTGGCATATCAGGCTTAATCGTTGCCAGTCATGCCCATACCCATGCCCATGCCGCCTTGATGTCCGCCACCTTGGCCACCTTGGCCACCTTGACTCATGCTAGACATCAGCTGCTGGATCATTTGCATAAGCTGCTGCAATATCTGCATTATTTGAGCCATTTGCTGTGACTGTTGACCGGAGTCATTTGCTGCCTGACCTCCACCATCACAACCATCAGTACCATGACCGCCACCTGTGCCTTGGCCACCATCAGTACCAGTACCCTGGCCACCACCTGTGCCTTGGCCACCACCAGTACCCTGACCGCCACCTGTACTTAGGTTACTAAGTGCAGTGGTGATTTGAGCAAGCAGTTGTTGGATTTGTTGGATCTGTTGGCTAAAGTTGCTATTTGAACCATTGGTTCCATTAGTACCATTGGTTCCATTAGTACCATTGGTTCCATTAGTACCGTTGGTTCCATTAGTACCGTTGGTTCCATTAGTACCGTTGGTTCCATTAGTACCGTTGGTTCCATTAGTACCGTTGGCTCCATTAGTACCTTTGGTTCCATTAG
>JBGCGE010000036.1:0-21816 GCA_045110495.1 Gammaproteobacteria bacterium
GAATTCTGACAGACCCTGACGACGATTTGTTTAAGAAAGCACGTCCAGTTCTATTGAATATTTTTAGTCGTGGCATTTTGAAGATAATAAATAGGGTCAGACTCGACATAATTCACTCTTTCACCATCTAGCTTTCAAGATCAATTTCATAGCTCTCAAGTGGCAACCCGCAGCTCTTGTCAAACTTGCACGCACTCAGCACCCCAAGTTCAGCAATTTCTTTTGCTGGTTTCCTTGATGTGTATAACGCATCTAGTGCGCCTAATGAATAGCTTTTTCCCGAACCACATGCCCAGAACAATCTATATTCAGCTATTTCTCGATAGCTAAAGAAGGAGTAAATACCGCCTTTGCTGACGATAAGTCCATTCATTTGGTTCGATTCGTATTCCTGTGATCCATCACTTTCATTTGTATAAACAAAATATTCTTTTTTTAGTATTGGATGGATCCTTCGGAACGTTTCAAATATGGCTTCTGCGTTATCAAAATTAAATAGATCCGGTTTATTGGCTGCTAAAGAGCGAAAAACTGAATGATGAGCGGAAGTGCCAGCAATGCCGACATAGGCACCAGCAACATTGTGAATTTTCTTAGGGTAGCTACGCATATCACCTGGAACAACGGTATTTCCTTGTGAATATTGCGTGTCAGCGGCGATAGCTGCTTTTTTACCTTTTCTTACAGCAACAATGATAGTCATAAGTTCAAATAATACCTGCGTTTTAATGTAAGTCATTTTTCTTATCAGGTATTAATAGTAGTGTAGTTAATCGATTTGTTACAGCGCGGACTTTAATGATTCCGTTATCGGATCGTGATCATTAATATAAATAACGTCTTTTTTTAAGAAATTTCATTGTTTTTCATTGCGTACACAAATGTTATCAGCCCATATATTGCTTAGCTGGCACAAAAGATGCTCAATATTCCCTTATGTTTTTATAGAGGATAAATGATGAAGGATTCTATTGGCCTTGTTGGACAAGGCTTTGAGTTTTCGGGTGAGATCAATTTTGACGGTTCGTTGAATGTAGATGGCAAAGTTAATGGTTCTATCAATGGGCTTAACGGTACACTTTCGGTTGGCGAGGCTGGAATAGTTGAAGCGAATGTCACTACGAATATTTGTATTGTTGAAGGCACTCTTGAAGGCGATCTTACTGCGGCAACACGGGTTGAAATTGCTAAAACTGGCCGTATCAAAGGCAAAGTTAATACGCGTGATTTAGTGATCGCAGAAGGTGCTATTTTCGAAGGTAGCCTTGAGATGACTAAAGATCAAACTTTCGGAAAGTAAAAAGGCAGAAATTCTGATCAGTAATTTCTAAAACGTTTTAATGTAACTGCGCCCGTAATTTTTCGTGGGTTAGAATAAGCCCCAAATTCACCTTTATTTCAGGTAAAATATCTTGCTCACTCGATAAGATACGCTTAACCATTTTTCAACAACAACCTGAACTTTATTCATGAAAGACTCCCTGATTTTAAAACTGGAAAATCTGTCCGAGCGTAAGACCGAGCTGGAAGGCATGCTTTCCGCACCAGAAATTATTAATGATCAAAATAAATTCCGTGAACTTTCACGTGAATATTCAGAAGTTGAACCCGTTGTTTTCTGCTTTCAGAAGTATCAGAAAAATAAGGAAACTATTTCTAGCTCTCAGGAAATGCTTAAAGATTCTGATCCTGATATGCGAGAACTCGCTGCTGAAGAATTGAAAGAAGCTGAAGTGGAAATTGAAGCGCTGGAACAACAATTACAAATCTTGTTACTACCTAAAGATCCTTCCGATAATAGTAATATTTTTCTCGAAATTCGCGCCGGAACGGGCGGCGATGAAGCCGCTCTGTTTGTCGGTGCACTTTTGCGTATGTACACGCGTTACACGGAATCTCGAAATTGGAAGATAGAACCGATCAATCAGAGCATTAGTGAAATCGGTGGTTATAAAGAAGTAATTATTCGCGTTATTGGGCAAGGTGCTTATTCAAGAATGAAGTTTGAATCTGGCGTACATCGTGTACAACGTGTGCCTGAAACTGAATCTCAAGGACGCATTCATACCTCGGCTTGTACGGTTGCGGTTTTGCCAGAAGTAGATGAAGTTGATGATATCGATATTAATCCAGCCGATCTGCGCATCGATACGTTTCGCGCATCAGGTGCTGGTGGTCAGCATGTTAATAAAACCGATTCTGCCATCCGGATAACACATGTGCCGACAGGTGTTGTTGTTGAATGTCAGGATGAGCGTTCGCAGCATAAAAACAAGGCTCACGCGATGAACATTCTAAAATCCAGATTACTGTCGACAGAACGCGAGAAGCAAGAATCAGAACAAGCTGAGAATCGACGAACCCTGGTCGGAAGTGGTGATCGTTCTGAACGGATCCGGACTTATAATTTCCCGCAAGGTCGCGTTACTGATCATCGAATTAATCTAACGCTGTATAAACTTGATCAAATTTTGGAAGGCGATGTTGATCAAATTATCGAGCCACTTATTCAGGAACATCAGGCCGATCTATTTGCCTCAATGGCGAACGCATGAGTTCCATCGCGACCTTGCTTAAGCAGGGTCAAAAAAAACTGGCAGGATCAGAATCTCCTCAAATTGACGCACAAGTTTTACTTTGTCATGTTCTCGATATTGATCGCAGTTATTTATATAAATCTCCCGAAGAAATTATTTCTGATCAGAAACAAAAACAATTTTTTGATCTAATAGAAAAAAGAGTAGCAGGGATTCCTGTTTCTCATTTAACCGGACACCGTGAATTTTGGTCGCTTGATTTACTTGTTGATCGAAACACGTTGGTCCCACGCCCAGAAACTGAGCATCTCGTTGAACTGGCCAATTCTTTGATCACAAAACATTCAATTAAAACGATTGCTGACCTAGGTACAGGAAGCGGTGCAATTGCGCTTTCCATAGCCGCAGAAAATCCTGATTGTGAAATCCTTGCAACTGATATTTCGGCTGAGGCTTTAGAAATCACGACTGAAAATATTATTCAGCTTCAGCTAAAAAATATCAAACTCCAACATGGCCGTTGGTGCGATGCATTAGGGAATTCTCGTTTTGATCTTGTTGTCAGTAATCCACCTTATATCGCTGACAATCATCCTTGTTTAAAACAAGGCGATGTTCAGCATGAGCCATTGCTAGCACTTACAAGTGGATCTGACGGATTAGATGCCATTCGAGAAATTATTCAAACAATACCCGATCATATAAATACAAGTGGCTGGTTAGTGCTTGAGCACGGTTATGATCAAAAACAAGCTGTTCAACAATTATTGGATCGTAATGGATTCCGAGCAATCGAAACGCTGCAAGATTATGCTAATCTTGATAGAGTAACATTTGGACAGCAATCTTGATTCAGGCCACTAAAATTCCCTAATAATCCTGTGAAAGATTATTTTATGAAAATATCAGACTGGAAAAAGAAAATAGAAAAAGCATGGCAATCCACACCACGAGGTTGGGAAACACACGTCCAAACTGTGTATGTTTCTTATTATCAATTACGCCATGATAAAATTAAAAAAGATGACCGTCCACGGCACTGGCATCAATATTTAGACTAATGAAAGACGAACAATTACTTCGCTATAGTCGACAGATAATGCTGCCGGAGTTCGATATAAAAGGCCAACAAAAGCTCCTGAATTCAACTATTTTATTGATCGGCCTGGGTGGTTTGGGCTCTCCCGTTTCTATGTATCTGGCATCGGCAGGAGTCGGTCATTTAATTCTTGTTGATTTTGATAGCGTAGAGTTATCTAATTTACAAAGACAGATCGTCCACTCCACAAATGATCTTAATCGTGCAAAAGTTGAATCGGCAAAAGAGCGACTTCTTGCACTAAATCCCGATTGCAAAATCACCACGATAAACAAACAACTTGATGAAAAAGATCTACTTCAACAAACAAAAATAGCCAATGTCGTTATCGATGGTAGCGATAATTTTGCAACGCGGTTTGCCGTCAACAAAGCCTGTCATGATACTAAAACGCCGCTGGTTTCTGGTGCGGCGATTCGTTTTGAAGGTCAATTAAGTGTTTTTGATCACCGTGATAGTAACGCGCCCTGTTATCGTTGTTTATACAATGATGATGAGTTTTCAGACGAGACTTGCAGCCAGACAGGCGTGATTGCGCCACTGCTAGGAATTATTGGATCGATGCAGGCATTGGAAACGATCAAACTAATAACCAATATTGGTAAAACCTTAATCGGACAATTAATGTTGTTTGACGCAACAACTTCAGAATTTCAAACAATGAAATATAAAAAAGATCCTGATTGTCCTGTCTGTGGATCCAGTTAATAACTAAATGTTATTTAAGCTTCCGCAACAACTCAAAAAGCATATGTTTGATCATGCTTTGGAAACGCCTGAACAAGAAGTTTGTGGTTTATTGGCCACACATATGACTATTGAAGATCAACTGCCTGTGAGTTTATATCGAATTCCGAACATTGCCGTTGAACCTGCAACATCTTTTTATATGCAACCACAATCACAAATTGCCGCATTAAAAACTATGCGCGAGCATGGAGAACATCTATGTGGGATCTATCATTCACATCCGCGAAGTGAAGCATTACCATCTGAGCAAGATTTACAAGAAGCTGCCTACCCTGGAACAGCCTATTTTATTATTTCTCTGAAGAATGACGAACCTGAGTTAGGATCATTTTTATTTACCGGCGACGCCTTCGAAAAAATCGAGCTAAACATTATTCCTTAATTTACAACTTTGACCAGATTTTACACTTGATCGAAAGAGATCACTCCAGCCATTTTTCTAAAAACTCAGACATATCTTTAACACTCATTGGTGGTTTTGAAGATTCAAACCAGAGCACAGATTGTGCTGCGATCATTTCTGCTAATTTGCTTCCATTAGTCAAGCCAGAATCATCGCGGCATGCATTTGGTTCTTTCGATACGATATTAAATGCTGCACCCAATACTTTCTCTCGATCACTTGATCTGGTCTGCGGAAATAAACCTGCTTGATCAGACGCCATTGCTTCACTGACAGGCTTTTTGACAATAGTCATAACAAACTGCATCAGGCTGTCTAATGCATCAGGTACGCTGATTCCCTGCTGGTTCAACCATCGATAGAACTCTGTTGAATTTACTTTCCATTTTTCAACTTCCTCTTCTGGATTAAGCACATTTGGTCCTTCACCCGTTGGGGTTAATTTTTTTATCGCTTCCCAGGCAGCTTCTTCAACTTCTTCAAAACCGGCAAGCTTAAAAAGTTCTTTCCACTTTTCAGGATCTAGCCCAATTGCTAATGGTATTCCCTGCTCACGGAGTTGCCATTCTTCTTCTTTTATCCATTTTTCATATATCTTTTGTTGATCAAAAGGATCTTGTTTTAGATTCTCGGTAATCTCAACTAAAGTGATTTCACCCAGGTCATACATTGCTTGTGCTAATTTTTCGGTCTCATCAACCATATGTGCCTCCAAATATGGTGCTAAAAAGTTGTACAATAGGGTACAACACTTATGGAGATTACTCATGCAAATTATTATCTCTCCGGCTAAAACACTCGATTTTGTGTCAGAGCCTAAATTCGCAGACTTTACTACGCCTGCTTTTCTAGAAGACAGTTGCCAGTTAATGGACGAGTTAAAGCAACTTGGCCCAGACGATCTCAGTTCACTTATGAAAATAAGCGAAAAGCTTGGTGAACTTAATTATGATCGTAATCAAAACTGGCAAACACCTTTCACACCTAAAAATTCCAAACAGTGTATTTATGCCTTTAAAGGCGATGTTTATACCGGCTTAGATGCAGAATCACTAAACAAAAAAGATATCCAGTTTGCACAAAAACATTTAAGGGTTTTATCAGGCTTATATGGTTTATTAAAACCTTTAGATTTAATTCAGGCTTATCGTCTTGAAATGGGAACTCGCTTTACAAATCACAGAGGAACAAATCTCTACGAGTTCTGGGGAAATAAGCTAACTGAAGCAATAAACAATGAATTTGATAAAAATTCTGTGCTGATTAATTTAGCTTCAAACGAATATTCAAAAGCATTAAAAACTAAAAATATAGAAGCAGAGATAATTACTCCTGTGTTTAAAGACAACAAAAATGGAACTTATAAATTGATCAGTTTTTATGCAAAGAAAGCGCGTGGTCTAATGAGTCGCTTTATTATTGAAAATAAAATAAAAGATCCAGAAAAGATCAAAAACTTTAACGTAGAAGGGTATCAATTTAATTCTTCTTTATCGAAAGATAATGATTGGGTATTTACGCGAGATCAAATCGCAGCCTGATTTTTCATAACATATCACTGAGGTAATTTAATGGCGCAATATGTGTTTTCAATGAACCGTGTCAACAAGACGGTTCCACCCAAACGTAAAATTCTGCGCGATATTTCCCTGAGCTATTTTCCCGGTGCAAAAATAGGCGTTCTTGGGCTTAATGGTTCAGGTAAATCTACTCTGCTCAAAATTATGGCAGGCGTAGATAAAGAATTTGATGGGGAAGCCATCCCTATGAAAAATCTTAATATAGGCTATCTACCTCAAGAACCTCAGTTGGATCCATCAAAAGATGTTCGAGGCAATGTAGAAGAAGCGGTTGCTGAGGTTGCAGCATTATTGAAAGAATTTGATGACATCAATGATCGCTTTGCAGAACCAATGGATGACGATCAAATGACACAATTGCTCGAAGAACAATCAAAAGTACAATCAGCTATTGATGCTGCTGGCGCATGGGAATTAGATCGGAAACTTGAAATGGCAGCAGATGCCTTACGCTTACCCCCATGGGAAGCTGATGTTACAACTTTATCTGGTGGCGAACGTCGACGAGTGGCACTCTGTCGATTGCTATTGTCATCACCAGACATGCTATTACTTGATGAACCAACTAATCATTTAGATGCTGAATCTGTCGCCTGGCTGGAGAGGTTTCTCGAACAGTTTGAAGGTACAGTTGTTGCGGTTACTCATGATCGTTATTTTTTAGATAATGTCGCTGGCTGGATTTTAGAATTAGATAGAGGTCATGGAATTCCATGGGAGGGAAATTATTCTTCCTGGTTGGAGCAAAAAGATGATCGTTTAGCTAACGAAGAAAAACAACAACGCTCACATCAGAAGGCTATTAAAGCTGAGTTAGAATGGGTAAGGAAAGGAGCCAAAGGCAGACACGCAAAAAGTAAGGCTCGATTACAACAATTTGATCAACTTAGCTCAAAGGATTTTCAACAAAGAAACGAAACTAATGAAATATATATTCCACCAGGTCCACGCCTGGGAGATGTTGTTGTTAAAGCAACAAATCTTAAAAAGGCTTTTGGTGACAAGCTTCTTTATGATCAACTAACATTCAATTTACCGCCCGGCGGAATCGTTGGAGTTATCGGGCCGAACGGTGCAGGTAAATCTACTTTATTTAAGCTAATGACAGAACAGGAAAACCCTGATGGTGGCGAAATAAAAATTGGTGAAACTGTAAAGTTTGCCTATGTTGATCAATCAAGAGATTCACTCGATGATACTAAAACCGTTTGGGAGGAAATTTCAGAGGGTCAGGATATTATTAAAGTTGATAGCTATGAATGTCCGTCCAGAAGTTACGTAGGTCGTTTTAACTTCAAAGGTGGTGATCAACAAAAGCAAATTGATCAATTATCGGGTGGTGAACGTAATAGAGTCCATTTAGCTAAGATGCTCCGCTCGGGTGGCAATGTCTTGCTCCTCGATGAACCTACTAATGATCTTGATGTGGAAACACTTAGAGCGCTCGAAGAAGCTATACTGAATTTCCCTGGCTGCGTTGTCGTAATTTCACATGATCGCTGGTTTCTGGATCGTACAGCAACTCATATACTCGCCTTTGAAGGCGATAGCCAGATTACCTGGTTTGAAGGTGATTATTCAGATTATGAGAAAGATCGAAAAAAACGGTTTGGTGATGATGCAGATCAACCCAGACGAGTTAAATATCGCCCCTTGTCAGATTAAAAGGTGTGACCAAAAAAGCCGATTTTAAATCGGCTTTTTTGTTAATATTTATTGCGTAAATTTTACTCTTCAGTATCTTCTTCAACTTCTTCTTCTGGTCGATCAACTAGTTCTACAATTGCCATCGGCGCAGCATCGCCTGGCCTAAAACCACATTTAAGAATTCTTAGATAACCGCCAGGTCTGTTAGCATATCTTGGACCAAGCTCTGTAAATAGCTTTGCAACCATTTCTTTATCGCGCAATCTAGCAAACGCTAGACGTCTATTAGCTACCGTATCATTTTTTGCTAGTGTAATAAGTGGTTCAGCTGTGCGTCGTAATTCTTTAGCTTTTGGTAGCGTTGTTTTGATCAGTTCGTGACGAAATATTGAATTAGCCATGTTTTTAAACATCGCTTTTCTATGACTACTATTTCTATTTAACTTCCGTCCACTTTTTAAATGACGCATTTTCTTTACTTCCTAAAGTTATCTTTATTTTTGATCAATCGATTATGCTGTTAACGTACCAATCAAATCTTTTGGTGGCCAGTTTTCTAGTCGCATGCCTAATGAAAGACCTCTAGCAGCTAATACACTCTTAATCTCTGTTAATGATTTCTTACCAAGATTAGGTGTTTTGAGTAATTCTACTTCTGTCCTTTGAATCAGATCACCGATATAGCAAATACTTTCTGCTTTTAGACAATTTGCAGATCTAACAGTGAGTTCTAAATCATCTATAGAACGCAGTAGAATTGGATCTACTTCTACTTCTTCTTCTTTTTCTGGTTCGCTCGCTTCTATCGTATTTAAATCTACAAATACCGCTAATTGATCGATAAGTATTTTAACTGCGCCTTTCAGTGCTTCTTCTGGATCGACAGCGCCGTTTGTTTCTATTTCAAGAACGAGTCTATCTAAGTCAGTACGTTGATCCACCCGTGCACTTTGTACTTCATAAGCAACTCTGCGAATTGGACTAAACGAAGCATCTAACTTCAAGCTTCCGATTGCCTGCTCTTCGTCTTCAGAACTTACTTGAGTTGTTGCAGCAACATAACCACGACCTGATTTAACTTTCATCGTCATGTTGAGTTCAGCGCCATCTGTAAGTGTAGCTATGTGATGATCCTTATTAATTATCTCTACATCATGATCGACAGTGATGTCACCTGCTACTACATTTGCTGGACCTTTTTTATTTATTGTAATTGTTGATTCTTCTTTTGCATGCATCTCAATGGCCAGGCCTTTCAGGTTGAGCAAAATATCAGTTACATCTTCTTGTACACCTTCGATAGTAGTGTATTCATGAAGAACACCTTCAATTTCAACTTCTACCACAGCAGAACCCTTGATTGATGATAAAAGAACTCGGCGTAGTGCATTGCCCATCGTATGTCCGAAACCTCTATCAAGTGGCTCAAGAACTAACTTTGCAACTTTATCTTCAATAAAATCAACGTCAACAATACGTGGTTTTAAAAATTCCGTAGCGGATGTGCCCATATGGTAATCTCTCCTAACCAGTATTATTTAGAATATAATTCGACAACTAGTGATTCATTTATATCAGCTGGTAGATCGCTACGATCTGGAACTGATTTAAATAAACCCTCCATTTTTTTAGCGTCTACTTGCATCCATTCTGGAATACCAAACTGTTCAGCTAATACTAATGAGTCTTGAATACGTACTTGTTTGCGACTTTTTTCTCTTACTGAAATCACATCATCAGCTTTAACTGTGTATGACGGTATATTTACACTTTGACCATTAACTAAGATTGCTTTGTGGCTTACTAATTGACGAGATTCTGCTCGAGTTGCACCAAATCCCATACGATAGACAACATTATCCAGCCTACATTCCAATAGTTTCAGTAAGTTTTCACCTGTAGAGCCTTTAATTTTAGATGCTTTTTTGTAGTAATTCCTGAATTGACGTTCTAGCACTCCATAGATCTGACGCAACTTTTGTTTTTCATTCAACTGAACTGCATAGTCAGACATTCTTCGTTGTCTGCTATCTCCATGTTGACCTGGAGCTTTCTCAAGTTGACATTTAGATTCTAAAGGGCGTGCATGACTTTTTAAAAAAAGATCTACGCCGTGTCTTCTACTTAACTTACATTTTGGTCCTATGTATCTAGCCATGAGGTATCTACTCTATACTCTTCTTTTCTTAGGTGGCCGACATCCATTATGTGGAATCGGTGTAACGTCTGATATATTGATAACTTTGAAACCTGCGTTATTCAGCGATCGTACAGCAGAATCTCTACCAGGACCTGGGCCCTTTATATAAACCTCCAGGGTTTTGATCCCATATTCATTCATCGTGTCAGTTAGATTTTCTGCAGCTACTTGAGCTGCAAATGGTGTACTTTTACGAGAGCCTCTAAATCCACTCCCTCCAGCAGTCGCCCACCCCAATGCATTTCCTTGTCGATCAGTAATCGTGATGATTGTATTATTAAAAGAAGCATGAACATGTGCAGCAGCATCTACTACGGTTCTTTTCGCTCTCTTTTTTACTTTTCCTGGTGACTTAGCCATATTTGTTAAAACCTGATTTAGTAATTATTTACGTATTGGCTTTCTAGGGCCTTTTCTAGTCCGTGCATTTGTCTTAGTTCGTTGTCCGCGTAAAGGTAAACCTCTTCGGTGACGAATCCCTCTAAAACAACCTAAATCCATAAGTCGTTTAATGTTCATAGAGACTTCACGGCGTAGGTCGCCTTCAACTTGGAAACTGCCAACAGCTGATCTTAATTTTTCAAGCTGTTCTTCAGTTAACTCTTTAACCTTTAAGTTTTGAGCGACTCCTGTTTCCGAGCAAATATTTTTTGCTCGACTAAGTCCAACGCCGTAAATATATGTTAATGCTATTACGGTGTGTTTTTGATCCGGGATGTTTACCCCTGCAACACGAGCCATGCTTTTAATCTCCTAACCTAACTTTTAATGCTGAAAAAGCGCGAAATTCTATTCTTTAATGCGCATTTAATCAAGGGTTTAACCTTGTCTTTGTTTATGTCTACCATCTTTGCAAATTACTCGAATTACACCTTTACGACGTATTACTTTGCAATTTCTACACATTTTTTTTACTGATGCTCTTACTTTCATTTCTTTTCCTCAAACTATCTTATCGGCCATAACCTTTAAGGTTAGCCTTTTTCATCAGACCTTCATACTGATGTGACATTAGATGAGATTGAACTTGAGCCATAAAGTCCATAACCACAACAACTATAATCAGCAATGATGTTCCACCAAAATAAAATGGAACGTTAAACTTTAATATTAAGAATTCTGGTAACAAGCAAACTGCAGTTATGTAAATTGCACCGGCCATTGTTAATCTTGTCATCACACCATCTATATAATTCGATGTTTGCTCACCAGGCCTTATACCTGGAATGAACGCTCCAGATTTCTTTAAATTATCTGCAGTTTCACGCGGGTTAAAAACCAAAGCCGTATAAAAGAAACAAAAGAATATAATTGCTGCAGCGTAAAACATCACATAAAGTGGCTGCCCAGGTGAAAGAGTTGTGCTTATGTCTTTTAACCAACCCATCCCATCCTTACTTCCAAACCAACCAGCAATAGTACTAGGGAATAAAATAATACTTGATGCAAATATTGGCGGTATAACACCTGCCATATTTAATTTCAGTGGAAGATGACTTGATTGCCCACCGTACATCTTTCGGCCCACCTGTTTCTTTGCGTAATTTACAGTTATTCTTCTTTGAGCTCGTTCAACAAAGATTACAAATGCAGTCACTAATAAAGCAAGCCCAAACAAACCAAAAACCATTAGCCAATGCAACTCACCCGTTCGTGCAAGTTCTAATGTGCCACCTATTGCGGCAGGTAGACCAGCAACGATCCCAGCAAAGATAATTATCGAAATACCGTTACCTATGCCTCGTTCTGTGATCTGCTCACCCAGCCACATCAGGAAAAGTGTTCCTGTTACTAGAGTAGTAACAGCAGTTAATCTGAATGCCATACCTGGATCAATAACTAACCCTTGCGTCCCAGCTGACTGGCCTTCAAGGGCAATCGCAATACCAAGTGCCTGAAAAGTTGCTAATACAACTGTCCCATAGCGGGTATATTGAGTAATCTTCCTACGACCTGCTTCACCTTCTTTTTTTAATTGTTCAAGTTTTGGATGTACGACAGTCAATAGCTGCATTATGATCGATGCAGAAATGTAAGGCATTATTCCTAGAGCAACTACTGAAAACCGTTCAAGAGCACCACCAGAAAACATGTTGAACATGTCTAATATTGTTCCACGCTGTTGTTCAAACAGCGCTGCTAATGCATATGGATTTATTCCAGGTACTGGAATATGAGTACAGATCCTAAAAACAATCAATGCACCTAATAGAAATAGAAGCCGTTGTTTTAACTCTGATACCTCACCTACGCCTGATAAACCACCAGGCAAAGCTGCTTGTTGTTTCTTTTTTGCCACTAGTCTTCCAGTTTCCCGCCAGCAGCTTCGATAGCTTCTTTAGCACCTTTTGTAGCTTTAATTCCTTTCAGTGTAATAGCTTTATTAATTTCACCAGAAAGCATGACTTTTACTGATTTAATATTATTCGAAATTATATCAGCATCTTTTAAAGAATTAAGATCTACAACATCAACATTAGCAAGCACAAGTTCGTTTAATCTGATCTCAGCTTTAGTCAAAGACTTTCTAGATCTAAAACCAAATTTAGGCAGTCGTCTTTGTAAAGGCATTTGGCCACCTTCAAAACCGACTTTGTGATAACCACCTGATCTTGAATGCTGACCTTTATGGCCGCGTCCACAAGTTTTTCCTTGACCACAACCAATTCCACGACCTACTCTCTTACGAGATCGTTTTGCACCTTCAGCTGGTTTAATCGTATTCAAATGCATTTTATGCTTCCTCTACCTGTAACAAATACGATACTGCGTTGATCATTCCTCGATTTTCAGGGGTATCTGTCACAACAACACTATGGCGAATTCTACGTAGTCCCAAACCTCTTACACTTGCTTTATGGGATTCTTTTCGACCATTCAAACTTTTTAACAAAGTTACTTTCAGTTCGTTTTGTTTAGCCATTATTATTCCGTAATTTCTTCTACTGTTTTTCCACGTTTGCTGGCGTAATAGTCCGGGGCATTCATTTCGACAAGCCCTTTTATAGTTGCGCGAACTACGTTAATTGGGTTGTTAGTTCCTATGCACTTAGCTAGAACATTATGTACACCAACCGCTTCAAATACGGCACGCATCGGACCACCAGCTATTATACCTGTACCTTCTGATGCAGGTTGCATATGTACTTTTGCTGCACCAAATTCTGATGTAATTGAATATTGTAAAGTTCCTTCTTTAAGTGGTACTTTTTTCATATTTCTTCTGGCGTTTTCCATCGCTTTTTGGATAGCTACTGGAACCTCTCGAGCTTTACCTCTTCCAAAACCAACTTTACCTTCACCATCACCAACAACAGTTAGTGCTGAGAAACCAAAAATACGGCCACCTTTTACAACTTTTGCTACACGGTTCACATGAACCAGTTTTTCAATGTAGCCTTCACCTTGTTCTGTATTTACTGCCATAATTTACCTTTTCCCTAGTATTAAACTAGAACTTCAGACCAGCTTCGCGCGCTGCGTCAGCTAGAGCTTTTACACGACCGTGATATTTATATCCTGAACGATCAAAAGCGACCGATTCAACACCTGATTTTACACTGCGAGCAGCTATCGCTTTACCAACAACTATTGCCGCGTCCACATTTCCACCATTTTTGATATCAGCTTTCACCTCTTTATCTAAAGATGAAGCGCACGCTACAACTGATTCGCTGTCTGGTGAAATAATTTGTGCATAGATATGCCTTGGAGTTCGGTGGACACTTAAGCGGTGTATACCTAACTCTTTAATTTTTGCACGTGTCTTTACTGAACGACGTATTCTTGAAGCTTTTTTACTCATTTCTTTTACCTAGGCCTTTTTCGCTTCCTTACGAATGATTACTTCATCCGCATATTTGATACCTTTACCTTTATAAGGTTCTGGTCTTCTGTAGGCACGAATCTCTGCTGAAACCTGACCTACTTGTTGTTTGTCTATTCCTTTTACGATAATTTCGGTTTGACTCGGTGCTTCTATAGAAATTCCTTCAGGGATTTCATAGTTAACAGGATGAGATAACCCAAGAGTAAGATTTAGTACTTTACCTTGTACTTGTGCACGATAACCCACTCCGTTTATTTCAAGTTTCTTTACAAAACCATCTGATACACCAGTAACCATATTTTGCACAACTGCTCGAGTTGTTCCTGCAAGTGCGTTGGCTTCCTTTGAAGAGTTGTTTACTGAGAATTTTAAGCTTTCATCTTCTTGGATTATTTTCACCAGATCATGGACATTATGTTCAAGTGATCCTTTTGAACCTTCAATTTTTATCATCTGACCATCTAGGGAAACTTTAATTCCTGATGGCAAATAAACTGGGTTGTTAGATACGCGAGACATCTCTTTTCTTTCCGTTAATTAGTTTTAATATACTGCACAGATGACTTCACCACCGATACCACGCTTACGCGCTGCTCGATCACTCATCACACCTTCAGAGGTAGAAATAACTGCTACGCCGAAACCGCCTTGTACTTCTGGTATTTCTTTATTTCCACAATAAACCCGTCGGCTGGGTTTACTAACTCTTTTGATCATATCAATGACAGGTTTATTATCTTGATATTTAAGTTCTATTGTCATTACGGGTTTCTTGTCTACTGTGTCCGTTGTACAGTCCGTTATGTAACCTTCTTCTTTCAAAAGATTCGCAATTCGAACTTTTTTATTAGACGCAGGTAGAGTAACTGAACGCTTCGCAGCGCTAAGGCCATTGCGAATTTGAGTCAACATATCTGAAATTGGGTCTTGCATACTCATAATTAAACTTCCGTAATCTATATTAACTTTATATCTCTACCAACTTGCTTTAACTAATCCTGGCACATCTCCATTCATAGCTGCTAAGCGTAGTCTATTTCTAGAAAGACCAAATTTTCGATAATATCCGTGTGGTCTCCCAGTTACTTGACATCGATTCCTTTTTCTAGAGGCACTTGAATCCCTTGGTAATTTTTGTAGATCTACTCTTGCTTTATTTCTTTCTTCTTCACTCAATGTTTCATCAATTGACATTTCCTTGAGTTTTGCGCGTTTCACTGAATATTGTTTAACAAGACGAGCTCTTTTTCGCTCTCTATTTACCATGGATGATTTTGCCATTTGAAGCTTTACTCCGGATTAACTTTTGATCGGAAAGTTGAATGCACGTAACAGCGCTCGACCTTCCTCATCATTTTTAGCAGTTGTGGTTATACAGATATCAAGTCCGCGTAATGTATCAATTTTGTCGTAATCTATTTCCGGGAATATGATCTGCTCTTTTACACCAAATGAATAATTACCACGTCCGTCAAATGATTTTCCGTTGAGTCCTCTAAAATCTCGGATACGCGGAATTGATACGCTGATTAAGCGATCTAGAAATTCATACATACGTTCTCTTCGTAAAGTTACTTTAGCTCCATTAGGCCAGCCTTCTCTAATTTTGAAATTAGCAACAGATTTTTTAGCCATGATGACTTGTGCTTTTTGTCCAGTGATCTGCTCTAAATCTCTGACAGCATGTTCAACTACTTTTTTGTCAGTAACAGCTTCACCTAAACCCATATTCAGAGTTACTTTAGTGATTTTGGGAATTTCCATTGCACTTTTAAAGCCGAACTCTTCTTGCAGCTTTGGAACAATGGTTTCTTTATAAGTTTGTTGTAATCTAGTCATAATTAAGCCTGTATATCAGATATCAACAACTTCGTTGTTTGATTTGAAGTATCTGACTTTTTTTCCATCTTCTAGTACTTTAATACCCACTCTGTCAGACTTGCCTGTAGCTGGATTATAGATTGCGATATTAGAAATATTTATCGCAGCTTCTTTTTCTACAATCCCACCTTGCTCTCCTGCCTGGGGATTAGGTTTTGTGTGTTTTTTGACGAGATTTACATTCTCAACGATTACAGTATCTGTTGAAACAATCTGTAAAACTGTCCCTCTAGCTCCTTTATTTCTGCCAGTTAGAACAACTACTTCATCACCTTTAATTATTTTATTCATACTATTCTACGAACCTTAAAGTACTTCAGGTGCCAAGGAGACGATTCTCATGAATTTTTCACTTCTTAATTCACGCGTCACCGGTCCAAAAATTCGAGTACCAATTGGATTTAATTGTTTATCTAATAAAACTGCTGCATTACCATCAAATCTAATTAAAGATCCATCTGGTCGTCTGACTCCTTTACGAGTACGTACGACAACTGCGTTGTATACATCACCCTTTTTCACTTTACCGCGTGGTATAGCTTCTTTTACTGTAACTTTTATTACATCACCGATAGCCGCGTAACGTATGCCTGAACCTCCAAGCACTTTGATACACATCAATCGACGCGCTCCGCTATTATCTGCGGCATCGAGCATTGACTGCATCTGTATCATTTGATTTCTCCGTTAGACATTTTGATCTTTTTAAACCTAAATATATTAGTTATTTTTATAGTTGAGCTGCTTTTTCAACTACTTTTTGTAAGCGCCAACATTTTTGTTTAGATAATGGTCTACATGCTTCGATTGCAACCGTATCACCAACATTACATTCGTTGTTTTCATCGTGAGCCATGAGCTTAGTAGATCTCTTTATATATTTTTTATAAAGAGGATGTTTTACCTGACGTTCTACTTTAACGGTAATTGATTTTTCCATTCCGTTACTTACGACTTCACCAATTACTGTTTTGGTTGTTTTAGTATCTTCAGTCATTCTAATTTCCAGAATTGTTTTCGTTCAAGACAGTTTTTACTCTGGCAATATCTTTTCGCAAATTTTTAAATAAATGCGGGTTATTAGCCTGACCGGTACCTTGTTGCATACGTAAACTAAACTGTTCTTTTCTGAGGTCCAGAAGTAATGTTTCCAACTCTTCTGAACTCTTTGATTTCAATTCTTTAGCTTCCATTACAATACTGTCCTAATAGTAAAAGTTGTTCTTACAGGAAGTTTAGCCGCAGCCAATCTAAATGCCTCACGTGCCAACTCTTCATCAACACCTTCCATTTCATAAAGCACTCTACCAGGTTGAATTTCTGCTACCCAGTATTCTACGTTACCCTTACCTTTACCTTGTCTTACTTCTAATGGCTTTTTAGTAATTGGTTTGTCAGGAAATACTCTAATCCAAACTTTAGCACCACGTTTAACGTGCCTTGTTATTGCTCGTCGAGCAGCTTCAATTTGTCTTGAAGTTATTCTTCCTCGAGTTGTAGCTTTAAGGCCAAACTCACCAAAACTTACCTTGTTCCCACGCAGTGCGAGTCCACGGTTCCTTCCTTTTTGTTGTTTTCTAAACTTTGTTCGCTTAGGTTGCAGCATTACGTGTCTCCTGTTTACCCAGCTTTGTTACTTTCTTCTGATTCTACAGGTGAAATATCTTCGACTTTATCGACTATCTCACCTTTAAAAATCCAGACTTTAATTCCAATTATTCCATAGGTAGTAAGTGCTTCTGCTGTACCATAGTCAATATCGGCTCTCAATGTATGAAGAGGAACTCGTCCTTCTCTATACCACTGCGTTCTTGCTATCTCTGCGCCATTTAGGCGACCAGCAACATTTATACGTATTCCTTCTGCACCTAGACGCATAGCATTTGTTACCGCACGCTTCATTGCCCGGCGGAACATAATACGACGCTCCAGTTGATTTGCAATACCTTCAGCGACTAAATACGAATCTAATTCAGGTTTTCTGATTTCCTCTACGCTTACATGCACAGGAACACCCATCATCGCACTTACAATTTTTCTTAGTTGCTCTATATCTTCACCTTTTTTACCGATAACAATACCAGGCCTAGCAGTGTGTATAATTATCCGAGCATTGTTAGCGGGTCGTTCAATTTGAATATGACTAACTGACGCATGTTTTAATTTATTTTGTAAAAATTCTCTGACTTTTAGATCAGTATTTAAATACTCTGCATAGTTACGACTATCTGCGTACCAAGTCGAATTCCAATCCTTGACAATACCAAGACGAATTCCTGTTGGATGTACTTTCTGTCCCATAAGTTTTCTCTAACTCTGTTCTTCAACAGCCAAAGTGATATGGCTTGTTCGTTTTAAAATTCTATTGCCGCGACCTTTTGCTCTAGCTCTGAAACGTTTAAATATAGGCCCTTCATCAACATGGATTTTACTAATAACGAGCTCATCAATATCTGCACCATTATTGTGCTCGGCATTTGCAATTGCTGATTCAAGTATTTTCTTAATAATACCTGCGCCTTTTTTTGTACTAAATGTCAAAAGGTTGATAGCTTTTTCAACATTTAAACCTCTGACTTGGTCAGCTACCAGCCTAGCCTTCTGAGCTGAAATTCTTGCATGCTTTAGTTTTGCTACAGTTTCCACAATTCTTACCTTTTATCTTTATTTGGCTTTTTTGTCAGTAACGTGTCCGCGGTAAGTTCGCGTAACCGCAAATTCACCCAACTTATGCCCTACCATATTCTCTGTGATAAAGACTGGCATATGTTGTCGACCATTATGTACTGAGATCGTTAACCCCAGCATGTCTGGTAACACCATTGAGCGACGTGACCAAGTTTTTATTGGTTTTTTGTCGTTAGACTCTCTTGCTTTTTCGATCTTTGCTTGAAGATGATGATCAACAAATGGTCCTTTTTTTATGGAACGTGCCACCGCTATTACTCCTAATTATCTCTTACTTCTACGTCTGACAATTAGCTTGTCAGTTCGTTTATTCTTTCTAGTTTTCTTACCTTTGGTAGGTAAGCCCCATGGACTAACTGGATGTCGACCGCCTGATGTTCTACCTTCACCACCACCATGCGGGTGATCCACTGGATTCATAGCGACACCACGAACGGTAGGTCGCACACCCCTCCAACGAGTTGCTCCAGCTTTACCAAGTGAACGTAAAGAATGTTCACCATTACTAACCTCACCAATAGTTGCACGGCAATCAACTAAAACCTTTCTCATTTCGCCAGATCTTAACCTGAGTGTGGCATGTGTTCCTTCTCTAGCTACAAGCTGAACAGATGTACCTGCACTTCGAGCAATCTGAGCTCCTTTGTTTGGCTTAAGTTCTACACAATGAACCGTACTACCTACAGGAATGTTTCTAAGTGGTAATGTATTACCAACCTTTATCGCAGCTGAGAGGCCTGATGAAATTATATCACCCGCCTTCATGTCTTTTGCAGCAATAACGTATCGTTTTTCACCATCTGCATAAGAAAGTAGCGCAATATGTGCAGTACGATTAGGGTCGTATTCAATGCGTTCAACTACTGAAATGATACCGTCCTTGTTACGTTTAAAATCAATGATACGGTATCGCTGTTTATGACCACCGCCACGATGCCTAACAGTGATTCGACCATTATTATTTCGTCCTGACTTTTTAGATTGCTGCTCTAATAATGGACGATATGGTTCACCTTTGTGAAGATCAGGCGTAACTACCCGTACAAGTCCTCTTCTTCCTGGCGATGTTGGTTTTGCTTTTACAAGTGCCATTATTCGTAACCTTATTCCTTACTCTGGTGCTATAAATTCGATTTCTGAACCTGGTTTCAATCTGACATACGCTTTTTTTACGTCTGACCGTTTACCAGTTCTTCTCTTAAATACTTTTGTTTTACCTTTCAGGTTGGCGACTTGAACAGAAGCAACCTCAACATCAAACATCACTTCCACTGCTTTTTTTATATCAGGCTTTGTTGCTGTCTTTGAAACATCAAACACGTATTGGTTAGCACTGTCAGCGAGCCGAGCAGTCTTTTCTGAAACTCGTGGCGATACTAAAACTGTACTTAATTGTTCTCTATTCATGAGTATTTTGCCTCAAGTGAATTAATAGCCGCTTCGCTAATTATCACACTTCCAAAACCCACAAGACTTATTGGATCCATACCTTCAACGTCTACTACGCCAACATGATAAAGGTTCCTTGAAGCAAGGTATAAATTTTCAGAAATCTCTTCTGTAATAATTAACACGTCATTACCAACATTTAATTTGTTAAGGCACGAAATCAGTGCTTTAGTTTTTGGTTCTGCTACATCAAAACTATCAACAACATGAAGCCTTTCAAGTCTCACCAGCTCTGAAAAAATGCTTGAAATAGCCTTTCTATACATTTTACGATTTACTTTCTGCGAATAGTTACGAGTTCTCGCGGCGAAAGTTACACCACCACTCCGCCAGATTGGACTACGCGAAGTACCTGCGCGCGCACGACCTGTGCCTTTTTGCCGCCAAGGTTTTATACCGCCGCCTCTAACATCAGATCGTGACTTATTTGCTTTACTACCAGCTCTAGAACCAGCTGAATACGCTGTCAATACCTGATGTATTAATCCTTCGTTATATTCCTCACCGAAGAAACTATCAGACACAGTCACATTTCCTGCAACCGAACCTTTTGTATATGAATGTAGATTTAAATCCATCTCTAACTTCCTTAAACGCGTGTTGTGTGCTTGATTAACAAGTCACCACCTTTTGCTCCGGGAACAGCCCCTTTTACAAGTATAAGATTTTTCTCAAGATCAATTCGTACCACCTCCAGGTTTTGCATTGTACGTTTTGCATTACCCATATGACCTGACATTTTCTTACCTTTTAAAACTCGCCCAGGTGTTTGACATTGGCCTATTGAACCCGGTAGACGATGCGCAAGTGAGTTACCATGTGTTGCATCTTGCATAGCAAAGTTATGTCTCTTAATCACACCAGCGTAACCTTTACCAATAGTAGTACCAATGACATCTACTTTTTGGCCCTGCTCGAAAAGATCAAGTTTGATTTCTTCTCCCGACTTAAGATCAGTACCTTCATCTTCGCCTAGTCTAAACTCCCACAAACCGCGACCAGTATCCGTGCCAGCTTTGGCATATATTCCAGCTTGAGATTTATCAAGTCGGTTCCTGTGTTTTGATCCAGTTGTTACTTGAACTGCTTTATAACCATCAGTTTCTGATGATTTGATTTGGGTAACCCTGTTAGCTTCGACTTCAATAACTGTGACAGGGATAGACTCTCCTTCTTCTGTGAAGATACGAGTCATTCCGCGCTTTTGCCCTACTAATCCAAGAGACATTTTCTTTAACCTTTATATATATTTCAGTTCAATTTAATCTGGACGTCAACACCAGCTGCAAGATCTAGCTTCATTAGAGCATCGACTGTTTTTTCAGTTGGGCTGACGATATCTAGTAATCGTTTGTGCGTCCTGATCTCATATTGATCACGTGCATCTTTATTAACATGTGGCGAGATCAAAATCGTAAAACGTTCTTTTTTTGTGGGTAAAGGAATTGGACCTTTCACTTGTGCCCCAGTACGTTTTGCTGTTTCTATAATCTCTTTCGTAGAAACATCGATCAATCTATGATCGAACGCTTTAAGACGAATTCTGATGACTTGATCACTCATTTTCTTTTACCTATTCCAGTTCTAATCAGGATTATTCAATAACCTTCGAAACAACACCCGCACCTACTGTACGACCGCCTTCACGGATTGCAAATCGTAATCCTTCATCCATCGCTATCGGCGCAATCAATTTGATTGTCATCTTCACGTTGTCTCCAGGCATTACCATTTCTATGCCTTCTGGTAATTC
>JBGCGE010000037.1:0-8674 GCA_045110495.1 Gammaproteobacteria bacterium
TCAGAAGCTGGCTATTTTAAAGATCAAATTTTACCTATCGAATTAAAATCTCGTAAAGGAACTAAAATATTTGATACAGATGAGCACACTCGCGGGGATGCTAGCATTGAGGGTATGGCAAAACTTCGTGCCGTATTTAAATCCGACGGTTCTGTAACTGCGGGTAATGCATCCGGAATCAACGATGGGGCTGCTGCAGTGGTTCTTATGGACAAAGATACCGCAGAACAAAAAGGTCTAAAACCAATGGCTAAATTAGTTGGTTATGCATTAGCAGGCGTTGACCCTGAATACATGGGGATAGGTCCCGTACCCGCAATTCAAAATGTTCTAGCCCGCACGAGATTGAAAATTGAAGATATGGACGTTATCGAATTGAATGAGGCCTTTGCTGCACAAGCCATCGCTTGCGTTCGAGACTTGGAGCTAGATCCTGCAAAAGTCAATCCGAATGGTTCGGGAATTGGTCTTGGTCACCCAATTGGTGCTACTGGTGCAATTTTAACTGTAAAACTGATCCATGAATTACAACGATCAGGTGGCCAGTATGGGTTGGCAAGTATGTGTATTGGTGGTGGTCAGGGTATTGCAGCTATTTTTGAAAGAATGTAATAAATTTATTAGTCTTATTAAGTACCACCTTCTCAATATTTTGAGCGGTAATAGCTGACATGCCGCTCTCTTTTCTTTTCCTTGTCAGCCAATTATCTCTATAGGCAATTGGCTGACAAGTGTTTGTTCAAACTCAGTGCTTGGATAAATATTAATATCATGTGTATAATTATCGGCTGTATTTTTTATACCATACTTCCTGAGGATTCCCTTAATGGCTCGAGTTACTATTGAAGATTGCCTACCACTCGTCGGCAACCGTTTTGATCTTGTTTTACTGGCTAGCAAACGAGCTCGTCAGATAGCTATGGGTTCCCCTACTTTAGTTGACGAAGAAAAAGATAAGCCTACTGTCATTGCTTTACGTGAAATTGCAGCAGGGTTGATCGATATGGATAAAGTGGATGCGATCGACGCTAAAGAGAAACTTGAAGAAGAAATGGAAGCGCTTGGAGAAGAAGCTGAAGCACTGTTTCCTACTGACGAAAGTAATCCTCAATAATCATCCCTGGGGATGTTCAGTATATCTCCACTCTAGGTTATGCTTAGGTCATGTACGGAATCGATGACCTATGTGATTTATCCGCAACTTATCTCAAGCCTGATCAGGTAGAAACATTACGTCGTTCGTATGAGTACGGCGCGCTCGCGCATGAAGGCCAATCGCGAGCAAGCGGCGAGCCCTATATCCAACACCCCCTGTATGTCTCAACAATACTCGCAAAAATGCACATGGATCATGAAACATTGATCGCAGCAATATTACACGATGTACTAGAAGATACGGACGTTTCAAAAGAAGACCTAGATACTGAGTTTGGATCAGAGGTCGCTGAAATTGTCGATGGAGTCAGTAAACTTACCCACCTCGAATTTGAAAGTCAGGCAGAAAAACAGGCAGAAAATTTCCGAAAAATGATGATGGCAATGTCGAATGATATTCGCGTCATTCTGGTCAAACTTGCCGATCGAACGCATAACATGCAGACACTTAAAGCTCTAAGTTATGAAAAACGTCGTAGGATCGCGAGAGAAACCCTCGAAATATATGCGCCTATTGCCCAAAGACTGGGCATGAATAATGTAAGATTAGAGTTGGAAGAACTCGGCTTCTCAGCACTCTATCCAAAGCGTTATGAAGTTCTGACTAAAGAGATCAAAAAAGCACGCGGTAACCGAAAAGAAATCGTCAATAAAAACAGAAATGCCATCAAACGTCGCTTGCGCCAGGAGAAACTCTCAGGAGAAGTTCTCGGTCGAGAAAAACACGTTTATAGCTTGTACAAAAAAATGCGCGACAACCATCTCTCCTTTAGTGAAGTATTCGATGTTTATGGTTTCCGTATCATTGTTGACAGTGTTGATATGTGCTATCGGATTTTAGGTGCTGTTCACAACTTATTCAAACCCGTGCCCGGGAAATTTAAGGACTACATTGCGATTCCAAAATCAAATGGCTATCAATCCTTACACACTGTTTTATTTGGTCCTCACGCTGTTCCTATTGAAGTCCAGATTCGCACACAAGAAATGAATGATGTTGCCGAGGTTGGTATCGCTGCACATTGGCTATACAAGACCAGTGGAAGTGCCGCAAATAATGCACATAAACGTGCTCGTGACTGGTTAAAACGTATTTTAGAAATGCAACAGCAAGCTGGCGATTCGGAAGAGTTTCTTGAGAATGTAAAAGTCGATCTATTTCCAGATGAGATATACGTGTTCACACCTGCAGGAGAAATACTCGAGCTCCCACGTGGAGCAACAGCTGTAGACTTTGCTTACGCCATACACACCGATATTGGGGATGGATGTGTAACAGCAAGAATCGATCGACGTTTAGCACCATTAAAAGCCGAACTTGAAACCGGACAAACAGTTGAAATCGTTACTGCACCTGGGGCAAAACCAAACCCTGCCTGGCTAAACTTCGTTGTAACCGCAAAAGCGCGTTCACAAATCCGCCACTTCCTGAAAAACCTCAAAGATGACGAAGCAAAATCGTTAGGCCAACGCATGCTCAACCGTGAATTAGAACGCTTCGAAACTGAGCTTGATCAAATTCCAAAAACTAGACTAAATAATGTTTTAGAAGAATTCAGTTTAGAAAAAGCAGATGATTTGTTAATCCAGATTGGCTTAGGGAATCGACTCGCAATAATTGTTGCGCAGCATTTAGTTCCTCATACAAAACCGAAAAAAGCGACCAACGAAAAAGAGAATAAACTGCCACTCACTATTAAAGGCACTGAAGGTATGGTTATAACTTTTCCAAAATGTTGTTATCCACTACCTGGTGATGAAATCCTCGCTTATGTGTCAGCCGGTAGAGGGATAGTTATCCATAGAAAAGCTTGTAGTAACTTAACAGAATTCCGTAATCATCCCGAAAAATGGGTAGACGTTCATTGGGAAGATCATATTGAGGGTGAATATCATGCTGAAATCCGGATCGAAAATTCCAATCAACGTGGCGCATTAGCAACCATCGCGTCAGCAATTTCGTCACAAAATGCAAGCATCGAAGATGTCACTATGTCAGACGGCGATGGAAAATATGTTGGAATTACATTTATCATAACCGTTAAGGATAGGCAGCATCTTGCACAGGTAATAAAAGCCGTGCGCCCGCTTAAATCTGTTTCACGAGTTTTTCGTTCAGGCTGGTCAGGTTAGTTTACTGTTTTATACCCGCGCCTTTATTCAATACCCACATCGCCGTATATGTAAGCACCACAATAAAAATTCCGACCACCAAAAATGCCGTTACGATCCCTATGTCAGACTCCCCAAGAATACCGTAACGAAACGCGTTAACCATATACAAAATGGGATTAGCTAAAGAGGCCTGTCGCCAGAATTCCGGTAATAAATTAATCGAGTAAAATACACCACCCAAATACGTCAATGGTGTCAGTATGAAAACAGGGATGATTGAAACATCATCAAAACTCTTTGCGTATGCCCCATTAATAAACCCGCCTAGTGCAAACAAAATTGAGGTGCAAAGAACGGTTAAAATTGTAATGAAGATTGAATGAACCTGGAGATCTATAAAAAATAATGCAACACAGGTAACAACTAAACCAACCATCAATCCTCGGCTGACACCACCCGTAATATACCCCGCTAAAATCACCCAATTAGGTATGGGTGCGACTAACATTTCTTCAAGATGTTTCTGAAACTTGGAACTGTAAAAAGATGAAACAACGTTTGAATAAGAATTAGTGATTACTGACATCATTATGATACCGGGTGCAATGTACTGCATATAACTAAACCCGCCCATTTCACCAATACGCGCACCGATCAAATTACCAAAGATCAAAAAATACAATGTCATCGTGACCGCAGGTGGCAAGATGGTTTGAGGCCAAATCCGTAAAAATCTCGAAACTTCCTTATAAACAATCGTCTTGTAGGCAACCCAATATCTCACGTTAGCTTTTCTCCAATAAACGCAAAAATAACTCTTCGAGGCGATTCGATTTATTTCGCATACTGCTGATCTCAATTCCAAGATCTGTCAGGTGATAAAATAATTTATTTATAGATTGATGTTTCTCGATTTTAACTTCCATGGTGTTCTCATCGGAAAGTTCTATTTGATAACCTTCAATTTCGGGTACTACTTTAAGCCCCGCAACAACATCAAGTATGATCGTTTCCACATTCAGTTGGCTAAGTAACGACTTCATTGATGTGTCCTTAATGATTGAACCATGATCAATAATCGCGATATTTCGGCAAAGACTTTCCGCCTCTTCGAGATAATGCGTGGTCAAAATAATAGTAATTCCCTGGTCGTTCAGTTCTTGCAAAAAATCCCACATTGAGCGACGCAGTTCAATATCAACACCTGCGGTTGGTTCATCGAGAATAAGTAACTGAGGCTGGTGGACTAACGCTCTTGCGATCATTAACCGTCGTTTCATACCACCCGATAAAGTTCGAGCGGCATCGTGACGTTTTTCCCATAGCCCAAGTTGTTTGAGATATTTTTCAGCCCGATCCAATGCGATCGAGCGCTCAATGCCATAAAAACCACCCTGGTTAACCACAATTTGTTCAGGCGTTTCAAACTGAGAAAAATTGATCTCTTGCGGGACTAGACCAATTAACGATTTAGCGGTCTCTACATCTTGATCAATTTTTATACCGAAAATCTCTACGTCACCTTCTGTCTTATTTACCAGCGATGAAACTATCCCAATTAAAGTTGATTTACCTGCGCCGTTGGGACCTAACAATGCAAAAAAATCGCCTTCTTCAACAATTAGATCAATTCCTTTAAGTGCTTCAAAACCATTGTTATAAACCTTTTCTAGGTTGGTAAGTTTTAGTGCCTTCATTGATTTAAGGTTTAGTTTTCTCGATCTGTCAAAAGATAGAATTGTACTATATGATCATCACCCACTCGCCAAAAAATAATTTATAAGAATGGAACATAACCTCAATCTACTACTGATACTAATTGCTGTGCTTGGTATTAGCGTTCAATGGATTGCCTGGCAATACAAAATTCCCGCGATCATTTTGTTGACTATTGCAGGACTAATCGTTGGCCCAGGTTTAGGTATATTGAATCCTTCAGCCGATTTTGGTCACTTATTAAATCCTATTATTCAGCTGGGCGTAGCCGTTATTTTGTTTGAAGGCGGGCTCAATTTACATCTGCACGAACTTAAAGAAGCCGGCTCCGGTGTTAAACGAATGTGCTCAATTGGGGTTGTTCTTAGCTGGGCCCTAGGCAGTTTGGGCGGCTACTACATTGGTGACCTTTCCTGGCCGGTCTCGCTCATTTTTGGGGCAATCGTCGTCGTAACTGGCCCTACCGTTATCATCCCTTTACTAAGACAGGCCAAGTTACGTAGAAGCACAGCTTCATTATTAAAATGGGAAGGAATTATTAATGATCCAACCGGTGCTCTAATAGCCGTTTTAGTATTTGGATATTTCGTACATGCTGGAAGTGGTGAGGCGGTTAACCAGGTCATTATCGGCGTTACATGGACACTTTTAGCAGGTGTTATCCTCGGTGCTGGTGTGGGATTCTTTCTCGGTTACGCATTCAAACAGGCATTTGTTCCAGAATTCTTAAAAGCTCCGGTGATTTTATCTGCCGTAATGCTCGTCTTTGGTGGGGCAAACCTCCTACAAGAAGAGGCCGGCTTGTTATCAGCGACGGTTCTTGGTCTTGTTATGGGAAACCAAAATCTCCCAAGCATGAATGAAATGCGTCGCCATAAGGAATATATCACCATCTTTTTAGTCTCCAGCCTTTTCATTCTATTGACGGCAGATCTGGATCCTTTCCTGTTAAAACAACTTAACTGGCGAAGCGCTGCCCTGATTGCATTTATTATTTTTATTGCAAGACCCGCCACTGTACTTCTATCCTTATGGGGATCAGATGTTGAAATAAAGGAAAGGCTACTTGTCGCCTGGATTGCACCTCGAGGGATCGTCGCGGCAGCTGTTGCGGGTGCCTTTGCACCAGCGCTGGTAGAAAAAGGTTTTTATGATGCAAACCAACTTGTTCCGCTGATCTTTTCATTAATCGTTTGCACCGTGGTATTACATGGCTTAAGCATTGGTTGGTTAGCTCGAAAACTTGATCTTGCTTTTACTAAAAGTAATGGTTTGATGATTGTAGGTGCATCGCCCTGGAGTGTTAATTTAGCAAAGGTATTACAAGAATTAGATCAGTCTGTAATAATTGTCGATTCTTCCTGGCATCGCCTACGCCCCGCTCGCCTGGCTGGCATTCCTGTTTATTTTGGGCAAATCCTTTCCGAAAGCGCCGAACAGTCCATCGAATTCAATCAAATTTCATACTTGTTAGCAGCAACGGACAATGATTCCTTTAATGCACTCGTTTGTACTCGCTTTGGGCCAGAACTTGGCCGCAGCCATGTTTTCCAACTTCCTTCAATTGCCGACGTTGATCCAAATGGCTTTAGTCCTTCAATTCGTGGCCATATCCTGGGTGATGAGGTTTTTTATGAAGACTTGATCAGAAGATACTTTTTTGGTTGGCGCTTTAATAAGACACGCATTACCGAGGAATATGATTATGAAAGTTGTGTTGCAAACTACCAGAATGATGCAATGGAAATTGTTGTTATAAAACCAGATGGAACCCTCTACTTCAGAAGCGCTGAAAAGAAACATAAGCCAAAGGCCGGAGATACAGTTATTGTTTTTCAGCCAGAGAAACAAGCTTTTGTTGATGATTGATTAACTAACAGCTGTCTCACTTATATCTATTTCACTGCGACAAATATTCCTGCCGGTATTTTTTGCTAAATATAGCGCTTCATCAGCACGAGCAAAAACCGTTTCAGCAGTATCTCCTTGATGAAATTCCGCGACACCAATCGAAATAGTGACCGGCACCTCGTTGCCTTGATAACGGAACACGCACTCTTCAACATCATGCCGTAATTTATCCGCTATCTGCACCGTTTCTTCAAGCGTGGTTGCAGGCATAATCATAACAAATTCTTCACCGCCATATCTTGCCAGAAAGTCCGTTCTGCGAATGCCTCGTTTAAAAGTACCAGTGAGTCCGCGTAGAACTTTATCACCAACTACATGACCGTAGCTGTCATTAATTAACTTGAATTTATCTAGATCAAGAACCATCAAGCTAAGATTTCCTCCCTGTCTTCTCCAACGATCAATTTCTTTATCTAGTTTTTCTTCATAAGCACGCCTATTGCCAATAGAGGTAAGTGCATCAGTTAAAGATTTGGCTTGTTCTTTTTCGACAGATTTTCTAAGTATCTGAGTTTCAAGTTGAAGCTCACCTAATTGTGAATTCAGTAGCCCTAGCGTTTTCTCCGCGTCATCCATACGCTCTTTTTCATTTTCCACATACTCAGCAACATTTTGATTGAGGAAATCAAGGTGGGACTCAATGTTGTATTTTAATGATTTTATCGAATCAACTTTGTCCATACCTTCACGTAGTTCGTCAAATTGCTGATCTAAATTTTGGCCAAAAGTTAAAGAATCTTTAAACTTATCAGTATTAATCAAATCACTTTTATCAAGGTAACCATGTAATTTTTCTAAACGTTGTGTCGTTCCCTTTAAAAAATCACCGATTCCCTCCAGGTTCGAATTACGCGCAGTCGACTCATTGATTAGATCAGCGACTAACTCATACGGTTCTTTTTTTTGTTCCTGTACTATCTTACCCGCCAAAACAGATTTGGTATGATTGATCTTCGCTAGCTGCTCTTTCTCAAAAGAAACTTTCTCAAGCAATTGAAGCAACTGATAATTACTTGATGCGTTACTGGAGGCAATTTGCCTGGAAGCAAAATTACAATATTTAGAAATAAGCGATGAAGCTTCTCCAATAAGCTGATCAAATTCAGCTTCAGTCTGCGTTTCCCTTGCCTTTCCAAATAAAACTTCAACTTCTACAGGAATTTCCAGCACAGGAAAATCACTAGAAACCATTTCATTAGTGCTATCGAAACTCTCAAACTGGGAATTATCTTTTTCTAGTCTATATTTTTCGAGTTTGCCTTTGTCTAACGCATTGAGTCGAGTGACCCAACTGATTACTTCTAGAAGAAGTTTATCATCTACTATCGTATCTTTTTCACTATTGCGAACAGTGTTAGTTATATGCCGCAGTAATTTATCAAGCTTGTGATTTCTACCGATATAAGTAAGGGCTAATCGTAAAATGCCTTTTTGCAGGACAACATGCTGCTTACAAAGTCGTATCTGTTCGACTTTACAAGTTTGGTAAAGTTGCTTCCAATCAGTACTGCTATCCAATGTTTTTGTTTCCTGTACTTCAAATTTATTCTAAATTCAAAGCGACAGGAAACGTGATGATTTAATTTCCTGAAGCTTACTTCCTTTCTTTATCGACCAAAGCATCAACAACCTTTATAAGTTCAGGATATGATCCAACCAAGCTGCCTGACGTCCAGTACTTACCATTAACAATAATTGCGGGAACACCGCGAATACCATAGGCCTTGCTCAAACGCATCGCTTGCTTGACTTTACTTTCAACAGAAAAGGCGTTGTA
>JBGCGE010000038.1:0-10977 GCA_045110495.1 Gammaproteobacteria bacterium
GTTATGATCTTGAGCAAGCATTAGAATTTATCAACGATGATGAAATGGTTGAAGTGACACCAAAAACGATCCGTATTCGTAAAAGAATGCTCACGGAAAATGAGCGCAAACGCGCCTCGAGAGCACCTAAAGATCCTTAACGAGAACACACGGAATGATTGGACTGCTACAACGTGTCACCCAAGCAAAAGTAGACGTTGCCGGAGAAACCGTTGGGCAGATTGGCCAAGGACTGTTAGTTTTGATCGGTGTCGAAAAAGACGACTCTGAAAAGCAGGCTGATCGTTTATTGGAACGGTTGTTAGGCTACCGTGTTTTCGTTGATAATGAAGACAAAATGAATCTTAGCGTCAGCGATATCAACGGCGGCCTCTTGCTTGTCTCACAATTTACCTTACCTGCCGACACTCAAAAAGGTATGCGTCCAAGTTTTTCTTCAGCAGCTTCACCTGTTGAAGGTGAACGGCTATATAATTATCTTGTAGATAAAGCTGGATCGGCTCACGATAAGGTCGAAACCGGTATTTTTGCCGCTGACATGCAAATCACTCTCACCAACGATGGCCCCGTCACCTTCTGGTTGCAAGTTCCACCCGATCAAAAGTAATCTCAACGATTGATCCTGTTGTCGCTAAAATGACAGAAATAAAATGCTGATAGATTCACACGTCCACTTTGATGATCCGCGATTTGATGTTGATCGGAATGCGGTTTATCAACGTGCTTTAGATGCCGGCGTTGAAGCGATGATCATACCGGCTGTCACCGCTGAATCCTGGGGGAGAACCAAAGAAATTGCGGATCAATATTCACATGTTTTTCCTGCCTATGGTTTACATCCCTATTTTATTGATCAACATAAACAACAAGATTTTGCTCTATTGCGTGAGTGGTTAAAAAAAGAAAAACCTGTTGCTGTTGGAGAAGCTGGGCTGGATTATTATTTAAAAGATCTTGATCAAATTAAACAACAAGACTTCTTTGAAACACAGCTAGAAATTGCTAAAGAATTTGATCTACCCATCATTATTCATGCTCGAAAGGCTGTGGAAGATGTGATCAAAACAATCAAAAAAATTGATCACAAAAAAGGCATGATCCATAGTTTTAATGGCAGCTTGCAACAAGCAGAGCAACTAATTGAGTCAGGTTATTTTTTAAGTTTCGGTGGTGCTGCAACTTTTGCTGGATCAAAAAATATACGTTCTTTGATCAAGAAATTACCACTTGAAAGATTATTGCTCGAAACTGACGCACCAGATCAACCAGATGCTCAGCATCAGGGAGAGCGAAATGAACCTGCTTTTATGGTGGAAATATTGGATACTTTTGTAGCATTACGATCAGAATCAAAAGATGAAATTGTGCTGCAAACTAAGCGCAATACAATAGATTTATTTGATCTAAAATTCAGGGTTCGCAAACGTTAATCCAACTCAACCTGCTGCGTTTGATAATCTATTAGAAATAAATTTGTACGATTAATTAATTCTAACTTTTAATCTTTCTGGCAGCGTAATTTCTGGATTTGATCTGCCGCCTGATCTAGCTTAACAAATCGATCTGGCCTGTCAGCAGAATAATGATTATTTCCAATAGCTTGCAAATACCATAATCCATTTTGGCCTGTCGTAAAGTTAACATCTGAACTTGATCGAACGACACCTTCTCCAACATATGGCATTGTTAAGAAAAGTGTTTCAGAATGATATTCGCCTTTCAAAACCTCTTGGATCTGAATAACACCCACAGACACTTTGTGATCTTTTTCGGGAGCTTGAGCTACCTTTACTTCGATCATTTCTCCAATCACAATTAGAGCAGAATCGTTTGCTAATTCTTCAGCAGAAATTGCCGCCCAGTCAGCTTGAGATGAGGTCACCATGAACGACCAGAATAACAAAACTGAGAGTATTTTTTTTCTGAATTTCACTTTCACACTCCTCTAAAATGTGTCACCTGCAGGAGACACATTCGTTCTTTATCGACGTATATTTTCTATTTATAATTAATTGAAAAAAATATTGTTCCTTTAAAAGTATTTAATATCAATGGTTTAAATAACCATCATTCCTGACTTATCTTTTGGTCTACATCTTGCTCTATCCATAATATTACAGTCCTTTGATCAACAACTTCAGGACAACATTCAATAATAATTAAAAACATAACTAAGGAGCAGTTATTTTGAAATCTTATCAGCAAACACATTCCTTTTTTAATAGCTCGATCACTACACTTATTTTCAGCGGAATCTTGCTGCTATGCAGCCACAATGTAAAGGCGCTCACATTTGTTTTGGATTTTACTTCTATAAACACGGCAGAAACTATTTTTGGTGGCAACAACGTTACAACAGATGCTTTTGATCCATCTGACTTTAATGGTTTTGCGGCAGGTGATTTTAATACTATTACCACCGCTGTATTAGCAGGTGTAATTAATGATTATAGAGCCTACCCGACTGTTGGGGCAGATGGTTCCAGTCCTCTTGCTAATGGTCAGGAATTGGATATCGATTTTGAAATAGGATCTGTTTTTAATGCGCCTTCAAATGGAGATGCCAGCTATTATTTTATGAAAGTAGGTGAACGTAATGCTGTATCTTCCTCCGTTGGCTTTCTGGGGCATGCATGTGGTGGTTGTGTAAGTGGTTTCACTGTAGGCAATGGAACCCTGGTCGGCTCAATCCTGACAGATGTCATCTCAACTATTTCCCATGCTTCAGGTAATTTAGCCGAAGTTGCTAATTTATTGATCGGAACAATTTCCCACGAAATTGGGCATACACTTTCATTAAACCATGCTGGCATGGTTGCAAATCCTGGAGACTCTACTTATTCGATTATGGGAACTGGTGCTCAAGGTATGCCTAATAATCAAAGAATTCTGGATCGTGCATTTAGCTATACTGATTTTGCGACTTTAGTAAATGTTGTCGGCACAAGAGATGTCACCGCTGTTCCTCTACCCGCCAGTGTCTATTTATTTGGCTTTAGTATGGCTTTGCTTGGTTTTATGCAACGTCGCAAAAAATCCGCGTAAGTTTTTTTTATTATTATTTTGATCTATCCCAACCATTCTCGAGGTTTTAAATAATTCTCGTATAAGTCTGATTCTGGCGACCCACTTTCGGGTTGCCAGTCATAACGCCACTTCACCAGCGGTGGTAGCGACATCAAGATAGATTCCGTTCGCCCTCCAGATTGCAGGCCAAATAAAGTACCGCGATCAAAAACCAGATTAAATTCAACATAGCGCCCACGTCGATAGAGTTGAAAGTCTCGCTCTCTATCACCAAACGGCGTTTCTTTTCTTTTAGTGACGATTGGTTGATAAGCTTTCAGATAGTGATCACCCACACTTTGCATAAAGGCAAAACTTTGATCAAAACCATCTTCATTCAGATCATCAAAAAATAAGCCGCCGACACCGCGCGTCTCATCTCGATGTTTTAAATAAAAATACTCGTCGCACCATTTTTTATACCTGGAATATACATTTTCACCAAAAGGGTCGCAGGCAGATTTAGCCGTTTTATGCCAGTGGATCACATCTTCTTCAAACGCATAATATGGCGTTAGATCAAAACCACCTCCAAACCACCATACGGGTTCCTCTCCAGGTTTTTCCGCAATAAAGAAACGAACATTCGCATGAGAAGTTGGAACATAGGGATTGTGCGGATGAATCACCAGTGAAACACCCATCGCCTGAAAATCTCTACCGATTAGATCGGGTCGTTGTGCCGTTGCTGCGGGTGGAAGCCTGTCACCATATACATGCGAAAAATTTATTCCTGCTTGCTCAAAGACTTTCCCATTTGTAAGCACTCGGCTACGACCGCCACCACCTTCTTCACGTTGCCACTCGTCTTCCATGAACTGCCCTGCACCATCTTCCTTTTCTAGCGCAGAACTGATCTGATCCTGCAATTTTAATAAATAAGTTTTTACATTTTCTAAATCAGGTGCTGACTGCATTTTGTTCATACTCCGTATTCTGGTATCGTAGCCGAATTGTATAATGTTTCCGGAAATAAAAGATGATCGAGCGCAAAGCGAGCATAAATCGCGATACGAATGAAACCCAAATTAAGATTAATATTAACCTCGATGGCACAGGGATATCGAAACTAGATTCAGGAATCCCATTCCTGGATCACATGCTAGATCAGATCGCTAGACATGGCGTAATGGATATCGATATCAAGGCTAAAGGTGATCTCGAAATTGATGCGCACCACACGGTTGAAGATATTGGTATCACCCTTGGTCAGGCCTTCACTAAAGCGCTAGACGACAAAAAAGGCATTCGACGCTACGGGCATGCTTATGTGCCTCTGGATGAGGCTCTGTCGCGAGTGGTCATTGATTGCTCTGGCCGGCCCGGGCTTGAGTATCACGTGAAATTCCCGCGCGCCAAGATCGGTAATTTCGATACAGAACTATTCTACGAATTTTTTCAGGGATTTGTGAATCATTCTTTGATCACATTGCACATCGATAATATTCGTGGTCGAAACGCGCATCATATTGTTGAAACCATTTTCAAAGCGTTTGGCCGCGCATTAAGAATGTCTGTTGAGCCAGATCCACGCATGCAGGGCACTCTACCTTCGACCAAAGGCAAGTTGTAATGCCCGCAACCAGACAAACTGTCGCCGTGATCGATTACGGCGGCAGTAACCTCCGCTCGGTTTCCAAAGCAATTGAACATGTCGCAGAACTCTCCAGTAATAAACCTCGTGTTATCGTCACAAATAATGCTGATGAAGTTGCGCAGGCTGATCGTGTGGTTTTCCCGGGACAAGGTGCGATTGGAGATTGCATGCGTAACCTTCAGGATCAAAACCTTGATGACGTGATCCGTAAAGCGATTGATGAAAAGCCTTTTTTTGGGATCTGCCTCGGATTACAAAGCCTGATGAAAACAAGTGACGAAGATGGCGGTGTTGATGGATTGGATATTTTCCCGGGTAAGGTTGTTCATTTCCCTGAGAATCCTAAAGATCCAGCAACAGGAGAACGCTTAAAAATTCCTCACATGGGCTGGAATCAAGTCAATCCTGTTAATGATCACCCAATGTGGAATGGCATCGAATCGGGCAGCCGCTTCTACTTTGTACACAGCTATTATGTCGAACCAGATCAAAAAGAAGTGATCGCAGCGACTACCGATTATTGTCTGGAATTTACTTCAGCCATTACACGAGATAATGTTTTTGCGGTTCAGTTTCATCCTGAAAAAAGCCAACATGACGGGTTGAAACTGCTGTCGAACTTTCTTGATTGGGATGGTAAGGAATAGATCATTCCAATGATAGTCAGGTGTCTTTTGATAGCTGACTCGTAATCTCCTGACAATAAGTTAAGGTTTCCTGCAAAGCCGGTTTAGGTAAGCCGATTTTACATTTCACTAGCTCAGGAATTTTTGCTGCTTCGTCACGCAACTCCCACCCACGATCTGTTAACAGCAGCACGCGTAAACGTTCATCTTCTTTGCTACGAGTCCGTGTCACAAACCCTTTTTTCTCTAAACGTTTAAGCAAAGGCGTCAAGGTACCAGAGTCTAGTCGCGTTTGTTCTCCAAGCGATTTCAGGCTAATTCCATCTTCTTCCCATAAGGCCATCATCACAATAAATTGCGAATAAGTTAAATCAATCTTTTCAAGAAAAGGTCGGTATGCGCGTATGACTGCGTTATTGGCGGAATACAGTGAAAAGCATAATTGATTTGATAACTTTATTTGATCGTATTCAGATTTACTCAAGATCTATTTCCTTTCGAGTTGATATTAACACTATACGTTTTTAGCATATTTATTGACATCAATATAATTGCATGCAAGTATATTGTGCGCAATACATAAATGTGCGTTATAAAATATAGACAACTTACACAAAAGAGGAGCCAGGACGATGAAAAAGTTAATGCTATCAGTAATAACCATCTTAATAACCACTGCGGCGCTCGCCGGCGGTGATCCAGAGTTTGTTCCTTTTCCAGCAAACTATAAAAAAACCGATACAAACTACGCAACGCTAGATCGTAATAATGGTAAACAGGTTGCGGTTCTTTATGCTAACGAACCGGCAATGAAAAGTGTGCAATACGGTGATGAGTTAGTTCCAGGTTCACGCATCATCATGGAAATTTACAAGTTCAAAAAAGATGCAGATGGCAAAGCCATTATGGGCACGAATGGTGTTCATGAAAAAGGTGATCTTGCAGCGGTTGCGGTTATGGAAAAAAGCATAGAATGGTCAGAAAAATATTCGTTAGATCATCGTGCGGATGAATGGGGTTTTGCAATCTACACGCCTGATGGACAACCCAAGAAAAATGATCTGGATTGCGCTTCTTGTCATATTCCACTTGATAATCAAGATGAGCTATTCACACACGCACAGCTCAAAGCAACCGTAAAATAACAAGCTACATAAATTGAAATTTCCGGGGGTGAAAATCTCCGGAAACTTTTTAACCTTCTCGTTTAATCGCTTTATGGCCGATATCTTTGCGATAAAACATGCCATCCCAGCTAATTTCATCTACTTTTGTATAGGCTTTCTGCTGAGCTTCTTTTACAGAATCACCCAATGCGCTGACACAAAGCACACGACCGCCCGAGGTGACGATATCGCCGCTTTTATCAGTAGTTCCCGCATGAAAAACTTTTACGAATAATTGATCGTTTTGATCACTACGCAACCCTTTAATTAGATCACCTTTGCGCGGTGAATCGGGATAACCTCCCGCGGCCAGAACAACACCCAACGCGGAACGCGGATCCCATTCAGCAGTTTTCCCCTCTAACTCACCATCAACCGCGGCTTCACACAGTAGGGCTAGATCAGATTTTAATCGCATCATAATCGGTTGCGTTTCGGGATCTCCAAAACGACAATTAAACTCAAGCACGTTCGGTGTTCCATCTTCCGCAACCATGATGCCTGCATATAAAAATCCTTTGTAGGTACAATCTTCCGCAGCCATACCATCAACAACTGGTTTTATAACGTCAGACATAATTCGATCATGTAACTCAGGAGTCACAACGGGTGCTGGAGAATAAGCACCCATGCCGCCTGTGTTGGGTCCTGTATCGCCTTCATCTCTGGCTTTATGATCCTGCGATGTTGCTAACGGCAGGATCGTCTTCCCATCAGTCATCACAATAAAACTGGCTTCTTCGCCGGTTAAAAATTCTTCAATTACGACCGAGTGTCCTGCTTCACCAAAGACATTTCCAGCCAACATGCTTTCAACAGCTTGTATTGCCTCATCTTCAGTTTGCGAGATCACAACACCTTTACCGGCGGCTAGACCATCAGCTTTAACTACGATTGGAGCACCTTTGTTTTTTATCCACTCGATAGCAGGTTCTGTTTCTGTAAAAGTTTCACTTGCCGCTGTCGGAATCCCATGGCGGAACATAAAATTCTTGGCAAATGTTTTTGATCCTTCAAGTTCTGCCGCCGATGCGCTCGGACCAAAACATTTAAGATTTGCCGCTTCAAATTGATCAACAACGCCCATACAAAGCGGCGCTTCTGGACCAACAATGGTCAGATCAATTTTATTTTTCAGAGCAAAATCTTTTAAACCTGGAATATCTTCAGCTGCAATATTGACGTTTCTTACCTTATCTTCGAGGTGAGTTCCTGCATTTCCGGGAGCGGCGAAGACGTGTTCTACATTGTTAGACTGAGCTACTTTCCATGCAAGCGCATGTTCTCTTCCGCCGCCGCCGATGATCAAAATTTTCATAAGTTTTTAATGCCTGAAGTGGCGCATTCCAGTAAAGACCATTGCGATGCCAGCTTCATCCGCTGCTGCAATGACTTCATCATCACGCATAGAACCGCCGGGTTGAATGACTGCTGCAATTCCTGCTTCGGCTGCCGCATCCAGACCATCACGAAATGGAAAAAACGCATCAGATGCCATGACAGATCCTTTAACTTCTAAGCCTGCATGTTCAGCTTTGATACCCGCAATACGCGCTGAATTTATACGACTCATTTGTCCGGCACCGACACCAATCGTCATATTATTTTTAGCATAAACAATCGCATTTGATTTTACGAATTTTGCGATTTTCCAGGCAAACAGTAGATCACTCATCTCCTCATTAGAAGGCTGTCGTTTACTGACAACTTTCAAATCAATATGTAGAAGAAGATCGGCATCTTGTACTAGTAATCCGCCATTAACTCTTTTGTAATCGTACCGAGTCGCAGATTGATTAAATTCACCACAACTAAGTAACCGCACATTTTCTTTTGATTTTAATATTTCAATGGCTTCCGACGATACCGCCGGCGCAATAATAACCTCAACAAATTGTCGATCAATAATGACTTTTGCAGTGTCAGCATCAAGCTCTCGATTAAACGCAATAATGCCGCCGAAGGCTGATTCTGGATCGGTTTGGTACGCTCGGTTATAAGCGGCGAATAAATTTTCATCGACAGCTACACCGCAAGGGTTTGCATGTTTAACGATCACACATGCGGGTTGTTGATCAAATTGCTTTACACATTCCAGCGCGGCATCAGTATCAGCGATATTATTGTATGAAAGCGCTTTTCCCTGAATTTGTTTTGCGGTAGAAATACTTGCTTCGGTTTGATTCTCAGAGACATAGAAAGCTGCTTGCTGGTGTGGGTTTTCACCATAGCGCATAGTTTGTGCTTTTTTAAACTGGACATTAAATGTGGTTGGGAAGCACACAGTTTTATCGGCATCTTCTTTATCACTTTCGACAATCGCACCCAAATAATTTGCGATCATTCCATCATACTTTGCTGTATGTTCAAACGCTTTTGTGGCTAACTTAAAACAGGTTTCTTTTTTGATCCCACCTTGAGAATTTATTTCTTCGATAACTGTTTCGTAATCTTTTGGATCAACAACGATAGCAACATTCGCGTGATTTTTTGCTGCTGCCCTGACCATCGTCGGCCCACCAATATCGATGTTTTCAATCGCATCTTCGAGAGAGCAATCCGGTTTTGAAATTGTTTCTTCAAACGGATAAAGATTAACAACGATAAGATCAATCGGATCAATATTATGTTCAGACATAACTTGATCATCTTGTCCGCGCCGACCGAGAATCCCACCGTGAATTTTTGGATGTAACGTTTTCACACGTCCATCCATCATTTCTGGAAAACCAGTGTGTTCGGAAACTTCTTTCACAGCAATATTTTGATCTGCGATCAATTTTGCTGTGCCGCCAGTGGACAGGATTTCTACGCCTGAATCAGTAAGTGATTTCGCCAGTTCAACAATGCCAGCTTTATCAGAAACGCTGATTAATGCGCGCCTAATTTTGATCGTCATTTATATTCTCTCGGGTGTTATTTTTGGATGTGATACTTCTGGAGTTTCTTGCGTAAGGTGCCGCGATTAAGTCCTAAAACTTCCGCGGCTTTTGTTACATTATAACCTGTTTCTTTCATCACAACTTCTAACATCGGCTTTTCCGTTTCGGCCAAAACCATGTCGTATAAATTACCTGAAGGATGACCATCAAGATCTTTAAAGTAATTTTCAAGCGAAGCCTCAATACAATTACTTAAAACTGTCTTGCGACTATCACTACTACGCCGTTCTTGTCTTCGTCGTTCCACTGTATCATTTTTATTATTCATGTGGCTCATACATTTATGCGGCTATTGATTTTGCTTTTAATTCCTCGAAATACTCTGCGATCAACCTTAACTGCGAGTCTATGTTATCAACCCGTGAAATTTGCTGCCAGCTATTTTTACTAATCCGTTCGTATCCATTTGTTAGTTTTTCTAAATACCAGCGTATATGTTTACGAGCAATTCGTAAGCCAGAATATTCGCCGTAAAATTCATAAAGACTATTTAGGTGTTCAAGTAAAGTGGCTTCAATTTCTATAATGCTGGGACGGTCAAATTCCGAACCTGTCTCTAAATAATATTTTATTTGATCAAAAATCCACGGGTTGCCTTGAGAAGCGCGGCCGATCATCACGCCATCAACACCCGTATAATCTAGAACTTGTTTAGCCTTTTGAGGACTGGAAATATCCCCATTCGCATAAACCGGAATTGAAACTGTCTTTTTTATTTCTCGTATGGTTTCGTATTCAGCCTCTCCTCGGTAGGCACAAGCTCTCGTCCGTCCATGTATCGCAAGCGTTTGTATGCCCGATAATTCTGCGATACGTGCAATCTCAACACCATTGCGATTATCAGGATCTGTTCCTGTTCTAATCTTCAAAGTGACAGGAACATCAACAGCATTAACGACTGCTTCCAAAATTTGTGTTACTAATTTTTCATCTTTAAGCAACGCCGAACCCGCCATGACATTACAGACTTTTTTTGCAGGGCATCCCATATTGATATTGATCATCTCTGCGCCTTGATCAACATTGTAACGTGCACCTTCAGCCATTGTTTGAGGATCTGCGCCCGCAATCTGTATTATTTTTAATCCGCTTTCATCCTTGTAGTCCAAACGTAGCTGACTCTTTTTTGTATTCCTTAATGCTGGATTTGCAGACACCATTTCCGATGTAGTTTGTTCAGCACCATGCTTACGACATAATGTTCTAAATGGCTTATCAGTAATACCGGCCATTGGTGCAAGAACGACTTTGGGGAATGTGTGTTTGATCATTTTTCGGTAACGATTAATCTATTCCAAAACTATTCAAGGACTATTGAAGAAACGTAAATTCAAAACTGTTAGCAACATTGCTAGAGCCTACTACTTCAAGCACAATATGAACCGGTAACTCTGGCCTCATACCAATATCTAGATCAATACTGCTATCTAAATATTCTTCTGGTTCAAATTGTCGATGCCCAATTGAGCGACCAACTTTATCATATAAGTCTAACTGCAATTTAGGGAAAGGTTTACGTATTTCAGCACTATTAATCAGTGTTGCATTGATCAATAAAATGTCTACAAATTGAGGATGTT
>JBGCGE010000039.1:0-37916 GCA_045110495.1 Gammaproteobacteria bacterium
GCATGGATCTGACGATTTACATTGGATTCCGCCACATTATCTAAATCGATTAAAGTAATCTCACCGATTCCGCTGCGAGCTAGTGCTTCAGCTGCCCACGAACCAACGCCACCAACACCTATTACGCACACATGCGATTGGAGAAATTTCTGGAACGCTTTTTCACCGTATAATCTGCGAATACCACCAAATCGTCGATTTAGATCTACCACTTTTTAAACTGCCTCAGTAAGATTTTTTATTGCCCACTCGACATGTTCTCGAACCAGTTCAGATTGATGTTTTTGGCGTTTTTTCAAAGTATTTAAAACATTTTCTGTCGGTGCGGAATTACCCAAAGCAATGGCGATATTTCGAAGCCAGCTTTCATAGCCGATTCGTCTTATTGCTGAACCTTCTGTTTTTTTCAAGAATTCTTCTTCGGTCCAGTTAAAAAGGCTGATCAAATCCGACGCATCCAGATCATTCCTGACTGCAAAATCGGCTTCGCTAGTCGGCACGGCGTATTTATTCCACGGACAAACGAGCTGGCAGTCATCACAACCATAGATTCTATTGCCGATCATTTTTCGGAATTCTTCTGGAATAGAAGTACGAAGTTCTATGGTCAAATAAGAAATACAACGTCGCGCATCTACCTGAAATGGCGCGACAATCGCCTGTGTTGGGCAAACGTCAATACAAGCCGAACAGGTTCCGCAATAATTTTCCTGGTGAATCGGATCGGTCGGCAAGGGCAGATCTGTATAAATTTCACCGAGGAAAAACCAGGAACCTGCATGACGATTGATCAAATTGGTATGCTTTCCGATCCAGCCCAGTCCTGAATTTCTGGCGAGGGCTTTTTCAAGGACAGGTGCGCTATCGACAAAAACACGATAGCCGAATTTACCTGTACTTTGTTCGATTTTATCAGCTAGTTTCTGCAATCGCTTTCGAAGAAGCTTGTGGTAGTCACGGCCTAGTGCATAACGAGAAACATAGGCTTTGTCTTTTTGATCAAGAATATTTTCGGCATTTGCGGCATCATCTGGGAAATAATCCATCCGCACTGAAATTACGCGTAATGTTCCTTCTTCAAGATCGGCCGGACGTGATCGCCGTGTTCCGTGTCGTTGCATGTATTCCATTTCGCCGTGACGTTGTTTTTCGAGCCATTCAAACAACCATTTCTCATCCTGTTTCAGATCAATTCCAGTGATCCCTGCTTGTTGGAAACCAAGCTCAACGGCCCAGGATTTGATCAATGACGACAAAACCTCATAATCTGGTTGAGGAGTAATAGTTTTATCAGATTCCACGTGCGGCACAAATCACTTCGTAAGCTTGTCTTATTTCATGGGTTTTTTGTGTAGCTAATTTCAACATTTCTTCGGGTAGCCCTTTTGAAACTAACTTGTCTGGATGATGTTGGCTGAGGAGTTTCCGGTAGGCTTTTTTAACTTCTCTATCACTATCACTTTTTTTGATTCCTAGATAAATATAAGCATCTACTATCGTTTTTTCGCTATGTGTTATCTCACCAGGATCATTTTTGTCAGCAAGCTTCATCGCAATCTTGACGCGATCTTCAATGCGCTGATATTCCATACGCAAGATGCTTAAACGTTCTGAGATTTGCAGCAGTAATCGACGTTCAATTTGCGATAGATCACCATCTGCCATGGCCGCCATAATTTGGATTTCCATAAACATCCGTAGTAAGTTCTTTTGTGAAATACAGGAGTTACGTAGTTTTTTTAGTACGCTTTCAATAGGAAAGGAAGCTCTCTTTCCGTCATTAAAAAGGCTAATGGCTTTTTCGCGTTGTGGTTTGGTCAAATCCATCTGATCCATCACCTGAGTTGCAATTCGAATCTCCTCCGCAGAAACATATCCATCCGCCTTGCTAACATGGCCCATAACCGAAAAAGTTGTCGAAAAATAGGTTGCTTGTGCTGCATGTGCTGAAATTGTTTTTTTGCGTTTTTCGAGCTTCATCCTACTACTCGATCCTATCGTATCAAGCGCATGGCCAATTAGAGCGCCTAATAGTGCTGTGAATGGTCCGTTGACCAGATAACCGAATATTCCTCCTAGAACCTTTCCCCACCAGGACATAATTTACCCTTTTAAAACTTTTCTCTTAACCCTTAATGACTATGCTATATAATGAATGTGTTACCGAACAAGCTCAATAATACATGATCCGTTTTTTTACTGAATGGTATAGACGTTACTTCTCCGATCCGCAGGCAGTTTTATTGGCTGTCATGTTGGTCTTGGGTTTTACGATTGTGATCTTTATGGGCCACATGCTCGCGCCCGTTTTAGCTGCGATTGTCATCGCTTATTTATTAGAAGCTAGTGTGCAGTATCTTATCAGGCTTCGCTTCCCAAGAATTATAGCCGTCACTATTATCTTCTTGTTATTCCTGACTTTCACGCTCATCATTTTCCTCGGTTTATTACCGCTACTTTCCCGACAGTTGACTGAGCTCGTGCAACAATTGCCCAACATTCTCAATGACGGACAGCAACTTATATTACAGCTTCCTGAAAAATACCCTCAACTTATGACAGAAGAGCAAGTATTGGAGTTAGTCCAGGTTGTACGTTTGGGCATTACTGATTTTGGACAAACCGTCCTATCATTATCTTTAGCTTCGATTCCAAGGTTAATTACGGTTCTTGTTTATCTGGTTTTAGGGCCTGTACTGGTTTTCTTTTTCCTGAAAGATAAACATGTGATCGCTAGCTGGTTCGCAAGCATTTTACCTGAAGAACGCCCTCTGCTTGAACGCGTCTGGCAAGAAATGGATGGTCAAATCGGCAATTATGTGCGCGGTAAATTTTACGAAATTATGATCGTTGGGAGCATTACTTTCACGGTTTTTTCATTCATGGGGCTCAAATACGCCGTGTTACTTTCTGCCCTGGTCGGATTATCAGTGATCATTCCATATATAGGTGCCACCGTTGCTACTATCCCCGTTGCCATTGCTGCATATATACAACTCGGTTGGGGGGCAGATTTTGGTTGGATCATTTTTGCCTATGGAATAATCCAGGCATTGGATGGAAACTTACTAGTGCCATTGTTATTTTCTGAAGCCGTTAATTTACACCCAATAGCGATTATTGTAGCCGTTTTAGTCTTTGGCGGACTTTGGGGATTTTGGGGTGTATTCTTTGCAATTCCATTAGCCACCCTGGTCAATGCATTGATCTCGGCTTGGCCTCGTGACGGCAGAAAGTTTAGTCCACAAACTGCTTAAAGATTATTCACAGCATTCAACACTTCCTGGACATGCCCTGGCACTTTTACTTTACGCCACTCCTTACGTAAAACGCCTTCTGCATCGATCAAAAAAGTGCTACGTACAATACCCATGAATTTCTTGCCATACATATTCTTTTCTTTGATAACATCAAAAAGCTCACAAAGTACTTCTTCTTTGTCTGAAAGTAACTCAAAAGGAAATTCTTGTTTGGCTTTGAAGTTTTCATGAGATTTAACCCCATCTCTCGAAACACCAAAAATAACCGTATTTTTTGCACTGAATTGATCATATAAATCACGGAAGTCTTGCCCCTCACGCGTACACCCTGGCGTGCTGTCTTTTGGATAAAAATAAATAACAACATTTTTACCTTTTTGATCTGCAAGACTAATAGTTTTTTCGCCTGTCGCAGCAATTTCAAAATTGGGAACAGGTTTGTTGATGGCTACACTATTCATTATTTAACGGGCTCCATGATTGAATCAATATTCAACTGATCACAAAACTCCATAAATTCACCACGTAAGGTAGCAATGGAAATTTCAGTTGGGATACTGATGGTAAGTTGTAAAGAAAACATTTCGGTTCCAGTATGCAGCGCAAGATAAGTACCGGTGTACATGTCTTCAACACCAATATCACGTGAACGGAAAAAACTCGAAATATCATAAACCAGGCCTACACGATTAACCGAAACAACTTCAATTGCGTAGGGCATGGATGCCGCAGCAGACTGCCTGGCCTCCGTTCTGGTAAAGCTGATTTTTACTTTTAGTTTTTTTTCAAGTTTTGGAATATTCGTTTCAATTTTTGCAATTGCATCCCAAGTACCTGAAAGCATCACGAAAAGGGCGAGTTCACTGCCTAAATGACTCATTCGGCCATCTTCAACACTACAACCACTGTCGGTAACAGTTTTGAAAACTTGATCTACGAGATCAGGCTGCGCAGAACCTAAAACTGAAATTACAAAGAAATTTTTCATGATTTAATGCCGATACGGCGGATTAGTTATATTATCTCGTTTAATTGTGCCTTTTTTAGCCACACAATCACACCTTTTCTTGTCTATTTTCCGACGTATCAGTACCATTGACAGTCTTTGAAGAACTTTAGGATATTATCTGATGTTAAAAGGCAGTATGGTTGCTGTTGTCACGCCAATGGAAAAAGGATTTGGACCTGACACAGCTGTTGACTCTGCAGCACTTAAAAAGATTGTTGAATTTCATATCGAGAATGAGACAGATGCAATCGTTGCTGTCGGCACAACGGGCGAATCCGCTACACTAGGTGAAGAAGAACATATTGATGTAGTGCGACAAGTAGTTGAACAAGTTAATAAACGTATTCCTGTGATCGCGGGAACAGGTGCTAATTCAACATCTGAAGCCATCCGTCTCACAAAAGCAGCTTTAGAAGTAGGCGCGGATGCTGCTTTACTCGTCACGCCTTACTACAACAAACCCACTCAGGAAGGCCTTTATCGACATTATAAGGCTGTTGCAGAAGCGGTTGATATTCCAATTATTCTCTATAATGTTCCCGGTCGTACTGCTTGCGATATGCTACCAGAAACAGTCGGGCGTTTATCAAAGATCAAAAATATAATCGGGGTTAAAGAAGCAACAGGCGACCTCAGTAGAGTAGCTACGATTAAAAAACTTACTGGCGATGATTTTGTCATCGTTAGCGGCGATGATGCTACTACCGTTGAGTTCATTCTCAAAGGTGGTCATGGCACAATCTCCGTCACTGCGAATGTTGCTCCGAAGCAAATGCATGATATGTGTTTGGCCGCATTGGATGGTGATAGGGAAGTGGCATTTGCTATCGATAAAAAACTACAAGGTCTTCATAAAGAATTATTTACCGAATCTAACCCTATTCCGGTAAAATGGGCTATACACAAAATGGGGCTGATGGATGCAGGGTTGCGTCTACCACTCACATGGATGTCTGAGTCGTGCGAAACCGCGATGATTAAAGCCATGGAAAGAGCTGAAGTTCAGTTCTCAAAATAATTACATAACGAGGTTTTTAAATGTCATTCCGTTTACGTTCTCTTACTATCTTATCTCTAATAGTCTTTGCTAGCGCATTCATTAGTAGTTGTAGCAAGATTAGCAAAGTCATACCTAAATTTGATGAGGTTGTGCCTGATCAACGCAAGGAATACAAAAAAAGCGAAAGCTTGCCCGATCTTGAAGTTCCTCCCGATCTGACCACTGAAACAATTGACGATTCTCTAGCAGTGCCAGATGTTGATGAGACTGGTTCAGCCACCTTTTCTACCTATCAAGAACGCGTTGCTAAACAAAAAGAAAATCGCCTGTATTCCGATTCGGGCGATTCTGCTTCTATTGCAGAAATTTCCGGAGAACAATTAATTGTTGTTAGTGGATCAACTTCTGACGTCTGGCCCACACTACAAGAATTCTGGGCAGATTTAGGCTACGACATGGATCTTGATGATCAAGAACTTGGTGTCATGGAAACTGACTGGCAAGGAAATGAGGAAAGTCTAGCCCGTGATAGGTTTAAGATCTTCATTGAACAAGCAGATGGAGCTAGAACCACTTCTGTTTACCTTTCTCATGTCGGCGAAGATTTTGATCAAGGACTCTGGGTAGAGCGTGACCGTGATATTTTACTAGAGCGAAAAATGGCTTTACGTATACAAAATACTCTGGGTGGTGGCACATCCTCTGCAACAGACGTTGCTACAACGGCGGTGGATGAAGCTGCTTACATTTCAGACACGAACACCGAAACATCAGATGATATTACTGCTGAATTGCTCAGCGCTGGTGATGGAAAAATGTACCTTGCCGTACAAAGTGATTCAATAACAACATGGTCCCTGGTAGGTGAAATACTTAGTTCGGAGTCTGACATTACAGTTGAAAATTCTGATCAAGCTAAACAAACCTATGATATAGCGTATCTTGGCGAACAAGAATCGAAAGGTTTAATGTCTAAATTGGCTTTCTGGAAAGATGATGCGAACGAATTTAAAGTCAGCATCACAGAAGTTGGCGAAAAAACTGAAGTTATAATTCTCAACAATGAAGGTGAATGGGATAACTCAGCAACGGCAGACATTATTCTAAATCGAATTAAATCTAGTTTATAAGAACTCAGAGATAGTCGTTATATAGTGCAATTTTCATCTCTGGGCAGTGGTAGTAAAGGCAATGCAACTCTTGTCCAGTCAGAATCGACTATTCTTCTGATCGATAATGGGTTTTCACTAAAAGAAACGTGTAAACGTCTGGCTTCCCTAAAAAGGCATCCCGAAGAACTAACAGCAATTTTAGTCACACATGAGCATGGTGATCATGTCGCAGGTGTCGGGCGACTTGCCAGAAAATACAATATACCCGTCTGGCTCACGGAAGGAACGCGAAAAGCAGCTGAAAAGACACTTTCAAACCTCACCGCTTTGCACCTGTTCAATAGCCACGAAACATTCGGGATTGACGCTATACAAATCAAGCCTGTTACAGTTCCTCATGATGCCAGAGAACCTTCTCAATTTATTTTTTCTGATGGTGAAAAACGTCTTGGTCTATTGACGGATACTGGTCACATTACCCCGCACATTGTTTCCGAATTTTACCAATGCGAAGCTTTGATACTCGAGTGCAATCATGATGATCAAATGCTATCAAAAAGCATTTATCCTCAGCACCTCAAACAACGAATTTCTGGAAAGCTGGGGCACTTGGGAAATCACCAGGCAGCAGAATTATTAACTAAAGTCGATACAAGTAAACTAAAGCACATCATTGCAGCGCATTTGAGCGAACAAAATAATTGTGTAGATCGAGTTAAAACATCCCTGGCTGACGCTTTGGGTTGTGAAAAAAACTGGATTGGTATTGCTGAGCAGGAGACCGGTTTTGCATGGCGCGATTGCTTATAACTTTTTAAAAATTAAACCATTTCTAATTCTTCATCATCCACAGCAATACGGTTTTTATCTAATGAAATAACCGCTGTCACTTCATTTCCTTCATCGTTGTAGTGTAAATTATCCAGACTCATCAAATTGGAGGATGCGATCCCTCTTCCGTGAGTATCAAAGACTCGTTCAGGGCTAAACTCCATGTATTTTCCCCAATCAAAACCTTTTCCCTTATCCTTGATTATGATCGTTATATTTTTTTTATTTCGTTGAAAAGATACATCAACAAACTTATTTTTATTTTCAGGCAAGGCCAAACGTCTATTTACTTCATCTCTCCACTTCCCTTTTTGATCTAATTCAGACTTTTCGTCATAGGTGATACCAACGTTGCCATGCTCCACAGCATTAATAAATAACTCAGACAGACCAAAAATAACTTTCTCTGGTTCGGGACAGGCTCCCGCTAAATAAATGGCTAATGCTTGTGCTTCATCTAACAACTGGAACTGAAACTGTGCATAGTTAATCATCCCAGCAGACATAACGCTTTCAACTAATGATTGTTGAATACGAAGAATTTTCTTACTTTCAGCAACAGCACTCTGTACCATCGACACTAAAACTTCTTCTTCAAATGGCTTTGTTAAGTAAAAATAGGCTCCCGCATCAATCCCTTCTTTAATATCTTCTTTAGTCGATCTCGCAGTCTGTAATATAACGGGTATATTTTTTAATAAAGAATCTTGTTGAATAATTTTCAACAATTCAAGGCCTGTCATCACTGGCATCATTCGATCAAGTAATAAGACATCAATATAAGGAGTAACTGATTTTAAGATTTCTAAAGCTTCCGCCCCGTTGCTCGCAAAACTTAATTCGTAACCCTTATTTTCAAGGTAAAACTCAATTATTTCTCTATTCAGAGGCTCATCATCAACAACTAGAATATGTGGTTTATTTTCTTTAACAGAACTGCAAGTTTCACTCATATTCATTACCTTTTATTGATACTTATATTTTTATAAGGAAATAATTTCAGCACTATAATTATTATTTTCATCTTCTTCTTTCAAATCTAATCCAACTATTTTTTGCTTTTCTAGTAGCAACGAAATTTTAAAAATACTCCCGCCACCAGGATTTTGCTCAGCCCAAATTTGACCGTCATTCAATTCGATAAGACTTTTGCAAATAGCCAAACCTAGCCCAGTCCCACCTGCTAACGAACTCGTTTTACTGCTCTGGATAAACTTGTCAAAAACTGACTCAAGTTCATCATTTGGTATTCCAACACCTTGGTCAGCAAAAGATATTTCTAGAGACGGTTGCTGATCTTTCTTTATTATCAGAAAACTCAAGCGGTAAGATATTGTTATCGTATTACCTTTCGTAGAAAATTTAATCGCATTGGTCATAATATTTCTTATAACCTGTTCAATTTTTATTGGATCAAAATACGCATCTGTCTCACATTCAGGCGTTACCGTTTTTACACGAATATTTTTTTCATCTAAAACTGTTTGTTGCTCGGCCAGAACAATATCAACAATACTTTGTACATCTGTTTTTCTTCGGCGAACAACAATTTGTTCAGCCTCAAATTTAGATAAATCTAACAAGTTATTGAGTAATGCTAATAATTTCTTACCACTTACATTTATATTACTAAAATATTTTTCTACTCTTTCCGTTTTGTTTCTAACAATATCTTTTTTACCAAAATCTGAAAAACTAATAATCGCATGTAGTGGCGTCCTAAGTTCGTGAGACATATTCGCGAGGAATTCACTTTTAGCCCGATTACTTGTCTCCGCTTTTGTTAGAGCAATATGAAGACCTTTTGTTTTTTCCTCAATAATTTTTTGTAGATATATATTACGTTCAAAGACAGCGTATGAATCGCTTGTATTTTGAATGCCGCGTTGAACTCTCTCGCGTAAAGCGATAATCACTTTATCTTTTTTATCCAGTTTTTTTTGAAGACTTTCAATTTCTGCCTGTAAAACTTTTTGTGATGAGTCCATATTTGATCAAGCCCCAATCACAACACCAGTTAAAGTCTGGTTTACATGAATAGCATCGTATTGTTCACCATAGGTACTAAACCCGAGAAAATTTAATGGCGTTAATATTTCCTCAACTTCATTTTTTATATCCATTTCAAGAATTTCTAAACGTCGATGTATACAATCAAAACCTAGTGTCATTTCAATATGATCAAATTGGCTCACTAATTCTTTGACTTGTTTACTCAATGATTTACTCAGCCCTTCACATTTACCTACAGTTAAGGGTAAACCAGAGTCAATTGCACATGCGAAAGTCAGTGATCCATCTTCATTATAATTTTGAATGGATCGTACATACCACTCATCACCAACTTGCAACATCACTGGGTATATCGAATAAACTTCCATTGAAAGCTTATCTTTATTAACACCAATAATTTCTGCTAATTCTATAGCAGCAGTACCACCATCAATTTCATAAACAATGCGCCTAGCAGGATCTGCTTTTGTAATCGTCATTTCCATGTTTGAAGGTGTATAGTGCTGCTCTTTGAATACTTTAAAATTTGCTTTCGATTCAATAAGTGCAATTGCAGCCGTACCCGATTGAAATTTTCCACCAGAAAAAACGGAGGTCTTTGTGAAAGTTAAGCTATCACCCGCAGAGCCACCAATTATTTTTACTCCACACAGAGCGCTATGTAAATCCGCAGCAACATGTTCTTCCATCATGGAAAGTCCATCAATCAGTAAAAATCCAAACATTTCATTAACATCAAATCTCTCTGAAAATCTTAACTGTGTTTTTATTTTCTTTGCTATTTCTAAGGCTGTTATCGAACTAAAAGTATCAAGGTTATTTATAGTTTCTATGTGAAAATTAAACGAATTACTTGAAAAGCTCGCTGCAACAATACCGTCATTTTGGTATGTCGAACCAATTTCACCCGCTGTAGTACAACCAATGACAGGGCAATCATAAGCCTCGACGATCAGCTGCGCTAACAGTTCAAGATCATATTTATCCGAGCAAAAAAACGTAATACCTGCAAGGTGATCTTTATGGAGGTTTTCACGCATATGATTAACCGCTTCTCGTTCATCGAGCGTAGTAATCTCGGTACGCAATACGTTATCAACCATATAAAACTCTCCTATAAATAACCTCAAACAATCAGACATTTACCTGCAATATCACTGTAGCGACAATCAAATTAATTACTTAAATTATTTGGGGGACACTATTCAAAAAATAGAGGCTTAGTAAAAATACTGGAAGATAACAAATTTTAACATTTGCTATTAAAGAAATATTTTTTGTGTACGTTTATTGCATTCATAAGATTATTAATAAGTTCTACAAACCCAACAGAGGAAGTAATAATGGCAAAAATTTTAGCAGTCGATGACTCAAAACTAATGCGAGAACTTGTAAGTGCAAGTTTAACAACACAAGGTCATGAGATTGTGACTGCTAATGATGGGCAAGAAGCCCTGGATTACGCGGTGAATAACTCCGTTGATTTAGTCATCACTGATGTAAATATGCCAAATCTAAACGGTATCAACCTGCTTAAAAAATTGCGAAAATTAGCAAATTATTCAGAAACACCTATCCTCATGTTAACGACTGAAGATGCCCAATATCGTAAGGATAAAGCCCGTACGATGGGAGCTAATGGTTGGCTAACAAAACCTTTTGATCCACCGCGATTACAAACCGCCGTTGAGAAGTTACTAGGTAAAGTGACAGCATAACGCTGCACTTCTAGCGAGACACAAATAACGTCGTCATTACTGACGACGTTATTTTTTGGAATCAAATCCCTTCCGCTTTCCTCTAGCTTTTATTCTTTCCGCCATTTTGTTTTTCTGACCCTGAAAAGGATTATCTCCTTGCCTGAACTCTATTTTGATCGGTGTACCGACAAGCTTCAACGATTTGCGAAAAGCATTCTCAAGATAACGTCGATATGAGGCAGGGACAGACTTCACCTGATTTCCATGGATAACAAATCGTGGCGGATTTTGCCCAGACATATGAGCAAAACGTAATTTGATCCTGTGATTACGTACAATTGGCGGTTGATGATCTGTAATTGCCTGTTCTAAAATACGATTCAATTTTGATGTCCCGACTTCAATATTCGCAGAGTTGTAGGCTTTGTTAATACTACCAAACAGATTCCCAACTCCCGTTCCATGTAGCGCGGAAATAAAATGTATTTTTGCAAAATCAATAAAGCGCAATTTTCTTTCTAATTCTCTTTTAACCCAATCACGTTGATCAGATTCCAAACCATCCCATTTGTTCACGGCAATGACTAACGCTCTACCACTATCCAGCACCATACCCAATAAAGTAGCGTCTTGATCAGTCACAGTTTCTTGAGCATCAATAACCAGTACAACCACATTTGCATTATCAATTGCACGTATTGTTTTAATAACGCTGAACTTTTCGATCATCTCATTGACTCGCGCACGCCGACGAACACCTGCAGTGTCAATTAATGTATATTTTTTTCCATTACGTTCAAATGGTACGTCAATACTGTCACGCGTTGTGCCGGGCTGATCAAAAGCAATAACCCTCTCTTCACCTACAATGCGATTAATTAAGGTGGACTTTCCAACATTTGGTCTTCCGAGAATAGTAACGGCGATCCCACGATCTGCTTCATCCTCAAGATCAGATACAAAATCATCTGATAAAAGAGCAAGCACAGATTCGATCAATTCGCCTTTACCTTGTCCATGTGCAGCGGAAATAGGGAAGGGTTCGCCCAAACCTAAAGCAAAAAATTCGGCAATGACTACATCTCGAATTAACCCCTCAGATTTATTTACCGCGAGAAGAACAGGCTTTTGAAGCTTTCGTAGATGATTTCCAATCCTTTGATCTTCAACATTTAATCCCTCTCGCCCATCAACAATAAATACAATAACGTCTGCTTCTGCCGCGGCACGTATAGATTGTTGAGATATAAGGGCGTCAATTCCTTCTTTCTCTTCGGTGAGTCCACCTGTATCAATAACAATACAAGCTGTTTCATCAAACATTACTTCACCGTAAATGCGATCCCTAGTCAAACCTGGTTGATTTGCTACAAGCGCATCGCGAGTTCCCGTTAATTGGTTGAAAAGAGTCGATTTACCAACATTAGGGCGGCCGACAAGGGCAATGTAAGGCTTCAAGGAAAGATACCTTTTTTGATCAAACGATTGATGGCAAAGAAATTATTTATTGGACTGTAAACGCAGAAAGTGTGCCGTTAGAGCTATAGGCAAAAAGCATGTTTCCAACAACAAAAGCCGTTGAAAGTATTGGGCTGTTATCAAGCTTAACTCTACCTACAAGTGAACCGTCTTGACGATTTAACCAATGTAGATAACCTTCATAATCACCCGCAACCAAATAATTACCAAAGCTAACCGGAGCTGAAATTGCACGAGATTTAAGCTGATCTTGTTTCCAGACAGAATCACCAGAATATCGGTCTAGCGCCCAAATTTCACTTAGTTCATCAGTGAGATAAACGTAATCATCATCGACGCCTAGACCAGCATAGGAAGACAGTTCTCTGGACCAACCAACATTACCTGTTTCAAGATCTACTATTGCGACACGGCCTTGAAATGTCGCGATATGTATCACACCATCTTTAAGGATTGGCTCGGCGTCAATATCTACCATTCGTTCCAACGTTGACCGTCCTGTAGGTAAGGCAATTCTTTTTTCCCAGATTAAACTACCATTGGTAATATCTAAAGCAGTCAAAATACCACCATCAAATCCAATAATCGCTTTACCGTCAGCAATTTGAGGAGAGCTGGTTCCTCGAAGTGTTAGCAGGGGCACAGCTCTTTCATAGGCCCATAATCTTTGGCCACTTTCAGCATCTAAACCAAACGCTTTTCCATCCACTGTTCGAACAACTACTACTCCCAGGTCAGCTTTTGGTGCGGAGAGCACTTCGCTTGAAACTGCCGCAGTCCATAATACCTCTCCATCCGTGTCCGACAGTGCCAGGACTTCACCGTCTCTGGTACCAATTAATACCAACCCTTCACCGTGCCCAGGACCGCCAGATAAACGTTTTTCAGTATCCGTTTCCCAATGCTGTTTACCCGTTTCAACATCAAGAGCCGTAACTTCACCCTCACGCTCGGCAGCATAGATAACTCCCTCATTAGCAACAGGAGTCAATTTCAGGTAGTAGCCATCATTTCCATCACCAATACGCTTAGACCAGAGCTTTTCAATGTTAATAACTTCTTCAAGTTCTGCCAGAGGCTCAACAGATTTCTGATTATCCTTCCCTGCCATATAACTCGAAACTTTATCCTTAATAGTACTGCAGCCACTTATAGCTAACGCTAAAAAAACTGCTACAAAAATAATTTTTGATTTATGCGAAATCATTTATTTAGTCCAATCGAGTCTCTAGCGCGAGCTACCGACCCAAATCATCCATTTTCATTTCTAAAAACTTATTACTTCCTGGGCCCGATGGACTCAATGCAGTTGCTTGCAAATAAGCATTTCTAGCCTCTTCATGTTTGCCTTGAGCCAATAAAATATCGCCTTTAAGTTCATGATAAGAAGAGAGTGCAGTTGTTTCATCAAGGCTAGAAATAAGAGTCCAGGCAGAATCAAGATTGTCAGTACTTAAACGTAGTTTAGCTAAACGCATTATTGCCGTTGGCTTTAGCTCTTCTGGGTTACCATTATCTATAACCCACTGTAATTGAGTGGCTGCCATTTCCAGATCATCAGCTTCAACAGCAATTTTAGCTAATTTTAAAGCAGCAAAAGATGCGTAAGGTGTTGTCGCATATTCTTCCAATAACATCTTTCCCGTTACGTTTGCATCTTCTACTTTTTGATTTGCTAACTGATTCTCCAGCTGCGAAAAAGCCAATGACGCTTTTTCGCCTTTTGCAGTGATTTGTCCTTGCCATGCACGCCAGCCAAAAAGCGCTGCGCTACCAATAACAAGTCCTAAGATGATGGAAGTACCGTTTTCTTTCCACCATTTTTTTATCGCGGCTACTTGTTCTTCTTCTGATGCGTAAATGTCTACCATACTTTTTACCCTAGTCGTTTCTTTGTGTTCTTTATAATTAGTCTACTAAAAATTTTGCTATGTTTTTTTGATCTATCGTTTTTTGATTCCCTTCATGAAGATCTTTTATCGACACTGTTCCATTTGTAATTTCATCATCGCCCAGAATGATAGCGTATCTTGCACCCGATTTGTCAGCGCGTTTGAATTGCGCCTTATAACTTCCACCACCACAATTAGACAATAATTTTAGTTCAGGTATTTGATCACGCAATTTTTCTGCTAGCACCAAACCTCGCTGGATGGCCTGCTCGCCAACGGTAATTAAATAAACATCTGATGGCGAAGTCACTTTCTGACCATTATCTTTAAGTAATTCCACTAATCGATCTAACCCCATTGCAAAACCTATTGCTGGTGTTTCTTTGCCGCCAAAATGTTCGATCAGCCCGTCAAAACGGCCGCCACCACACACCGTTCCCTGAGCACCAAGTTGATCCGTAATCCACTCAAAAACCGTTTTGCTGTAGTAATCAAGCCCTCTGACCAATCTCGAATTTACTTCGTACTTGAGACCGGCTTGATCAAGAATATCTCTAAGCTTTTGAAAATGATCAGCAGATTCTGTATCTAAATATTGCTGAAATGTCGGTGCCCCTTTGATCAAATCAGCCATCTTTGGGTTTTTACTGTCAAGAATTCGTAATGGATTTTTATGTAAGCGTCGCTGGCTATCTTCATCAAGCTGATCTTGGCTTGCACTAAAATAGTTGATCAAATCTTCTCGATATCTAGTACGTGTTTCAGCGGTTCCCAGTGTATTGAGCTCTAACCTCAATCCTTCAAGACCTAGCGCTTTCCATAATCTTGCTGTCATTAAAATTAATTCCGCATCGATATCCGGACCTGACATTCCAAAGGTTTCAACACCCACCTGGAAAAACTGTCGATAACGCCCTTTTTGTGGCCGCTCCCGTCGAAACATCGGACCAATATACCAAAGTCGTTGAATCTGGTTGTGGAATAAACCATGCTGCATTCCGGCACGGACAGTTCCTGCAGTTCCTTCTGGTCGAAGCGTCAGGCTATCACCACCACGATCCTCAAAAGTGTACATTTCTTTTTCTACAATATCGGTTGCTTCGCCGATAGAACGCTTAAATAAAGACGTTTGCTCTAAAATTGGCATACGGATTTGTCGATAGCCATAGCTTTCAAAAACACCGCGAATGGTATCTTCAAGATATAACCAAAGCGCCGTCTCATCTGGAAGAATATCGTTCATTCCTTTTACGGATTGTAGGGATTTAGACATCAGATCTGTACCGGAAGTTTTTAACGGTAAGCACCATTTTCATCAAGCGTGAAGCGTGCAACCTGTCCTCGCGCAAGAGAATCCAGATCAATTATGCTGCCCTGGTAATTCATAATGACAACAGACGCTTTACCAATGACGACACTAAAAGGTGCTCCTCCTGTCAGACTTACAACTTCATCCGGCCTTCCAATTCTTGAAAATCGCACAGTGTTTGTATTGTCAGTTATCTCAACCCACGACTCATCGATAAATTGTAAAATTATCCTCTGATCATCAAATTCATCGGTAGTTATTTCTGAACCCTCAGTGAAATTAACAGAGGGCGACCGCACCTGTTCAGTACTTACTGTCTCAACTATCACGCTTTGAACGGGTTCACTCGAGAACTCTACAGGCGGATTTTGATCAGGCGGTTCAGGCATCTCAGAAAGTTGAACCACGGCAAAGTCATGCTCTAGCACTCTTGGTTCTTCCTGTTCTGTTTCGACGAAAGAGTTATCGTCAGATCCCATCGATATTTGTGTTGTAGCTTGATCATTTATTCCAACATCCGTTTGAATAGCTTCATCACTTATAACAGGTGCCTGAAGTGGAATTACATTTTGATCGGCCAGGCCACTTGTGGATTCAACAGAAGAAAGTTCCGGGACGGATCGATTGGAGTGCCACCATAATCCAAGCAATAAAAGCAGTGTTGCAATTAAGGAATAGGTAACCGCTTTGATATGCTTATCACCGCTCCCCATTTGTTGATCCGGCTGGCTTACAAAAGGTTCTAAGACAGGAACAGATCTCACATTTGTATCAAGTTGTTCGACAAGTTCATCGGCATTCAGATCAACCAGAGTAGCATAACTACGTATATACCCACGTACATATGCAATTGCAGGAAATTGTTCATAATTATCATTTTCAATGGCTTCAACCTGGTGTTCACTCAGTCGCAAGCGCTGGGCTATAACACTGGTATTCAGTTCCTTTAATTCTCGCGCATCTTTAAGCCTGTGCCCTGGTGTTTTCCGATTTTGATCAACTTCCGTATTCACTACTTGCCCTCCATTTTGAGCAACAATCTGGTTTCCTCAGAATCTGGAAACTTATTTTTCAGCTGTAAAGCATAACTGGCCGCAGCGTCACGATCCCCTAGTGCATTTTCAATTTTTATCGCAAGCCATAAAGATCGAGCATTATGTTTTGTTGAAGCACCATATCGCTCAATATAACCTCGGGCTGGCAAACTTCGCCCAAGCTGATGACTTAATTCAGCCATTTGAATTAGCACGGCTGCCATATAAGGGTTTTCTTGTAGCGCAGCACGAAAGTGAACTTCTGCTTTTTCAAGATCTTGATTATCTCTGGCGCAAATACCTGCGTTGAGATAGGCGAATTCAGGTGTTTGATAAAGAGGATTTTCTACGGCACGCGTGAACATTTTATCTGCTTCTTGACGTTGATTATGGCGACACAAATACTGTCCATAATTGTTAAGCGCCCGTGGATCCTGAGGAGCTATATTTACTGCTCTTTTAAAATGATCTCCCGCTTTACCATCTTCGCCTAGCCGTGAATAGAGAATTCCTAGTGCATTGTGGGCATCCGCAAACTGCGGATCAATTTTGATCGATTTTAGTAATTTGTTCAGCGCCTTTTCATTATCATTTCTTTCCATATAAGCCAGACCAAGCTCAAGATTCAATTCAGCAGCACGCGCAGGATCGTCAGCAACCGTCGTTGGAGAACCACTAGTCTGGCTAGTCGTACAACCGCTGAGCAAAGCAGAAATTATAAAAATACAAATAAAAGTAAGATGCTTCATGCGGCTTCTCCGTGGGAACCTTTTGGTGAGTCACGTCTAAAACGCTCTGCTTTTGCAGTGACTTGACCAGCCAACTGCCCACAAGCTGCATCGATATCATCTCCGCGTGTTTTGCGTGTTACCGCCACAAGGCCTGATTCGATCAAAATTGCTCTAAAACGATCAATCGTTTGCTTTGAAGAACATTTATACTCTGATCCTGGAAACGGATTAAAAGGAATCAAATTGACTTTAGATGGAATGCCGCGAAGTCGTTTTACCAATTCATGAGCATTTGCAATGCTGTCATTAATACCATCCAACATAACATATTCAAACGTAATATGATTATGAGATTCTTCTACATCAGTAAAACGGCGACAGGCCTCAAGCAATTTCTCTATTGAATACGTTTTATTGATCGGCATGATCTTTTCACGAATTTCATTATTCGGCGCATGTAGCGAAATAGCCAAGCTGACGGGGCTGACGAGTTTTAGTTGATCAATCGCTGGGACAATCCCAGAAGTACTGAGCGTTACTCGGCGACGACTTAACCCATAGGCGAAATCATCCATCATAAGATCCATAGCCGAAACGACATTATCAAAATTCATCATCGGCTCGCCCATGCCCATCATGACAACATTTGTGATCGGTTGCCGACCCTCTGAATTCCAGCCAAGTTGTTTATTTGCCTGCCAGACCTGACCAATAATTTCACCGACTGTCAGGTTTTTATTAAAACCCTGCTGGCCCGTTGAACAAAATTTACAATCGAGTGGACAACCCACCTGCGATGAAACGCAAAGTGTTCCTCGACTATTTTCTGGAATAAAAACAGTTTCAACAGAGTTGAAACCATCGATTTCAAGCAACCACTTTCGCGTGCCATCTTTCGAGATTTGTTCGTGTTTAATTTTTGGTGGTTCGATGCAGACTAAATCTTGAAGCTTTGCACGAAGTGTCTTGCTAAGGTTTGTCATCTGATCAAGATCAGAAACACCTGCCTGATGGATCCACTTCAATACTTGATTTGCACGAAACGGTTTTTCGCCCAAATCAGCAAAAAACCGGATCATTGCTTTACGGTCTAGATCGAGCAGGTTTATTCGATCTTCCATCAGAAACTAATAAGTTGAGACGATTTCTTCTGGCTTAAAAAAGAAATTGATCTCCCTTTCAGCTGATTCCGAACTGTCAGAACCATGTACTGTGTTATGACCGACAAATTCTGCTAATTCTGCACGGATAGTGCCTGGCGCGGCTTCCTGTGGATCTGTCGCACCCATCAAATTTCTATATCGACTGACAGCATCCTCACCTTCAAGCACTTGAACCATAACCGGTTCTGACATCATAAATTCAACCAGCTCGCCATAAAAAGGGCGTTCTTTATGTTCCGCATAAAATCCCCCGGCTTGCTCCTCAGTCAGATGCATCATTTTTGCTGCCACTATGGTCAGATTGTTTCTTTCAAACCGGTGATAAATCTCGCCAATATTTCTATCTTTTACAGCATTTGGTTTAATAATCGAAAGCGTTCGCTCAATACTCATTTATTGTCTATCTCCAGGGTAAAACGATCTAAAAAAGTGAAAAGAAAATTCGACCGAGATTATACGAGGGATTGGGTTGCTTTGAAACCACAAATGGTATGAAGGGCCCAATCAATAAATATCGTTAAGTTCACGTCTTTTAACAACAAATTCTCTAAACGAAATACGAAAGCGCCAATAAAGTGGTAATATTCGCATCAAGGCTAACGAGGGGGAGTCATTAATGTCACACAAAATATCTATATTTCGGAATTATTTTAACTTTTTTTCACTTCTAGCGATCATTTTCGCCAGTTATTCTTCATTTGTAGCAGCTGAAGTTTCGGCAGACTTAAAACCTGCCTGGATGCTACTGGATGACAATAACGTTACCTACAGCCCAGATTTTCTCCTCACTAACGATTTTATTAATGAGGAGCAAAAAGATCTTAAAGGTTTTACCTTGGAACTTGGCGATATTGGTTACAAAGACGGCATCATTTTTGAAGGTGCGGAAACTATTCATGAAGTCAAACTGGACTTCCCGCTTCCAAGTGACACTGCTATAGAAGACGCCAATATACATTTAAAATATAGAATTTCCCCCCTGTTAAACGATCTGGCAAATTTACAACTCTCAGTTGACAATTACCCTCTTGAACAAGTTCGTTTAGGCTCACAAGGTGTTGATCAAGTATTGATCGCTGATATTCCGAAGCGTTTCTTGCGTGATGGTAGCGTAAGACTCACCGTACGCGCCGCTTTACCTATCTCAGAAGATCGTTGTTTTGACTCGCGGGTTAATGCCAGTAATTTGCACATTGATTCAGAATCAACCTTCACAATGCACTACTCTGGTGAAGTGGGTTCTTTACGAGATGCCTGGACGCTCATGCCTCACAAAGTCTTATTATCTATTCCTGATCGTGAATTTAACAGCACAGAATTTAATGCTGCCTGGGAGTTGCTGGACAATCTCAAGCGACAGGGTAAAGAAGTCGAAGTCGTAAAATTTCCTGAAATCGGGCACGTTGTAGTGGCGAAACATGCAGAGCTTGAACAGTTACTTCAACAAGAACTCGTTGAACTTGAGCATAAAGAAAGTAACAGTTACTCCTTAAGTGAAGAGATCAAAACTTCAAATATGGCGTTAGTTAATAGTCCCGTACGTAGCCTGATTGCAATTCTTGATCCTCAACAGACGGGCGCTTTTCAACTGATGAATAACCCATGGCGCAAATTGGGTGTGAGTGGACAATACAAATCATTTCCTGTTGATTATGCGGATAACCTGAGCGGGTTAGGAAGCCTCCCCGCCGTTGAAAATGCACTTGAACTAAAATTATCAGATCTGGGCGCGGATACTTCTATACGCTATGTACGATCAAATATTAAATGGAATCTGGTTTTAGATCCCTTCCGTATTCCAGCTGGTACAAGACCTGACCGTCTGTTCCTCAACATCATGGCTCCACCACCACCAGAAAAAACACCATTTGAATTATACGTTTATCTTAACGATATTATGATCCATGCAACTCGCTTAGATGATGGTCAAAATCGGCAGGAGATTTCTATTCCCCTACCGAATAATTATCAGGAGCCATATAATCGAATCCAGATCCAGATACACAATATAGATCCTCAAGGAGATTGCCGAGCCGATTTAGCCGCTTTTCCAGTACAAATTCTGCCAGATAGCTCAATTATCGTTGAGCGTGATCATACTTTACCTGAGTATTTTTCTGAGCTGCCAGTTTATTTAGCAGATAATTTTGATATTTATTTGCCGTCAAATTATTTAGAAACGCCACTTAGTGCTTTGCCATACGTCTCGGCCTTAACCTCCCGATTACCAGTTCCATTCAAAACGCGTATTGCGAACTTTACCGAAGCGGGTGAACTTATTTCACCGGAACGACCTTTTATTGCAATAGGCGATCTTAATCTAGATGGTCTTGAGTCTCCGGTTAGCTTTCAACAGGGTGAAGTACAAATAGTGGATCGAAATAAAAATCCTTTGCTTAAAGTTGATGACCTTCCAGAGGTGACTATCGCGCAGCTAGTATCAAGCAAAAAACAAAAAGGCTTGTGGTTGCGCTCGACGAATAAAGAAGGCTTCCCAAACATTAAGAAGTTGTTCCTTAATCACGATGACGTTGCCTTTGCTGATCACTCTGGCTTGCTTTTTACAATGAACAGTCAACAACCGACGTTAGCGACAACCTATTATCCAGAAGCCAGAGATTGGCTAGCATTACTAGGTAAATACCGGTTCTGGTTGTTTGCCATTGGTTTGTTAGCACTAACGTTAATTATCGTATATTTGTTTAGACGAGCGAGACAACACAGGGATATTCAGGGCCGATAACAATGGTCGAAGACACCTCTGATGGAGGCGTTGGAACAAACGTTCCACCTGGATCGCCTGATCGTAAGTCGACAAAATTCATCCCCTTGGGTGAGTTGTTGCTCGAACAGGGATATATTACGGACGATCATCTCGAAAAAGCGCTCGCTTTGCAGCAAGAATGGGGAACCCGCTTAGGAGACATTTTAATGTCTAAAGGCTGGGTTCAACCATTTGCGTTTTATCGTGTTCTCGCAGATCAGTACAACAAACCTTTCATCAACATGATGGAGTTTCTTCCAGATAAATCTCTCTGGCTGGATTCGGAAATTGATCAATACACAGAACACCTTGTTCTCCCTTTCAGCCAGGAAAATGATAAAACCATCTTTGTCTGTGCAGATCCGTCTCCGGAAGCCGTCTATTACATGCATGAACAAACGGATGGTGCTTACGATTTTGTCATCACCTCTAAATTTGACATTATCTGGATCGTACAACGCGAAGCAAAAGACTATTTAGTCGATAACGCGGTTAATGATCTAGCAAATAAACAACCCGTCAACTCGGCAAAACAAGTGTTTACTAAAGCACAATTACTCTGGATTTATGTCGTACTTGTACTGATATTACTTAGTATTACACTTTGGCCAATCACGGCTTTAATCACCATAAATTTATGTATATCCGTTTTCTTATTACTCAATTTTGGCTTACGTATATTATTTGCCTGGGTAGGTGGGGATACACAAATTGATGTAAAAGTGACTGATGAAGAAGTGCTTGAGCTAACCGATCGAGAACTGCCGACTTATACCGTGCTAGTTCCGATGTATAAAGAACCAGAAGTTCTACCGATTATCACCTCCGCGATCAGAAACCTCGATTACCCTTTATCTAAACTGGATGTCAAATTGATCCTTGAAGACGATGACGATGAGACAATTCAAGCGGCAAAAGAACTCGGTTTGGAAGGCATTTTTGAGATCATTCGCGTTCCGGATTCACTTCCCAAAACAAAACCGAAAGCCTGTAATTATGCACTGAGCTTTGCGCGTGGCGAGTTGATAACTATCTACGATGCCGAAGATCGCCCAGAGCCTGATCAACTCAAAAAAGCGGTAATCGCATTTCGCAAAGCACCCGATAATACCGCTGTTATTCAAGCACGATTGAATTATTTCAATGCCAACGAAAACTGGTTAACACGTATGTTTACGTTGGAATATTCCTTATGGTTTGATTTTTATCTGCCCGCTCTTGAAGCACTCAAAATTCCTATTCCGCTTGGCGGCACGTCAAACCATTTTAAAATGCACATCCTCAAAGAGGTTGATGCCTGGGATCCTTATAACGTCACGGAAGATGCAGATCTGGGGGTACGTTACACTCAGTTGAATTACCGTGTTGGCGTTGTTAACTCAACAACTTATGAAGAAGCCAATAGTCATATTGGTAATTGGATACGACAACGTTCGCGCTGGATCAAGGGTTATATGCAAACCTATCTGGTTCATATGCGTCATCCCATTGATCTCTATCACTCACTCGGAGCTGGCGCCTTTTGGGGATTCCAGTTTTTTATTGGTGGAGCGGTCACAAGTGCCTTAATGGCACCATTTTTATATCTTATGTATTTTGTGTGGCTCTACACACAAACACATGCATTAGACTTATTATTTCCAAGTCTAATTCTCTATATAAGCTTATTTAATTTACTTATCGGTAATGGCATGCTGATTTACCTTTCAACTTTAAGTGTTTTCAAACGCCGACATTACAAACTGATCCCGTGGGCATTAACCATTCCTTTCTATTGGATCTTGATGTCTGTCGCCGCCTACCGAGCATTATGGCAATTAATCCATAACCCTTTTTATTGGGAAAAAACGGTTCACGGACTAACTTCGCATAAACATGATGAAGATGAAGTTCCTCCACCAATTACTCGTCCAGGATCAACAACCTGATGGCTGAAGTAATCACTGAAGTCAAAACTCGATCAACTCATAATCTTTTAGTGTTGATGCTAATTACATTAGTCTTTGCGATGTTCAGCCTCTGGTTATTAAGCAATCACTATGTCAGTGACATTGCCATGTTCAGATGGGCAAAAGTACTTGGTGTTTTAGACGCAGAAACAATTAGGATGGAACACTTTCGTTTTATCTACCCGCATGCGCCATTTTACATGCTGATCCCATTTACGCTGTTACCGGATGGCTATCAGGCTGCGGCTCCCTATTTTATTTCTGGTCTAACCGTCGCTATATTATTGGCTTTGTGGAATCACCACCTGCGCAAAAATGCTCGCCCAATCTGGCAACGGGCGCTACTAATAATACTCATCATTAGTCAACCGACCGTCCTATGGGCAGCAACCAGCGGTGGTTATACTGCGATCAGTTTATTGATGTTTTACCTGTTGTACCGAGCTTGTCTGCGTATGATTTATCAAGAAGATGTTCGTTCGTTCATCTTGCTCGGCGTAATACTCGCGTTGTACTTTTTTGCGGATCCAATTGCCTTGTTTCTTTTTGTAGCGCTGGTTCCTTTCCTTTCGATTATCGCTCCGCGCAAAATGCTACTTGAATCACCAATAAGCGTTTACCTGATGATAGCCATGCCTTTAGTCATCGCGGTTTTATCCTGGGCGTATCTCAACTGGATTTTCGAAGGCAGCGCATTTATTTTCGCAAGTGAACCGGATTCGTCTTTTCTAGGTGGTTGGCAGGATACTCCAACATCAGAATGGCTAAGACTTTATGGGGGACTCTGGCTAGCACCTCTCATTGCTGCTTTCTTGCAATTAGGACTACTTTTCCCAGTCGTCTTTTTGTTAGTACCTCTTGCAGCTCGCTTCGGTAATCATCTTAAAGCCAGCCTCATTTTATTATTTCATCCGGTGATTGCGATTGCTTTCGCCAGCAGCAAATATTTCTTATTTCATCCCCTTGAAATTCTGACACTGATCAGCGCCGGCGTAATGGCTGAGTTGACCATGATCCCCTTTGCTCGTCGTTGGAAATTCCCAGCGTTGATCATATTGCTTCTTATCGGTTCACTCTCTGGCTGGCATCGCTTTGCCCAATACACCGAACCAGAAATGCGCCACTGGTACATGGCCTTCACAAACACTCTTTCTGGAGAGCTGTACCATTCAGATGCCGTGCTAGGCGAGTGGTTAGCCAAACAAAAAGATAAAGATGTGTTGATCGATGAGCGTAGTGCTTATCGCGTAATCGTTGCAAAAGGAAATGCGCATCAACTTTATTTGCCTATTTCTGATCAATTTAAAATACAAACCCGTTTTCAAAGACCTGATATTGATCTTATTGTTGTGCCTGATCCTTCAACCAAGAAAGGTGGGCGTGATCGGATCAACTTGCTCTATCCCGAACTTTATAAAGAGGGCATGACAGGTTTCAAACGTGTTTATGATTATGCTGGCTGGCGGGTTTTTCAAAATGAAAAATAACCCTCTAAACCGTCATCAATCTTTATTTTTGATCTTCGCAATTAGTGGCCTGTCAGCTTGTGATTATCCCTCGAAACCTGATCTGGTTGGCTTTAACTTTTTGCAAGATGAAAATACTGCAATGAATTCAACTGGTGCTTGTTTGTCAATGCAGCACTTACGCCTGACTGGTGCTAACTCTGTTGTTCTAATACCATTTTTAAAACAAGAATCACCACAATCTGTTGAACTAAGCAAAAGTGATGCGGTTACAGATGAACAATTGATCGCTGCATTAGAATTAGCAAAAACAAATCATTTACATCGTGTGCTTAAGCCACAAATTTTGATTGAAAATTCCTGGGCTGGCGAAATAACGCAACAAAATCCCGAGCAAGAAACTAACTGGTTTGTAAACTACACCGAACAGCTTCTTCATTATGCGCACCTTGCGGAAAAGCATCAGGTCGACGCCTTTGTCATTGGAACAGAATTAAAAAAAATACAAACAAGCGAACACTGGCCAGAATTGATCAAACAAGTACGATCAATTTATTCAGGAAAACTAACTTATGCGGCGGGAGAGGTTGCGGGTATTGAAGCATTTCCTTATTGGGATCTCCTCGACACAATAGGTGTGACTTTGTACCCCGACATGACTCAGGAAAAGATCACAGATACTCTGACAGAACAATTAGAAACGTTAGCAAATAATTTTCAACAGCCCGTCTGGATCCTCGAAATTGGTATACCTTCCGCAAAAGGATGGGAATCTCGCCCGTGGGATTGGCGTTCGATAGAAACATCAGCACCATCTGCGGATCCTGATACGCAAGCAACAATAATCCGCCACTGGTTAACTTCATTAGAAAAATCTCAAGCATCAAATATCGAAGGGATCTGGATCTGGCAATGGAGCAGCTCCCCACAAGCAGGCGGCCGTAATGACACCAGTTACACCGTACAAAATAAACTGGCTCAAGCCGTTGTTCACCAGCACTGGCGATCTCCGCTTAGTCTTTTTATGAGGAAAGTCAGCGAATGCACAAGTTAATACCTTTTATTTTATTAGCCTCAATTTTCATTCTTCCACGAACAAGTTTTGCGGTCAGTCCCTGGATGTTATCTGAAGGTGAAATTTATTATTCAGCCGTTCATAGTTATTCAACTAATGACAGAGGCTGGGATGAAAGCAGTCAGCTGAGAGACTCAAGCTGCCGTTCACAAACTTACCGATCAAATCACCAGCTAGAATACGGTTACAGTTATTATCACACCTTGACGGCCAACCTTGATTTAGTCGACCGGCATTGTGGCGATGAAGACTATCGTGGTCTCGGTGATTTACGCCTTGGTATTCGCGGACGATTAAATGTATTTGAAAATGGAAAAACCTGGGAAGTAACTCTGATAGTCCCAACCGGTTATTCACGCAGCAACCGTTCTCGACCTGGTAATGGAGAATTTGGAATAGAAGGCGGCTTAGCCTATCTGTCGCGTGGTGAACTAAGGGACTTCGCGAAAAGGTGGGATTTTATAACCGGCGTATCTGTACGGTTGTGGGCCGGCGGTCCCGCGGATCAATTTTTAACCTACGCAACTGTCCGCCGAAATATTGGAAGATACGGCCGTTTGAGCATGGGTGTTAGTGCGGATATTTCTTTTCAAAATGAAGGTAGTAGCAGCCAGGCTGACTTCATCGATGGAACCCAACTTTCAGATTACGATAAACTCACCGCAAAAATAAACTGGGCAGATAGACTCACCGAAGACTGGCGATACAAAGTCGGTGCTTCCCGTGTCGTCTGGGGAAGAAATGCTGGACAGAGTGTCAAGTTCAGCATCACTTTTAGCCGCAACTGGGGACCATAAACCACTTAGGTCATAAATAATGAGTAGCTATTTAATTAAAAAAAATAACTTAACAATTGTGCGATCAATTTTAAAAATGTTTTGTGCATTTGTTTTTATCTATTCCACCCAAACTACAGCAGCAATACAAAATGAGATCGATTCGCTTCATTTAACAATGGACGAACAAGATGCGGAAGTTATTTTTCGCAAAGAATATAATGACAAATCCTCTTTCGCTGTGACAGTAATGGGTGTGGGGAATCAAGAATTAACCGGACGCGTTAAAGTCTCTGGCAGTTTTTCCAGACGTTTTAATAAAAAAAATCTGATCATAAAACTCGATGATGACCAACAATGGAATGGTCAAAAAAGAATTTCTCTGGATGGCATGGCGACCGATGGTTCTATGCTGCGTGAATGGTTAACCTGGCAATTTATAGAAGACATTGGAATGGCGGGACCCAAAGTCGAATATATTCGTGTCTATATCAATAAAATATATCACGGACTTTTTCTACAAACAGAATGGATAGACACGAAATTATTTGATCGTTTTGGTCTTGGTGAAAATGGACAATTTTTTCATCCTGTCGATTCAAAATTTTGTGGCGATTTTCGCTATTACGAAGATAAAAATATTGAACCTTGTTGGTTCAAACTTTCACCGCAAGATAACGACTTTACACCTTTGTTAGACGTTTACGCACAGATCAAAAAAACACCGATTGAAAATTTTGATCAATATATTGCAGATAACTTTGATGAAAAATCTCTTATCAACTGGCTCGCGCTGAATATTCTCACCAGCAATGGTGACACCTACAACAAAAATTATTTTATCTATCAACCAGAAGCGACAAAAAAATGGGTCGTTATTCCCTGGGATTATGATCTAACTTTTGGCCGAAACTGGGATCCTTTTCTTGCATTTCCAAAAAGTATTTTAAACGATAATTTTCAATATTATTATCCGCCACAACTTGGAGCGACGAACCCATTAAAAGAAAAAGTGATGCGTAATCCGGCATTAAATAAAAAAGTCATCACTCAATTATTACACCTGCTCGGCATTGAAAAAAATGGATCAACTAACAGCTTCGGCTGGTTTAATCCCGATCAAATAAAAACAAGAATTGATCAAGCCGCGGAAAAACTCGAACCTCATCATAAAGGTGATCCGTTTTTAAAAGAACAAGCTATCGACTACCAAAGAGAAACGCAAAGTCTCTGGCATTATGCGCAACGTCGCTACGCTTATTTAAAAGAAACACTCACCGGCGAATACCAGTGGGATGCAGAAAAAGCGATGTGGAATTATGATGAAGAAGATCTAGCACCAAGAAATCCTTTTCCAAATTCTTTACGCGTTCGTCAAACGGTTCTGGAGAATGGGGAATATACAATAATCACCGCGCCGGCTTTTGGTTATGCACTGAGTGGTATACATTTAAAAGACAACCTCGGCCCGGCAGAATTTAGTACCGAGTCAGATATTGATCAACTGCCATTACTGCTTCCGACGAGTTATAAACCTGAATCTTGTATTCAAAGAAATTGGTATCTGTCTCTGCTTTCACCCTATCATGATCGAACAATGGATCTGCAATTAGAATATCTGCAAGAAAACTCGCAAAGAAATGAAATCGGAAAAAATGTAAATGAATCTGATCTAAAACTCTGGGTACTCAACGGACGTGAATGGAAACAACTCGACGCTCAGATCAATACACTTTCAAATGTATTTACGCTTGAGAATTTCACCATGCAATCGGGGACGATTTTACGGTTTGCTGCTTGTTCGGTTGAGCAAGAAAACTAGAAATGAAATTCTTTGTTTATCAGACTGAACTAAATTGAAGTTACTTACTAATTTGGGAGGAAGGTGAAAAAAATGAAAAGTGTTACAAAATTGATTTTTCTTGTTGCAATCTGTCTACCGATGAGTTCAGCTGCAGGAGATGCTTACAAGATAACAGGCAAGTCCGGCATCATGTATTTTGTGGCAATTGAATCCTCCCAGGAAAATAACGAAGACATATACCGCTTTGCCGTTGGAGAAGCATGTGCGGGCAAAGCAATTTGTCAAGTTCAATATTGGGTTGGTAATGCACCCAGTCGGTTCCCTCTAACCGATGCACAGATAAGTTCTAAGCTAGTCCAGTGGCAGCAAAATCTAAATACGGGGCTACGTCGGTGGTTAGTAAATTGCAACAAAACTTATCTATTTACTAAGGAAAGAGAGTGCATGTAATTAAAAAAACTGAGGTCTAGTATGAATTACGATGAACTCAAAAAACAAACTGTGGCATACATGGCTATTTGCTACCCTTCGATGGAAAACTTGTCGCCGCTGGTTGATGAGTGTTTTGACAGCGCGTTAGAATCTTTTAGTAGAGAGTTTATCTGCCGGTTTCGTCCAGAGGCCTGGGCCAAAGCAACGATTGTTTATCATATGCATTTTCTTGATACTGGCATTGATATATCAATAGGGGAAATCTTTAGCGTTGTGATCAGAGATTCGATCCAGAATAATCGTATGGATTTCCTGACACAAAATCTTGCTCAACAAAAAGCATTTGATCAAAAATACACTTCCGAGCCAAGCAATAGTAAAACGCCATCTTTATCCGTTGTGAAATCGACTAAAGATCAAAAATAAAACATTTCCATCACAACACAATAGTTTCTCTGTAATAGTTACTTGTAATTCGATTTAACAGAAAAAGAACTTTTAAAGTTTTACTGAGTCAGTTATGCATGGTCGAGATTTCTGACTTTCAAAAATCAAGATTTATTTTCTGACCATAGATTCACGCAATAAAACAAAAAATATAACAACGGGTGAATATTATGCTTTCTGAAACAACTCAAAAATTCCTGATGACTTCTATCGAATATGCGTCGTTGTTTTTCATTTTTTTGATCGGCCTGGTCGTGCTGACTTTAATCGTTGTTTACATCTACGATGTCACTCAAACCAAATCTACCATCCGGCACAATTATCCTGTTGTTGGACACTTTCGATATTTCTTTGAGCATATTGGTGAATTTTTTCGTCAATATTTCTTTGCAATGGATCGTGAAGAAATGCCTTTCAATCGAGCCCAACGTTCATGGGCTTACCGCGCTGCAAAAAATATCGACAACACGGTTGCTTTTGGATCGTCGCGCAGTTTAAAACCCGCAGGTACGGTTTTATTTGTTAACTGTCCATTTCCCACTTTAGGTAAAGACGCTGTAAAACCGCAACCCGTGACGATTGGCCCTCAATGTGAGAAACCCTACACAACACCCTCTTTGGTAAATATTTCAGGTATGAGCTTTGGTGCGATCTCTAAACCTGCTGTGTTGGCTTTATCAAATGGCGCAAAACGCGCAGGTTGTTGGATGAACACAGGTGAAGGTGGACTTTCTCCTTATCATTTAGAAGGTGGGGCAGATATTGTTTTTCAGATCGGGACGGCAAAGTATGGCGTTAGAGATCAGCAGGGCAACTTAAGCGATGAAAAACTTCGAGAAGTTGCGAACCATGATCAAGTCAAAATGTTTGAATTGAAAATGAGCCAGGGTGCAAAACCCGGTAAAGGTGGGATCTTACCTGGCGGTAAAGTAACGGAAGAAATCGCGAAAATCCGAGGCATTGAACAAGGTACAGATTCAATCAGCCCGAACCGACATCCTGATATAAATAGTATTCCAGAATTATTGGATATAATTGATCGTATTAGAACAGTCACAGGAAAGCCCGTTGGCTTTAAAGCCGTTATCGGAGCGGCGAACTGGTTAGATAATTTATGCGAAGAAATTAATCGGCGTGGTGCTCAGTGCGCACCGGATTTTATCACCATCGACAGTGCAGACGGCGGAACGGGTGCGGCACCAATGCCGTTAATGGATGACATGGGATTACCACTACGAGAAAGCTTACCGATGGTGATCAATAAATTGATCGAGTATGACCTTCGTGATCGCGTAAAAATAATCTCTTCAGGAAAGTTAATTACACCCGCAGATGTTGCCTGGGCTTTGTGCGTCGGTGCAGATTTTATCACTACCGCGCGTGGATTTATGTTTGCACTCGGTTGTATTCAAGCTCTCCAATGCAATAAAAATACCTGTCCGACAGGCATCACCACACACAATAAAAAATTACAGAAAGGATTAGATCCTGAAAACAAAGCAGAGCGCGTGATGAATTACGCTAAAAATCTCAGTAAAGAAGTCGGTGTTATTGCCCATTCATGTGGCGTCAAATCCCCTCGACAATTGAAACGCCACCATGCGCGTGTTGTTATGAGCGATAGTCTTTCTATCGGGCTGGATGAGCTCTATCCTACAAAAAAGTTAACTAAAAATATCCTTGATCATTAAAAATCTACATATCTGATCATATTGTCAATGAAAACATCATGATGAATTAAAGATTTTTATTTACATGCCGCTGATGTCCGTAAGATAAATACGAAAGGTATAGACATGTCCACGGTTATTGCGCTAATTAGTTCTCTCATTGTTATCTTAGCTTTGGTAATTTTCAAGGCGGTTAAGACATACAAGTCTGATATCCGTAATTTATATAACTATTTTCAAACCAAAAGCCTTAGTCTGGCTGAACCAATATTACACAGTAAGTTTATCAAAAAATACCTTGTTGGAATGATTCAATTCAGAATAGGTACTTTGGAATGTATGGCAAAATCTGCCGCTGCAAGTATCGGTGTTGCAATTTTAAGCGCCAAGATCTCAAATTTTGTGAGTGGTTTAGAAAAAAGCATCGGTCAACAATTACTCAGCGTCAGCAGTGTTGCATCATCCACTAAAGAGCTTTCTGTAAACACCACTCAAATTGCAAATAATGCGCGTATAGCTTCAGAGTCATCGAAAAAAGCAAAACAATCCTGCGAAGATGGCATTGAGAGAGTAGATCTTATTTGTAGTGGAATTCTAAATCTAAATGAAACCGTGGAAAATACTTTACACAGCATGCAAGATCTAAACACCTATATTCAAGATATCAAAGGAATAGCTGGCGTCATAGATTCTGTTGCAGATCAAACAAACTTATTAGCATTAAATGCCGCTATTGAAGCAGCAAGAGCTGGTGAAAATGGTCGAGGTTTTGCTGTCGTCGCTGATGAGGTACGAGAATTAGCCAGAAAAACCTCTTCGAATACGGAAGATATCGGCGAACGACTTAACCGGGTTGTAAATGTCTCTAAAAAAGCAAACGAAGAAATAATTAACTTTCAACAAATGGTCGAGCTAGTCGTCATGCAGATCACTCAAATAGGCGATATGCTCAGGAATATTAATGATGATACGGTGAATACAGATACCTTAATCTCAGAAATTAGTATGATTATGGAACAACATTTAGATGCGGTAAATCAAATTAATCGAGAAGTAGATAACATCAGTAACTCTTTCAACAGACTTAGTGCAGATGCTGAAATCGTCTCTAAAGATTCCGTAGAACTTTCCGAACAAGCAGAGAATATCTACGCAATAAGCGGCGAATATGATTTAGATCTTTATCATGATGACGTCAAAAACATTGCAATTTCTACTGCAAATGAAATAGGTAGTTTATTTGAAAATAGTATTTCCAGTGGCCGTATAACAGAAAGTGATATGTTCGACACAAATTACCAATTAGTTACTGGTTCTAATCCTGAAAAATACCACACCCAATACGACGCTTTCACCGACGAAGTACTACCTGCCATTCAAGAATCTCTACTCGATGACAACCCTGGATTAATTTTTGCCGGCGCAGTCGATATTAATGGATACTTCCCAACACATAATAAAAAGTATAGTAAACCGCTAACCGGCAGTTACGAAATCGACTTAGTAGATAACCGAACTAAACGAATTTTTTCTGATCGCACCGGAAGTCGTTGTGGCTCAAATACAGAGGCTTTTTTGTTACAAACCTATATGCGTGATACCGGTGAGCTGGTACATGATTTATCTGCACCTATTTATGTAAATGGTAAACATTGGGGAGGTTTTAGAATTGGTTATCTATCTAGTAAAGAAAGTATGCCTTTGTTTGATCCTCTGACAGAGCCCAAATACAACATTAATTAAGTATTTGTGACACTTGTGGTGTATTAATTCTTTCTTGATCATTTCGTTGAATAAAAAAACCGCTAATCCCAGCGATCATCACGAACTTGCACTTGTCCGTTTTCAACTCGTGTTGGAAAGCTAGCAATATTTTCATATGCGGGCGGGGCTTTTACTTCACCGGTTTTTAAACAGAAACGGGCATCGTGAAAAGGGCAGATTATTTCATCACCTTCTATGTCACCTTCTCCTAGCGGTAATTGATCATGCGAACACATGTTTTCTATTGCATAAAACCCATCATCTAATTTTACGACAACGACTTTAGTTACATCATCGAGATCAATTTTTACTTTCTCGCCTTGAACGAATGAATTTTCTGCTGCAACATCTACCCAATCTGACATTTTTCTAATCCTTAAAACTTTTATAAACGATACTTAGAATACTTTTAAAACAAACCCATTTGTAACTTGGCGGCATCTGTCATCATGCTTTGATTCCAGGGAGGATCAAATACCATTTCAACATGCACTTCTGTTACATTCGGGACGGTTTCTAATTTAGTTTTTACATCATGAACAAGAATATCACCCATGCCACAGCCCGCTGCTGTCAACGTCATGATGACATTAACTTTATTGCCGATTTGTTTGCCTTCTACTTCGACAGGTTCAACTTTACAGTCATAAATTAAACCTAGCTCAACGATGCTAACAGGAATTTCCGGATCGTAACAAGAATTCATTTGCTCCCAAAGCAGACCTTCTTCGACACGTCCATCACCAACCATTTCTGTTCCTATTATTGTTTCGAAGGGCTCAAAACCTAACGCGTCCAGATCTTTTCCTTCTACTCTGGCAAGGTTACCGTTAATGTTAACCGTACAACTAGTCCCTAGCGCTTGCGTGATAAAAACCACCGATCCCACTGGTAAATTGATCGGCGTACCTTGCGGGATCAAAATCGCGTCGCAATCACGTTCTACCGTAATGGCTTCATCCACTTTTATTTCGTTATTCTGTAGATATGGTCTCATTGTCTTTGTTGCCTTTATTATCTTTGTCTTCTAACGCAGTATTAAGAGTATGCCAACAGAGCGTTGCACATTTTACACGAGCAGGAAATTCTCTAACGCCAGCTAGTGCGCCAAGCTTACCGATTTTTTCCAGATCTATTTCGGAATCTCTGTTTGTTACCAGCTCATGAAATGTAGTAAATATTTTTTCTGCTTCTTGTTCAGTTTTACCAATAAGTTGATCTGTCATTAATGAAGCAGAGGCGACTGAAATTGCACAACCTTCACCTTGAAAACTAACATCGCTGATCAGATCGCCTTCAAGTTTCAGATATACAACAAGCTTGTCACCGCAAAGCGGATTATGACCGACAGCTGTCAGATCAGGATTTTCGATCTCACGATAATTTCGTGGTGAGCGATTATGATCAACAATAATTTCCTGATATAAATCTTTTAGATCAAACACCCATAATCTCCATCGTTTTGATCAAACCATTTTTCAATACATCAACTTCGGCTTTAGTATTGTATAAGGCAAAAGAAGCTCTTGCGGTTGCTGGTACTCCAAAGTAAGTCATCACGGGCATTGCACAATGATGTCCGGTTCGGGTGGCAATTCCTTCTGTATCCAAAATTGTACCTAAGTCATGAGGATGAACGCCCTTTATAACAAACGAAAGTACGCTGGCTTTTTGTTTTGCGGTTCCTATTGTTCGAAAACCGGGAAGTGATTGTAGTTGTTCTGTCGCATATTCAAGCAAAGCATTTTCATGTGTCGCAATAGCATCAAATCCAATTTTTGAAACATAGTCTATTGCTGAACCTAAACCAATCGTGCCTGCAATGTTCGGCGTTCCTGCTTCAAACTTATACGGCAGATCGTTGTATTCGGTTTTTTCAAAACTAACCGTAAGAATCATATCGCCACCACTTTGATAGGGCGGCATTTTTTCTAATAGTTTTTCTTTTCCGTAGAGGACACCAATACCGGTTGGACCATAAAGTTTATGTCCCGAGAAAACATAAAAATCACAATCTAATTCTTGAACGTCAATTGCCATGTGAGCAACCGCTTGCGCACCATCGAGTAACACAAGTGCGTCATGTGCACGTGCAATTTCAATTATTTCTTTTACAGGATTGATCGTTCCTAACGCATTCGACACATGAACAACCGCGACAATTTTTGTTTTTTCATTGATCAATTTTTTATATTCGTCGATCAACAATTCGCCATCATCATTCATTGGAATGACGTTTAATTTCGCACCAGTTTTTTCACAGATAATTTGCCAGGGAACAATGTTCGCATGGTGTTCCATTGCGGATATGATCACTTCATCACCAGCTTGTAGTTCTGATCCGCCCCAGGATTCTGCAATTAAATTTATCGCTTCCGTGGTGCCACGCGTAAAAATAATTTCGCTGAGACTGTTCGCATTTAAAAACTGTCGAACTTTTTCACGCGTATCTTCATATTCATCTGTGGCTAGTTGACTGAGCTTATGTACGCCGCGATGAATGTTGGAATTGATCTCAGAATAATAACGGCTGATTGTTTCGATGACGGCTGTTGGTTTTTGCGTGGTCGCAGCGTTATCTAAATAAACCAGATCATTTCCATTTACTTTTTGATCAAGAATAGGAAAATCTTTGCGCCAGTTTTCGACAACATCATTTTCGATCTCGTTTTGTATATTCTTGCTTACTGCGTTCACACCAGATCCTTTATATTCTCAAGTGATGAAAGTTGTCCGACTATTTTCTGTTCCAGATATTCTCGAACAGGTGCAATATTCATTCGATTAATTACATCATCAGCAAACGCGTAAGTCAGTAATGCGATGGCTTTTTCTGCACTGATACCACGGGACTGCAGATAAAATAATTCTGCATCGTTAAGACGACCAATCGTTGCACCGTGAGCACATTTCACATCGTCTGCATAAATTTCTAATTCAGGTTTTGTATCAACTTCTGCATGCGGAGAAAGTAACAAATTTTTGTTTGACTGAATCGCTTCAATTTTTTGTGCATCTTCATGAACGATTACTTTGCCATTAAAAACACCACGACTTCCATCGTCCATAATGCCTTTAAAATATTCTTCACTTCGTGTGTGCGGGCTCAAATGATCAGCGAGAATATGATGATCAGTATGCTGACGGCCTTTACCCATAAACAAACCGTTTAGAACATTTTCTGATCCAGCCTCAGAAAGTTTTACTTTAATATCCACACGTGCAATAGAAGCACCTAATGAAATCGAATGCGATGTTACTCGACTGTCTTTTTGCTGATCTATGTGAATATTTCCGATGTGGTAAGCGCCGAGACTTTCTTGTTGAATCCGATAATGTTCTAGCTGACTATTTGGTCCTGCAACAATATTTGTTAGTGTGTTGGTGAAATTTTTTGTGGAGTTATCTTCATCGCTTAAATAAACATAGCTTTCGATCAAAGTCGCTGCTGCATTTGCTTCGAGACGAATATCGATCCTCGGATAAGACATGATCTTTTCATCGGTTTTTGTCGATACAAAGATCAAATGAACAGGTTTTTCCAATGAGATATTTTTGCTAATGTGCAATACCGCACCATCAGTCATAAAAGCATTGTTTAGTGAAGCAAAAACATTGTCATTGGTTTTAATACTTAAATCTTGATCGGCTTTGTTAGCCAACCAGTCCGACATGTTTTCTAAAACAACACCATCGTTTTGATCAAACTGACTTAATTCAGATGAGAATTTTCCATTAACAAAAATGAGTTCGTTTGTTTCTAAATTGTTAAAACGAAATGCTTCAAGATCCTGTTTTTTTATAGCAGAATTTTGATCATCTGCTAATTTAAATTCATGTTTTTCGATCGGCGAAACGTTGGTATATTTCCAATGTTCATCTCGTACCGTTGGGAACCCAACTTCAGAAAAATGATCAATACCTTGTTTACGTGCCTCACGTAGCCATGGAATGGATGCTCCCACAAAGGCGTCTTTACGCTCAGTAAATTGTTGTGATAGTAGAGTTCCCATTACGCAGCCTCTTCACGTACCCAGTCGTAACCACGTTTTTCAAGCTCTAATGCGAGTTCTTTACCACCGGATTTTATAATCTGTCCGTCAGCTAAAACATGAACATAATCTGGTTCGATATAATTCAGTAACCGCTGATAATGTGTGATCATAATCATGCTTCGATCAGGTGTACGTAAAGCATTCACACCTTCGGCAACAATTTTCAGTGCGTCGATATCAAGACCTGAATCTGTTTCATCAAGAATCGCAAGCTTCGGTTCCAAGACGGCCATTTGAAAGATTTCATTTCGTTTCTTTTCACCACCAGAAAAACCTTCATTTACTGATCGTTGTAACAAATCTTCTTTCAATTGAACTAACTTAACTTTGTCTTTAACAAACGCCATAAACTCCATTGCATCCAATTCATTTTCGCCACGATGTGTACGAATCGCATTTAGTGCAGCCTTCAACATATAGGCATTATTGACGCCGGGGATTTCTACAGGATATTGAAACGCAAGAAAAACACCTTCTCTCGCACGTTCCTCTGGTGAAAATTCGAGTAAATCTTTTCCTTCTAATTCAACAAATCCTTTAGTGACCTGATAACCATCACGACCGCTCAAAACGTGAGCGAGTGTGCTTTTACCCGATCCATTTGGACCCATAATCGCGTGAACTTCTCCGGCTTTGACTTCTAAATTTAAGCCTTTGAGGATTTCTTTACTTTCAACATTTACATGTAGATCTGAAATATTTAACATTCTTTTTTCCTGATTATTTCCCAGTTAACCAACTGCGCCTTCAAGGCTAACAGCTAAAAGTTTTTGTGCTTCGACAGCGAATTCCATTGGCAATTCTTTAAAGACTTCTTTACAAAATCCATTGACGATCATATTGACAGCATCTTCTTCTGAAATGCCTCGCTGCATACAATAGAACAATTGATCTTCATCAATCTTCGATGTTGAGGCTTCGTGCTCAACTTGTGCAGTTTGGTTTTTAACTTCGATGTAGGGAAAAGTATGTGCACCACAACGGTCACCGATCAATAATGAATCGCACTGAGTAAAGTTACGTGCGTTTTCGGCCCCTTTAGTTATTTTAACCAGTCCTCTATAAGCATTTTGGGCTCGACCAGCAGAAATTCCCTTCGAAATGATTGTGCTACGTGTGTTTTTGCCGACGTGGATCATTTTTGTTCCAGTGTCTGCTTGCTGCATGTTATTGGTCAAAGC
>JBGCGE010000040.1:0-6760 GCA_045110495.1 Gammaproteobacteria bacterium
TTACCTTCGTATATCAAGGTGGTATGACCATTTAATAATGGACCATAAACGATGTAAGAATGGCCCACCACCCACCCAACATCTGATGCAGCCCAAAACACTTCGCCAGGCTTGATGTCGTAAATGTTCTGCATACTCCATTTTAATGCAACTGCATGACCTCCATTGTCCCGCACGATTCCTTTTGGCTCTCCAGTTGTCCCTGAAGTGTACAGAATATAGAGAGGATCAGTTGATTCGACAGGTACGCAAGCATGGGGTTTTGCAGCAGCGATAGCCTCAACCCAATCAAGATCACGGCCATATTGCAAGTCCGCTTTGGCGGCAGAGCGTTGTAATATAATGCTTTGCTCAGGCTTATGTTGAGCAATCGTTATGGCTTCATCTAGCAATGGTTTGTATTCAATAACTCGATTTCCTTCAACCCCACAAGAAGCAGAGATAACCACCTTCGCCTTCGCGTCATCAATACGCACGGCCAGTTCATTCGCTGCAAAACCACCAAATACGACACAGTGAACCGCACCGAGTCTTGCGCAAGCAAGCATGGCGATGGCAGCTTCTGGCACCATCGGCATGTAGACAATGACACGATCGCCTTTAACTACACCTGCATTTGCCAGAGCACCAGCAAAAAGAGCGACTTGCTCTCTCAGATCTATATAGCTTAGTGTGGATTTAGATTTAGTGACCGGACTATCGTAAATAATGGCTGCTTGATCACCACGTCCATTTTCAATATGAATATCTAACGCGTTGTAACAAGTATTAAAAGTAGCACCAGAAAACCAACGATAGAATGGTGCTTTGGAATCATCTAAAACCTTTTCCCATGGGGTATACCAATGCAGTGTGCTTGCAGTCTGTTCCCAAAAAACTTCCGGTTCTTTGACGGAGTGATCATAAACTGTTTGATAACTTCTATTCATAATATACCCTTAACCCTAAACCAAATAATAGGAGCTTATGATGTTTCGTTAGACTGTAACATTTCCCCACTTATTCTTCACCGATAATCCCTCCTTCAAAAGTAGCACGTGACAGCATTCCCAAAAAGATCCTGCGACCCCAAAAGCCCCATGTCACGCGAAAGAATGTCACTTTGGAATTGATGTATCGGTGCCGCTACAAGAGCTCACTCCGGTTGCCTGAAGAAAGAAGACATTGATCAGTTAGATCATCAAGCTATCTCTCAGTAATTTTTTTGATAATAACTACGATATGGATACGTTTTTTGGGTGTGCTACGAGAGAGTGCCGAGAATAAATTAAAGGACGGAATGCAATACGAACTCAAGTGTTCAGCTTAATTTAGCTTAACCCAGCGATCTATATACCGCTATCTTTTATCATGCCTACTTGGATTCAATCGGTAACTGGCACTACACAGTAGTAAGAAGATCTGATGAAGGTTTTAACCTTTAGTAGTTGCCCTACTTAGGTTTCAGGTTATGCCTGCTTTGCCTTTTAGATTCTGATTGTCTCTGCAAGATTGCGATGACCGTTAGTACAACACATGTACTTGCACCGAGAACGACTAAGAGAATTTCTGTATCTAAAGGAGCTGGCATGTTATTTCCCCACTATTATTTAAATTATAATTTAGTGTCATTCAGTGTCAGAGACCCGTCGACTACCAGGTTAATTCTAAATTCAAAGACGGTTACATGGCTGTAACTGCATGATTTTTACACTGAAATTAATTTATAGCACAAATTTAATAAAAAGACACAATAATTATGAGGTTATTTTTAAATCAATTTTTGTGTAGAAAGTGACCTTCTTTTAAAACATGTAAAATTATATTTTTTGAGCTAAAAATAGTTCGATATATAACAATAACTTGAAAACTATTTGAACCCTTTTGTATTAACTTTTATCATCTCGCCACATAAAAATATTAAAAGGAATGCCTCAATTGGAGAAATTGGAATTTATTATCGGCCAGCGTTGGATTAGTAATACTGAATCTGAGCTTGGTCTTGGTATGGTAGCTGAAAATAACGGACGTTTAATCACTATTAGCTTTCCAGCGGCAGGAGAAAGACGCACTTACGCAATCGATAATGCGCCATTAAGTCGTGTTGAGTATTCCGTTGGCGATCAAATCCGTGACGATGAAGGAAACCAGATAATTGTTTCGGAACGAAATGATCACGATGGGATTTATATTTATTCCGGATTAGATGAAAATGATAAAACTATTCAGATCGACGAGCTGGATCTAGATAGCTTTGTCCAGTTCAGTAAACCGCAAGATCGTTTGTTCGCAGGGCAGGTCGATAAAAATAAAAGCTTTCAGCTGCGAGTAGAAACACTGGCCTTAATGCGTAAACATCAGGAATCCCCAGCTTATGGTTTGTTAGGGCCGCGCGTGCAGTTGTTGCCGCATCAGTTTTATATTGCGAATCAAGTATCGCGGCGACATTCGCCACGGGTTTTGCTGGCGGATGAGGTTGGCCTTGGGAAAACCATTGAAGCCGGATTAATTCTGCATCATCAGATTATTACGGGTAGTGCAGCTCGTGTTTTGATCGTTGTTCCAGATTCCTTAGTACATCAGTGGTTGGTCGAGATGCTGAGACGCTTCAACCTGTATTTCACTATTTTAGATGACGAGCGTTGTTTTGCGATTGCGGAATCTGAGGAAGGTAATCCTTTCGAGAGTTCGCAATTAGTTTTATGTTCTTTAAGTTTCCTGGTTAATAATCCTGAACGTCATACAGAAGCGATGGAGGCGGATTGGGATTTGATGATTGTTGATGAAGCGCATCATTTACTTTGGAGCGAACAAAGCGCAAGTCCTGAATATCGATGTATAGAATCCCTGGCGGCTAAAATTGCCAGTCTGTTGCTACTGACCGCAACACCGGAACAGTTGGGTCTGGAAAGCCATTTCGCCCGTTTGCGCTTATTAGATCCCGATCGATATTATGATCTGAATAAATTTCGCGAAGAAGAATCTGGGTATCAAGAGATCAGTCTTTTAGTTGATCTACTCAGCAAGAAAGATATTAAAGATCAATTGCAAAATAATTTACCAGGGAAAACTGAAGATCTGCTTAATATCGAAAAATATCTCGGAAAAGATTTTATTACGAATTTATTAGCCGATGATGAACATTTTCAACAGAAACTAGAAGTTGCGATTAATGATCTGATTGATCGCCATGGAACGGGACGGGTTTTATTCCGAAATACGCGCGATGCAGTAAAAGGTTTTCCTGAAAGAAAGCTAATATCTTATCCTTTAGAGAGTAAAAATGATCTAAGCACCATCGATCAAATAATTCATCCGGAATTAGTTTATGGACAACAATGGTTGTCTGATGATCCACGAGTTGAATGGTTCTGCGGATGGTTGCAGGAATATCGAAATCAAAAAATATTAGTGATCTGTTCGCTTGCACAAACGGCACTAGAACTCGAGGAATATTTAAGAACACGGGTTGGGATCCGTTCGGCTGTTTTTCATGAAGGCATGTCGCTGGTTAATCGAGATCGGGCGGCGGCTTATTTTGCAGATGATGAAGAAGGCGCGCAGATTTTGATCTGTTCAGAGATCGGGAGTGAAGGGCGCAACTTTCAATTTTCTCATCACCTGGTGTTATTTGATCTGCCGTTTAATCCGGATTTATTAGAACAACGAATTGGTCGATTAGATCGAATTGGCCAAACCGAAACCATTCAGATCCATGTCGCTTTTTATCAAGGCACTAGCTCGGAAGGATTGTTACGCTGGTACCACGAAGGTCTTAATGCGATTGAGCGAGTCTGTCCTGTTAGTTCAAATGTTTTTCAAAGTGTTAGAGAAGCGTTAGAAAAAATATTATTAGAAAATAACATTGATGATCTAAATAGTTTAATTAAAACCACGCACGAGCAGACGGAATTATTATTAGAAAATTTACAACATGGGCGAAACAAATTACTCGAGCTAAGTTCTTGTCATCCACAACATGCGGCAGAGGTGATCGAGAATGTAACGGGTTCAACCAGCAGTCTTGAACTGGAAAGTTATATGGAAAAAATATTTGATCAGTTTGGAGTCGATCATCAAGTTCATAGTCAGCATGCTGTTGTTTTACATCCGGGGGATCATATGACGTGTCATAGCTTTCCTGGTTTGTCTGAAGATGGAATGACGGCAACCTATCAACGAGCGACGGCAATGATCCGCGAGGACATGCAATTTCTTAGCTGGGAACATCCGATGGTCAGCGGTGCAACAGATATGATCCTCGATGGTGACTTTGGGAATACCGCTTTTTGCACTTTGAAATTAGCTGGCTTAAAAGCAGGAACATTAATACTGGAAGCGATCTTTATTGTTCATTGCCCTGCGCCTAAAAATTTACAGTTACATCGTTATTTACCAATGACGACGATCAGAATTGTTGTTGATAGTTTGAATCGGGATTTGAGTGAAGCTTTACCGATCGAGAGACTTAATCGGCTCGCTGAACGAGTGTCATTGCAGTCAGTCCATGAAGTGATCAAATATGCACGACCTCAAATAAATGAGCTAATTGTTGATGCTGAGAAACGTTCTGTAATTCACCAGGATAAGATCATCAAAGAGGCATTAGTGAAAATGATGGATGATCAAGATGTGGAAATCAACCGCTTAGAATCATTATCAAAAGTTAATGCAAGTATTCGAGCTGACGAAATTGAATATATGAAAAATAGCCGCGATCTATTACAACAATATATGCAAGGAGCAACCTTAAAGCTTGATGCGATCCGCGTAGCCTTAGCTACCTAGTCGTCACGTAGAATCAGAAAAAATAACGTAACAAGTTTTTCATTAAGAAAGTAGCACCTTCAGCCGATAAATATGGTTGGTATGACTATTTTAAATCGGCTTATTTTAATTCCCCTGTTTTTGATCTGTGCGATCAACGTATCTGGTTGTAATTCCGGATCAGCTTCCGACAAGAATTGGACACCAGAAACCGATGGAGTTTTGGCCGCTGGACTTTCAAACACTGGACGTTATGTTTTACTGGGAACAGATTCGGGCAAAGCAAACCTTTGGGAGTTAGGCAAAAAAAAGAAACCCACATTATTACATTCCTGGCAACATCAGGAAGCAGGTAAGGGCGGTATTATCGCCGCTGCACTTTCGAATAACGATAAATTTGCGTTGACCGCTGAAGTTGATTCTTTGGCCTGGTGGGATGTAAAAAGTGGCAAGGTTCTTGGTTATTGGAAACTCAAAGGAATAAAATCAATCGCACTTTCAAAAGATGGACAGTACGCGATCTTAGGCTTACGCGATTATGCGCAATTTTTCTCGTTAAAAAAATCAAAAGCCGTTTTCACATTTAAACATCCCGACTTTGTAAAAGCAGTAGCAATCTCTGATGACAAACGATATGCAATAACCGGATCAGATAATGCTGAGGCAAGACTTTGGTCTTTAAAATCAGGAAAGCTTAAACACACTTGGAAATATAAAACCAAACTCTATTCTGTTGCATTGTCACCCGATGGCAAACTTGCCATGACTAATGCGGTGTTGGGTGAAACAAAAATATGGAAAACAAAAAGCGGTAAACTAATGCATAAAATCCCACCGAAGAGAGTGACTATTTCCGCAGCGGCTTTTGATTCAAAAGGTAAGAAATTAGTTGCCGGAAGAGTGACGCAACGAATCGATTTATTAAGTATGAAATCCGGAGATAGTTTGAAAAACTGGCAACCCAAAAAATCCGGTAGCTGGCGACCAAGTTCAGCCAATATTCTCGCGATCAGTTTTGTCGATAAAGATAAAAAAATTCTTAGCGTTACCTCTAATGGAATTGTTCAGCGCTGGAAAGTAAAGTGAGTTTTCCCAGCTAACGTTTTTATCTATTTTAAAAAGGAACGACGGGGCTGTCTTATTTCACTTACGCACCAGGAAAATAAATTCCACGATCAAGGAAGCATTCCCTTGTTTTCGAAAAGAAAATAGAGGAAAATTTAAAAAATGATATAAATCAGATGGTTACAGAATCATGAATTTCACAAATTCTAACTTCAGGGAAACGTTCCTCATAATAATGTTATGCGAGAAGTGTTCCCGTATAACAGACTGTTAAGTGTCATTATGAAGTGTAACCATTGCGGCAAAGATTTTAAGGTTCAACATGCGATTGAAGGTAGCGTCTTCTCATGGCCGCAAAGACAAACTATTTGGCGTGTGTGTCTTCAGTGTGAGCAAGGTAATCATATTCGTTTCGATAATGGTTTGGTTCAATTAATTACGTTACAGGGCTCGCCAGGCTATGAGTATGACGTTATCTCAACTATCAATGAGCCTACAATCTCAGTTCGTATTGATCCAAGTTTTCTGCATATATGGTTTTTGGGTAAGCATTATGAAATTAAAGCACGTGCGTAAACACTTAACAAATTTATTAAATATCGTTATGGCCAAAAAGCGGCCTTCACTGGACGCGCAAAAAACGCGCGCCATTTATAAAAAGCGTTATACGTCGTCAGAGCATCAGTGAATAAAGTAGATTTCACAAAAATAATCAAAGAGGTCGTGTCACAGTCAGCCATAGAAGACACATTAGAAAACCTCAATGAACCTCCAGGTCGTAATCCAGACCAGCAGTTACTTGCGGGAAAAAAGGGGTCAGCAACTGTCTTGAGCAAGCTGCTGATTCCAAGGTTTATCGTCCCTAATCATCGCATTAAGCATGACCAATAATTTGCGCATACAGGCAACCAACGCCACTTTTTTGGGTTTTCCTGCCGCCAGTAAATGG
>JBGCGE010000041.1:0-37784 GCA_045110495.1 Gammaproteobacteria bacterium
CGCTTTTATTTTATCGATCAAGGTTCACGCTTGATCCCCTATGATATTTTTCTTAATCTTGAGCAAGCCGAAAGTGAAGAATTATTTCGTAGTAATAATAACATAGAGCACTTAGGATTTATGCCGGCGAAAGCGAGTCGATCAAATCCAGATGGTTTACCGATTGGTTTTGCGAAAGGCGATGATTACCTGGCACCAACCTGTGCGGCGTGTCACACGCAGTTAATAGAGTATCAAGGTAAATCTATACACCTTGATGGTGGCCAGGGAATGGGTGATCTTCAACTGTTTTTGAAAGAACTTACCGCAGCACTTGATGCAACACTAAATAATAAAGAGAAATTAGTACGTTTCGAGAAAGCCGTGCTTGGAGACAATGGATCAAAAATATCAAAACAGGCATTACGAAAAAGGCTGAAAGAACAGTATGTAATACGGAAAGTTTACAATCATCGCAACCATACTGACGTACCATACGGATACACCAGACTTGATGCCTTTGGTGCAATTCTAAATAGAGGTCTGCATTTAACCGGAGTAGCGGATAATTTTAACACCCCAAATGCACCGACGAGCTACCCATATATTTGGGATACACCTCAACATGATTATGTAGAATGGGATGGTTCACAATCAAATTCATACATAGGCGCATTAGCAAGAAATATCGGTGAAGTAATCGGAGTTTTTGGTGATGTTGATACAACGCCAACAAAAAAACTATTTTTTATTGATGGTGGTTATGAGTCTTCAATACAAGCTAAAAATCTCCGTGAAGTAGAGATGTTAGTAAGCAAATTACACTCTCCACTTTGGCCGAGTTTTTTCCCTGAGATTGATCAAAATAAAGCCCAAAAAGGTCGTGCTTTGTATGAGCAACATTGTCTTGCTTGCCATGCAGATATTGATCGAACCGATCCAAAACGTAAAATCCATTCGCAAATGAGCACACTTGAATATGTTCAAACCGATCCTTTAATGGCCAGGAATGCACTTTTCTTACGCGGTAAAACGGGCATTCTTGAGGGAAAACCTCGTTTCTATGCGAAGGGTAATATACTTGGAGAAGAAGAACCTGCACTTTTTATTGTTAATAATTTTATGGCCGGAATATTAAAAAATAATCCTCTTCAAAGTTATCTTTCAATTAGAGATGCAAAAAAGTTAGGGCATGGCGATGAGATTCACCCGATGAAATATGTTGATGGAGAAGTGATTGAAATGGGGCAGGAAGTTTCCGAGCATGCTTTACTGGCCTACAAAGCACGTCCTCTAAACGGGGTGTGGTCAAGTGCGCCGTTTTTGCATAATGGTTCTGTCCCAAATTTGTATGAATTGTTGCTACCTGCTGAAGAAAGATCTACAGTTTTTTATCTTGGAGATTGGGAGTTTGATCCAACACATGTAGGTTATGTAGCGACCTCAGGTAAATTTAAATTTGATACAAAACTACTTGGAAATAGTAATGCAGGCCACGAATATGGTACTGGTATGGATGGAAAATTAAGATTAAGTGAAAATGAAACGTGGGAGTTGCTGGAGTATTTAAAGACACTCTAGTTTAAGCAAAAAAGTAGCTTAAACTATCAACGCTGCTTCGAGTTCATCCTTTAATTCTTCATCATGTTGAGTCGCCCAATCGATCATATCTTCCCCAGCTAATGGTCGGCTAAAATAATAGCCCTGGATAATGTCACAACCCTGTTCTTTAAGAATCTCAAGTTGCCCGGCTTCTTCGATACCTTCTGCAACAACTTTTAAACGTAAACTATGAGCAAGTGAAATCACTGCCTGAACAATGGCTCTGTCATCTTCATCTTTTTCAATGCCTTGCACAAAGGATTGATCAACTTTCAATGTTGTTATTGGAAATTTTTTCAAATATGAGAGTGAGGAGTAACCTGTTCCGAAATCATCTATCGCAATAGAAAAACCAAGATCTCTTAGTTTCTTCAATGTGTTTATTGCTTGTTCGACATCATTCATGATCAGGCTTTCGGTAATTTCTAACTCTATAAGTTCGGAATTGATCCCGTAGTTTTTAATTGTTTTAGATAATATTTCAGGTAGATTAGCTTGGCTAAATTGCACGCCTGATAAATTGATTGCGATTATTGTTTCCGGCAAACCTTCGTCTTGCATCCTTTTTATAAAACGGCAAGTTTCTTCAAGCACCCATTGACCTATTTGGATGATCATTCCTGTTTGTTCTGCGACAGGAATAAAGTCTGCTGGAGAGATCATACCCAAATCGGGATGTTGCCATCGGATCAGGGCTTCCATTCCTCTAAGTTTGCCTGACTTCGTATCTACTTTAGGTTGGTAAAATAAAACAAACTGTTCTTCTTCGATGGCTTTATGTAAATTTACTTCCAGTGTTAGACGTTCATAAGCACGAGAATTCATTGATGTAGTAAAAAATTTGTAGCAATTTCGACCTTCATTTTTGGCATGGTTAAGCGCTGCACCACTTTGCATTAGTAGCGACTCTACATCGCTTCCATCTTCGGGATATGCGCTTATACCAATGCTTGCAGTGATTGATACAACATTGCTATTAATTTCGACAGGTTCGGCAATTGAATTATTAATTATTCGCGACATAATTGCTGCTTCTTCAACTGCATGGATCCCATCCATTAACACAACAAATTCATCTCCCCCAAAATGGGCTAAGGTTATATCGAGTGCTGGTTTTGCCTGAAACATGCGAGTCGACGTTATATCATCTTCAATATATTCCTCGATACTCTGACTTAGTCGTTTAGCGACATTTCTAAGTAGATCATCTCCACTTTGATGTCCAAGCGTGTCATTAATACGTTTAAAACGATCTAAATCTAATGTCAGGATGGCAGCGATGTGTTCATCAGAATTATTTCGAGAGATTATGTTGTCTAGTTTTTGCCGTAATAATGTACGATTAGCTAATCCGGTTACCTTGTCATAATTCGACAATTTTTCTATTTTACTTTCGGCATGTTTTCGATCAGTTATATCCTGTATTGTCCCGATTAAGCGATGAGGTTTACCTGAGTCAAGGTAGGTAATTTCAGCTTCGTGATAGACGATACGAATCTTTCCATCTGAATTTTTTATACGGTATTCGAGCTTAAAGTTTTGTTGTTTATCTCTGGCGAACTTAAGTACAGCTTTCACCTTTCCCATATCTTTTTTATATAAGTTTTTGAAGAAATAAGTTATGTCGCCGGAAGATTTGTCAGGTTCTAGCCAGAACGTGTCTGTAATTTGATCAGACCAACTAACATGCTGGTTAAAATCCCATTCCCAATAACCCAGTTTTGCTAAACGCTGAGCATGCCCAAGTTTTTCCTGGCTGGATCGTAAATCGTCAGCAGTTTGTTTTGAACGTAGCATATAAAAAATACGATGGGACAGTAAGGTGTAATTAATTGGTTTTGTGGCGAAATCGGTTGCCCCAGCTTCGTAGGCTTTATCAATCGATTCAATATCTTCAAGCCCCGTCATCATTAAGATCGGGGTATGCTCACACTCCGGTATTTTTCTAATGGCTATGCATGAAGAGAACCCATCCATCACAGGCATCATCACGTCCAACAGAATAATGTCTGGTAGTAATTCTTGTGCGCGCTCAATAGCTTGTTTGCCATTTTCTGCTTCTTCGACGATAAAACCCTGTTGTTCGAGGGCTTCTTTGACCATAAAGCGTATCGTGATGTCATCATCAACAACAAGTATTACCGAAGAATGCTGGTTTTCGATATTAGATGGCATAGAAAGTCCGTTTATAGATATTCATGAAAGAATAGCGGCGGATAATGCGGTAAGTTGACATCATGCGGCCTCCTTTTCTTTTTGTATGAGAATATTTAAAGCGGCGCACACCGCATCATATTCATAATCCAGAACCATTAATGAAGACTGAGCTTTCTCAACATCTTCTGCTTTTGCAAAAGCTTCTAGCTCAGAACAAATTTTAACTAGATCGGTCGCACCTACCGTCGAACAACTAGATTTCAAACTGTAGGCTGAGCGTTGTATCAAAGCATGATCGCCTTCAGAAATCGCGGACTCTAAAGTACGAATAATTTTCTGGCTATTACCCAAGAAAAGCTTAATGACTTTTAGAACAACATTAGCCTGACCTTCTCGTTGTAATTTACGGATTTTGTCAAAAGCAGAGGTGTCGAGATTAGCAATAGTTTTTATTTCTGGACTTTCAATTTCTGCCTCGTTAATTTGTTCTAAAAGTTGCTCTTCCTTCTTTTTGTTTTGCTGAAAAATTACACTTTTATTCTCTTTTGCTAACAAAGGCAGCCAGCGATGTAAAAGTGCACCAAGCTGTTCGAGGTTGAATGGTTTAGCCATATAATCATCCATGCCGGCAGCCAGGCATTTTTCTCGATCGCCTTCCATAGCATTCGCCGTGAGGGCAATGATTGGGATACGATGAATTTCTTTTTGCTGACTTTCCCAGGCACGTATTTGTTTGGTTGCTTCAAAGCCATCCATTTCTGGCATTTGACAATCCATTAAGATCAAATCGTACGGTTTGTGTAGATTATCAAGTGAGTACTTTGTAATGGCATCGAAGGTTAGTTGACCATTGTCGAGTATTTCAGTTGTGCATCCGAGATTACCAATCATCTCGCGAGCGAGTTCCTGATTTACAATATTGTCTTCCGCAACCAGGATATGCCCTTGCAAGTCTGAGGTATTATTAATATTGGAGGCTACCTGAATATGATCAGAAGAAATGTAGTCAGTTTTATCAGCATAAAGTGCAGCACAAACTGATTCGTAGAGTTCGTTTTGTCGGATTGGTTTATTCAGGTATGTTTCTACACCAGCCATTAACCATTGACCGGTTTCCTCGATATTACCGACTGAACTCAGCATGATTATTTTTATCTCTGCCAAGCTCGAATCATTTTTCACTTTTCTAGCAAGAGATACTCCATCAGTATCAGGTAACTGGTTATCAAGAATTGCAAGGGTGAAAGGGTTACCTTGTTGGTTTGCATCACGTAGTGCGCTGAGCGCAGTTTTGCCATTTGTGGCGGAATAATAATCTAGCCCCCAGTTGCTAAATTGTCTTTCAAGAACCCTGCGGTTACTCACGCTGCTGTCCACAATCAGTAATCTATTACTTTCAAAGTGATTTGATGTTGTTTTGGATATGGGTTGTTTTACTGCGACTTCTTTTTTTAATGGAATAGCAAACCAAAAAACAGATCCATGCCCTGGCTGGCTTTTTATCCCAATTTTTCCTTGCATCAACTCGGTTAGTTTTTTACAGATAGCGAGACCTAAGCCTGTGCCACCAAATTTACGAGTCGTCGTACCATCAGCTTGTGAAAAAGATCCAAATATTTTTTGTTGAACAGACTCTTCGATACCAATTCCTGTATCGCGAACTCGAAATCGGACAAAAAATTTATCAGGACTTTTTTCAAATAATTCGACTTGTAAAGACACTTCTCCTTCGGAGGTAAATTTAAATGCATTTCCAATCAAGTTGATCAGAATTTGTCTTATTCTTTCGGCGTCACCTCTAAACATAGAGTGACCATCAACAGGATAATCACAAATCAGTCCTAAACTTTTTTGATGGGCCTGATCTGCAAACATGGCACTTACTTCTTCAGCAAGGAAACGTAGATCAAAAACTGTATGGTTTAATTCGAGTTTTCCAGCCTCGAATTTTGAGAAATCTAATATATCGTTAATGATCGTAAGAAGCGCCGTTCCAGATTTGTGAATTGTTTCGGCAAACCGGGCTTGCTTATTAGTTAATTCGGTATTTATGAGCAATTCCGCCATGCCTAAGATGCCATTCATTGGTGTGCGAATTTCATGACTCATTGTTGCCAGAAATTCGCTTTTAGCACTTGCTGCGGCCCGTGCTTCATCTCTTGCTTTAATTAACTCTTTTTCTACTTTTTTCCTGTCGTTTATTTCATGTTTTAATTCGCTGTTAATCGATTTTGTTTCTCGGATCGCTATATTGAGTTCTTTAATCAATTGTTTATGCTTAGTACTTAGAGAAGTTGTTCTTTTTTGAAAATCAAGACTAATTTTTACTACTCGAAGAATTACTGGAATCAAAGAAGTCAGGATCAAGCCTTTACTAATAGATACCGTATTTGATTCTGAAAAATAAAATATTGCTGTCGGTAATAAGACGACAGAAGAAAATATTAAAACTAGTCGAGAAGAAGATGAAAATAATGGAACACCAAGAGCCACAATTGCGACTAAAGACATAATGACTAAAGCATGGCTGGGATATGAAAGTTGAGGTAAAAAAAGCCCACCAAGAGAACCCCAAATTAAGCCGCTAATAACAAATCCGCTGAGAAAGAATATATTGTCGTGAGAGTTATTTTTTCTAAAAGAAGACAGGTAATGAAATATTGCTAGTACAACAGTATTAGCGACTAAGCTTATCAACCATAACTGTAACGAATTGTTGTGAATACTTTTATCATTTATGACGATAAAAACAAAAAAAGCTAGCAACGTAGAGAAAATGAAATACATAAATGTATTTCGTGATAATGCATCTTCCATGAAAAACGATGAAGAAAATTCTTTATCGTTATTATTCATAATACAGAGTTAATAACGACGCTTTTATAAGCTAATTTTTTAATGTTTATGTTCATTTCGAATCAAAGGACCATCTGTTAACTCTGCCAACAGGGCAGATTCAACCTGGATCAATTCAGTGTTTATTGAATGAAATATATTAGGTATGGAGGTGTATTTTTTATTATTAATTGCATCTGTAATTGTGTTCAAGTGTTCCATCAAACCAATAGCGCCAACATGCAGGCTTCGACTCCCTAGATCTTTTACAGTCACGTTGAGGTCTGAATATTTTTTTGCCTCATAAGCCAGATTTGCTTCTTCTATCAAACGTGCAGCATCTTCTATGTAGTTGTTAACGATTGAAGAAAAGTTTGTCGGCGACAGCGATCGAAGACCATCGATAACATAAGCGTCAATTACTGATGTGTATATCACTGGTAGCTTCCCTCTCTGGAGAGAAGATGTTGAAATTTCAACTGAATCATCAACCAGAGTTTGTATAGAAGCGGGAAGATTTTTGACTGATTTTTTTATTAACTGAGTAATTTTAAAGGTTAGTTTTTCTTCATTGATCGGCTTTACAAATATGTGATGTATATTTAAATTGTTTAGCTTTTCTCGATCTATATTTTCAGATGAACCTGTTAATATAAATTGAATATTTTTGAAAGCAGGATCATCTTGTAAACCTTCGGCAAAACCGAGCCCATCTATAGCTGGCAGATTTATTGTTGAAATAATAATATCGAAATATTCTTTTCGAGACTCTGCATCACAAAGTGCATCAAGCGCAGAAGGAATGTCGCTGACACTCACACAATTCCATCCTGTTTTATGAATACATTTCTCGATAATATTAACTTCGTTATTCTGATCATTAACAATCAGAATATTACCTTTTATTTGCTGGTTGATTTCCTTCTTTTTATTCTCAACATCAAGATGAGAATATTCTGATCCGCCTATCGTAATATTATCTAAAACGTCCGCTATGTGATGTACATTGTCTTCCATAGATGAAATAAGTTTTTTTTGTTTTTTTGTGGCTTTGGATTCTTTTAGTAAGCCAAGATCATTAACTACATTAAGTGCGGTTCCCGCAAGACGATACAATTTTTCACTGAGTTCGGTAATGATTCGATCAGTTTCTTCTTCTTGATTTATCTTGATACTCAATTGATCTTTAAGGTTTTTAAATTTATTTTTTTCTCTCCTGATATTTTTCTTTAAAAGTAGGTTTTGATCTTCCAGATTAATAATGGTTATTTCATCTTCGGTGTCGATATCAAAAGCAGTGTTAAGTGTATTGTTCAATCTAAATGTTGAAAAATAGAACATCATGCTAACTACACCAACTGAGCTGGCGATCAAAAATTCATTTTCCCCACCAATACTAAAAAGTCGAGTTATATAAGGTAATGTTGTGCACACAAGAAAAGGAACTGCGACAAGAATATTTGTTGCATAAGAGACGCTACCTATCCCACCAACACCGATTGAGAGGAGAGCGATTAAACTCATAGTCAATACGGAATCAATAGGGAATAAAAAAGCTCCCGCAGCTCCCCAGCCTAAACCTTCAAGCAAGATCAAAGAAATAATGATCGTATCCCAGTGAGAAGTGGAGGATTCTGTAGTTGCGGCATTGGCAAAACTGAGGCCGCAATACCAACGAATTGCAAGGATGCTTATCATCACTCCTTGCCAGATAAAAATCTGCTTATGATCTATTTGTGCCCAAACAAGCATAGGAAATAAAATGATCAAACAAAAACTTACCAGGGAAGTTAAAAGATCATTTTGGATAAAACTTGCCGTACTGAAATTGTGCTCGTCTATGTAGGAATTAAGATCCGGATTTTCATCATCTGGATTGACCGTGAAATCAGTCACTTTTTTATACTCTCCTGGTTTTATTTAATGGATCGTATTTGATCCTTTAATAATAAAACTGGAGCCCGAAACCTTTTCTAAGGTTCGCTTGGCATTTTCACTACCAGAACCAGTCCACAATTCATGCGCTTGCATTGGGTCAAGGCAGCTATAGCCATCGTCGATTTCTCGCAGGCTCTGTAGAACATCCATTAACTTCACAAAATCTCGACTCATGTGTGCGTAAACATTGTCGAATTTACCGGCAGCAAGTTCTGCATACGTACCTTTACCAAGCTCAACAAAATAGTTAATAGATATTTGTTTTTGCCCTGCGTAATCTGGAAATAAACCAGCGAAGATAAGACATTGATCTGCGACGTCTTGCATACTCCCATATCGGATAACGCCTGTTTCCAGAAAATCATCAAGGAGATCTGTTGAACTGTTTTGATCAGGCTTTTGGTTTATATTGCCCATAAAGCGCATCAATGTTGTTACGAGATAGCCTTCTGTTTCTTCGTCTAGCGTATAACCTGCGGAAGCTTGTGCTTCGCCAACGAGTGCATGCCATAAGGCAGTGTCAGATGTATGTAACATGACGTGGCTCATATTTCTGTCCTTGAAGTAAATCAATTATGTTTAATGTGCTTACTTAAGCGACCAGAAGGCAAAAACCTTTAATACATGTCTTATCAATTGCTAAAACGATTATTTACACAAGCAATCGTCGAAAGGCTATAATCTTTGGCAATTTTTCGGCTTTAAATAAAAACAGATGACACAACAGATCGACACTTTTCAAGGACTCATTCGAGAGCTTCAGGATTATTGGGCTTTACAAGGGTGCGTGATAGAGCAGCTTTACGACATGGAGATGGGTGCAGGGACATTCCATCCCTCGACGTTTTTACGCGCGATTGGACCAGAACCATGGCGCTCTGCATATGTGCAAACTTCACGACGTCCTACTGACGGGCGTTATGGTGAAAACCCAAATAGACTACAACGATTCTCACAGTTTCAAGTTTTGTTGAAACCTTCGCCGCCAGAAATACAAGAGATCTATCTTGGGTCTCTAAAACATTTAGGAATTGATCCTCTCGAACATGATATTCGGTTTGTCGAAGATAATTGGGAATCACCAACATTAGGTGCCTGGGGACTCGGGTGGGAAGTTTGGCTGAACGGAATGGAAGTCAGTCAGTTTACCTATTTTCAACAAGTCGGCGGTTTGGATTGTCGGCCAGTTTCGGGTGAGATCACTTATGGTCTTGAGCGTATTGCAATGTACTTGCAAGATGTGGACAGTATTTATGATCTAATCTGGGCAAAAACGCCGAATGGAAATATCACCTATGGGCAGATTTTCCATCAAAACGAAGTTGAAATGTCAGCTTATAATTTTACTTATGCGGATACTGAATCTTTATTCAGCTGGTTTGATACCTGCGAAAAGGAAAGTCAGAAACTGATCAAAAATGATTTACCACTACCTGCATACGAACTAGTGATGAAAGCCTCACATACGTTTAATTTACTCGATGCACGACATGCGATTTCTGTTACGGAACGACAGCGTTATATCTTGCGAATAAGAACATTAGCAAGAGAAGTTGCAACGGCCTATTTTAACAAACGAGAAGCACTTGGTTTTCCTCTATTAAGTAAAGAGAAGGGGGAGGTCGAATGAGCACACAAACATTTTTAGTTGAAATCGGCACAGAAGAATTACCTCCAAAAGCATTAAAAAAACTCAGTAACGCACTTGGATCAGAAATTCAGGCTGGTCTTAAAGAACAAGAATTAAGTTTTAAAGATCTGAAAGTGTTTTCTTCTCCCCGACGTTTGTCAGTGTTGGTTTCGGATCTGGCTGCACAACAAGATGATAAAGAAGTTGAACGTCGCGGGCCTGCTGTAAAAGCGGCGTTCGATGAAAACGGAGAGCCGACGAAAGCGGCGCAGGGCTTTGCTAAATCTTGTGGTGTTGAAGTTGCTGATCTTGATAGCTTAGAAACCGATAAAGGCACTTGGCTGGTTTATAGTCTAAAGGAAAAAGGTAAGTCAGTTACCGAGTTGCTTCCCTTGATAGTTTCTAATGCATTAAATAAATTACCGATACCAAAACGCATGCGTTGGGGCAGTGGCGATGCGGCTTTTGTGCGACCAGTCCATTGGATCGTTATGTTATTTGGGGATCAAATTATTGACGCAGAGATCTTGAGCATCAAATCTGGAAATGTCACTTACGGACATCGATTCCATTTTCCAGAAGCAATTCTGATCAGCAATCCTGACGAATATGAACAGCAGTTGGAAATAGCGCGTGTTGTTGTAAATTTCGATAAACGTCGTGATCTGATTTCTGATCAGGTTAATAAACTTGCCGATGAGATAGGCGGGCAAGCCGTGTTAGATCCAGATCTGCTTGATGAGGTAACAGGCATGGTCGAATGGCCAGTCGCATTGTCCGGTGAAATCGATCCAGGTTTTTTAGAATTGCCTGATGAAGTTCTTATTTCGACAATGGCCAGCCATCAAAAGTATTTTCATGTTGTGCATGAAAATGGCGAACGTGCGGGTAAATTAATGCCTTATTTCATCACCGTCAGCAATATTGAAAGTAGTAATCCAGCAGCGGTTAAACAGGGTAATGAACGAGTTGTCCGACCGCGTTTAAGTGACTCAGCGCATTTTTGGAAAACTGATCTTGCGACAGATTTTTCGGTTTGGGAAGAAGCACTGGAAAAAGTCGTTTTTCAGGATAAGTTAGGCAGCATCGCAGATAAATCAAAACGGGTGTCAAAACTGGCAGCCGATATTGTTACGATATTGCAGGGTAGTACCATTGATATTACAAATGCTAAAAGAGCCGCCTTGCTTAGCAAATGTGATCTGATGAGTGAAATGGTCGGTGAGTTCCCTGATTTACAAGGAACGATGGGTCGCTACTATGCGGAACATCATCAGGAATCTGCGGAAATCGCCTTAGCATTGGAAGAGCAATATATGCCGCGTTTTGCCGGAGATCAAATTCCATCTAAATTAGCAGGCCAGGCTTTAGCTATAGCAGATAAGCTCGATACTTTGGTGGGTATTTTTGGTATTGGGCAAGCGCCGACAGGTGCAAAGGATCCCTTCGCATTACGTCGAGCTTCTTTAGGATGTTTACGGATAATAATCGAAGCAGAGTTAGATTTGGATCTAAAAGATCTTTTACAAAAAGCGGCTTCCAATCTTGATGAAAAGACTACAGAGCCTGATGTGGTTGATCAGGTTTTTAACTATATGCTTGAAAGGTTACGCGCTTACTATTCTGATCAAAAGCTTTCATCAGATATTTACGACGCGGTTGTCGCTCGTCGGCCAGGCAAGCCATACGACTTTGATCTTCGCATGCGCGCGGTGCAAACTTTTAGAAAATTGCCCGAGGCTGCGAGTTTAGCTGCGGCTAACAAACGTATTGGCAATATTTTGAAAAAACTTGATCAACAACCCGCGAGTGAGATCAATTCTGATCTATTGGAAGAACCCGCCGAACAAGAACTGGTTAATGCCCTGACGTCAGTACGAGAGAATATCAGCGAGCACTTAAAAGCTCAGAACTATAACAAAGCCTTGGCGGGTATGGCGGTTTTACGCGAACCAGTCGACACTTTTTTTGATGAGGTAATGGTCAATTGTGATGATGAAAAGGTTAAGAATAATCGCCAGGCCTTATTAGCTCAATTGCGTTCCTTATTTATGGAAATTGCCGACATTTCCTGTCTTCAAAGCTAATGGCTTATTTAATTCTCGATCGTGATGGTGTGATTAATCAAGATTCTGATGATTATATTAAAAATCCGAATGAGTGGTTGCCGATCCCTGGTAGTTTAAAAGCAATCTCTAATGCAAATCGTGCAGGGTTTCGCGTGATCGTTGTCACAAATCAGTCGGGCTTAGGACGAGGCATTTTTGACATTAATACCTTGAATGAGATGCATAAAAAAATGCATAAAAAGTTGGCACGAGTTGGTGGAGTGATTGAAGCAGTCTTTTTCTGTCCACATAAGCCAGATGAAGGTTGTGATTGTCGAAAACCAAAAGCAGGTATGCTGGAGGAAATTCGTCAGCGCTTAAATATTTCGTTAGAGAAAGTTTGGTACGTTGGTGATAGTTATACTGATGTGCAGGCAGCAAGATCAGCAGGAGCTACCCCGGTTCTTGTACGCACAGGAAAAGGTGAGCGAACATTAGCAGGAAATGCGAAACATGATCTTGGCAATGTACCGGTCTATTCTGATCTTGCCGCTTGTGTTGATGCCTTGCTACAACATAATAATTAAAAGATGTAAGGCCAATAAGCAATGCTAATTATCAGATCTTTAATTTGCTTGTTTGGCGTTATTCCTCTGACCCTGTTTTTTGGTTTATTTAGTTTGTTGATCCTTACTCTACCTTTTCAAGTTCGTTATAAGATAATTTCTCAGTGGGCAAAATGTAATCTCTGGTGGACAAAGATCGTTTGCGGATTATCCTTCCGTGTTCACGGAGAAGAAAACATTCCACCGGGTCCAGCGGTAATTATGTGTAATCATCAATCTGCTTGGGAAACGCTCGCTTTACAGCTTATTTTTCCTGCCCAGGTTTGGGTACTAAAAAAAGAATTATTGTGGATCCCGATTTTTGGTTGGGGGCTTTCTGCGTTAAATCCGATTGCTATTGATAGAGGATCTGCACGTAAAGCATTACAACAAGTTGTGGAACAAGGTACTGATCGCTTGAAAAATGGTATCTGGGTCACCATATTTCCTGAAGGTACTCGAATTGCGCCTGGAGAAACACGGCGTTACGGTAAGAGTGGCGGCTTGTTGGCATCAAAAATAGCATGTCCGGTAGTTCCTGTTGCTCATAATGCGGGCTTGTTTTGGCCAAAAAATAGCATCTTAAGAAAACCGGGCGTGATTGATATTGTTATTGGCCCAGTAATTGCGTCTGATAACAAAAGTGTTAATGAAATAACTCAAGAAGTTCAGAATTGGATAGATCCTATGGCTAAACAACTAGTTGATGAATCGCTAGACGCTTGACGAATGACCTGCAACTATCGCAGAATCAGTGCTTGGGAGAATCACACTTTAGTACCTGTAAAGATATCTTTAATATACAAGAGGAAAGAAATATATGAGCGACAACATTATTGCTGTTACCGATGAAAATTTTGAGGACGAAGTCCTTAACAGCGATCAGCCCGTCCTGGTTGATTACTGGGCAGAATGGTGTGGTCCTTGTAAAATGATCGCGCCTGTCCTCGAAGAAATTGCTGCTGAGTATGGCGACAAGATAAAAATAGCAAAACTCAATATCGATGAAAATCAGAATACACCGCCGAAGTATGGTATCCGAGGGATCCCAACACTCATGATTTTCAAAGATGGTAGTGTAGAGGCTCAAAAAGTAGGCGCTGTGTCCAAATCCCAACTCGCTGCTTTTATAGATAGCACTATTTAACAAATGGAACGTCCAGACCCAATGAGTGGGGCTGGACGATTCTATAAAGGGGTGCTATTCTCAATATATCAAATAACGAAACCGCCTACCGGGTTAGTTTCGAAATAATCCAAATCCTGAACTGAACCAACTACAAATCAACACATAATCCATAGATCTAATTTACGTAGAGTCACATCTACAAAATTCACCTACACCTACAATACACATAAACACTATGAATCTTACAGAACTGAAAGAAAATCCCGCAGCAGAACTGATCAAACTTTCGGAATCAATGGGCATTGATAATGTCGCCCGAGCCAGAAAACAAGACATAATATTTAATATCCTCAAGGCGCAAGCAAAAAAAGGTGAGGATATTTTCGGTGATGGGGTTTTAGAAATTCTTCAAGATGGTTTTGGATTTTTAAGATCAGCAGATTGCTCTTACCTGGCAGGCCCCGATGATATTTACGTTTCACCGAGCCAGATAAGACGATTTAGTTTACGAACTGGTGATACGATTGCTGGAAAGATTAGACCTCCAAAAGATGGTGAGCGCTATTTTGCTTTGTTGAAAGTTGAAGAGATTAATTTCGAAAAACCGGAAAATGCAAAACACAAAGTTCTGTTTGAAAACCTCACTCCATTATTTGCCCGTGAAAGACTGACGCTCGAATTAGGTAATGGTAGTACCGAAGATTTGACACCGCGAGTTATAGATTTAGTCTCCCCTATCGGTAAAGGTCAACGTGGTTTGATCGTATCTCCACCGAAAGCAGGTAAGACGGTGATGCTACAAAGTATTGCCCAGTCTATCGCTGCGAATCATCCTGAGTGTTATTTGATCGTATTACTGATCGACGAACGTCCGGAAGAAGTTACCGAGATGAGTCGTACCGTAAAAGGTGAAGTAGTGGCAAGTACATTCGATGAACCTGCAAGTCGTCATGTTCAAGTGGCGGAGATGGTCATCGAGAAAGCTAAGCGTCTTGTTGAGCATAAGAAGGATGTCGTAATCCTGCTTGATTCTATTACCCGTTTAGCGCGAGCCTATAACACCGTCGTTCCATCTTCTGGTAAGGTTCTAACCGGTGGTGTGGATGCGAATGCATTGCAACGACCCAAACGTTTTTTTGGTGCTGCGCGTAATATTGAAGAGGGTGGTAGTTTAACCATTCTGGCAACAGCACTTGTTGATACGGGTTCGCGTATGGACGATGTGATCTTTGAAGAATTCAAAGGAACCGGCAATATGGAAGTTCACTTGGAACGTAAGATTGCTGAAAAACGTGTTTATCCCGCGATTAATATTAATCGTTCAGGGACACGCCGTGATGATTTATTGGTTTCGCCGGAAGAGCAACAAAAGATCTGGATTCTACTAAAGCTCATGCACAGTATGGAAGAACTTCCAGCAATGGAATTCTTGCTTGAGCGCCTTAAAGCGACTAAGAACAACAATGAGTTTTTTGATTCAATGAAGCGTTAGTTTTACTATCTTAAGCTGTCTTAGGCGAAACCATCCTTGGTGAATCTCTCCGGCCCGATATCCCTGTCGATCGTTCGACAGATTGCGTTTGTCCACAGGACAAACGGTTCAGCCTCACCCTGGAGGCCAGTTTAAAGGTCGCCCTGCCAACACATGAATATGCAGATGGAAAACAGTCTGCCCCGCTCCTTCACCATTATTTGCTACTAGTCGGAAGTTATCTGCATAACCTTGATCTGCGGCAATCTCGCCTGCCTTCAACAATAAATGGCCAAGAAGATTTTGATCAGTTTGTTCCGCGTCAGAGACCTTAACGATCGGCTTTTTTGGAATGATCAAAAAATGCATCGGAGCTTGTGGGTTAACATCGTTAAACGCCAGGCAAAGATCATCTTCATAAAGTATCTCAGCAGGAATTTCTCGGTTTATGATCTTGCTGAAAATAGTCTCTGACATTTTGCTCTCCTATAATTACGAATCAACCTGCTGCATCTTCCGCCTGATAATGTTTCATCAAAATATCCGCCACTTCGGGACGGGCAAATTCCACTGGAAGTGCTTCACCAGCGGCAAGCATGTCACGTACTTTTGTACCTGACAAGAAGACAAAATCTGCCGGTGTATGATCGGTCACGCTATTCATCATAATGACTTTATTAAGTTTTTTAGAATAAGCGGTGTGATCCGCTTTAAAAATTTCGATCTCTAAAGCACCTTCAGGGACTTGATCAAAAATCGTTTGCGCATCAAAGGGACCATAAAAATCTCCAACACCGGCGTGTTCACGACCAACGATCAAATGTGTACAACCTGAATTTTGTCGGAAAACGGCATGTAAAACCGCTTCACGTGGGCCAGCATAAAGCATATCAAAGCCATAACCTGTGACTGAGACTGTATTTTCTGGGAAATACAATTCGACCATTTTACGAATCGCTGCGTCACGAACGTCGGCGGGAATATCACCTTTTTTAAGTTTGCCGAGTAGCATATGGATCAAAACCCCATCGGCTTTTAGATCTTCTAAGGCCATTTTACAAAGTTCTTCATGTGCACGATGCATTGGATTACGGGTCTGGAATGCGACGACCTTTTCCCAACCAAGTTCTGCAATCTCATTTCTGATCTCGACGGCGGTGCGGAAAGTTTCTGGGAAATCATTTTTAAAGTAGCTCAGATTTAGAACTTCAATGGGACCGGAGATCATTTGATTTCCGAGTGATGTAAAAGTTGCCACTCCGGGATGTGATTGATCAAGTGTTCCAAATATTTGTTTTGCCATTTGATCAATTTGTTGTTGGCTTACTTCCTCGATCACTTCTATTGTCTGGATTGCGATAATCGGCTGGCCTTCAACATTAGGATCGCGTAATGCGATACGCTGAGCATTTTTGATCTCTTCGGTATTTTTCGTCAGATTTACGCAAGGCACTGGCCAGAATAAACCATCAGTGGTCTGCATTTTTTCAGCAACACTCAACGAATCTGTAAGATTCATGTATCCCAATAGAGGTGTGAAATAACCAGCACCTAGCATGACGGCATTAGCCGCCGCTGCAGAATTCAGTAATAGCGAAGGTAGACTTTCAGCTTCTTGCAGTAAGGCATTTCTTTGTTTTGAGTCATCCACAAATAGTGGAGTAAGCGCAGCTGCGCCGTGTGGCTTGATCATTGTTTTCTCCATATGTGTGGTTGTCAGTTGCACCACGACTGTTTAAAGATAAAAGTTATCAAATTCAGGATTGCGGAGTATACAACATGGCAACCAGGCGCCCTAAGATCTTAATATGCTAACTATATTTTGTTAAATAGAAACATACTTTAGCCAAGTAGAAATTTACAGTAATGCGTTATTTATCATAGAAAAATTAATATCGCTGTGCTTTACTTATTGTAGGGAAGGTTGTGGGAGGCTCTTTCTAAGATGATCTGGGTGTTATATGCCATGTGTTTGCATACAGATCAAATATAGAAAATATTTTAGAAAAGGGGAAATACAATGAAAAAATTACTCTTATCATTAACAGTGACAGGGCTGCTATCAACCGGAATTGCACAGGCGACAGAAGATCGAGACCAACGTTCTCGACACCATAATGGTTGCCATGAATTACCCAGTTTTAATGATGTTACCAACGCTTTGAAAGATGTGGTTGCGGATGATGCTAATGGTTTCAACCTGCATATGTGGGCAACAGTCGTTGATCGAGATGGTATCGTTTGTAGTGTCAGTCGTACCGGTGGTGATCGAGATGATCAATGGCCGGGTAGTCGTGCTATTTCAGCTCAAAAAGCGAACACTGCAAATGCCTTCAGTTTGCCGGGGTTATCATTATCGACAGCCAACTTATATGTTGCCGTCCAACCCGGTGGAAGCCTGTTTGGTTTACAACACAGTAACCCTGTAGACACTAAAAATGCTTATCGAGGACCCTCGAAAAAATATGGCCATAAAAATGATCCTTTAGTTGGTCGTAAGATTGGTGGCGTTAATGTTTTTGGTGGCGGTTTAGCTTTATATGATGAATATGGAGAAATCCTTGGTGCGGTCGGTGTCAGTGGTGATAGTTCTTGTAGAGATCACATTATTGCGTGGAAACTACGTGACGCGCTTGAGCTTGATAATGTCCCGGCGGGAGTTAGTTTAACCGGAGATGACAATATGGTTCAGGATTTAACTTATGGGTTCGGCCATCCATCTTGCGGAAATGGTGAAGAGGGTCCAATCAGTGATCTTCCGACTTCTCATCCAACAGGTTCGTAACCGAATGTGATAAAAGTTTATCGTAAACCAGAGTAGATTTATCTACTCTGGTTTTACGTTCTAATATCGTCCTCTTCGCACCATGGTGGGCTTACAATCACAATAAATTCCAGTTCAGAACTACCCGTGTTTTCCAGCCATTGTTCTTTATGCGGCGGAACAATCGCCGAACCTCCTTTTATTAAATTACTTGTTTCTGTTCCAACATGCAAAAGCCCTTTACCTTCCAGAATAAAGTAAACTTCAGTTTGTTTAAGATAGTGGTGATAGGTACTTTCTCCAACAGCGACAGCCGCTACAGAGAAAGAGTAGGGTAGTTCTACAGGATCATTTTTGGGATGTAATAACTCCTTTAAATAACAACCATCATTAGCGATAATCTTCTCACAGTCATTTAGATGTTTTGTAAATAATTTAGTAACCATATGTTATCCCAACCTGAAGAGTGTTATGACAGCAAATAAAACAGTGGTCTTACTGGCAAATCTCGGTACGCCAGATGCACCTACAACCAAAGCCGTCAGAAAATATCTGGCTGAATTTTTATCGGATCGTCGAGTGATTAGAACGACACCATTTATCTGGTTGCCTATATTATATGGGATTATTTTACCCACAAGGCCAAAAAATTCAGCGGCGGCTTATCAAAAGATTTGGACCGAAGAAGGATCGCCTTTATTGACGATTACACTTGATCAAGCAGAAGCCTTAGATCAAAGATTGGGTGAGGCAGTCACTGTCCTCCCTGCAATGCGTTATGGTAATCCCTCGATCAAATCTGTGCTTGATAAGGTGAAGAATGAAGTAGAGAAACTGATCGTTTTACCGATGTATCCACAATACTCAACTACCACAACGCTTTCTACTTTTGATGCGATCGAAAATGCACTGAAAGGTTGGGATAAAAAGCCGCAAATAAAACGCATCGATGATTATCATAACCACCCGGACTATATTGATGCATTAGCTAATTCGGTGATAAATTTTCGGGAGAAAAATGGTGCGAGTGAGCTGCTGATTTTTTCATTTCATGGATTACCTAAAGAATACATTGGCGACGATGAGCCATACTTAGATCAATGCAAAGAAACAACGCGATTGGTTGCGCAGAAGTTAAAGCTGGAGTGGAGTGAATGGTTATTGAGTTTTCATTCACGAGTTGGTCCTAAAGAGTGGCTAAAACCCTATACTGATGAGACAGTGAAATCTTTAGCTGAAAGTGGCCGCATTAAAACAATCGATGTGATCTGCCCAGGTTTTTCCGCTGATTGCCTGGAAACTCTGGAAGAAATTGCGATGGAAAATTTGGAGTTTTTTACCGAAAGTGGCGGAGAAGATTTGCGTTATATTCCGGCTTTAAATGCCAGCGCTGATCATATCGAGGCGCTGGCAAAAATTGTTGAGGACAAGTTCTAAATTATATTTAAGCCTGGATAGATTTAATAAAAAAACTATGAAGCTGATTCAGCACGGGACTCTAATTTTGAAATTAAATCGTCAAGGCTTTTCCTTTTGATCTCATCTTTAAATGTTTTACGATAGGTTGAGACTAGGCTTACATTATCAATAGACACGTCGTACACCTTCCAGGTATCACCAGCTTGATAAAGACGAAAGCTAAGCGGGATCACTTTGCTACCGTTTTTTCTATCCACTTCCGCGTTGACGATAGCCTTCTTTTTATCTTTAGACATACGAACTGGTAGATAATTTATGTCAACGTCTTTTGAGGCGACAAGTGCTTTCGAATAGGTCTTGATCAATAGATTTTGAAACGCATTAGTAAAACGTTCTTGTTGATCAGATGTCGCAGATTTCCAGTTTTTCTTACCTAATATCCAGCGAGACATTTTTGGAAAATCAAAGTTAGGTGTGATGAACTCATCGATGGCGCTTTTAACGGCTTGGGGATCATCTTCTATGTTTCCGGATTCATTTGTTAAACGCTCAATGACTTGCACTGAAGTATTTTTAACCACTTCCAGTGCTGTTGTTTCTGCACGAGCTGAGGCCATAAACAATATTAAAGTAAGTGTGACAAATAGGGATTTAGTTAGATTTTTCATAATTGTTTTATTTTTATTTAAGTTGAGTTATTTTTATCTACATTAATGTCAGCAATTTAATCGCTGAGAATTCTACTCTCCTATCAAGGTTATAACTATGGTTCTTTTGTGCGAATTAAATCGATGTTCCCATAAATAGATCCCTTGCCAGGTTCCGAGTAAACATTTCCTTTCTTTCACCGGTATGGTTAAGAAGCTATTTGTCAGCACCGTCCTGATATGTGCTGGCATATCATCCGGACCTTCCATGGTATGGACAAACATTGGATCACCATCAGGAACCATTCTTTGCGCAAAGGCTTCTAAATCACGTTGGACATCTGGATCCGCATTTTCACATAAAATCAGAGAAGCGCTGGTGTGTTGTAAAAACAGATTACACAACCCACTATTAACCCCAGATTTAGATACGATTTCTTGTATCTGTTTGGTAATTTCGTGGGTTCCTCGCCCTCGGGTTAACACCTCTAAAGTTTGTTGGACAGTCATTTTATCAAAAATACTCAATAAATCTTAATATTAATATAATAAACAAAGGCTTAATAGGCTAAAAAAGCATTTTTAAACCAATGAATGCAAGAAATAATGCGAAGGCACGTTTTAGAGTCATGATGGGTAATCGGTTTGCAAGCTTTGCTCCGATTGGAGCAAAACAAACGCTAGTTGAAACAATACAAAATGCGGCCGGTAAGTAAATATACCCCAGGCTCCATTCAGGTAGCTTGGGGTTGTCTAAGCCTGCGATCAAAAATCCAATGGCTCCAGACACTGCAATAGGTAAACCGCATGCCGCAGATGTTCCAACAGCTTGTTTCATCGAGACATTATTCCAGAGTAAAAATGGAACTGTCAGTGAGCCACCACCAATTCCCATCACGGATGAAACTGTACCGATAACGCCTCCTGATGCGGTCAGGCCAACCTGGCCTGGAAGTGTTCTGTGTGCGGCGGGTTTAAAGCCAAAACCAATTTGAAGAGCGATTAAAATTTCGAATAATCCAAAGCCGCGCTTGAGGACTTCGGTCGTCAACATATCTGCGATTCCGGCGCCGAGTAAAGCACCTGCCAGAATTCCTGGGGTTAGTGAAATGAAAGTTGAGACATTTACATTTCCTAAACGATGATGTGAAAGCCCAGAAGAAATGGATGTAAAGACAATGGTTGCGAGCGAAGTGCCCAGAGCAAGTTGCATCGTGGATTCAGGTGCCACACCCTGTGCATGAAAAATAACGAACAAAATAGGCACAATAACCGCACCGCCGCCAAGGCCCAACAGTCCGGCAGTCATGCCAGCGATCGCACCGGTCAGAAGATAAGCAAATAAAATTAACATTTGTGTATTGTACCAGTGTGTTCTGGTTGTGAATTGGTAAATGATCTAATATCTGCGTATGAGATTTATGGTTATGAGTATTAGAGGAATTCTTTTTTGTTGGTTATTGTTCCTTCCTTTATTGACAAGTGCCGTTGACAGAGAGCAACAGCGAAATCGTTTTAAAGAAGCTTACGATTTTATTCAATCTCAAAAAGAATATGATCTGGCGAACCTTTCCAAAGGTTTGAAAACTTACCCACTCTACCCGTACCTTCAATTTGCCCATCTTTACGCTGATGTTGCTCACAGACCGGTCAAACAGATGGATCAATTTCTTGCGAAAAATTCAGGAACACCATTAGCAAAACGACTTCGGAAGCGTTGGTTATATTCATTAGCGCGCAGAAAACAATGGGATGATTTTTTGCAACGTTATAAGCCTGATCAAGCTGAAACTATTTTGCGATGCTATCAACTGCAAGCCAGAATCAATACCGCCAAAGTTAACCGTGGTTTGTTAGAAGACATTAAAAAGATGTGGTTGGTTGGAAAATCACAAGCTGCCGAATGTGATCCTGCTTTTAAAGTTTTATATAGCAGCAAAGTTATGACATCCGATTTGGTCTGGAACCGGATCAGGTTAGCAATGAAAAATAATAATCCGCGACTGGCAAAACATTTATCAAAACGGCTAAACAAAAAAGATCAGAAAATAGTTCTACGATGGCGAGCAGTCGCTTCTGATCCTGATAATAATTTATTACATTCCGATCTGAAAAAAGATACATCTTTAAATCGTGAAATTATTTTATATGGATTAAAAAAGTTAGCTAATAGAGACACGTTAAAGACTTATTCGGTTTGGAATAAAATAAACGAGCAATACAAATTTAGTCCATCTGAAAAAAACTCCATAGAGAGAGAAATTGCTTTTACGGCTGTTCAGCAAGATCTACTACGTGCAGGTAAGTGGTTAGATAAATTACAAACCAGTCAATCCGATCAATATATTCAACGATATTTGATCCGCTATGCGACCCGAAATCAAGATTGGGAAAAATTAAGAAACTGGACAAAAAAAGAACCCGCTGCTGAATTTAATAAACTCCGCTGGCAATATTGGAGAGCGCGAGCATTTGAGGAAACAGGATCAAAAAAAGCCGCAGATTTGATCTATAAACATCTCGCAAAAAACCGGGATTATTACGGTTTTCTTGCCGCAGAAAGAGCCGGCCTGGATTATCGTTTTCATGACAAGCGCTTACCGCTAACAGATGCTCAACGAGCAAAATTATTAGCACGACCAGCACTTGCAAGAGCGGAAGAATTATATGCGCTAGAAATGTTTCAGGATGCACGTCGCGAATGGCAACATGGTATTAGTAAAATGAATCGTGTTCAGTTACAACAGGTGGCGGTTCTCGCTGATGAATGGGGCTGGCATGATCGAACCATACTCACTTTAGGAAAAGCAAAATCGTACGATGATTTGACGCGTCGTTTTCCATTACCCTATAACAAAACAGTAAAAAAATATTCTAAAAAAAGAGCACTGCCTGTCTCAAAAATATATACAATAATAAGGCAAGAAAGTGCGTTCATTCATGATGTGCGTTCACATGCAGGTGCACTAGGTTTAATGCAAGTTATGCCCGCAACAGGTAAGCAAACGGCAAAGAAGATCGGATATAAATATAAAAATTCTCGACAGCTTTATGATCCAACAACGAATATTGCGATAGGAACGGCTTACTTAAAAGAAATGCTCCAACGTTACGATGGCAATTTGATCATGGCAGCAGCGGCTTATAATGCCGGGCCGCACCGAGTGAAACGTTGGCGTCCTGATGAAGGTTGCATGCCCGGCGAACTATGGGCGGAGACGATTCCATTCACAGAAACGCGACGTTATGTCCGACGTGCACTATTTTATTCTGTCTTGTATCAATGGCGATTAAAAGAAAAAATTAAATCGGTACAGTCACAATTAAAATTAGTTCCTGCTTTGGAGGCGAGTTGTTCTTAGCTTTAAGTTGTTGAACGTACTAAAATCCCCTAATGCAAATATACAAAGTTGGTGGCGCGGTTCGCGATAAACTTTTAAATATTCCAGTTAAAGATGTTGACTGGGTCGTCGTTGGTGCCTTGCCTGAAGAACTTATCGATCAGAACTACAAGCAAGTTGGAAAAGATTTTCCAGTATTTCTGCATCCCAAAACACATGAAGAATATGCGCTGGCAAGAAAAGAAAGAAAGGTCGCAGCAGGGTATACTGGTTTTGAGTTCGATGCCTCAAGAAGCGTGACGTTGGAAGAAGATCTAATCCGCCGCGATTTAACCATTAATGCGATGGCCGAAGATGAAGATGGAAATATCATTGATCCGTTTAATGGTCAAGCAGATCTTGAAAAAGGTATCTTAAGACACGTCTCGAAAGCCTTTTCTGAAGATCCTGTCCGCGTTCTTCGCATAGCTCGTTTTGCAGCAAGATTTAATTTTCAGGTCGCAGATGAAACTCTCGATCTAATGAAAGAAATGGTTATTTCTGGCGAAGTTGATGCGTTGGTTGCAGAACGCGTTTGGGCAGAATTGGAACGTGCTTTAGGTGAACAACATCCAGAACATTTTTTTGAAGTTCTCAGATCATGCGGTGCATTAGAAGTTATCTTTCCTGAAATTGATCGTCTTTTTGGTGTTCCACAAACCGCGAAATATCATCCCGAAATAGACACCGGAATACACGTAATGATGGTGCTTCAACAAGCGGTTAAACTCAGTCAGGGTAAATCAGAAGATAAACTGATCAGATTTGCCGCGCTCGTTCATGACTTAGGAAAAGGGACGACATCTGCAGATGTGTTACCCAGCCACCATGGTCACGAACAACGTGGCGTTGATTTGATCAAACAACTCTGTAAGCGCATAAAAGTACCGAATGAATATCGTGATCTTGGTGTGATGAACGCACAGTTTCATACTCACTGTCATCGCATAAGAGAAATGAAAGCAACAACTATATTAAAAACATTAGAAAAAATGGATGCTTTTCGAAAACCACAAAGATTCGATCAATTTCTGATCTGTTGCGAAGCGGATGCAAAGGGCCGAACCGGCAAAGAGAATGATCAATATCCACAAGCTGCTTATTTTAAAGCGATGCAACTTGCCGCTTATTCCGTTGATACAAAATCAATTATCGAAGAAGGGATGCAAGGGCTACAAATTGCTGATGCATTAAGGGAGAAAAGGTTGGAAGCGATTAAAAATCTCATTATATGACTTATCAAAACTTTAATTAGAACTGCATATGGAGCTTATGTGCTCGCTAGACTCAGGATTAATCCCATTTTAAAAGGTTGTATTGTTTTTCTGCTCTTTTTAGTAAATCTGCTTCGGACAAACCCGGTTCACCAAGATTCCATAAAGCTAGGCCATCAACTTCTTCAGATTTATGAAAGAGTAACAAAGTGTCACCAAACACTTTGAAATTTGTCGGATCTAAAGGCACTCTTTTCCCTAATGAAAGGCTGTAAGGGCATACATCAAATCTGGGTCTATATTTTTCAGGATTTTTATAAAATAATTCGACTTGTTCCACAGAGGTTAAATAATAGATCCTTCCTTTATGTTCGACAGTAAAATCGGGACTACCTTTTTCAGCTTTATTTACAGTGAAATATGAGACGGGACTGTATCCATCTATGGAAGGTGCTTTTGAGCTATGTTCTGCCGCTACTAAGCTAGAAGAAAAAAAACTCATGATAAGTATGAAACTGAAGGACAGCATTCTAGAGAACATATTGAGTATCCTATTTGTGTTTGTTGGATAAGTGGTATTTTGTGTAAAGCCAATTCATTGTTTATTTATCATACAAAATTTTCATCTTTAATAGATCCATTTTTTAAACTTTACGCTAAGTATTGAGATGTAGAGGTCAATTACTTTAACACTGAATACAGAAATGGTGTGGGAATTTAGATGCGTAATTATCAAGTAAGTTCAATTACTTAATCTTCCCATTTTAATTACGAATAAATCGCAGAGAATTATTATCTTGGGAAGTAAAACGATGGTTGTTTATGGATTACCAGAGAACAACTGGTTAGTCCGAATAATATAGGGGCTAGAGGCTAGAATTAATTGAGTGCCCTGTTACTTAGAAAGCTTATCAAACCAATTTTCCGGCAACGTCACTCGATAAACATCAGAATATCCTTCACCAGTTATACCCCAATTTGATCCCCAGAAAACATACTTCCCTTGTCGATCAATGGTTGCGAACGCTTCAGACCAGTAGTCTTTTCCGCCTTTAGAGGTTCTGGCGTTGGTATGAACAACTCGAAAGTGTCGACCATTTTCTTTCAGCTCTAACAGGAATAATGATCCATCTGACCAGTATGTAGGTTGGTCTGAACGGCCATAGGTTGACATCAAAACCCAGCCGGGTGTTCGGGTGCTGTTACCAGATATATGGAAACCTTGATAACTGACACCGCCTTTTTCAGGGGCTTGAAAAGGGATATACATCACCTTTACTTCTTCTAGTGTATCGAGATAGATCATGGTGATGTGATCGTTAGAGGTATCTTGTGCGACAAACACATCTCGGCCATCTTTTGATAAAGCTAAATCGCCGTGACCATGTCGGCCGGGCAAAGCTCTTCCATTTGTCCAATCGCGATTGAAAACTTGAGTAGGTGTACTTTCAACTAAAATGTATTCACCTGTCATACTCATGCTGACAGTATTAGCATTGCTTATAACATTACCGGGCACATTGGAATTACGCGAAATAATGGTTTTTGTTTCTGCGTCAAAAGTGATCCAGTCGAGGTATGTTTTTTTCTTTGTTTGATTACTGTAATTAACTACCATGAAAGACCAGTAACGGCTGTCGGCAGAACCATCACCTTCACCTTGAGTGGTTATCCAGCTGGCATCTGGGTAGTCTTTTTTAACATCATAGAGGAGTGTTTTATTTTTCTTTTTTACATTGTACTTATAAAAACTTTTACCTTTGATAAAGAATAAAATATTTGGGTCGGTTGCATGCCAGCGAGGTTCTAATCTACCTTGGCCAAGAATTTTCCCTTTGTATTTCAGGGTATTCATATCGTACAAATACCAGGTTGCATTTGTACCGTGGAAAACACCCAAACTTCCATCTGCATTTAATAGGTCAGCACGCGCATATTCATTGACAATACCCTTTGCTTTCGTCGAAGGGTTGCCTTTTTTTACGTTAGTAATACGCGTTATGTCTGTTCCAAAAACCGGATCTTTATAAGATTTTCCAACGGTGGGTAATTGATCAGAAGCGATAAAAGAATACGGAATATCAGATAGCCCTTTTGTGTAATCAAAACTATGACAAACAGCAGAAGAGAAAGAAATCAATAATAGTAATGTGAGGTTTAATGTTCTTTTCATCGTATTTTCTCCTGTATTCATTTTTACAAGATCGTGTCGTAAACAGCTAACAGTTTATCGCCGAGTATACGCCAGTCGTATAAGTTCTCAGCTTGTTCGTGTGCCGCTTTGCCAAGCGCGTCACGGAGTTGCTTATCGTCCATTAATTTAAGTGTTGCAGCTGCGATCTCTTCAGGTGTATTTGCAATAAGAACATTTTTCCCATCGTCTAAAACAACGCCTTCTGCACCGATTGTTGTAGAGACTATCGCTTTGCCCATTGCCATCGCTTCAAGTAGTTTAAGACGAGTTCCACTGCCAACACGTAATGGCAATATATAGACGGCTGCTTCGTGCACTAAAGGTCGAAAATCATCAACGAAGCCGGTGGCGGAGACTTTGTTCCTGAGTTGCTCAGGGATTGCCAGTCCATCAGACTTCCCTACAACTGTCAGACTGGCATCAGGATTTTTATCGCTGATCAACGGCATTGCTTCCTTGATAAAAAAGTTCATTCCATCTTTGTTTGGGAACCAGCCCATACCACCGACGAAAATGATTTTATTTTGATCAACCTTAACCTTAGCTGAAGTGTCATTATCTGGCGAAGTATCGGGTTGGAATTGTTCAATATCAACACCGTTTGCAATTACGTGGATTGATTTACCATTACCCATTTTGCTTAAAATATCTGCATCATCTTGCGAGCAAGCAAGCACTTCTGTTGCATTTTTAGTTGCGAATTTTTCAAATGCTTCAAGCTTCGGAGCCTGATTTGAAAAGAATATTTTTTGTGCAAGTGATGAAGCTGCTTCCGCGCGACGTTCTACCAATAAACTTTCTACATTATGATCATTTAAAACCGTCGGAATATTTCCGCATAAAGGCAAGTATTGAGCCAGTGGCAACATATCAAAATGAATCAAATCTGGTGATTCATTTTTGATCACTTTTTCTAATGCATTTTTCATTTCCGGCGCAGAATATTTTATAACGACAAAAGGTGTTTTAGTGATGACACCCGATAAAATAGTGCTGAGCAATTTAACTTTATTTTGATCTGCCGGAATGTCGATCAATTCGACAGACTTACAAATTGTACGTAAATGATCTGCATGGCCTGGGTCTTCATCGCTACGGACAAAAGAAACCAGATGTACCTCATGGACTTCACAAACACGCTTTAAAAGATTGTAAGTTCTGATCTGATGGCCTTCCCATGGTGGGTAGGGAATACGTGTTGTCACAAATAAAATTTTAGCCATTAATGTTTCTTCCACAAACCAGCGGTTTGTCCTGTAAGGATCGAATAAAGTCCAACAACTGCGGTGATGTTTAACATCAAAAAGCTTGATGCAGTTCCAACCAATTTAACTTTTTTCCCTTGCGCCATTGCAATTAGTCCTGCGATCGCAGCCGCGTAAACAACAAGTTGTAACAAGCCGATAAAACTATAAAAAGTCTCGCCGATCAAAAATGATGAGATCAACAATAAGATCATTGCGTAAGGTGAAAAAAGTCGACAAACTTTATGTGAAATCCATTGGAAAAATAATCGGTTCTTGAAGGGATTATTGATCCAGGGAGCCACTTGCATAAGTTGAAAGTTACCGGCAAGTGTACGAACTTTTCGTGAAAATTCTTCTGAATATGTTCCACTTATCGTGTCATAAGCAATCGCATTACGTACCATACAAACGCGATAATTTTGTCTCGCGATACGCACTGGTGTGAGTACATCATCAAGAATAATTCCTTCCGGTAATGGTTCATAAAGTGCGCGACGAATCGCATAAATTGCGCCTGTCGCACCGACCATTGAATCGACAATACTTTCTGAATCGCGGATCATTTTTTCATATTTCCAATACAAGCCAACGCCTTCTGGTTCGTGATCTGCGCCAGATGACTCCAGAATTAATTCACCAGTCGTTGCACCGATCCTATGATCAGCAAAAGGTTCTATCAGCGAACGAACGGCATCGGGAGAAAAACGCTGACGCACATCTGCAAAAACAATAAACTCACCAGTTGCTTCGCTGACGCCACGACTAACGGCAATGGATTTACCGACATTTTCTTCTAATGAAATGACTGTGACGCGATCAGAATTTATTGTATTTAAATTTTTAACAGTGCTGTCGGTAGAACCATCGGAGACAACAACGATATTGAGCTTATCGGCAGGGTAATTCTGCTCAAGTAAATTATCGATACGAGCCACGATCCGATCTTGTTCGTTAAATGCGGAAATAACGACCGTCACTGTCGGTTCGATCGATTCGGACATGATTGGGTTTGGTCTAAACTTAGCCCACAAGAACATTAATAACGGATATCCGATATAGGTATAAAAAAGGAATAATGCGCTGAGCCAGAAAATAGTAGTCATTGAGTTAGCCTAATAATCTACCACGGACAACTTCATACAAACGATTACCTAAAACAGTTTTCATACTGGTCAAAATAAACTGACGTAATTTCATTTTGCGCATTTCATTACCTTCACCGGAAACAAGTGAGGCAAATGTTTCTATACTCATAGGACGGGTCATGGCAATGCGTTTTATTTTATAAGGATCAGTTTTCTGATCGTTATATCCAAGCGCAGAAGTTCCCAGTTTTGTATAACCTAATTGTTTTGCAATTGTACGCGTTCGGTGATCGCCGCGACCTCCTGGTAAGGCAATGGTATATATTTTCTTACCAAGAATTTCTTCCAAAGTTTTTTTGCTGACTTCCAATTCCAACCGCATTTCTTCATCATTAAGATCGCTGAGGTATTTATGTGTCTTACCATGCGAATCGACGGCCATACCAGCTTGATCAAGTTCGCGTAATTGATCGGCTGACATACTGTATTCATTCCCGATCCAGTCGGTGGTGATGTAAAACTCTGCGGGCATAGCGCGTTTCATCAATTGTGGAAACGCAGCGGTGTAATTTGTAATATCGCCATCGTCAAAAGTGATCACGACGACTTTTTCCGTCGCGGATAATTTGAGAGCATCATCAAGCGTACAAGCTTTGTAGTCATTGTTTTTCAACCAATCGAGCTGATCAGAAAACTGCTGATGCGTGACGTTATAAACAGGATCGTAGTGACCCGGTTCATCTTCTGAATCTTGAATTCCGTGATACATCAATACCGGAAATTGTCCCTCGATCATTATTTTTATTCCTGCTTTTGACGATAGTTTTGATTATTCATCCGATTATCGGCATTTTGGTCAAAAAGTTTAGCGATGTATTGATGTGTTAGAAGAACATCCATAGAAGGAAAAATCCCAGGCCAAGTCGGTAGATAACAAAGGGTAACATGCCGATTTTATTGATTAATTTCAAGAAGTAATGGATACATATATATGCGCTGATCATCGATAAAACAATGACAAAGATAAGGCCAAACCAATCTACAGCTTGTCCACTGGAGATTAAATCTTTGGTTTTTAGTCCAGTGGCGGCAAGAATCAAAGGAATGGATAGTAAAAAAGAGAATCGTGCTGCCGCATTACGCGTTAGGCCAAGCATTAAACCTGCAGTCATCGTTATGCCAGATCGAGATGTTCCGGGTATTAAAGCCAGCGTTTGAGCGAGGCCAATTTTGAGGGCATCTTTTGCCGTTAGCGTTTTTTCAGTTCTATGATGCGTCGCTGTCGCGTCCGAATACCATAACAACAAACCAAAAATAATCGTGGTTGCTGCGATCACTAAAGGACTTCTAAGCACAGTCTCAATATAATCTTTCATTAAAAAACCAACGATCACGGCCGGAATTGTACCGATGATGACCGCCCAACCTAAGCGACTATTTTCTGTCGCTTCGCCTCCAAGAACAGATGAAAACCAGGCGAATAAAACTTTTTTAATGTCATCGCGGAAATAAAACATGACCGCAAATAAAGAACCAAAATGAACCGCAACATCGTAGGCTAAACCTTGATCTTCCCAGCCGGTGAGTAGCGGAAGCAGGATCAAATGTGCGGAGCTGGAAATAGGTAAAAACTCAGTTAGCCCTTGAACGATAGCAAGTACGATAAGTTGTAATAGATCCAAAATTATTTCCTTTATTATTTAGTAATAATTCAAAGTCGTTCTAAAAGATTATTGGTTTCAAAACTGACTAAAGATTCGTCAAATTGTTTTGTCAGCCCGATCACTTTAAAACGTTCTCCCATTTCCGCGGGGAGTGTTAGCATTTTTACTTCTTGTGAGAGTTTTAAATATTCGGTTGAATCAAATTCTTCCGTTGGCAAAAAACTGATCAAATTATTATTGATCAAAAAATGCGCTTGCGTGGTGTAGCCCGCAACCTCAAACCCTCCAGCAAAGGCTGCTTCTGCAACAGAAGTAAAATCGACCGAAGCACTGATATCTTGAAGACCAATATAAACAAAAGGATCGTCATGCGCCTGGTGTCGATAGTGACAAATCAACGTACCATTATTTTGATCAGGATGGTAATAATCATGGCGAGAATAGCCATAATCGACACAGAAAATTACACCAGTTTCTATAGCGTCATTGAGGCTTTTAAACCAGACAGGTAAAGTTTGATTTATTTCCGAGCTATAATTGTCAGGAAGATCTATTTCCAGGTTAGCAACATTTCTTATAAGCAGATCAGAAGCATTTTCGTTTATAAAAATAAATTCATTGTTTTGAATAGCTACGCGTTGTTCAAGAAGTGTATTATTCATGCTCAAAAACCGATCGACTGGCATCGCATCTAGCACTTCATTTGCGAGGATGACACCGCTGATCTTTTTTGACGGTAAAGTCTCTAACCAAGAGACTCTACTTTCCAGATGCGGGATTTCTTTTTGGATCAATTGTTGTTGACGCTGACGAAGATCGGCGCTGACTTCGAGAATAAAATAACTGTCGGGTAGTGAGTCTAACTTTTCAAGTTCGGTAAGCATGTCACAAGCTAATCGACCACTGCCGGCACCAAATTCAAGAATGGTTTTTTCAATCTTTTCTATTTGATCAAGATGAAAAAAAATCTGACTAATTTGATGAGAAAAACAACGACCGAATAAACTGGATGTTTCTGGTGCAGTGGTAAAATCACCGTAAATACCAAACTTGGCCGAGCCTGCACTGTAATACCCTAAGCCTGGTTCATACAATGCCAGTTGCATAAATCTGGAAAAAGAAATGCTGCCATTTTCGGCTTCAATAGATTTCGCTATTATTTGTTTAAGCTGTTGACTGAGTTGTAAAGCATCCTGCTCGGGAACGGGAAGGAGTGACATTTATAATTAATATTTCAGTGTAATAAAATTACCGACCGGTAAGGTTCGGAATGTCGCCATCAAGCAACCATATTTTTTGATCACTATTGAGCCACCAGGTTTGTTTTTCACTAATCGTTGAAACGGTTCCCCGATCAACATCATAAAAATTAATCAGTGCGATAACATCAACCGTTGTTCCATCTTCAGAAAAAGTTTTTGGGCCATATTCATAAGAAGTGATACGAATATTTTTTAAGTATTCAGTATCACGTAAAGATTGCTTGTAATTTTTTAATTGGATGAAGCTTGTCGCTTGTGGGTAATAACCCCAACGTAATGCCTTGCGGAAATCACTTAGACTTTGTTCGAGTAAATCAAGTTGACTTTTTTTATTGAGGTTAGAACAAGCTGTGGTACTCAAGCTTAGACAAATGACAAACATATAAAAAAAATGGCTCAGTTTTATTTTGTTGCTCACGTTCATTTCCCCTTAATTGACGATATTACTGAATTTCAAAGTTAGCCAACCAAACTTTTTGATCTGCTATTTGACTATGTTGTTTGAATGTTTTTCTGGTTTCAGGATGAATTTGTTCACCATTTATTTCAGCTAATGGAACGGCAACATAAGCGAACTGGATAATATCTTTTCTTGGTAGATCGATTTCATCGTTATGATCAATTAAATCGTTATACAACAAAAGATCAAGATCCATTGGGCATCGATTTTTTCGACGTTGACCACAGATTTTTTCTATCTTTTTTAGAAGCTTGATAGCTTGACGTGGTGACAGATCAGTTTCGTAGGCACCAACTAGATTAAAATAATTATTCGCCTCCGAGTCACCAACAGGGCTTGTCTCGTAAACACTCGATAACTTTATTTCTGTGAAGTGTTCTTTCAAACGATCAATAACTGCAAGAATATTTTTCTCACGATTTACATTGCTACCAATGCCGATAAAAATTCGGTTAATCACGAGTGCGTTCTATAATTACGCCGATGTCACGAACGATGGGAACCGCACCTTTTTTGTTAATTTTTAATCGCATCCATGGCGCTTTAAATTCGTTGAGAATGATTTCTGCCACGCCTTCAGCAACAGATTCGATCAACTGAAAGCTGCTTTCTTCAACGTACGCGACGACGCGTTCAGCAACCTCAGCGTAATTGACGGTATATTGCAGATCATCCGTTGCGCCTGCTTTGCGAATGTCGGTGCCGATTTCTAAATCCAGGATCAGAGTTTGTTTAATTTCCCGTTCCCAGTCGTAAACACCAATCACAGTGTCGATTCTCAGATCAGTCAGGTATATGATATCCATCTGAGCAATTTAAACGCTACGCATAATCTGTCAAGCCAAATATAGAAATCACAACAAAAATTATGAGTCCCACCGTTATCTTAATCATCAATTTCTCACTTATTTTACTCGCTTATCTTTTTGGATCTTTCAGTTCAGCGGTGGTTGTCTGCAAAATAATGGGATTTCCTGATCCGCGTGAAAATGGCTCAAACAATCCTGGCGCGACCAATGTTCTGCGTTTGTATGGCAAACAGGCGGCTTTTATTACGCTGACGGGTGATTTACTCAAAGGATTACTACCCGTTCTGATCGGGAAATTATTCAACGTATCTGACTTGGTCCTTGCCCTGATGGGATTGGCCGCCTTTTTAGGACACCTCTACCCAGTTTTTTTTGGTTTTAAAGGTGGTAAAGGGATCGCAACGTTTATTGGTGTGCTTTATGGATTCACCTGGCAATTAGGTGTCGTTTTTATGATCACCTGGGGATTGATGGCGTTACTGTTTAAATACTCATCTTTATCAGCGCTAGTTGCAGCCTTAGTCAGTATTCTAGCCGCAGGTGTATTTCTTGGTTCGAAAGCCTATTTGGTTGTTGTGTTGATTATGGTGATTTTTATTTTCTACCGACATCGATCGAATATCCAAAATTTGATCGATGGCACAGAAGACAAGCTTAACGAGTGATTGTTAGCATTTAGCTAAAATAATTATTCTTAAACATAGAATAAGCGAAAAGGTTTTATGAGTTTCGCCCCAGAGATTCTTCTTGCTTCGTCATTAGAATGACAGTTTATTATTTGTATAAAACGTCATCCTGAACGAAGCGAAGGATCTCAATGTCGAAGTCAAAAAGCTAATATTTTCCAACTTTATTCATAAAGGGAAATTTGTTTTCCATTTAAAACGCAGACTCTCAATCTTTGTTTTGAATTTCCCTTTTAATGCGAAACAAAGAAGAAATATCCTCCTCTCCATAACCACCCGCAATCAACTGATCATAATCTTTCAAAGTCATTTCTACAGACGGCAAAGGTGCATTCGCCATATCATGACAAATGCTCAAATCCTTATGATGCAGAGCGACTTTAAAACCGGTACTAAATTCATTCTTCAACATTGTTTTACCACGATGATCCAGAAACCAATTTGCCGCCGCACCACTTCCTACAACATCGACAACTTTCTCCATATCTAATCCCATCGACTCACCAAAAGCCAGCGCGTCTGTTACTGCCTGATTAATACCCGCCGCCATAATTTGATTGACCGCTTTTGTCGCCTGACCCGAGCCGGTAGAACCCATATAAACAATATTACCGCCGATGGTTTCTAAAACCGATCGGACAGATTCTAATACCGCTTCGTCACCACCGATCATCATCGCCATCGTGCCATTCTTCGCACCTTCAACACCACCAGAAACCGGGCTGTCGAGAAAATCTGCACCGACAGGTCTTAATAGCTCAGCAACTTGCTTTGCCGTATCAGAACTCACGGTCGAAGTGTCGATCACAACCGTTCCTTTTTTCACATTCGGAAGCATTGCTTTCACCACCTCTAAAACATCCGCATCACGTGACACGCAAATAATGATCAAATCACATTGCGCTGCGACATCTACCGGAGAGTTTGACGCCGCAATTCCCGTTTGCTCAGAAAGCGGTTTTGATCGTTCAGGGCTGCGATTCCAGAAAGCCGCAAGATGACCTGTTTTGTGCAAATTCAACGCCATTCCAATTCCCATTGCACCAAGACCGATTACACCTGTTTTCATTATTGACCTCAAAAATGTTTTTAAAAATGAATGTTATCAAATACTCAAGTATTAGCGTATGCAGATCGGTAATATAACTCTATGAAAAATTTACAAATTAATACAAATAGAGATAGCTAAAGGCTTGAAAACAGGCGTAGACTGAAATTACCTCACATAGAGAGTGAGGGTCTAATAATTATAAAGGAGTATTTCAAAATGAAAAAATCAACAGCAAGTATCGTCAGTGTTGTCCTTTTAACGTTCAGTATGTCAAGTTTAGCAATTGCAGATCAAAAACCACGGCCTCAGCCAAAACCTATGAAACCAGGAGGTGGATATTCTGAAGTGAGTGAGCCCGGGGCGCTTGCATTAGTAGGTCTAGGTTTATTAGGAACAGTCGTAGCTCGAAGAAGAAAACAGTCTAAATAAACAACACCCGATTGTTTAAAAAGAAAACCCGGAATAATTTCCGGGTTTTTTGTTTATGCAGGATGTTTTTTATCATTCTGTAGGACGCACTCGCATGCAGTGCTCCGAACTTGAAATAGCAAAATTATCATACACAAATGGACTATAGACGCGTATGACACCCGGGCGGCACGTATTTTTTTACGGTCAATTGTTTGAAGCGAAAAAATAATACACTTTTGATCGATAACATAGACAAACTTCGCCTGGCGATTTCAACAACGAAACGATCACATCCATTTACGATACATGGTTGGGTAGTTTTACCGGATCATATGCATTGCATGATCGAATTGTCTGAAAACGATTGCGATTTTGCAACGCGTTGGTGTTTGATCAAAATGTTATTTTCGAGAAATATTCTAAAGAATGAATATCGAAACGAAGCCAGAATAAATCGCCGAGAACGTGGTATATGGCAACGCCGATATTGGGAACATTTGATCGGAGATGAAAGAGATTTTCGGGCACATATGGATTATGTACATATTAACCCAGTCAAACACGGCTTAATCGAACAGGTTAAAGATTGGCCGTATTCAACTTTTCACTATTTGGTTAAGAAAGGCATTTACTCAGAAAGTTGGGGGAGGTTTAGAAGATAATTTATCTTACAAGGATTAGTTTATACGGCGCACTGCAAGCGAGTGCGCCCTACGGGTTTTTCATTAAAATACCCGTATGTCGAATTATATTGAATGCCTCTATCATAAACTCTTGAATGGATGGTCAGAGATCAATAATAAATATTTTGAGAAATCATGGTCTGAATTAAAGCCTATCGCAAATTTCAAGCTTGTTAGGTCGATGTACATTTGGCTTTTTATTGTACCTGTAGCAGCTAAATCATTAGCAAAACTTGATGATTTGATAGAGATAAATATTTTTGGATATGGTTTTGTTTTAGATACAAATCTTCCATTTTCATGGAAAATATTTTACGTGAGTGCATTTCTTATTGTTTTAGCAAATATAGTTTTTATAGTTCATTGTCCGAAAATCATTAAAAAGTTTAATGACTATTCAGACTATGATCTTGGGGGTAACCAGATTCAACAGTTGTTACCGTATGTACAGGAACTCAATAAGGACTGGTTTGAAATTGAGCAGAGAGTGGAAATACGGATAGAAGATGAAAAGGAGCACTTAACAATTTTAGATGGAGGGACATTCAATGAAGTTGGATTGAAAGGACTTTTTTGGGAGATTCATATTCTTTCTGAGGAGCATAAGCCTAATGCTAGATGGATGGCTACAGTGTTTTATTACTTAGCATTTCTATTATTAGTTTTTGTTTTTTCTCAAAATGCGTTTTATGTTTTTAGTTCTTTTTTTAGCAAGTAGCTCGTAGGGCGCACTCGCATGCAGTGCGCCGTATTTTAGTTAATTTCAAAGCTTGGATTTCGAGCATAACGTAATCCAATATCAATAATCAGAAACCCTAAAATGATCCGCAATCACTTCAGCTACACAACACGTTAATTTTTTCCCGGTCGGAATATGCAAAAATTCATTCGGGCCGTGGGCATTTGATTTTGGTCCAAGCACACCAGTGATCATAAATTGTGCTTGCGGGAATTTTTCGCCTAGCATTCCCATAAATGGAATTGATCCGCCTTCGCCCATGTGAACGGCTTGTTTGCCGAAGAAATTTTCTGATGCATTGTTGATCGACTCTTCTAACCACGGAGTGAGTTCGGGCGCATGCCAGCCGCTGGCTACCCAGTCGGGTGTAAAGGTGATTTTTGCATTGTAGGGTGGATTACTTTCTAAAATTTCTTTAAGTTTTTTTGAGGCAATTTCCGCATCGACTGTTGGTGGTAATCGTAAAGATAATTTGATCGAGGTTTTTGGGCGCAGAACATTCCCAGCACTTTCAATATCCGGTAATCCGCCAGCGCCGATGATCGATAATGCAGGCCGCCATGTTCGGTTTAAAACTAATTCTGCAAGATCATAATTGATCGGTTTTGCTTTGTTATTTTCTTCTCCTACAAACGGAAAACGTGAGTAAGATTTTTCGCCAATGACTTCGGCTGC
>JBGCGE010000042.1:0-21221 GCA_045110495.1 Gammaproteobacteria bacterium
CCACAACAGGTTCATCAACCACAACAGGTTCATCAACCACAACAGGTTCATCAACCACAACAGGTTCATCAACCACAACAGGTTCATCAACCACAACAGGTTCATCAACCACAACAGGTTCATCAACCACAACAGGCTGAAGCTACTAGCGACCTTTACCACCGCATCGATGGCAGTGGAAACAACCCGCAACATCCAGAAACAGGCAGTGCCGGTACAGAACTCACACGACTAGTGGACTCCGACTACGCCGATGACCAGGGCAGTCTGGCAGGATCCGAACGACCCGGTGCCAGAGAGATAAGCAACGCCGTCCTGACACAACAAGGAGACACACAAAACGACAATAATGCGAGTGACCTATTCTGGCAATGGGGCCAATTCATCGACCATGACATTACTCTCGTGCACGCAGAAGGTGGTGAAAGTCAGCCGATAGAAATGCCTGAAGGCGATCCCTGGTTTGACCCAACAGGACAAGGCGGCGCTGAAATTCCCTTTACCCGCTCAGAAACCTCAGACGGCAAAGAACAAATAAACAGCATAACCAGCTTTCTTGACGGCTCAATGATCTACGGTTCAGATCAACAAACCCTGGACGAACTGCGCAGCTTTGAAAAGGGTAAAATGCGCGTGAGCGAAGAAGGACTACTACCGCGAGATGAAAAAAACATGTTCATCGCAGGAGACGAACGCGTCAATGAACAATCCGGTCTAACCTCAATGCACACCCTCTGGGTACGCGAACATAACATCCAGGCAGACAGAATCTCCACCGAAAACCCAAACTGGACCGATGAAACCGTTTTTCAAGAAGCAAGACGGATAGTTACCGCCGAACTTCAAAGCATCACCTACAACGAATACCTGCCCCTACTGGTCGGCGAAGCAGCAATGAGTGACTACCAGGGATACGATCAAAACGTAAATCCGACCATAAGCAATGAATTTGCAACCGCCGCCTACCGCTTTGGCCATTCAATGTTATCACCAACACTCTTGAGACTCGATGAAAATGGCGCCGAAATACCGGAAGGACACCTGTCACTTGCAGATGCATTCTTCAAACCAGACGCCACCGCCGAAGCAGGAATAGATCCGATCATTCGAGGACAAGCAACCCAGGTAGCACAAGCACTTGACCCAATGATAATCGACGACGTACGTAACCTGTTATTTGGCCCCCCAGGATCAGGCGGTGCGGATCTGGGTGCCCTCAACATACAACGTGGAAGAGATCATGGTTTGCCCAGCTACAATGACACCCGAGAAGCACTGGGACGAGCGCGCATAGAGCACTTTGAAGACCCCATCTTCCAGGACGGTTTTGGCGCTAAATTAGCCTCAGTCTATGACACTGTTGACGACATAGACCTATGGGTAGGCGGCCTGGCCGAAAATGCAAAAGGCACCGGCATGGTCGGAGAAACCTTCCAGGATATAATAGTAGATCAATTTGAACGCCTCCGTTCCGGCGACCGGCTCTGGTACGAAAATAACCTGAGCACAGACGAAATAACGGAGGTAAAACAAACCTCACTGGCCGACATTATCGAGCGCAATAGCAACGTAGAAATAGATGATGACACCGCCATGACCGCGCCGGATCAAAACACCAACGATCCATGGGAAGCAGAACCTCCAGTGTGGATATCAGAGACAGGTAGCGATCGTGCAACAAGCGCCTTAAATGGAAAAGCGACCGCGTTTGATTGGGATAGGGAAAATACCGCCACTGAAAATAACACCGTTTATACAAGCAACACTGAGGAACTGGCTAGCAGTAATGATCATATAGTCTTTGCAGGCAGTGAAAGTGCGGTGCTGGGTAGTGCTGGTGATGTGGGGCAAAGTCAGTCTTTTTCTCAAAGGGCTCAAGAGTCATCACAACATGCTCAGTTTGCTTGGGATATTGAAAATCTTGATCTGAGCAACGCAAATACTGATCATGCTAATAATACCGTTTTTAATAATAACTTTTCCTGGGAGTTCAGCGACAATAATAGCTCTATTAATAGTTATGGCTTCTCTTTGAGTAATGGTAATAACAGCTTTTCTAATAACATTAGTGGAAGCTCATGGCATTACGCCAATAGTCGTTTTTCGTTTGATAACATCGGTAGTTTCACTTTGAGCGATGAAAGCTTTTCGAATAACAGCATTACGGATTTTTCCTGGGACGGTGTAAATAACACTCCTTTGGATAACACTACGAATATGCGAGATAGTAGTGTTTACTTATGGGCTAACGGTGGTAACTCAAATTTGACGGGGAAAAGTTATTCTTCCTGGGATAGTCGTAGTAACCTTTCTTGGGATAGCAGCACAAAGACTATAAATGGAAATGGTAGATACTCCTGGGATGGAAGGGATAACTATGTTTTGAATGATATTAAAAGCAACTCTTCGCTGAGCACTAATGGCCTGATTGTAAGTTGGGGCCTTAACTACTCCTTAGTGGCCTGGGGTAGTAATAAAATTAATTGGGAGAGTCACTTCAACAGTAAAAAACCTCGTAAAAAACTAGACTTGCAGACTTCAAATTGGAATTGGAAGTAATGTTTAGAGTTAATAAAAAATTAACTTAGCCATCAGAAGACCTGGCTTGCATGGACGGATCTAAAATCTTGCCATCGTAGTGGTGGCGCTCTTCTCCAAACTGGTTTGCTCCCATTTTAATAGGAGAGTTACTTGATCAGAATGATCATTAACTAATTTTCATAAGCTTTTTCTGTTCGTTTTTAATAACTTGAGTAAAAAAATCGCTTACAGCTTTTACTCGTGCTAATGGGCGAAGATCTTCATGCACGACCATCCAGTATTCTCGAATAGCAAATATTTCATCGGGCAAAATAGCTTTTAAGTTTTGATCTTCCGCAACAAGAAAGCAATGCAATAAAGCTAAGCCGACATTATCAATCACAGCTTGATATTGAGCCTGTAAACTACTACTACGAAATACAACATTCGCTCCACTAAGCAGATCTTGCAAATATTTTAGTTGTGGAAATTCTATTTGATCATTTATATAACTGATAAATTTGTGTTGAGTTAGATCAGCGACAGAATTGATCTCACCATGTTCTTGTAGATAGTCATGGTTAGCATAAAGTGCGAGTTTATACTCACCGAGTTTCCATGCGACTAATCTTCCTGTGGCTGGTCTAGCCAATGTGATCGCAATATCGGCCTCACGTTGGGAAAGACTTCGCGCTCTTGTATCTGCCAATAATTCCAGTTTAATTCCTGGATGTAGTTTTCGAAAATCGCCAATATGTTTCGAAATTATTCCGACGCCCAATCCTTCCGGCACGGCCATTCTAACTGTGCCGGTTAATTCAGTGTCTTTTCCTGAGATTGATTGATGAATTGAAACGACGGTTGTTTCGATGCGTTCTGCATCAGGTAATAATTTCCGACCGGCTTCAGCGATCGTGTAACCTTTCGGTGATCGATCAAATAAGTGAACTTCAAGATCATTTTCTAGCCGCGTTATGCGTCTACCAACGGTTGTGGGTTCTACATTTAATTTTTTTGCTGCCTGGGTCAGTTTTCCACTACGAGATAACTCAAGGAAAAATTGAAGATCGTTCCAATCGAACATAACAAAACATCCCACTCTGTCAAGTAAATAAAATGCATTTTTGCATTATAAATATTAATTATTCAATATTGTGCTGCAAATATAACACTTATATTATTCTATCCAAATTACAAGAACTGTATTTTTCAATATAAATTATTTAAATAACAAACTTTAGCTATCCAGCAGAATTAAAGGGGCCTAACTTATGAAAAAGATTGGACATTTTATCAACGGTGAAGTGCATTACGCAGAGGGTTCTACTCAAGAGGTATACAATCCAGCGTCAGGTGAAGTAAGTAAACACTTACAACTTGCAGATAAACAAACCGTAGAGGAAGCAATTACCAGTGCAGAAGCTGCATTTCCGGAATGGCGAAATACGCCGGCGATCAAACGCGCACGTATTATGTTTCGTTTCAAAGAATTGCTTGAGCAGAATGCCGAAAAGATCTGTCAGTTGATCGGTGAAGAGCATGGAAAAATTTCTCACGATGCGATGGGCGAATTACAACGAGGGATCGAAAATGTCGAATATGCGTGTTCGGCTCCTGAGTTATTAAAAGGTGAATACAGCAAAAACGTTGGACCGCAAATAGATTGCTGGAGCGAGTTTCAACCCCTCGGCGTTGTTGCTGGAATCACGCCGTTTAACTTCCCGGCCATGGTACCGATGTGGATGTTCCCATTAGCGATCGTCTGCGGTAATTGCTTTATTTTAAAACCATCAGAGCGAGATCCAAGTTCTACTTTATATCTTGCCGAATTACTTCATAAAGCAGGTTTGCCTAAGGGTGTTTTAAATGTTGTTAACGGCAACAAAGAAGCGGTTGACGTCTTGTTACATGATGAACGAGTGCAAGCGATCAGTTTTGTTGGCTCGACGCCTATTGCAAATTATATTTATAGTACGGCTACTGCAAATGGTAAGCGTTGCCAGGCATTGGGAGGCGCAAAAAACCACGCGATTGTGATGCCGGATGCAGATATCGAAAATGCAGTAAATCAACTTGTCGGAGCAGCTTTTGGTTCTTGTGGAGAACGGTGCATGGCACTTTCTGTAGCCGTTGTCGTGGGTGATGAGGTTGGAGATGCATTAGTTTCTAAAATGCAGGAAGCAATGAAGTCATTAAAAGTTGGTGTGTATAGTGAAAGCAGCAATGATTTTGGTCCGCTGATTACAAGTGAACATCGAGATAAAGTTGCCTCTTATATTGATAGTGCAGAACAACAAGGCGCATCGATTGTCGTAGATGGTCGCGGTATGACTGTGACTGGATTCGAGGACGGGTTTTTCCTCGGTGGTACAATGATCGATAATGTAACGCCGGAAATGATTTCTTATAAAGAAGAAATCTTTGGTCCTGTTTTACAAATTGTCCGAGTGAAAACGATGCAAGAAGCAATGGATTTGATCGACAATCATGAATTCGGAAATGGTACTTGTATCTTTACACGTGATGGTGAAGCTGCTCGATATTTTTCTGATCATATTCAAGTTGGAATGGTTGGGATCAACATTCCTTTGCCTGTGCCCGTTGCGTACCATAGTTTTGGTGGCTGGAAGAATTCTTTGTTTGGTGATTTGTTTGCCTATGGTCCCGACGGTGTTCGTTTTTATACCCGAAGAAAAACAATCACTCAAAGGTGGCCCTCAGCAGGAGTTCGTGAAGGTGCGGAATTTTCTATGCCAACGATGAAGTAATGACGTAATAAAATAAAGATCTGGGGTTAAAAAATATTATGAATATTTTCCAAAATTTAGCACGTCCATTTGTAAAGTTTGTGGAAAGTTACTACCCGGATTCATTTATATTCGTCATCATCTTGTCGGTAATAACATTTGTTTGCGCTCTCTTCCTGACCGGTGCAACCATCACCTCCACGCTTCTTGCCTGGGGTAATGGTTTACCGATGTTATTTAAGTTCACGGCACAAATAACCATCATTATGATCGGCGCACATTCTTTAGCGCATACTGAACCCGTTCAGAAAATTTTAATGCGGATAGGGCAACTACCGAACTCTGCGCAACAAGCATATTCACTTGTTGCGTTTACGGCCGGAATTGCCAGTTTATGTTCCTGGTCATTTGGATTAATAATTGGTGCAATTGTCGCACGCAGTGTCGCAATCGAGTGCTCAAATAAACCATTTAAAATACATTATCCGCTGTTGGTCGCTTCTGCATATGCAGGATACGTTATCTGGCATATGGGCTATTCTTCATCCTCTGCGCTATTTGTCGCAACACCAGGACACTTGTTAGAAGATCGAATTGGCGTCATTCCGGTGACCGAAACGATACTCTCGACGATCAACATAACGCTGGCTCTACTCGCGTTAGCAACCATAACAATCATTTGTCCTTTGATGCGACCTAAAGATAAAGACGTCATTGAAATTGATCCGGGTTTATTGATCAAAAATGAAAATAAACCGACAGAAAAAAAACACAACTTGTCCCTCGTCGAAAAGTTTGAAAATCACCGATCTTTGAGTTTGTTTTTGGGCGCAGCGATGGTGACTTTTATCGGTGTAACTTATTCTCAAAAAGGTTTTTTTCTGACGTTGGACATTGTTAGCTGGACGTTTCTTGCACTTGGTTTGTTACTGGCAAATTCAGCGATGCATTATACAAAATTAGTTAACAATGCGGCGGGAACTGTCGGTCCAATAATTCTTCAATATCCTTTCTATTCCGGCATTATGGGAATGATGGCAACCACAGGTTTGATGAAAGTTATTACTGATTGGATCACATCTATTGCGACACCAGAGACGCTTGGTTTCTTCGCGTTTTTATCCGGTGGACTGGTAAATTTGTTTGTGCCTTCGGGTGGTGGACAATGGGCGGTACAAGGACCGATCATGGTCGAAGCGGCACTTGCGCTTAATGTTGATCCTGCGGTCGTAGTTCTTGGTGTCGCATATGGAGATCAATGGTCAAACATGATCCAGCCATTCTGGACTATTCCCATACTTGCTATCGCCGGTTTACACATGCGTCAAATCCTCGGCTATACCTTTGTAATATTCATAATGACAGGATGCATCTATGGTGGTGGAATGCTTTACATGGGCGCGGGGTAAACCATCACAAAATAAATCTTCTTTGATCATTACCACACCGTAATGTAGTAATTTCAATATGCAGCTAGAATGGACAAATACATATCGTATTGATCGAGGATTATGATCAAGCGTGCGGTATTGAAGATGTAAATTAACTCACCGAAAGTTATGTAATTAGATCGAGATACATTTCGTAGTAATGAATAAAACTCAAGTGAAGGTATAATAAACAGACCCTGTTAAACTAGCACTTTTTGTTGTTGTGTGACTATTATTTTCTTAACTACGTAGAGTCTGAATCTGTAGTTTTAATTTTCTGATAGTCACTATTTAAGGGAAAATATTACTATTTTCAATAGTAAGTAAAAAGGTAAAATATTTATTACTTTTATAAAGAAATAACCAGTATGTTATCCTGTATAAAGAAATAAATTTACAACTATATTTATGATCAATTTCATTTAAAAAATGACTAAAAAAATAATTTTGAAACACATTTTTTCTGTTCTTATTTTGATCAGCATATTTAGTTGCGCAGAAACTTCCGAAGTCACTTTGAAAGGTTTGGATGGTAAAGATTACCAGTTATCAGACTACACAGAAAAAGGAAAATGGACGATAGTAAATGTGTGGAGCACTTCATGTCCTTACTGCCGAAATGAAATGCCAGATCTTCAAGACTTTCATGATGCCCACAAAAATTCAGATGCAACCGTTTTAGGAATAGCGATCGATTTCCCTAGTTTTGGCTACCCAAAGCCTCAAGTGATCAAAGATTATACCAATGACTACTTCATCGATTTTCCAAATCTATTATCAGACGCCGAACAAGCTTCAGAAATAATTGGTGAAAAAATATCAATGATTCCACTGACTTTTTTCTACAACGAAAAGGGAATATTGATCGGACAGTGGAAAGGGTCGATCAATCAGCAAGAGATCGAAAAAGTAATGGCTGAAGGTTCCGATGCACTTGGGCCTTTTGGGTCAGGTTCTCGATAAGGTAGTAAGTATAGTTTCTGCTAGTCATGATGTTGAATTTTACTTTGTAGCCAGCCTCAGCACTCGAACTCTTGCTGATAGATACAGTGATAACTTTATCTGTAGCTAAAAACTTTAAACACTGCAAATGATCTAACATACCTTTGTCGCAATTCCCGTGTGACTGATTGCACTATAGTGATATGACAGCCAGTAGCGTCTTTATAGTCCTTGCCTTGTTATATTCTATTATTTTTATTTGTTTCATTTAAAAGCTCAAATATTCCAACTTTTTAATAATATTGTCCGTGAAGATTCCATTCTGTTTTGTAGTCAAATCCCTTGAGCTTGATCATTTATAAATAAATAAAGAATCCCTTTTTCCACTTTGTGTTCTAACCTGTTAAGAGGTTGTTGATTGCCATTTTCTATACATTCGCCATTCTCGAGATTGAATTTCCATAGATGCATTGGGCACTGCAAAATCATGCCATTGATCGCATCACAGGGAATGTTCACAGCCTTATGAGGACAGATGCTATCAAACACCTGAAATGCGTCTTCATCCCTTACAACAAAACAAGCTTGTTTATCATATTCAATACGTGATGCGCCTTGTTTTACTTCATCCACAGTGCTTAATTTGATCCACTGTTTGTTATTGCTCTGCATTGTTTATCCGATAATTGAGTAACTAACAGGGTTAAGTATAAAGTTGGAGGTAGAGTATATTGAATTTTTGGTTAAAACATTAGAAAGTAATATGAATCAATTTCATATTTTGGATCATTTTTGCGGGAGTTTTAGCTGGAGGTATTTTTACACAGATTCAGCGCAATGAAAAAATCAACGAATTGATCAACAGTGATCAAACTAGTAGTGAATAAGGGAGAGGAAGTATCACGGTGGGAATGAAACTAAACTTTTAGCTAGATCTGTATGTATTTTCATTTAGGTTTCAATCCAGTTGTGATTTCGGAGGCCATTTTTCTGGAAAATTCTAAGATTGCTTCCTTTACTGGTAGTAATTCTTCTTCGGTTAATTGATCAAAATTGTCAGGGCTGCTGTAGTCTTTAAGAGGGACAGATGGAATACTCAACATTTCTCTTAGTGTTTCTCCTGATGCTATGTCTGCTGGAGGGTCTAACAGATAAACGTTTAGATTAAATGCAGGTACAGCGAAGTACTGCGATAATCCAAAGAAACTGCGCGTGTATAATCCTGATGAATCAGCATAACGTTCCGAGCATGGGCCACCAGCACATTCCAAAGCAACTAAAACGCGGTTCTCTTTTACTATTACTACAGCTTTTAGATCTCTGTCTTCCACAAGGTTAGTAATAATTTTTTCTTTCCCTGATGCATATTTCCATTTCTCTTCACTATCGATAATCAAAGAACTTAACTCTTCAGAGCTTATTCCTTCTATCCCAAGGTCAACGGCCACAAATCCTGATTTGTTAAGCTCATTCTTCATTATTTCCGAGACGGCCGAATCAAGCTCCCATTTCAAGGGATACTTTTTATTGAAATTATTGAATATAGTTGTGCCAACGTGTGTATGTAACGCGCCTTCGCCTATTTCTACGATATAGCCAATACGGTCACCTTTTTTCGTTTCAAAAGATGGTATTGGAAGAGGCGTCGCACAGCCCGTCAGTGTAAGCATACTAATAATCAAAAATAGATAAACTGATACAACTTTCATAAATTCTCCTTGGTGGATATTTGTAACGTGCTAACGCCAGTTAATTTTCTGTATTGTGAATCGTTAATGTAAGCGCAGCTAATGATCATTACCATTGAAATGGGTGGCCAATTTATAAAGGTTCTTTAAGTGAAAATATTTTCTTAATGAAAACACCGAAACCAATAATAAATAGTCCGAACTTTTTAAGAAAAACCAAACCCAGAGCGATAAAACCTGTCCAGGCAAGAACTTTGCCAGCAACAAGTTCGCATAAAAACCTATGCGGCTATTTCTACATCTGGATTAAAGTCAGTACCTTGTGAACTTTGATCAAATATGGTGATTGCTAATAGAGTCACTACTAATAACTATTTTTAGTTTTGTACGAAAATAGCCAATTTACGTTATGAGAAAAATCACAAATGCCGAAAATTACTTTTGCATGTGATGGGCAAATTGGCTTGTTTACAAATAACCCAAATCGACATCAACCCTAAAGAAAGACGAACAAATTGCCGAAATAATACCTATGGTTATCGAATCAGTAATGTCATTGCCTGAATAAATTAGACTAGATAATGAAGACGGAGATAAATACATAATAATGGTCGCATCGGATGACACCTTCGTTCTGGATGATACTGAAGATGGTACGGAGTTGACTAAAGAAGATAAGCTCGCCCTGCTATTGAAAAGAATTCATCGTGAACCCGAATATCCGGGTATTGCGAAACACATCTCTGAAATTACGAATAAAACCGCGCCTGAAAATGCGGCAGATGCGCTCGATTTATCTACTGCTATCCTGAAGGATTATGCTCTCACGAGTAAATTACTTAAGTTGGTTAACTCAGCTTCGTTCAGCCAATACGGTGGTCAGATCAGCACTATCAGCCGTGCGATCATAATTCTGGGTTTTGAGCAGGTACGAGCAACTGCGCTAAGTATTCTCTTGTTTGATCATTTAAGCAGTTCTGAACAAGCTGATGCACTCAATAGCGCTAGTTGTAGTGCTTTTTTGAGCGGTATACTCGCCAGAGAAATAGCCAACGATTTTAAGATCGAGCCTGAAGAAGCCTATATCACCTCGCTCTTTCATAAGCTTGGTAAGCAAATGGTTATCTACTATTTTTCTGATGAGTACAGAAGAATTGAGCTTCTGCTAAAAGATAAAAAAATCAAAGAACCGACTGCCTGCCGCAAAACATTAGGTGTGTCTTACCCGGAACTGGGTATGGCCATCGCTAAAGAATGGCAGCTATCAGAATCGATCATTAGTGGTATGTCGCCTCCCAGAATAAGTGGAAACAACCTGACTTCTGCTCAGTTAAATGCACATTTGGCCAGTTGTACTAATGAAATCGCAGCAGTTGCAGGGAAAACTAATGATCTAAAAAGCCAGGACTTTAGACCGATTACGGATCGGTATAAGTTGATCTTAAAACTCGATCCGGAATACGTCTGTAAATTGGTAAAAGAGTCCGTACCTGAGCTCACGGCTTTTGCTGAGATCTTACAATCAAGCATGACTTCCAGTGGTTACTACAAAAAGCTTACAAATACTGAAAATGAAAAAGTCGATCCAAATTCAAATACAGAACAAAATAATCAGGACGACAAAACTGACATTAAAAACCCTTCTGACAAAAAAACTGATCCCGCTATATTGATGGATGGATTTACTGAAATCAGTAATACTTTATTGGGCGATTTTGAACTGAATGATTTGATCAATATGATCCTCGAAACGATCTACCGCGGAATGGGTTTCGAACGCGTGGTTTTCTGTCTAAAAGATAATCGGAAAAATTTGATCTTCGCACGGTTTGGTTTAGGACTTGATATTGAAAATATCATCCCAAACTTTAAATACCCAATTAAAGCGGGCAGTGATTTGTTCAACGTGGCGATAAACAAACATCGTGATTTTGTGGTTATCGATTCCGCCGATATTAAATATCAGGGACAAGTGCCGTCATGGTGTAAAAAACTGACCAATCCATTTTCACTGGTCGCCTTCCCCATTATTACCAATAAAAAGTGTATTGGTTTGCTCTATGCAGATACCCAAAATGCTAACACCACATTCTCTGCTGATGAGATCAAAATGTTTGGTAATTTACGAAACCAGGCTGCGTTGGCTTTTCAGCAAAAGCAGACAGGTAAGTAAGGTTTTTTGGTTTATGAACTTTTTAATCAAGGATATACATTCAAACTTACTTAGATAAAGTCGGAGCAGATTAATATTAGTTTTAGAGATTAAATATAGCTCGCAACATCGATTTTGTATTTTGATGGGGTAACGATATGCATTACCTTTTCCTGTTTTATTTCTAATAAGTTGAGTTCGTATTCAGAGACATAAGATCGTTGTTTCGAATCAAATATAATTTTAAGGATTGGCCTTAGCAGATCTTCACATTGTTCTGTTACCAACCCAACCTTTCCCGATTCCAGTTCGACCAGCGAGCCGACGGGATAGATGCCCAGTATCTTTATGAATTTTCTCATCAGGTCTTCATCCAATTGACCGGGACACCAACCAAGCATCGTTTTTAATGCGAGTGTAGGTTCCCAAGCATCTTTATAGATACGAACTGAGGTAAGCGCATCATAGATATCGACGATAGCAGACATTTTGCCAACCTCAGAAAGTTCCGAGTCTTTGAGTCCTAGAGGATAGCCTTTCCCATCGGGGCGTTCGTGATGCATGGTAATAACATCTAATGCATTTTGCGGTAAGTCATAGTTACTAAGTAAGTCGTTTTGCTCATCTATAGCGTGCTGACGCATGATAACAAACTCATCATTAGTCAGTTTGCCTGGTTTATTGAGAATTTTATTTGGAGTGAGCGCCTTGCCGATATCATGTAGGAGACCGCCTAATGCGATTTGATCAATTTCTTTTGGGCTATAATCCAACCCTTTAGCAAAAGCAGCGACCAGTGCGGAGACGCTAACACTGTGTATGAAGGTATATTCGTCTTTAGTCTTCAGGCGTGAAACGCCCAGTAAAGTGTGCGTATCTTTGGACAACATGCGAGTGATACTGGAAGCGACTTCACGAGTAATTTCCAAATCTATCTGATTACCCAGTTTGACTTCAGTCATAAAAGAGACAACAACGCCACTTGCATCTTTCACCAGGTTTTTAGCTTCTGCAACCCGTTTTTCAAGATTAGGCTCTGGGTCAGGAGTAATGTTTTCCTCTACTGGGTCAGGGGCTGCTGGCTTCTCAGTTTTTTGCTGTGATAGATCTTTTCCTTTGTCAGTATCAATAGAGACGATCCTAATTTTTGCGTCAAGAATTTTTTTTAATTCAGTCGCATTGTTTATTAAGAACTTATTCCTCATAAACGGGTGTTCAGCCCAACTGCAGTGCAATTTGTGCACGTACATGCCAGTAATTAGCTGAGAAGAATTAATTTCTTTGATCACGTCCCTGTTATGTCCTATCAGTACTTATCTAACATATATCGTCCGAACTCGTAAAAGCTAAACAGGTAAAGCTGGAGTGACAGAATAGGTGGTATTTAAATCAAGGCGCGAGAGTGAAGTTATGGAAGGAGCTTTGGTTAACAGTTAAATTTACTTTTCGTCATCTTTCCAGAATTCACCTTCGATCGTTTTAGACTCCGTTCGCGTATGTGTGTGAGATCCACTCGCTTGAATAACGGTAAACTGACTGATTAACTTTTTGATCAGAAGCTGCCGAACCATTGGAATTAGGCAAAGGAAACCGATAATGTCGGTGAAAAATCCAGGTGTCAGTAATAACGCACCAGTTACTAATAAAATTAAACCTTCGAGCATTTCCATTGCCGGAACTTCATTTTTGTTTAAACTATTTTGCGCGCGAGCAAAAGTCGATAAACCTTGTTTTCTAAGAAGGTGAGCACCGAGAATGGCAGTTATAAAAACAAGTAGAATAGTGTATCCCGCACCAATGACGGAGCCAACCTGGATCAAAAAATAGATCTCGATTACAGGGATAGTCAGGAATGCGAAAAACAAAACTGAAAAGATCGACATAAATTCACCAAATGAAAAGCATGTTTTGTATATGGCGATACCATAGCCTTTTTCAAGCTGTTGAGGCAAACTGAGATCTTTGCTCGAAAGTCAGCCCATGTCATTCATCATTATTTTGAATACTTGTCCCGATAAAAAGACAGCGCAGGAAATTGCAGAGAAATTGATCGAAAATAAGTTGGCCGCCTGCGTAAATATTCTGCCGAAGGGGATATCGGTTTATTGCTGGCAAGGTAAAGTTGAGTCTACGGAAGAAAATTTGTTGCTAATAAAAACACACCAAGATCAATTCTTAAAAGTGGAAACGATAATAAAGAGCTTGCATCCTTATGAACTACCTGAGGTTATGGCTGTCCCTGTTACGTTGGGATCGAAGGACTATCTCGACTGGTTAAGTCAAAGTCTGGATCAATGTGAAGACAATTAATATGGATTTAGGAAAATGATTTTTGATAGAGTTTCAAAGTTCGGGATCTGGTTTTTTATCATGCTGATCTCAACTTCAGCTTCTGCTGGGTTGTTTTCGGATGAGTTGGGTTTTGGTGGAAAACAGAAAAAATTCTTGCCGCCGGAAGAAGCTTTTGTCGCTTCGGCAAAAACTGATGAGTCGGCGTCAAATACCGCCGTCTTTAATTTTGACGTACAGGAAGGTTATTACCTGTATAAAGACAAATTCTCCTTTACCACTTCGGATGCCGGTGTTTCAGTAGAGTTAGTTGATTTACCCAAAGGCAAGGTTAAAGAAGATCCATTATTTGGAAAAGTAGAAGTTTATTATGGCCCAACGTCTATTCCGGTTCGTTTTAACCGAGAGAATTCTGCGGCTCAAGAGATCAACATTAAAGCGGCTTATCAAGGTTGTGCAGAAGACGGAATTTGTTACCCACCACTGAACAAAACATTCGCCGTTTCGCTGGCTGCTGCCTATGTTGATACAAAGGTTAGTGCAGAAAGTGCGGATCAATCTGATCAAAAACAAGTAGCGATCACAACAGAAAATGATCCTGAATTATCCGAATCGGATAGCATTGCTGCTCTTTTAGCAGATAAACCCTTATTCAGCAGTCTCGTGTTATTTTTTGTTTTTGGTTTGGCTCTTTCATTAACACCATGTGTTTATCCTATGATCCCAATTTTGTCCGGAATCTTAGTCGGGCAAGGCGACCGCATAACGACAAGAAGATCGTTTATGCTGGCTCTGACCTACGTTCTTGGGATGGCGCTGACCTATGCGGTAGTTGGGGTTGTCGCCGGCATTTTTGGACACAATATCCAGGCAATTTTTCAAAACCCCTGGATACTCGCAACTTTTGCAGGCGTATTCGTATTGTTAGCACTTTCAATGTTTGGGTTTTACGAGCTGCAACTTCCTTCAGCGTTACAAACTCGACTGACAAAAATGAGTGATAATCAGGAGCGCGGCACGTTAACGGGTGCCGGCCTGATGGGTATTTTTTCCGCAATTATTGTTGGGCCATGTGTCGCGCCCCCACTCGCTGGTGCATTGATTTATATCGGCCAGTCAGGGAATGGTTTTCTTGGTGGAATAGCGTTGTTTGTTATGGGTTTAGGAATGGGTGTTCCCCTGCTTTTACTTGGTGCATCAGCAGGAAAATTATTACCAAGAGCGGGTGTTTGGATGAACGCGGTCAAACACGTTTTTGGTGTGTTGATGCTGGCCGTGGCCATTTGGTTATTGGAAAGGATATTACCTGCCCAATTGATACTGGCTTTATGGGGCATGCTTTTAATTGGTTCGGCAGTTTATATGAGGGCGTTAGACACACTAACCGAAGTCAGCACTGGGTGGAGAAGGTTATGGAAAGCGTTAGGGATCGCATTATTGATCTATGGAACGCTTTTGATCATCGGTGCGGCGAGTGGTGCGGACAATGTATTCCAACCGCTTAAAACCCTCGCGGGATCAAGAAGTGTTGAGTTAAAACAAGAAAAACTGCAATTCAATAACATAAAAGGAATGAAAGGACTCGAAGCCGCTTTCTCTAACGCACATGCGCAAAATAAATCGGTGATGCTCGATTTCTATGCAGATTGGTGCATTGAATGTAAACGGATGGAGAAAAATACTTTTACTGACAAACGTGTTCAGCAGCAGCTTGAAAGCGTGATGTTATTAAAAGCCGATGTCACGCCAAATGACGATGAAGATCAAAATTTATTGAAATCTATGGAATTAATTGGGCCGCCTGCGATATTATTTTTCACGCCGGATGGAACAGAGAAACGAAAATTTAGAATTACCGGTTATGTCGATCCAACCGCTTTTAATAATCACATAAAAAGAGCTTTTAATTAGGGGCCAAAAGAATGAAAAAAATTCCATTACCAATATTGCTGTTTGGCTTAATGTTTCTTGCCGGTTATGCAGGTTTTTTTGCTTTTCAATTTATGCATGATCCAAAACCCGATCAGCAAGAAACTGGATCTATGGTCGGCACTGATATGTTAATGATAGGCTTGCCACGACCAGATTTTGAACTGAACGATATAGATGGCAATCCGCACAAACTGTCAGAATGGGACGGTAAAGTGATCATTCTAAATTTCTGGGCAACATGGTGTCCGCCGTGCAAAAAAGAATTACCCGCATTTGTTGATCTACAAACACAATATGCTGATCAGGGAGTTCAATTTGTTGGAATAGCGGTAGATACACCGGACAATGTTCGATCATTTATGCAAGAAATCTCACTCAATTTCCCAACTTTGATCAGTGAAACTGAAGCAATGAAAATCGCAAGCCTCTACGGAAACTCACTAGGCGCACTGCCTTATACGGTCTTCATAAACAAGTCCGGTAAAATTTCTTACACGCATACTGGTGAACTAGATAAGACCGAGGCAGAAAAGATACTTTCCTCCTTAACCAACTGATCTGTAACTGTAATTTCTAATGTGAGCTCTAATGAAACACAGTAAATCTTAAGATTGCTGTGTTAATACATTATCTTTAACACTTTATATAGAAATACATGCTAATATGGAATTATGTTGCAATGCACAAACAAGAAAGCAAAACCTGATATTGAAATCAAACCGATCAATTTAGCACTCCAGGGCGGAGGGGCGCACGGTGCCTTTACGTGGGGAGTTCTTGATCGTCTACTTGAAGCGGAATGCTTTGATATAGAAGGTGTTAGTGGAACAAGTGCTGGGGCTATGAATGCCGCGGTAATGGCATATGGGTATTTATTGGATGGTCGAGAAGGTGCGCGAGAAAAACTTGCTGAATTCTGGAATGAACTGACAAGGAAGAGTTTCAGTGATATACACAATGTTGGTTTAGACAAACTTCCGGGAGTTGATTTGTCTCCTGCGTTTTCGATAATTCGTTCTCTCGGATGGTTTTTATCACCCTATCAGTTTAATCCGCTCGCATTTGATCCGTTACGAGATATAGTCGAAAAAGTGATCGATTTTGAACATTTGCAAAAAGAAAATTCGATAAAACTGTTTATTGCGGCGACTCAAGTACGCACAGGTAAAATAAGGATCTTTGAAAATCATGAGTTAACTTCTGATGCTTTACTCGCTTCAGCATGTTTACCGATGATGCACCACGCTATTGAGATTGAGGGTGAAGCCTATTGGGATGGTGGGTTCTCAGGAAACCCTGCAGTTTATCCTCTACTACACAATTGTAAGAGTAATGATATTGTCGTGGTTTTATTGTCTCCTCTAGAGATAGAAACGCACCCAATGAATGTCGAAGATATAAGAAACAGGGTAAGTGATTTAAGCTTTAATGCTGCTTTTTTAAGAGAGATGCGAGCGATTGCGGATGCCCAGGTAAGGTACGGAAAGGGTGTAGTGACATTGGGTAAGCTGGAAAGGAAATTGAGAGATACAAAAATACATTTGATCGAAGCGGAAAATCTGATGAAAGATCTCAGCCATGACAGTAAACTAGACACATCGCGTGCCTTCCTGAATATGTTATTTGAAGAAGGGCGCGCTCATGCGGATAAATGGTTAGGTGAAAGCTTCAGTGGAATAGGTTCTCACTCGACAATTAACGTGACGAAATTATTTGTTTAGTCAGGATCAATCTCTTCAATGTAACTTCTGCTGATAGGCGTTTGAACGTACTTTTTCTTATCATCAACAGTTGCCCAGAAGAAGTAATAACCCTTACCAGGTTCTGAAGTGACCTTACTGTCGATAACAATCCACTCTTTGACATGAGTACCATCCGCATAGGTGACTTTATAATTTCCTTCAAGCCAGGATACGCCTATACGAGATAACTTATTTTGTTGTTCTTCAGAACAAGCTGTGAGGATTGCCGCTACTGAAAGTAGTATTCCAAGTTTTAAAACATAATTCATATTTAATATTCCTGAAAAGTTAAAAATAGTCGATATAGCTGCGAAATTCTGCTAACCTTCAGCCATCTTCGCTTAAACGGTTATTTTGATGTCAAAATTTCTTATACTAAATGGCCCAAACCTAAATCTACTTGGAACACGAGAACCAGAAGTCTATGGTAGCACTACTCTTGAACAAATTGAGCAGTATTTGAGTAGTCTTGCGAAGAAAAAGGAACACGAATTAGCGTTTTTCCAGTCTAATGCGGAACATGATTTAGTTTCAAAGATTCATTCGGCAGTTCAAGAAAATGTTGATTTTATCATCATCAACCCTGCTGCTTTTACCCATACTAGTGTTGCTTTGCGTGATGCTTTTCTGGGTGTGAAAATTCCTTTTATAGAAGTGCATTTATCCAATGTACATGCGCGTGAGGATTTTCGACAACATTCCTACCTGTCAGATATTGCAATTGGTGTGATCTGCGGGTTAGGCGCAGATGGCTATGAATTTGCGTTAATAGCAGGTATTAACCACTTAAATAAGAGTTAAACAAATGGATATTAGAAAAGTAAAAAAACTGATCGAATTGTTGGAAGAGTCTGGCATTGCTGAAATCGAGATCAAAGAAGGTGAAGAGTCAGTACGTATTTCACGTCAGGGAACTGCTGTTGCAGCAACGCCAGTTCCAGCACCTCTGATGGCTGAGCCTGCTGCAGCCGCACCAGTGCCTGTGGCACAAGAACCCGCTGCACCAGAGGTTGAAGATAATTCAAACGCAATTACTTCGCCGATGGTGGGCACTTTTTATCTTTCTTCCTCACCTGGAGCCGCGCCATTTGCAAGTGTTGGTCAATCGGTTAAAAAGGGCGACGTAATATGCATTATCGAGGCAATGAAGATAATGAATCAAATTGAATCTGATCGTGATGGGGTTGTTAAATCAATTCCAGGATCGGAAGGTAAGCCCGTCGAATTCGGACAACCACTTTTTATTATTGAATAGAGGTTCGCAATGTTAGAAAAAATTGTTATTGCGAATCGCGGAGAAATTGCGTTACGTATACTTCGCGCCTGTCGCGAAATGGGTATCAAAACAGTTGCTGTTCATTCCGAAGCGGATCGTGATCTAAAACATGTTCGACTAGCGGATGAATCTGTCTGCATAGGTCCAGCCTCTTCAACCGATAGTTATTTGAGTGTTCCTGCAGTGCTTAGTGCTGCCGAAGTCACTGATGCTGTCGCTATTCACCCTGGCTATGGCTTTCTTTCTGAAAATGCCCAATTTGCTGATCGTGTTGAAAAAAGTGGTTTTATTTTTATCGGGCCCAAGGCAGAAACCATAGAAATCATGGGTGATAAGGTCTCAGCAATTAAAGCGATGAAAGCATCTGGAGTACCCTGCGTACCGGGCTCTGACGGTATCATTGACGACAATATGATCAGAAATAAAAGACTCGCAAAAGAGATTGGTTACCCAATCATCATTAAGGCAACTGCTGGTGGAGGTGGTCGTGGAATGCGAGTCGTTCATAAAGAAGCGGATTTAGAAGGCTCTATCGCTCTCACCCAGACAGAAGCAAAAAATGCCTTTGGAAATGGTGATGTGTACTTGGAAAAGTATCTGCTGAAACCACGGCACGTTGAGATTCAAGTGCTAGCAGATACGCATGGAAATGTGATCCACCTTGCTGAACGTGATTGTTCAACACAACGACGTAATCAGAAGGTTATAGAAGAAGCTCCAGCACCAGGAATGACGCCAGAGCTACGTGCTGACATCGGTGCAAGATGTGTTGCAGCCTGTAAAAAAATTAATTATCGCAGCGCGGGTACTTTTGAATTTCTTTTTCAGGATGATGAATTTTATTTCATAGAAATGAACACGCGGGTTCAGGTAGAACACCCAGTTACAGAAATGATCACAGGTGTTGATATAGTCAAAGAGCAATTGCGGATCGCAGATGGTGAAAAACTGAGTTACAAACAAGAGGATATAAAGGTTCGAGGGCATTCCGTTGAATGTCGTATCAATGCTGAAGATCCCGTTTCTTTTATGCCATCGCCCGGCACGATTACCATGTATCATCCTCCTGGTGGTCCAGGAATCCGTATGGAAACGCATATTTATGGTGGTTACAAAGTGCCGCCCTACTATGACTCTATGATTGGAAAGCTGGTCGCTCATGGTGAAACCCGAGAGGCAGCACTAGCAAAAATACGTAGCGCACTTTCTGAACTGGTGATTGAAGGGATCAAAACCAATATTCCTCTTCATCTGGAAATGCTGGCGGATGAGGGGTTTTGTAAAGGGGGAATTGATATTCACTATCTGGAGAAAAAATTGGGAATGCAGTAACTTCAGGAAATCCCGAAATTAATCTGATCTTCCCTAATCATCTTCAAGGCTTTTTATGAACCAAACTCCCAGCTGGGTTCAACTGGTTTTTATCACCAATCCAGAAAACTCTGAAGTTTTATCAGACGCGTTAGAAGCCGCGGGCTCAGTCGCCGTAACGCTTCTTGATGCCGCGGATCAAGCCTTATTCGATATCGGGCAGGAAGAAATTGAGTTATGGGATCAGGTTCGGCTGATTGCATTGTTTGATACCGAATTACTGAAATCAGAAACTGAGCTCGATCAAATCATTCAGCTACTAAAAACTCAGACTAAAAACATCCCACCATATGAACTTGTTCCGCTAGAAAATGAAGATTGGGAACGCACATGGATGACGCGTTTTAAGCCAATGCAGTTTGGTAAAAATGTCTGGATCTGCCCAACATGGGAAACGCCACCTGATCCAGATGCGATCAATTTGATTCTCGATCCGGGTATGGCTTTCGGTACCGGAACACATGAAACAACTTCACTTTGCCTGACCTGGTTAGCGAACAATCAAGCTTCGATCAAAAATAAAAAAGTGATCGATTATGGCTGTGGCTCCGGCATCCTGGCGATCGCAGCGGGCAGGCTGGGTGCTAAATCTGTTTGGGCGGTAGATATCGAACAACAAGCTTTAGACAGCACCAAAGAAAATGCGCGATCAAATAATGTACTTGAAATAATGACTATTTCCGGTCCGAATTTGGACTTAAAAACAGAAGGGGTAGTAGATGGGCAAAATGAAATAAAAACCGAATTATTGATTGCGAATATTCTTGCAAACCCTCTAATCAAACTAGCTCCATTATTTGCAGACTATTCACTGCCCGGAGGAAAGATTATTTTGTCAGGAATTCTAGAACAACAAGTACCGAAGATTCTGGCGGCATATCGCTTGTTTTATACTTTTAAAGAACCGTTATATGAAAATGAGTGGGCATTACTGGAAGGCACGCGTAGAACTCAGTAATATTGACTTATGATCACACATTGCCTTGAGTGCGACACATACTTCCGTGTTAGTGCAGAACAATTAAAAACCGCCAATGGACAAGTTAAATGTGGCTGTTGTATGACGGTGTTCAATGCACTTGAATCCCTGCTCGATAATTCCGAAAGTGCAAAAAACTCTGATAGTTCCGAT
>JBGCGE010000043.1:0-39318 GCA_045110495.1 Gammaproteobacteria bacterium
CTGACTAAGCCGTTGCATTTATCTAATGGATTAGTTTTTGCCACATTCCTCCATGAATGTGTCTTGATCTGTGGTAGCGGTAATGGTTTATAAAAACTTTAAGTTATTTATTAACGAATCGAACTGTTTGTGATGTAGTAGTCAAACTTTTGTTCTGGCTACTAACCTCGCTTGAAAAAACTAGAGACCGGATAAAACAACTGGCCTAAATAACTAGCTGGCATTTTATCATTGACACCATAATGTGCTGGCCAGTGTTCATCCGGCATATGGTAGGTTTTAAATAGCCGATCAAAAATAACTGTGTGAGCAGAAAAATTAGTATCGATTGCGGGCTTTTCTGAGCTGTGATGCCAATGATGAAATTGTGGTGTAACAAAAATATATTTTAAAAAACCGAATGGTATTCCAAGATTGCTATGGATCAATACAGCTTGTAACGCGGCGATAGTGACATAAATATCTAAGACTGTTTTATCGGCTCCGAGTAAATATAAAGGTAGCATCACCATTGCTCGCTCAGTAAACACCTGAAAAAAATGTCCTCTTGAGCCAGCCAACCAATCTAAATTTTTCACCGAATGATGAACTGCGTGAACTGGCCATAAAACCGGTGTCATGTGATATAGACGATGCTCCCAATAGAGTACAAAGTCGGCGGCCAGGATTATTATTATCACTTGTAGAAGAACAGGAATTGATTGGATTGCAGACTGTATAGTCGAGCTAACTGCCCAATCGAAATGGCTTACATGATAGTTCGCATAGATCAGAATTGCCGATATCATCAGATGGTTAAAACAAAAATAAAATAGATCTAACCCCCATTCATTACGGAGAATTACCTGATCTTTGTATTTCGGAAATAACTTCTCAAGTGACATAAAAATAAATGCCGAGCCTAAAAAAGCAAGAATCAACCAATCTAATCCCAATGAAAGTCGCAAGGGTTCTACATTACCCACTGGGATTTTATAACCGCCTAAGGCAAATGCGATCAATGTAAGGGCAATACCTGTAATACCGAGTCTCTTATATTTATTGAGTATGAGAGTAAGCACACCAAAAAATAATGAAAAGTACATTCCATATTTAAGTATCTTTTGTAGAAAAACAGCATCATAGGTTTGACGTAATTCAATCGTTGTAAGGTAAGCGGGAAACAAGTAAGCGAGCACTCCAAGTAAACTCAATGCGCCTAGAAAAATGGAGCTATATCCACTGATCTTTCCCTCTCCCATACGGAATTCTTTATCTTTATCTAATGTAACTTTACGTTCACGATAATTGTACTTTTTGTCCATACTTTCTAATTTTAATGATAGTTTGAATCGTTGTTTAATTATTTTGATAATGGATCAAAATTATAGACTATAAATTACTTCAATCTAGCATAGTTGCTAAAAACTTATATGATCGGTGAGTTACACCTGAACAGGCTAAAGTCAACAAATAGCAGATCATTATTCCACGGTGCTTTTGAGCAACTTATTGGAAGCTGAAGATGTTCTGGTGTTACGAGGGTTGTAGCAAGTGATCCCACTTAATTTATATGATAAGTGGATATTTAGTTAGCGGATGCTTAAATATTTATTACTTAAGCTACCTACTAGAGTTTGGAAATGGTGGGCCGTATAGGATTCGAACCTATGACAAATGGATTAAAAGTCCACTGCTCTACCAGCTGAGCTAACGGCCCGTCTTTTCGAGCCGAGGATATTACAGGATTGTTTAGGTAAGTTAAATACCAGAAATGCTCGAAATTGGTTTTTTTTCATTTAGACACTTGATTTTTCTCAATATGTGACTATGTTTGTGCGGCTGACATTATTGAGAATAAAAAATGCCAATTTACGAGTATCAATGTGAAAAGTGTGGACATGAGATGGAGAAGCTCCAAAAGATGAGTGATGATCCATTAAAAGTGTGTCCCGAATGTGATGAAGCTTCACTTCGAAAGTTAGTCTCAGCTGCCGCTTTTAAGTTGAAAGGCACTGGCTGGTATGAGACTGATTTCAAGGATAATTCTTCTAAAAAAGTGGATGCAAAGCCGGGTGGTAAGTCAACCGAGAAGGCGGCTGATAAGAAGGAATCTACTACTAAAACAGAATCAAAAAAAGAAGTTAAAAAAGATAAGAAGTCGACTTCGAGTTCGAAATCAACATCTGATAAGTGATCAATATTTTACCAGGTAACGCGCTGTAAGAACTTGAAGGTAATATCTATAATTGCACTGAGGCGCTTGAAGTCTTACCATTCTTTGTCTTTTTACCCATATTTCTCATTATTTTAATTATTGCTTTATTTATTACGAGGCCAAAATGCGAACTCATTATTGCGGACATGTCACTGCGTCCGATCTGGATCAAACTGTTGAACTGTGTGGCTGGGTCCACCATCGTCGTGATCATGGCGGTGTAATTTTTATTGATCTACGTGATCGCGAAGGACGAGTACAGGTTGTTATTGATCCAGACACCCCAGAAAGTTTCGCGACTGCTGAGCAGGTTAGAAATGAATATGTCCTTAAAATATCTGGCAGAGTTCGCCGTCGTCCGGAAGGTACCGTAAATTCAGAACTCCCTACCGGTGAGATTGAAGTTCTTTGTAAAAGTATAGAGGTACTTAATTCGTCAGAAACGCCTCCGATTCATGTGGATGATGACAATGTCAACGAAGATTCTCGGCTGAAATACCGATATATGGATCTGCGTCGAGAAGAAATGCAATCGAATTTAATTCTGCGTGCAAAAGTTAGCAAGATCATGCGTTCTTATCTTGATGACAATAACTTCATGGAAATCGAAACGCCGATGTTGACGCGTGCAACACCAGAAGGCGCACGCGATTACTTAGTTCCAAGTCGCACACATCCGGGCAAATTTTTTGCGTTGCCGCAATCTCCACAGTTGTTCAAACAGTTACTGATGATGTCAGGAATGGATCGTTATTATCAGATTGTCCGTTGCTTTCGTGATGAAGATTTGCGTGCTGATCGACAACCAGAATTTACTCAACTTGATATTGAAACCTCGTTCATGGAAGAAGAGGAAATAATGAATGTGATGGAAGAAATGGTCGTTACATTATTTGATCAAAGCATAGACGTAACCTTGCCGCAGCCTATACCGAGAATGGAATATGCCGAGGCTATCAAACGATTTGGAAGTGATCGTCCTGATCTACGAGTTCCATTAGAACTGATCGATATTGCTGATGTTTTACAAGACGTCGAGTTTAAAGTTTTCTCGGGGCCTGCGAAAGATCCTGAAGGCCGTGTAGCGGCGATGCGCGCACCGCGTGCAGCAGAGCTGTCACGAAAAGTGATCGACGATTACACCGCGTATGTCGCAATTTTTGGTGCTAAAGGACTTGCATATATTAAGGTCAACGATTTAGCGGCAGGCCGTGATGGGTTGCAGTCACCGATTCTTAAATTTCTCCCTGATGATGCGTTGGAAGCCATTTTAGCGAGAACCGGTGCTGAGACTGGAGATTTGATCTTCTTTGGTGCTGATAAATCGAAAATTGTTAATGAAGCGCTGGGTAACCTTCGTGTTCGTCTGGGTAAAGATCTTGATCTGATGAAGGAAGGCTGGCATCCAGTTTGGGTGACGGACTTTCCTATGTTTGACAGGAATGACGATGAAAATCGATGGGAGTCATTACATCATCCATTTACCGCGCCGAAAGTGGATTCCATTGAAAATCTAAAAAATGATCCAGGCGCTTGTTTGTCTAAAGCGTATGATCTGGTGCTCAATGGAACAGAAGTTGGTGGGGGTTCGGTTCGTATACACACCACGGATATGCAACAAACTGTTTTTGAATTACTAGGGATTGATGAGCAGGAAGCTGAAGACAAATTTGGATTCTTGTTGAATGCATTGCAATACGGTTGTCCTCCGCATGGAGGTATGGCCTTTGGGTTGGATCGTTTGGTGATGCTGATGTGTGGCGCACCTTCTATACGTGACGTAATCGCATTTCCTAAAACTCAGACAGCTGCGTGCCCACTCACCGCTGCACCTACAGAAGCGGTTGAAAGACAACTTAAAGAATTGGGTATTCGGTTGAGGAAGCCACCAGCAGAAGCGGCGGAAAAAAGTTGATCTAGATTTAAACATACACGTTCAAGCTAGATTTAAGAGCAGATGTCCAAGGGCATCTGCTTTTTTATTGGTGGCCGATTTAGTGTGGATATCTATATAATGCTCATTAAAAATAAAGGATAGAGGCGTGAACGAAACACGATTACTATTTGTTGATTTAGATAACACATTGACTCGATCAGATTTTCTACTTGAGCCTTTGTTACGTTTACTGAAAAGCGATCCTGTCCTTATTTTTTTATTGCCATTATGGTTGTTTCACGGTCGCGGATATTTCAAAAAACAATTATCAGATCGAATTAAGTTTGATGTTAGCGAGATCCAGTACGATCAAAAAGTACTGGATTACTTAGCGGAGCAAAAGGCTCAAGGTCGAGAAATTGTTCTTGCAACCGCCTCAAATCAATCCTTTGCTGATCAGGTTGCAGCACACCTCGGTCTATTTGAACACGTTATAGCCTCTTCGGCTGATCATAATACCAAAGGTAAAAATAAACTTGCAGCAATGAAGCGCTATGCGGGTGAACGAGCATTTGATTATATGGGTGACAGCCATGCGGACATTCATAGTTGGCAATATATAAAAAGTGCGATGGTTGTTTCACCGCAACCTGGTGTTTTGCGACGGTTGGAAAAAGCATCTATTCCAATAGAATTAATCAATGCGGCTCCATTAGTTGAAGTTTATTTAAAAGCGCTACGACCATGGCAATGGTTGAAAAATGGCCTTATTTTTGTTCCTCTCATATTAGCAAAACAGTTATTTTATCCAGCATCACTAGGTGCATGTATTGTGGCATTTATCAGTTTTTGCATGATTGCTTCGGCGGGATATCTTGTTAATGATTTATTGGATATAGAATCTGATCGCCTTCATCCACGCAAAAGATACCGGCCGCTTGCTTCTGGGGTTCTTTCGTTATGGAACATTTTTATATTAATGGTAATGCTGTTTTTTGCAGGATTAGTTTTATCCTGGTTTGTTTCAGGTCAGTTAGCCTTACTTTTGTTAATTTATTTTTTAATGGTGACCGCGTACTCATTAGAATTAAAACAACAAGCTCTTGTTGATGTTATTTTGATCGCTGGATTTTATACCACTCGAATTCTGGCCGGAGGTTTTGCTGCCGATGTGGAAATTTCATTCTGGCTGTTAGCATTCTCAATCTTTATATTTTTAAGCCTCGCTTTACTAAAACGATGTACTGAGATTAATACCACTACACGCGCTAAAAATGATCCCCTGCCCGGCAGAGGTTATTTTAAAAAAGATGAACCAATTCTGGCGAGTATGGGGATTACCAGTGGCTACCTCTCTGTTGTTGTGATCGCTCTTTATATCAATAGTACTGAAGTAACGACAATTTATAATTCGCCGCAAAGTTTGTGGCTAGTTTGTCCTTTAGTTTTATACTGGATTAGTAGAATGTGGCTAAAAACCAGTCGAAATGAAATGGACGATGACCCTCTGGTTTTTGCAATGCGAGATAAAGTAAGTTGGGTAACAGGTATTTTATTGTTCTTTGTCATATTGCTCGCAACGGTATAATGTATTACGGGATATCAAAATATTTAGTCAAAAAGAAGGACAAATAATAGGATAGGCATAGTGAAAAGTGATCACACATCCTGGGGTTTAACTGGGCAAAAGAGCAGTAAAATTCATCCTATAAAATGGCGGACTGACGGATTGCCAGAAGTAAAAGATGAAAGTTCATTGCTAGCCTATGGTAATGGACGTTCCTATGGAGATTCTTGCCTGAATAAAGAAGGCATGACGCTTGATACAAAAGCATTAAATCACCTGATTGCCTTTGATGAAAAGACACATATTCTTCGTTGTGAAGGAGGTGTTTTATTGGCTGATATTCTCGAAAATTATGTGGCAAAAGGATGGTTTGTTCCCGTCACGCCAGGAACTAAATTTGTAACAATCGGTGGAGCTGTCGCCAATGATGTGCATGGTAAAAATCACCATCGTCGTGGTTCATTCGGAAATCATGTGATCAGATTATGTTTGCGTAGATCAAATGGAGAGACGATCGTTTGTTCTCGCACCAAAAACGCTGAATTATTTAGTGCAACGATTGGCGGTCTTGGTTTGACGGGACTCATCTTATGGGTCGATGTATTATTAATGCCTATAGATTCAGATTCGATGGTTGTTGAAACGACAAAGTTCGAAAATCTGGATCAATTTTTCGAACTATCAAAAGCCTCAGAATGGAAGTTTGAATACAACGTTGCCTGGATAGATTGTGCTTCTAGTAAAGCAATGGGCCGCGGAATTTTTATGCAAGCTAACCATTGTTCAAGATCAGAAGATGTACACAAAAAAAATCAATCCATACGAACAAAAAGTTTGCCATTTAATTTGCCAAGCTTTGTAGTAAATAATGTTACCAGTAAATTGTTTAATAAAATTTATTACAACGCTCATCCCCCCGGTGTTCTGGAACAGATAGTAGGTTATAACAAGTTTTTTTATCCGCTAGATAAAGTTGTAAACTGGAATCGTTTGTATGGTAAAAAAGGTTTCTTTCAGTACCAGTGCGTAGTTCCACTTGAAGATGGTAAAAATACGATCCAGACCATGTTAAATGATGTTGAAAAAAGTGGGATGGTATCGCCATTGGCGGTGATAAAAACGTTTGGTGAAATTGAATCAAAAGGGATGATGTCTTTCCCTCGAAAAGGGGTCACGCTAGCGATGGATTTTCCAAATAAAGCGCCATCAGATTTGAGCTTATTTGATCGTTTTGATGATTTAGTTGCCGAGGCTGGAGGAGCAGTTTATCCAGCAAAAGATGCACGGATGAAAGCAGAAAATTTCCGCCGATTTTTCCCCAGAGTAGAAGAGTTTGAAAAATATATTGACCCAGCCTTTTCATCAAGCTTCTGGCAGAGGGTGATGGGGTGAAAAGGATTTTGATCATCGGCGCTTCTTCAGCTATTGCACAAGCAACAGCAAAATTATTTTGTTCGCAAGATTCGGAATTTTATCTTGTAGGTCGAAACAGGCAAAAATTAGATATCGTGAAAGATGACTTACTTGCCCGCGGTGCAAGCAAAGTCGATATAGATATTTCTGATCCTGTTCGTCTCGAAGAAAATGAATTTCTTATTTCACGAGCTGAATTAACACTAGGTGAAATTGATCTGGCATTAATTGCATATGGCGATCTGACCGATCAAAAAGAGTGCGAAGCATCAGCAAGAAAAACAGTAAAAGCGCTCACTACAAATAGTGTAAGTGTTATTTCCTTAGTCACGGTTATTATGCAAGTGCTTGAGAAGCAAAACAGAGGAACTATCGTTGTGCTTTCTTCTGTCGCTGGCGATCGCGGTCGTGCAAGTAATTATATTTATGGCGCTGCAAAAAGTTGTGTCAGTACTTTTATGCAAGGACTGAGTCATAGATTATACGGAACAAATATTAATGCCATTTTGATCAAGCCAGGTTTTGTTGATACACCTATGACAGAACAGTTTGAAAAAGGTCCACTTTGGACCGATCCAGAAACAATCGCAGAAGGAATAAAAAAAGCCGTAGAGAAGGGTAAAACTGAAGTCTACTTACCCTGGTTTTGGTGGGGAATTATGGCGACGATCAAAAATATTCCCAATATTATTTTCAAAAGATTGCCTCTCTAAAAAATCAATATTCGATAAGCTCCATAGGATGTGGTTTAGTTAGATCCCATGGGCTAACAATCGAAAAAAGCTTTGGACTAAAGTCTAATATCTGTTTTGATTTGATTTGATTTGCTAGCGAAATCAACGTCTCAATACTTTCTTCTAAATTGAGCCTTCGTGCCATTTTGATGGCTTTTTCAATTGAGCCTGATGCTGACTGTTTATCGTCTTTAGAAAGTTGTGCTACTGCTAATGTAACAAGTGCGCCAACTCTTCCGGACCCTGTTGATGAGGCTAATAATTGTCTAGCAAGATCTAGTGCTTTTTCAGGATTACGGGATGCAGGATCAGGATTGGTTGCAAGTAACCAGATCAAGTTTTGTTGCAGCTTGAGATCATTCGGAGTGAGATTAATTAAGTGTTCCAATGTTTCCGAGGCAGCTCGGTATTTTTGATCTAAAAGTTGAGCATTAAAGAGTATTTTATATCCCGTAATTTTTGTTTGAGAATTAATACTGCTGTTACTTTGCAATTTCTTTACCCAATGTCGAGTAAGGCTGGGTTGTTTATTTTTAAGCCCTAAATGTGCGAGCCTGAGATAAGGTGTTTCATAGTTTTGATCTGCCTCTACACCAAGAACATAGTTTTCGTTAGCCAATTGATATCTTTCAAATCTTACTTTTTGATCGCCTGCTTCGACATAAGCATGTGAGATTTTTATTGCGGTATCTTTACGCATAAATTCAACACTGGCAAAACCAGTCATTGAATTGATTAAAATAAAAGTTAAAGGTAGAAACACAATAATAAACTTTATGATCGAGGGGAGTAAAATATCTTTCCACCGAGTTAAAGCAACAGCGGATAGTATAAATATTATTGGTGCGGCAGGTAATCGATAACGTGCTGAATAATGAAACAATACGCAGGCAATAATTGTCGTTGCTAAGATAGCTAATTCCGGCGTATTTCGATGAATGTTTTTGATCAAAAGCAGTAAACCTGAAAAAGCCAAACCCATTAACCAGGGCAGTTCTATGGGAGTGAGTTTTGCCCACTGATAAAGACCGTGCTTTTGTTCAAGGGAAAGAACGGAAATATTATCGTAATCTTGAGAGCTTAAAAACCAGTAAAATTTTTTCAGTAGCAATTGCGAGCTTTTCAAAGGTTGATCAAAAATAAAGTTGATCGCCTGATCTTTATAATAATTATCAATTTTCTTCCAGCTTGCATCTTCGCCATTGGTTTGAATAAATACATTTTTAGCATCATCAAACATGTGTTGCCGATCTGTCCTTATTCCGCTGATCGGCGTAATAATGCCAGTGGCATTTTTGTTATTTCCTTGTAATAAATTGATGCCAGAATTAGCGCTAACGAGAATAAATTCTCCATCGGTTTTGTAATTATGAATAGTCACTGGACTGATAATTAAAAAGCCAGAAATGATCCCACAAAAACTATATAAAAGTTTTTTTTGTAGTGATATATCTTTTATAAAAAATAACCACACGCCATAAGTAATTAATAATAATTGTGCTGGTGGCCATGCGAGAACGAGTAAGCCGATTAGTGCTCCAGTGATTATAATTTGAGTTAGAGAAAAATGGATCCTGTTTTCTTCAGAATGAACTGATAATCGTGTCCATAAAAACCAGACTAAGGTAATCAGAAATATCTGAAGTGAATCAGCCATTACTCTTGTAAAGGTCATGGTTGGTTCTTCAGCAAAAATAAATAAACCTGCGGCAAGTAATCCTGCGTTTTCACCGAAGCGTCTTTTTGTACCGACTGCAAGAAGATAAATTGATGCTAGTCCTAACAATAGTTGGACTACATAAACACTCACTAAAGAACCACCCAGCCAACGAACCAGGCCTAATAAATAGGGGAAAAGTGGTGCCGATAAAAAAGGAGTTTCTTCGATCCAGTTACCAGCGGCTTTAGCACCAGCCATCACCCAATAAACCCAGTCATCAGAAAAGAACACCTGTGAGAATGGATTATGATTCAAAAATTCGTAAAGAATAATCACGCGAGTAATTAGCGCGAGAATCATAAGAATAGTTAAGTAGAAAAAAAAGGTATGCTTGTTTTTATAAAGCATTTTTATTTCCATTTATCAAAAAATTCCAGAAAATATTTCTCAGAAAATTTGCCCTTTTCTAATAATGGAGAAAGATCGCCTGAAAATTTGATAGAACCTTTTGTATCGGTAATATAGACATGTGGGTAACCATCAACTTCTGGCAAACTCGACATGAATTTTTTATTTTTATTTTCCTCACTAACGTTTACTTTTAGCAAAACAAAATGATCGTACAATGCTTGTTTAACAATAGGGTGATCATTAATAAATTGATCAAGTATATGACACCACTGGCACCAGTCGCCGCCAATTTCGATAAGTACTTTTCTGTTCGTTTGTTCGGCGTATAACAGTGCATTTTTGCCATCAATAAAAGGATCTCTGGATGGACTGTATTCCGTGCTGTATGCGGGGATAGCAAAAGGGTTCTGCTCTAATCCGAAAACCGAAGAAGTTGCAGTGAGAAGCATAATGAAAAGAAATATTATTTTTGTGCGAAAAATCATAACGGCTATTATACGACAACCGTTAACGCTGTAATGAGCCATATAGCCTGGAATAAAGCCCATCACCACGTATCAAATCTTCATGTGCTCCTTCTTCGATTATTCTACCGTCGTCAAAGACATAAGCGCGATCAGCTTGTCGTACGGCAGAAAGTCGATGGGCAATGATCAGCGTAGTCCTGCCTTTTAGAAACTCACCGAGAGCATCGTGTAATTTCGCTTCCGTATCCGCATCTAAAGCTGAAGTCGCTTCGTCGAGAATAACGACTTGTGGATCGCCTAAAATCATTCGCGCAATGGCTAAACGCTGTCTTTGTCCTCCTGAAAGGCGCACACCCTGCCGACCAACAATCGTGTCCAACAAGTGTGGCATTTCTTTAACGGTATCGATTAGTTGCGCTACTTCTAATGCTTTCCAAAGTTGATCGTCATTCAGTTCTCGACCCAAAGTAAGGTTCATCCTCACTGTGTCATTGAACAGGGCGGGGTGTTGTAAGACCGTGGCAACATGATCACGAACTACATCAAGTCCAATTTCCGAAGTTGGGATCCTATCAAATAATATAGTGCCTGAATGCGGTGTGTAGAGCCCTAAAATGACTTGAACTAATGTCGATTTACCACCACCAGAGGCGCCGACTAAAGCCACTTTATCACCGGGATTTATCGTTAAACTGACACCATTCAAAACGGGTTCTTCACCATATGAAAAAGTAATGTCACGGATTTCTACGCCGACCGTATGTTTAGCTTTAAACGGGTTTTGGTTATGCGAATATTGTGGTTCATCTTTTAAGGAGAGGAGGTTATTGATCCTTACTAGTGCGGCATTGGCCGAAAACCATGAGTATTGAATGCCGAGGATTTCTTGCACAGGGCCCATCATGAACCACAGGTATCCAAACACAGCTAACATTTGACCTATGCTGAGATCAGAATAGACGACCATAAACATACTGATCGCGCGGAACATATCAAAGCCAAAAAGGAAGATCAAAAACGATGCTCGACTGGCAGCGTCGCTTTTCCAGGAAAATGCGGCCGCATGGTTTCGTATGTCACGTGCACTTTCAGCGACGCGGGCCAGATAATGTTTTTCACGATTGTTAGCACGGATCTGCTGAATCCCATCTAATGTTTCGGTCAAGGTTTGTTGGAAAATTTCGAAAGCTGAATTTTCTCGTCGTTTGAGTTCTTTGACTTTTTTGCCAAGCTTCATAGTGAAATAGATCACTAATGGATTGAGCAATAAAATAAAGAGTGCGAGCTGCCAGTGCATCCAAAGCAAAACAGCAGTTATACCCATTAAAGTAAGCGCGGCAACGATAAACTTTGACAGTGCCGTGCCTATAAAATCATCAATGGCATTTAGATCGGTTATAAAATGTGAAGTGACCGTCCCGCTACCCAGGGTTTCATATTCTGACATTGCAATACGAGAGAGACGATCAAGCATTTGTTGTCGAATGCGGTAGACAACATCCTTAGAAACCAATGAAAAATTACGTGCCTGCCAGACATTTAATAATATTGAAAATACGCGCAAGAAAACCGTAACAACTAGCACTGCAATAATATAAAGGTTAGGCCCATGTAGCGTACCAGGAAAAAAACTATCGATTAGCGCCGTTAGTCCTCCTGGCTTTTCTAGCAAAACTTGATCAACCAGGAGCGGCATTAATAACGGCAGCGGAACACTGGCAAATGCCGCGACAAGTGCAATTACATTTGCCGCAATAAGCTCGCGTTTGTGTTCACGAGCGATGTTTGAAATGTACGACCAGGTATATTTTTGCGGAGCTGACATTGATCAATTATCGTTATTTTTTTTATTTGAGTTTATTTTGATCATCGCCATGATTCCTATCAACACCCAAACCACATTGAGCCCGACAGAGGGGAGTGCTCCATAATAGTATGCATTTATACCAATGAAAGTAGCAGCAACAATGTTGATAAGCTGGAAGATAATTGTCTGACCTTCAATCTTGCCATTTGAAACAAGATAATAACCAGTGACAACCAGAATCATTCCTGTCCAGCCACAGATGTCCAAAGCGAGTTTCATGTGTTCTCCCAGAAGTTTTTATCAAGACATTGAGGTGAAATTATACGTCAGAAAGAGTTATGAATTATTATTATTTAAAGCTTGAGACTTGGATGATAGAAATGATGCGAAAAATTTTAACGGGTTCTATAGGCTTGTCTATAAGAGTTTTGCTATATGAGCAAATTCTAGCATTACTTAAATCGTCTCCTGAATATCCAAAGATGTACTTGTTTTCATTTACACTTGCATCAACGTTAGAGTTTTGATCTTTTCATCAGTTATTATCTTCGTTTTTTTATCCCTCAATACTATTTCAGGAGTTTTTATTATGGCCAACCAAACAATTTCATTTAATGAAAATCTATACAATTATTTTCAGCAACATGCATATAGAGAAGAAGATCTATTGAAAGAATTGCGTGAGGAAACTGCCACGCTACCTGAAGCTGTAATGCAAATTTCACCAGAACAAGGAGCATTTATGTCGATGATGGTGAAATTGATTGGTTGTGAAAATATTATTGAAATAGGAACCTTTACCGGTTATAGCAGTTTATGCATGTCACGATCATTACCAGAAAATGGGCAATTGATCGCTTTGGATATAAGTGAAGAATGGACATCCGTCGCGCAAAAATATTGGCAAAAAGCAAAAGTTGATCATCTTATTGAGCTACGTTTGGGTTCGGCAACTGATTCTTTAAATGAAATGATCGAAGATCAAAAACAAGAAACGATAGATCTGATCTTTATTGATGCGGATAAAGAAGCTTATCTCAATTATTTTGAATCAGGTATGAAACTTCTAAAAACTGGCGGAGCGATGTTGTTTGATAATGTGCTGTGGGGCGGAGCTGTTGCAGATGAATCTGATCAATCATCTAGCACCGTTGCGATCAGAAAATTAAATGATGTTTTGATAAAGGATCAACGTGTTGATATTTGTATGACACCTATTGGAGATGGCCTGACAATCATCAGGAAAAGATAATCAATGTTAAAAAGCACAGAACTTTGAATTATTTTGATTTATATCAATTTCTAAATCGTGAGAATGAGAGAAAATCGCCGGCTAGCAATGTAGAAGGGAATTGTTAGTTGGTTAAACGGATTTGACCGTGAAATGCTATTAAATATTCCTTGTGAATATTTAACTATTTTTACACGATAAAATCGGAGATCTTCATGAAATTGGTAAAAAAAGTTTTAGTTACAGGTTTGTTAGGTGTTTTAAGTCTACTCAGTTTTCATTCTCAAGCTGAAGGCTTAAAAGCGGGTGACTGGATTGTGCGTGGCCGTATTATTAATGTAGCACCAACGGTTGATACTGATGAAGTTGAAGTTCCCGCACTTGGTGGTTTTGTTGCCGGTAGTGGTGTTGATGTTAATAACAGTACGGTACCAGAGTTGGACATTACCTACATGTTGACATCTCATTGGGGGCTTGAATTAATTCTTGGTACATCCCAGCATGATGTCAGCCCGGAAGGTGCTGCTTTGATAGGCGCGCTTGATGGCCTGGCACCTTTAGGCACCGGTAGTGATGATGCTATTGAAGCTTGGGCATTGCCACCAACATTGCTACTACAGTATCACTTCATGCCTGAGTCTAAATTTCGACCTTACGTTGGTCTTGGACTGAACTACACTATTTTTTATGACGAGCAGGTTAAAGGTCCACTGGATATTCCTGGAGCGGATTTAAATATGGATCAGTCATTTGGGCTTGCGGCACAGATAGGTGCTGATTATGACATAGGAGACAGTGGTTGGTTTTTCAATGTGGATGTGAAATACGTTCAAATGGATACGACTGCAAAGTTTCGGAACACCCCGGTAGGAAATGTGAGTGTCCATGTTGATATTGACCCGATCATTTTCGGAATCGGGATTGGTAAGCGTTTTTAAGTAGTTTCATCTCAGATAGAAGCAGAAATTATTTCTGCTTCTATCTGCTTGTAGTTCCAACCTGATAGAAATAACCTTTAAAAATCCCCAAGCTTGCCCTTAGTTCAAGTTATGCATAGTATTTCTGTGTAATAATTTTTTAAAATCAAAGGTAAGTTTCTATGTTCCTCCCACCGACTAACGATTTCACGGTTCCTTTTGATCAAACATTTAAAATTTCTGATACTCAAACTTCGTCACCTGATAAGGTTGACTCTAATGATCTAAAGAAACAACTAAAAAAAATAACCGAATCCTTAGACGAGTTGCAAAGAACGTTGTATGCGCATGACAAACATTCGTTATTACTCGTTTTTCAAGCCATGGATGCAGCGGGAAAAGATGGAACAATCCGCGCAGTTTTGAGTGGTATTAATCCTGCTGGTTGTCAGGTTTTTTCATTCAAGCAACCCAGCAGTTTAGAACTTGATCATGACTTCTTGTGGCGCTCGGCAAAACGTTTGCCAGAACGCGGAAGGATAGGTGTTTTTAACCGCAGCTATTACGAAGAAGTACTGGTTGTGAAAGTACATCCGGAATATTTAAATGGTCAAAAATTGCCCGATTGTGTTGATGCTGAAACTATATGGCAACAACGATATGAATCGATTTGCGATCATGAAAAACACCTCGCTCATAATGGAACAGTCATTCTAAAGTTTTGGTTAAACGTGTCTAAAGACGAGCAAAAACAACGCTTTCTTTCGCGGCTCAATGAGCCAGAAAAAAACTGGAAATTTTCTTCGACAGATATTAAAGAACGTGGTTACTGGGATCAATATATGGAAGCCTATGAAGAACTACTGAACAAGACCTCAAAACCATGGGCGCCGTGGCATGCAATACCAGCGGATAATAAAAAGTGGATGCGTGTTGAGATAGCAAAAATTGTAAAAGACACGCTGGAGTCACTTGAAATTGATTATCCAAAAGTGGATAAAAAAGAGAAACTTAAGTTTGACGAAATGAGAAACATATTAGAGAACGAAAAGTAAAGAGTAAATAAAAAAGCGGGAAATGGGGAATTTCCCGCAACAGAACAACACAACAGGAGGTGGTGAAGTTAATTCTTTAAAGTATGAAAAATTATAGATCTGTTTAGATGAATGAAATATGAATCATCTACTGAACAAGTTGTATTAGTTAAAAAAAGAGAAATAAAAACATGAAAAAAGTGTTAGCAAAAATTTTAATATTACTATTTTTGAATGGAATATTAATATCCGCTTCTGCAGAAGAAAGGTTACGAATGGCGACAACAACGAGCACAGAGAATTCTGGGCTTCTCGAGATTTTAAATCCCGTATTTGAAAAACAAACAGGAATAAAACTTGACGTTATTGCAGTTGGTACTGGCAAGGCAATAAAGCTAGCAGAAAACGGAGATGTGGATCTGATCCTGGTTCATGCACCAAGTGCAGAAAAGAAATTTATTGAAGCTGGATACGGAATTGATCGAAAAGCCGTGATGTATAATGACTTCGTATTAGTTGGCCCAAAAACAGATCCAGCCAATGTAAAAAAGACATGCTCATTGAACGAAGCTATGCAGAATATTTTCAGATCAAACGCGACTTTTATTTCGCGCGGTGATGACTCCGGAACACATAAAAAAGAACGCGCCATATGGAATTCAGCAAATAAAGAACCTGGCGGAAACTGGTATCTCGCAGTAGGCCAAGGTATGGGAGCCGTACTAAAGATCGCAAATGATAAACAAGCTTATACCTTAACTGATCGAGGAACCTGGTTAGCCTACCGTAATAAGATGGAACTAGAGGTTGTCAGTGAAGGCGATCCAATTTTGTTTAATCCATATCATGTGATTGCGGTAAATCCACAACAACACGCGCATACAAAATATAAACTTGCCTCAGAATATATTAATTTTATTACCAGTGAAGCCGGACAAGCGTTAATACAAAATTTCAAAGTGAAAGGTGAGCAGCTTTTTCATCCAGATGTATTAGAAAAGTACTTTCAAAGATAATAATTTTGTAGATATTTCACAAATAGCCAGTTAGCTATTTGATAGACTGATCATAAATATAGTAAATCCCAAAAAATATGGAATTTAGGACTCTACAAGATATATACCGCTGCCCTCACTGTGACTCCATTACAGCACGTGGAGACTATCACTGCCGTGGATGTGGTGTCAGGTTTGGCAAAAACGATATTGATATAATGGAAGACAATATTCACTCTCCTATAGGTGCTACTCCATGGAATACGAGGGATCGATACACATGTGTGCACTGCGACAAGTTTGTTGCTATAACAGATAAGTATTGCCGTGGTTGTGGAGATGAAATAGAGGATCACGAAAGACAATTAATGCGTTTAAAACTTTCAGAGTTAGCAAAAAAAAATAGTTCTTCACTGATAGGATTAGGTATTGTTGTTTTACTATTAATTGTGGTTTCCATCGAAATGGTAAGCTAGTACAGCAGACCAGAATACCTGCTAAATCAATCAATTCTTTTTTGCCGGTTATTGTAGTGGTAGATTTAAAAAGAAATTATGAAGCAAATTTTTAGAGAAGTATTTTTCTTTACGCAGCACAATTTAACTCCAATGCTGAAAATAATTGGACCGTATATGCTGCTTCTATTCTGTGTGGGATTACCAATCAATTACCTGGATAATGAAACTAGTGATGCTACATGGTTTTATTGGCTTGTCGCGATGTTTGTTCAACCCATATATATGTGTCGTCTTATTAAGTACATGAAATGTATTTCACTAAATGAAACGCCAGATTTAAGTGTCTCATTTAATGAATGGTTAAATCTATTTACTGTCTATTTCCTTTATCACGTAGTTGTAATGGTTGGATGTATTGCTTTTGTTATTCCAGGAGTATATCTGGCTGCCAGGTATGGATTTGCTGACTTCGAGGCAGTATTAAATAAAAAGCAACCTATGCAGTCGATGCAAGATAGTTGGGTATTAACCAAATCAAATGTCCTGATTTTAATATTGGGCATAGTAATAATTATGGTGACTGGCCTGTTAATAAACATCCTACTAGCATTTATAGGCAAAATTAATACAGAATTCTTAGTTTTAACTAATGTGATCTCAGAATTAATTTCAATACTTTATTTGGTGCTAATATCTGTTTTTTATTTCAGGATATATTTGCTAAATAATAAAATAACAAATTAAATAAGGTCTTATATCTGAATAAAGAGGAGTAGAAAAATGAGTCAACTTTATAAAGGCACAATTAAAACGGTTGGGGAAAGTATGGCGCGTAGTACTACCGATGCTCATGCATTCAAAATATTTATGGATGAGCCGGAGGCGCTTGGTGGAAAGAATGCGGCTCCAAGTCCATTGGATTTTATTTTAGCAGCACATGGTGGTTGTCTTAATTTCATGACGTTTTTTATTGCTAATGAAATGGGGATTTCGATTGAAGGTACCGAAATTTCAATCTCGGGCGAAATTGATCCAGGTAAGTTTTCTGGTGCGAATCTTGAAGTGCGTGCGGGTTACCAGTCGCTTGCAGTGACTATCGATGTTAAGAGTTCTGCGAGTGAAGAAGAGATAGAAAAATTAAGAGCTGCGGTAGAAGCGCGCTGTCCGGTGAGTGATAACATTTCTAACGCTACGCCAGTTACCATTTCTATGAAGTCAATCTGAATAAACGTTTTTGGTTAATTGCAGTAGAACACAGGATTAGAAATCTGTGATCTGAAAAGCGGAAGCCAAATTATTTAAATGTGCTTATATGATCTTTCTCATTCGTTTCTTGTTAATTTAAAGATAAGTTTCAAACTAGTTTTTTTACTTCAATGCTTACGTCATAGGCACAACAATATCTTATGAAAACTGATTCATACTTCAATGTCGTTGTACTTGCTGTAGCCAATGCTTTTGCATTTGCAAGTATTCCACTGCTACTCTTTATCGCAAGCTTCGTTGGCATTCAATTAGCGCCAACACCCGATTTAGCGACAGTGCCCATTGCCATGAGCGTTATCGGCCTGGCTATTGGTATATTGCCTGTCTCAAAAGTCACGGCTCGGTTTGGTCGTAAGATCAGTTTTTTTCTGTTCCTTTGGTTTGGTGTTGTTGCATGTCTGCTGGCTTCGGTTGGTGTCGAGCAAAAAAGTTTTAATCTGTTCTTAGTGGCTTCTTTTCTATTTGGTATTTCAAGTGCTTCGATTCAGCAATTTCGTTATGCTGCCATTGAGTGCCTTGGACGAGAAAAGGCGGCGACGGCAGCTTCGATTATTCTGAGTGGTGGCATTGTTGCTGCATTTTTAGGGCCGGAATTAGCGATCATAGGTAAAGACTTTACCCTTGCAGAGTATCAAGGTTCTTTTTGGCTGTCGGCACTAAGTCTTGCTCTGGCAAGCGTTTTTATTCTTATTTTCAAAGCGGCTGTTTTTAAAGATGAAGATAACCCGCTTTCTGCCCGACCATTTCGTGAAATGATCAACCCCGGTTTGTTTCTGGCCATTTGCAGTGGTGCTGTTAGCTACTTTGTGATGACGTTGATTATGACAGCAACGCCCTTGAGCATGCACCATCATTTTATGCATTCTTTGGAAGATACTAAGTTTGTCATTCAAAGCCATATCGTGGCGATGTTTTTACCTTCGTTGATCAGTCCGTTTCTTTTTCGCCTGTTCGGCATGCTTAATATGATGAAAATTGGTTTAGGTATTTATGGTTTAACAATTGTGACGGGTTTCTTTTTGACCAGCGTTTTTGGCTTTTGGGTGCAGTTGGTTCTGCTTGGTATTGGTTGGAATTTTTTGTTTGTTGCAGGCACAGCTATGCTGGCTAATCACTATAGGCCTGAAGATCGGCTTAAAGCACAAGCTATTAATGACAGTCTTATATTTAGTTTGCAAGCTATAGCGTCCATAAGTGCAGGTATTCTTATGGCAAGAGTTAACTGGGCTGATTTGGTCTTTATTGGGTTTGTTCCGGTGATGCTAATGCTTGGTGTTATGTTCTGGTATTACCAGGTCAAACCCAAAAAGATATTAGAACCAAAATAGTAGAATCAGGCTGACAGGAAATATTTTTACTTGAACATTGTTCACTTACTGCGAATAAGTGTATCTAGTCGAATGCATCAAATTAACAAAGCCATTATTTGGGCAAGCATCAGGGTCAGTATGAACCGATTATCAGTTTTTTAATTATTAGTCGCTAACAAGAGATAATAATTTAATCTAAATCTTTCGATTCAAAATAGAGAGTAAATATGAAATCCATAATTGTAGTAGTAATTGCCATATTTTTGTCATCATGTGCGTCAGTAGAACATCGTGATGTTGGCGTTGTTGAATATAGTTTAGGCGTAGGCCAATACACATCTAGTCTTGCGCGATTAGATGACATAAAAATTAATGAGGAAGTAACCCTGATATTTCCTACAATCCCTGGCGCAATTTTTGGAGCACCATCTAAAGACATACTTTTTACGGCAGTTACCTCACTACAATCTAAATTTACTTTAAGGCTTCCACAAGCACTCCCTGAGCGCGCAAAAGCTTTTTCGTCAGCAGGACTTAGCATCACTCCTATAGATACAAAAGTACTACGGCTAGGTACTTTTCATTATTATTCGGATTATGAAGTAATTGGGGGAGGGGGGTTTGCCAATAAAAAAACGGGAGGCTTTTTAAGTTTAGTGTACTTCTCTAAGCCCTCTGTCGTCACCGGGGTTGTATTTGAGGATCAAGAGAAAGTTGAGTTTAAAGTAACGGTCAAAAAAAGCGGTTGGAGTTGGGTAAAGTCGATTAAGATCTCGGAAAATAACCGTATCGTTACTGAATATACAGGTTCCTTAGAAGATGTGGAGTTTGCCATTATTGTGCCTGATGAAACTAGTATCTAAGCTTAGATTGTAAAGGCAAAGGTTAAATAGCCGGAAGGAAATTAAGAATATTGCTGATCTGTAAACTGAATAACTTGAGACTTAATGGTTGAATATACGCGATTCTAGGCTCCTTAATAATTTACAGACTGCCAGTTTCAAACTGAAGTAATTAAATTACTCATCGATAAAATGATTTCGAGTTCCTTGCAGGACTTGAATAACATCATTGCGGCGTTTTTCTTCGGCGTCTGGCGGATCGGATTTGTGCCATTCCAGCATTAGTTCACGTTGTCGTTTAAATAATTCGATACCGTGTTTTTCACTCATATATAAAACTGATCGTGCGATATCACCACGTACTTTTTCTCTTGGTTCTACACGACGTTTTTTTCGATCAATTTCAAAATCACATTTTCCAAAGTTACGTTTTTCGCCTTTTACAATTCCGAAAGCATAACTGCTTCGTTGTCGATTGATATTCTTTTTTGCCGGATAAAGATTATGAAGATCCGCTTCGATGTAATTAAAGCGAGTGCTATTGCGACGACAGGATTTTCGATCACCACATTTTAGTTCGCGCATTACCCAGCCCATCGGAAGAACATGCTCGATGTTTACTTCGCCCTGATAATCAGATTTGAATTTTTGATCGCAATAAAGACTTCTACCACCGTAAGGATAGAGATCTGACCAAAACAGATCACGTGCTTCATAATAGTTTTGGATTGGACGTTCTGCATCACAGCCAGTTGTCAAAACCAGCAGTAGAGAAAACAAACAGAATTTAGAGATTTTTTTAAAGCTCATATTTTTAATATCGCAAGATCAATTTGTGAAATGGCTGATTAAGTAATGCTACTTGAATCCCAATAGATAATAACAGATCAATAAAAACGTCCAGTTTTTGCAACACGTTTCTGCCAGTATGGTTCACTAAGGCTGGAAGTTGTTACTCTTTTTCCTTTTCTTGGTGCGTGAATAAACTTTCCCTGGCCCGCGTAGATTCCTACGTGAGAAATATTACGCCAGTTAAAACGAAAGAAGATTACATCACCAGGTTTTAATTCTGAAGCTGGAATAGAGTATGCCGATTTATATTGATCATTAGCGGTTCTTGGAACTTTTATTCCGACATTTCGATGAGAGTATTGAACCAGGCCGCTGCAATCAAAACCGGATGGATCTTCACCACCATAACGATAAGGTGAGCCTATAAGCTTATGAGCAATAGTATAGATTTGATCGCCTTTTCCAGAAGGTCTTTTGGTAGCATAGCTTGGTGGGGCAGGTGATGTTTCGTAATGATCACCATGGCGTTCTATAATAGGTGCGGGTGTATTCCTGGAAGTAGAACAACCATTCAAGATAAGAAGGGCAAGAATAAAAGTTGATCTAATAAAAGTTTTCATACACGTGCATCCATTATCAAAAAGTAAATGAAATACTGATCGAGCCAAAGTTATGGCTGTCACTTTGATTCGCAAATTCTCTGGTACGAAAAACCTGCGCATAGGAAAACTTTATCCCCTCATAAATTGCACTAGCGCCGATAACAAAATCACCAACCCAATATCTTTTATCAACGTCATGACTATTTGAGAAAGTATTTCCATCCAGAAAAATATCCCTTAATACCGCCCGACCTGTTACGGCGGCGAATGCATGAACACTAAAATCCTGTTTGTTTGACAGTCGCGGATCACTATTATCAATTGGTGCATTGGTATCACCTCCAGGACGGATAAGAGATGTTCCAAAGTCGGCAGGTATATTCCAGCCAATACGAAGCTCAGCTCCCGCATTAGCATAAGTATAAACGGTACCAACAGCGCCTCCGACATGACCAATGACGTCATAGCCCCACCTGTCATAAAAATTATCTGGGCGATAACGATGTTTTTGTTCATAGATAACAGCGAATGCTGGTTCGTTTTCTAATTGATTGTCCCACCCCTTTGCGGTAGCGATATCACGTAAATCGTGGACGAAATTTTGAGCTTCCTCGGCGAGAGAATAAGGACCGACCAATCCTAATTGCAATTCCAACGTGTCTAGTCTTTCAGCTGTTTTTGTGTGAAAAGCGGTACCGAAATATAGCCAGCCAGCGTAGGGTCTATCATCTGAAATTAATTGTTTTTCATCAATATCCTGGGGAGTGAAAATCTTTTGTCCGATAGAAAAAGCAATATTACGCTGAATTTGATCATTATCCACATCATCATTAACAAAGAGAAGGTTTGCCCACCAATCAACCCATGGGAGCAATTTGTCGGTATCCCTGAACTTTGTCAGATCGGAGGAAACAAGACTTAACTTGATGCCATTGGTATAGTTTTGATCTGTGTCGCCAAATAGATCATTTTCAAATTGCAGGCTAAGTGTCCAGGAATTATTATCAGACACCGTATCAACAGCCCATAATGAGCTTGAAAATAGAGCGAGAATGATAAACAGAAGCTGAAACATAGGCGAACAAAAACTCTATAATAAACAATATATTTAAAAGGAAAGTTATAGTAAAAACTCGAAAATATCAATGTGTGGAAGTGAATAAAAAATGAAAAAAACTGAAATGCCTGATCCGGTACAAGCATTGCCGGGCAGAACAGAAAAAATGCCCGTTCCAGATTCGCACTTTGTAAATGGGCATCGGCTTTCGCCACCCTTCCCAGAAGCACTGGAAATGGCGATGTATGGGTTAGGTTGTTTCTGGGGAGCAGAAAGAAAATTCTGGCAATTAGAAGGTGTTTATTCCACCGCTGTTGGCTATGCGGGAGGTTTTACGCCGAATCCAACCTATCAGGAATTATGTACTGGAATGACAGGCCATACCGAAGTTGTTTTGATCATTTTTGATCCAGAAGAAATCAGTTATGAGTCTTTATTAAAAACGTTTTGGGAAGTGCATAACCCAACTCAGGGAATGGCACAAGGTAACGATGTAGGGACGCAATATCGATCTGCTATTTATACTTACGATGATCAACAAACAGAGCTAGCGATCAATTCGCTCAGGAATTACCAGCAAAAATTAACCGCCGCATCCAAAGGATTGATCACAACCGAGATCAAAACCGCGCCAGAATTTTATTATGCTGAATCGGAACATCAACAATATCTGGCAAAAAATCCAGCGGGATATTGCGGTTTGGGCGGTTGTGGCGTTAGCTATGAGTAAATGGATTTTTAAAAAGGATAAATAATGCCAATTTTTATTTCATCAATAATTTTACAAGTTGCATTAGTAGTACATATCGTAAAAACTGGAAGAAGCACCACGTGGATCTGGATAGTCGTTATGTTGCCTTTAGCTGGTTCAATAGCCTACTTAATTGTTGAAGTTCTTCCTGGAGTATTTGGAGGAAGAGCAGCTCATCAGGCAAGGAAAAATAGGCGGGGTGCCATTGATCAAAATAAAGCTATTAGCTCTGTCGCTCAAGATTCCTCAGTGACGGATACCGTCGAAAATTCTTTAAAGCTCGCTGAAAAGTGTATGGGTAAGGGTTTTTATGAAGAAGCAAAAAAGTTGTATCAAAAATCACTTAAAGGCATATACGAATATGATCCTGAAATTATGTATGGCTTAGCAGAAGCTGAATTTGGTTTGAGGAATTATTCAAAAGCAAAGCAGTTGCTAGATGAATTAATTGTTAAAAATCCAGACTATAAAAATGCAGATGCGCATTTACTCTATGCGAGAACAGCTGAAGAACTCAATGATACTGACCTGGCATTGAAGGAATATGAAGTACTCAATGACTATTTTCCTGGACCTGAAGCAACTTATCGATATGCGCTATTACTAAAAAGTAATGGAGAATTTAAAAAAGCCAAAATATTATTAGAGAAGATACTCCATCAATCAAAAATTTCGGGAAAACATTACAATACGCTCTACAAAGAATGGGTCTCTTTAGCAAAGAGCGAATACAGAAAATACTAACTTCAAATAGCTACGGATTTATTGTCCGAAAAAACGGAAGGTTGATTTATTCCTCGATCGCACCTAGATTTATAATATTGTTTTTTTATTCAAATGGAGTAACAAAATGGCGACTGGTTGGGCTCATGATGGCGCGGTGCAAGAACAAATTGATGCAAGTGTCGATGACGCAGTAAAGCTTGCGCGTAGCCAATTACCTACTGGAAAAAGCCTGACTCATTGTGAAGAATGTGATGAGGTAATTCCTCAAGCTCGACGGGATGCGGTTGTGGGTGTACGGCTTTGTGTTAAATGCCAGACTGAGTTAGATGAAGAAAAAAAAGCGTTGAATTCGTTTAATCGCCGCGGGAGTAAAGACAGTCAATTACGATAGTTTGCTCAAAAGCTACGGATGATCTAGTCGTCGTTATTTTTTTCTGTTTTATACCTTTAGTTTTCTGCTAAAAATCAATTTTATATTATCTGGCGTTTATGCTATCTCTCGTTTGATAACCTTTTATTAAGATATATAAACCCACCGCAGCGGCGATATGTTTAATCGAGTGGCCGCTGACAACGGTTAATATTTCATGTAATGAATAGTCAAAGAATTCGAAAACTTTTGCTAATACATATGTTGCTAATAACCACCAGTAACACGAAATTTGATTAAATTTTGGTGTAAATAATAGCAGTACAATCGGTATTGTGAGGATTGGAAAAAACTGGACGAAAACATAAGGACGAAGATCGCCCATTAGTTTTTGTTCTGTGTAATGCCAATAGAGAACCGAAAATAATCCAAAAAGTAGCAAAGGTAATAACAGTACTTTGCCTAGTTTTAAAGAAATAAATTCGCTAATTATGATCGAGACCAAACCCATAAATGCGATGGTCATCGGTAGCCGATCCCAAACTAATGTTTGATTGTCTGGCCATAAATGGTAGTAACCCGATCCAAAAGCGACCAGGGCTGAGCCTAGAAAAAGTGCGACATAGGCGAGCTTGTTTTCATACAAAACATTCAAACTTTTATCACGCAATAATTTTATTAATCCCCAAATGCCAACGATCAAAAAGGGAAGGTTTGATAATACATTTAGCGTGTTCGGGATTGAAAGAAAACTCGAAGTATCTGAAAAATTATGATACCCGATATCTTGCGATATTGGTGAGATAAAACTTAGAACAGCTAAAATTATGATCGCACTTACGGCAATTAATAATTTCCCAATCTTTTCTTTTTTAGTTCCCATTTATCTTTGAAGCGGTATCGTTTGATGATTTGAGATTGTACTCGCTTGAGCAAGGATAGTGTCAGATCATGTTTATGATATTAGATCAGAAATAGATTTAGTTTGGATTACATGCGAGATGCATATTTAAGTGGAAAATGAAAAGTAATGAACAAATGGTAATACTTTTTTAGCTTTCTGTAGCAACTTCCAGATTATTTTTGGCTGGAACATAAGCAGATATCCAGGGGGTGAATTCGTTAATTGGAAGCGGTCTGCTTATGAAATATCCCTGGATTTCATCACAGCCTAATTCATTTAATAATTCTAGGGTAGCTTGATCTTCGACACCCTCAGCGGTGATTCTTAGTCCCATATTGTGACCAAGATCTATTGTTGATTTCACAATAACCGTATCGTTTTCATTGTCTTGCATATTCATCACAAAGGATTTATCAATTTTTAGCTCTTGCACGGGTAATTCTCGTAGTTTCGCCAGAGATGAAAACCCTGTTCCGTAATCATCGATTGAGAGATTAATGCCAGCATCTCTTATTTGATTAAGCAGTTGCAATGCAAGATCAGTATCTCTGACAAATGTGCTCTCTGTGATTTCCAGTACTATTTGAGATGGCTCAACATTATATTCTTCTAACAGCTTCAAGATGACTTTGGGTAATTCTTGATCCAGCAAATCGATAGTAGAAAGATTCACACTCATTTTTATGTGTAAACCTTGCTGGTTCCAGTCATGACATTGTTCGATCGCTTTTCTTAACACCCAATAAGTTATTAGACTGATGTTACCTGAACGTTCAGCGATAGGAATAAACTCATCTGGCGGCATAAAACCAAGTTCTGGGTGTATCCAACGAATTAATGCCTCAACACCGACAACCTCGTTGGTACCTACATTAATTTTTGGTTGATAGTTCAGTAAGAATTGATCTGTTTGTACAGCTTCTCTTAAGTCCCTGATAATGGAGAGCTGGCGAAGATGACAAGCATCGTTAGAACTTTCGAACACTGAGACTTCAGCAAAGTGTTCTTTGGCCTCGTTCATAGCTATCTCTGCTTGTCGGAGTAGTTCGTTGGCATCTTTTTTCTGTTCTGGATAAGAGACGATTCCTGAACATAAAGATAAAATTATGGTGGTGGAATCGAGCTCTATAGGTTCTTTTAGTTTAGCTATCAGGGCAGTCATACATTGAATAGCAGCTGCTTTATCTGTTCCATCCAACAAAATAAGAAATTTGTCTCCATTTGCTCTTGCAACAGAATCCGAACCGCGTAGGTTGTTCAACACGCGTTTAGAAACTTCTTTTATAACAGCATCACCAAGCGCATGGCCAAAAGCATTATTAATATCTTTAAACCTTTTGACATTAAGGAGAACAAGCGAGAAAACGGTCTGGTTTCTTTCAGCACGACTAATAGCATGAGTTATACGGTCGGTCATCAGTACGGAGTTTGCCAGTCCGGTTAATTCATCAAAATGAGCATACTTTAAAATTCTTTCTTCACGTTTTGCAATACCGGTTTGCATATGATGGACGGCCTCTGCCAGCTTTCCGATTTCATCATTCCGAGTTATTTTAACTTTTGTATCAAAATTTCCATGAGTTATTTTATTAGCCATAACAGCTAGATGTTTAATTGGCTCAGAAATATGCTTGCGGGAGTGCAAAAATGCGGCAATAGCAACCATCAAAATGACCGTCATTAATGTGAAGATAAGTTTTATTACAAGAGACATTTCATTAATGATGTTAGTTGAACTACTTTCAGTTGAGAGTGATAAGGCCTTTGTATATTGATCAATTAGTGAATTTAATTGACTTGAAGCATTTGATAGATCTGCGAGATTTTTTCTAGCCGTTTCCCATGCAACTGGTTGAGTTCCCATCGTGCTGCGGATAATTTTCAAGTGCCATACAAATTCACGAAACCTCTGATTTAATTCAGTGTTGGCCGAATTAATTTGACCTATATGTTGCCAAATAGAATTAATCTTGATTTTGGACTCTAAATCAAACTCATTACTTGACAAGGTGAGCCCGTAAAGTGAATACGCATTGATTTCTAACTGTTTTAGATCACTAGAAATTGATCTGAATGTGCTCAATTGTGGAAGGGTTTCTTTTATAAAACTGGAAACTTTGCCGGACACTGCATAATTTGTGCTAATTAACGGGATGGCCGTAATTACTGTGATTAATAAAATCGCACCATAACCTAGTGAAATCCTATTACTGATCGACGTCAGCCACTTATTCACGCAAGTAACATCCTGTTAATATTGAATAAATTGAAAATTGCATTCTGAAAATTTAACTAAACTCATTCCATTTTCGTTGATTGTAGTACTAAGCTATCGGCATTAGCCTTTTAACCTTTAGTTGAAAGCAATAATCTTTACCAGAGATATTTAATAATAATTGTGATAGCTGAGTTTAGAAGGCGTAAAGGTTCATAACTAAATAGTTTCAGTTTTGTCCCTTGTTAATTCATTGTATGAAAATACTGATCTTTTCCTGTAGATTTAGCGTGATACCTAGCCTCAGCAGTCTTTATATTATGAATAAATAAAAGCATGGAAAGTACCAACTAAATATTATTTATCTAACAAAGTTAATTCTCACTAAAGAAACAATATCTAGTCAAATACTTTACTTTCTAAAACAGTATATTCATGAGTCTAAGCAGATAGGCTCTTTATAAAACAGATCATTCATTCCATAGCTGCTTCCACCAGGGAATTTCTTCTACAGGTTCAGCTGGTTTCACATTGGGTACTTTATTCCGAATATCGTTAATATCCCATCCTGTTAGATTGGCGAGAGTTTTGATCTCTTGCTCATTTCGCTTTGGTAAAGTTTTAGTCAGATATTCTTCCGCTGCTGGACATTTAGCTTCACCATTCCATGGATGTTTGATCACATAGCGACCTTGAAAATTTTCGCGATCACCGGTTTGTTGAAAAAATAGATCTTCCGGGAAATTTTCTTGATCATATCTAACGTGCAAACGTGAGATAAAAACATCCTTAGCCTGAGGCATGATTCTTTTTGCATTCGGATTATCTGTGGGACGTATTTGATCATTAAGCCAGAAAACGCCCAGCTCTTTTAACTCCTCATCGGATAATGGATCAGCGGCACAAGGATCACACCAATTCATATCCCAGGCATATTCTAAAAAGACGGCACGATTATTTTCTTTTTTAACTTGTGATCGAAACATGTCGAGATAAAAGTTTCCGAAATCGTCTTTTATATATGCTGGCAATTCCATTCCAGTTGGCATTTTTACGGTTCTATAATTCGTTGTTTCAACGCGTCCCTTTTTTGTTAACGCATAAACATAAAGTTCTTGTGCGCCGTTTGCATTCAGCATCCCTAATCTGATCGGCAACATAAATTTTGGGCTTTCGTAAGCAACTTGAATCGGTCGAAGGTTTGCAAATCCTAATTTAGATTGTTCTTTCAAATTTACTTTTGCAACAAAAAATTTCATGTCCTGTTTTATATAGCTATTGACGACAGATTCTGCGCCATCAGGAATACGATAGTTATTTTCTTTTAACCAGGTAATCAGACCGTTACTTTGCTCAGCAGCAAGGATCAAAATATCGTATTCGCCGACGGTGTAAGAAGCTTCTATTTTGACACCGAGACTGTTCGCTCGCTGTTGTGCAGCGCCATCATCCATCATTGCGGTGGATTCCGCCATATTTTTCAGCATACGAATTCGCATACACGGATCGTCATCAAAGTATTCCACCAGCCGAGGGGCAGAATAACTGTCGAGATGATCAATAATTGCATTGTCAGTGACATGAATTTGCTCACGTTGCAAAATGGTAGGAACAGGTATGACCATGGCGAAATCTTTCACATCACCTTTGAAATCATTACTCATGGTTAGCACGGTTCGATCTTCATCACGAACCATAACGACTTGTGATGCCTCGTTGAACAATTTACTGTCTGCTTTTGCGACATAAAATCCGCAAAATGCCTGACTTAATAAAGGCATAAATGCCATTGCAATTAGACTAAGTAACAGTATTGGTTTTTTCATAATGTATTCCTTTGCTTTGAACTGGTTTTGATAAATATCTTGCTGTAGATATTTGCCACTGAAATTTTTCGTCGGGTAAAAAATGATCAATAAGTGGTGTTAACAAACAACATCCGACTAATGCGTATAACACGCCGTTTGGTTGATAAAGTACAAACTGAATATAGCTTGCAACGAGCGTCACAAATGCTGCAAAAATAATGCGTCCGAGACGTGAATTTGGAGTCGTCATTGGATCTGAAATCATAAAAAATGCGAAGATTAAAAGCGCACCACTTTGCAACTGATGCAATGGAATTGTTAAAGGATCTCCCAACCAGACAGCGCGTCCAAAAACGATTGTCGTGTAAAAAATCAGGAAGGCAATAGTGATATCTGATCGGCGTGATTTATTGATCACGAGCATTCCTAAGCATGCGATCAAAAATAGAAATATCAGATCACGTCCCCATTGCCCAGATGAAACCCAGGCAGAATCGAAACATAAGATCATTACAACCAATGCAAAATTTGTTGGGTTGAAAATATGTTTATTTTTCGATCGAATAACAAACTTACTGCCGATAGCGATAAAAGCGGCAAGTGCTGCGATCAATAAAACTTCAGTTCGTAATAAAAGGCATAAAGATAAACTTGATATGAGCGCGCTACGTGGATCAAATTTATACAGCGATGAATGTTGTTTAAGAAATATTTCAGTGCAAAAATATTGTGTCAGTTGTGCGGTTAATAAAATGGTAATCGCAATATCAAAATGGATCTCAAAATCAAGAAATAGCAAACCATAAAAAAGTAGAAAACTTAGTATGCTGATTTGATAATATCGAGGATCAATTAGCATTTGTTCACTCCATCGACACGTAAATAAATTTAATTTTAGTGTTGGTAAATTAAATTTATAATGAACAAAATTTTTTAAGTAAAAATTGTTATATTGATTCAGGTTTCTGATCTTCTTGAAGCGACTCTTCCCAGGCACGCTCTAACTGTCGGGTAATGTCTTCGAACTGTTTTTGTATTTCCGGGATCCGTTCTTTCATTTCCTCACCAAAATCTGAGATGCCCTTTTCGATCTCAGGCATCGCTTTGTCCAGTTCTTCCATTGAGTTTTCGAATTCTTTTGAAAGTTGATCACTAAAACCTTTTAGTTCTTGAAAAATTTGACTTAACTGTCCGGTGTTTTTGATCGAATCTATGGTTGCGTGATAATCCACTTTCCACAATTCATTTTCTTGTACGAGTAATGTATCGATAGGAACAGTGACAGGTTTATCGCTCTCGACAACGACATTAGTTTCAACTTCCGCAAGCTTTCCATCAATAACTATTTTGCCGAAACTAATATTTGAAACGTCAATAATATTTTCTGTTTTATATTCATCTCGAAGAGATTTTTCTGAAATATAATTTTTAAGTTGGTCAATGTTTTTTGTTTCTACTGCCGTCCAAAAAGCTTGCGTGACTTGCATTGGTGTTTTCGGCTCATCTTCACAGCCGGTAAGTAAAAGTACTGAGAAAAGAACAACGATTGCTGGGATTATATTTTTCATATTTATTGTCTCACACAGTAACCAAAATAATGATCAAGCGCATGCGGATAAAGTGCACGCCAATCAGGATCTTCATTGTTATCAACTGGCCACCAGTTTTTATCTATTCTCCATTCGATATGATAATGCTTGCCACAACTTTCAAGATTAGCTGATTTAAGCCATTTTTTTCGGCTTTCTTCTGTGATCTGATCATTAGAAAAATAATCTTTAACAATCAGGGGATATGCTTTGCCGAGGTCAGGAATTTTATTTTCTTCAAGCTGCATAGAACCTGAACGAGTCGCAAAACTAAGTGCCATCGCATCCAGAGCGGATACAGGTTCGGCGGGATGCTCCATTGTGCTGATTTGATCACAAATTTCCATCTGGCCATCAGAACAGGCGCTTATCAAAGCACCGACATGTTCAGCTTCATTTGCGTTAGAGATGTTGGAGAAAAAGAAAATAAAAGAAAGGTAGAAAAAAAACTTATTCATGACAGGCACCATAGATCGATTTGTTTAATGATATGTCTGACAGTGTCATCAATGCAATTGTTCCTCATTCTGTTGATGAAATAAATTTCACTTGATCAGGTACAGAAGTACCTGAGCGCTACACTTTTTAGAAGGGACGACTTATTCGTTTTTTGATCAGAATTCGATTTAAGATCTATGTCGTTTTTGTTAGGTTTCAGATAATAGAGAATGGCGTTGTTCTTAAAATATATCTAATGATGATATTTCTTTGAATTTCAAGCCTGAGCAAATGGTTTGTATCGTTTGTAAATAACAACGCCGGGTGTAAACACGTAGTGAAATACACTCGGCATGATGAGTTTGTTATGAAGTTTTAAACTTTAAATGAGCCTATCGCGTGACCAACTCGATTTGCCAACGCAGATAGATCCTGACTGGTCGACGTTGAGACGTTTGCAGAGTCTGCATTTTGTACTGAAATATCGTTGATGTTGACGATATTACGATTGATTTCCTCAGCAACCGTATTTTGTTGATCAGCAGCAACGGCTATTTGTGTCGAAACATGCTCCAGCTCAGCGATGCCGTTCGATATATCTGATAGCGCTTCGCCTGCAGCTTGTGCAAGTTCAACGCTGACTTGTGCTTGTTTTTGACCCTCGTTCATTACACCGACAGCCTGTTTTGATCTTGTCTGTAGTTTTTCAATAATCGATTGAATTTCCTGAGTTGATTCTTGTGTACGGCTTGCTAATGATCTAACCTCGTCAGCCACCACAGCGAACCCACGCCCTTGTTCACCAGCTCGTGCTGCTTCGATTGCTGCGTTCAAAGCCAATAAATTTGTTTGTTCTGCAATACCCTGGATAACATCCAAAACAGATCCAATACTCTCGCTGTCTTTTTCTAAAGCGTGAATAACGTCTGCTGCCTGTTCAACATTTTGCGCGAGCGCGTTGATGCCGCCAATAGTATCCTGGACAACAGAGGAACCATTATCAGATTGGGTGGCGGTTGTCTGAGCAATTCCTGCTGCACCTGCTGCACTTTTGGATACTTCCATAACGGATGCGGTCATTTCATTCATTGCAGTAGCAACCTGGCCGGTTTCATTTTTCTGTTGAACAATACTCTGCATGGACTGCTCTGTAAGGGAAGCCATTTTATCTGTCTCGACAGCAACCTGGCTTGTCGTGTCAGAAACTTCTTTGATCAATTTTGCAAAAGCAACTGTGATGGCATTCGTCGATTTTGCGAGGCGTATGCCTAAAGGATTATTGCCTCCCTCTAATGGACGAGTGAGATCGCATTTTCCGGCCTCAATATCTTTAGCAATCCAGGTCATCGAACCGGTAGCATAGTCGAGAGGATCCATTACATATTTGACCATTTTTATACTGAGCACATATGCAAGAATACTGACTCCTGCAACGCATGCTGAAATAGTTATGATCATATCTGAGGTTATCGCCCCTTCTGAAATCACCCATCCGACGGCTGTGGCCGCGATAAGTGCAGGGATTGCTGCAAATAAAACTAATGATAGTTTCATTTTTGATTTAAGTTTCAGTTTTAGCATCAGGTTATTCCTTTTGATTTATTTGCCACTATTTAATTTCACTAAAAGTTATCCTTCTGCTCACCTTATCGCCCTGTCAAAAAATTCCTTTAACATTTGTTGAGGCTAATCATAAAAAACAAAATTGCACATAACCAATTGGTCTGTTTTATGCTTTAATCATTCTCATTATTGTTGAAATTAGTCTTAATACTTAGGTAATTTTATGAAGAAAAGTTTTAGCTTACTGTTGTCATGCATGTTTCTGGCCAGCTTGGCCGGTTGTTCGGGTTCTGATCAACAAAAAAGTAGTAAGTTTGTTGAAAAAGCAAATGTTTTATTCGAACAGGAAAATTTCACTAAGGCAGCATTAGAGTACAAAAATGCGTTACAAATTGATCCGGCTAATGTGGAAGCACACCTGAAGCTGGCTGAAACGCATCTCAAACTTGAAGACTTACGCGGTGCATACCAGTCATATAACCGAGTGCTAGCTTTACAGCCTGAGAATCTGGAAGCGCAGGTGAAATTAGCGTCTTTTTATTTCATGATGAAGAAGTTTGAAGATAGCCGGAAGAGTATTGATCTGGTTCTGGCAAAGGAACCGTTCAATATAGAAGCGTTGATGTTACAAGCCGGGCTTTTGATCCAGGAGCAAGATTTGGATGAAGCGGAATTTATCTTGCGCCGAGTCCTGAGACAAGATGAAAAAGAGAGTCGGCCCTACCTTCCTCTGGTTCAAATCCTGATCAGCAAAGGCAAAGTCGATGAAGCACAAGCCTTATTAGAAAAAGGTACTGAGATGGCACCCGATAAGATCAATTTAAAATTGGCCTTATACAGTTTGTACAAGAAAAAAGGTTTAACGGATAAATCGAATGCTTATCTGAATGATCTGGTTGAGCAATACCCTCAAGATGTGTCTGTCTCATTAACTCTGGCAAATTCAAAACTTCAACAAGAAAAAGTTGACGAAGCTGAAGCAATTTTGAAGTCTGTAATAGAGAAAAATCCTGAAAATGGAAGAGTGTTTTCTGCACTCGCAAAAATTTATCAAGCATTAGGCCGTAAAGAAGATCTTATTGCGCTTCATCAACACGCGTTAGAAAAGTCACCGGAAAATCCTAAAATACTAATGGCGCTAGCAGAGGTACTGCTGAAGTTTGGTGAACAGGAGAAAGCAGGTAAATATTTACAACAAGTAATAGCGATAGAGCCTGACAATCAACAAGCACGATTACTTAATGCGGAGCGTTTAATTTCCACAAAAGAATTTGATCTTGCAATTGAGCAACTGGATAAATTGCTGGTAGATATACCGGGTAGTTTTACGGAAGCTAACTATACAAAGGCACTCGCTTTAGTTGCAAAAGGTGATGCGGAATCTGCTAAACAACAGTTGGAAAAAATACTCACGGTCAGAATTGATCATATAAAGTCACAAAAATTATTGGGTAAGCTTTATCTGGGGAATCGTGAATATCAGAAAGCGGTTGATCTTGGAGAGCGTATTTTAACCTTACATCCTGAAAATACAGAGGCATTGAAGATGGTTGGCGCTAGCGCAATTCTGCTAGATCAAACCGAAAAAGCGCGACAGGTGTTTGAGAACTTGATCAAAGTTGATCCGACTAAATCAGACGGATATCAAGCATTAGGGCTGCTGTATGCCAGAAAAAAAGATTTTGTTAAGGCGATTGAAAATTATGAAAAAGCAATCGAGATAGATCCTCAAAAAATTGAAGTCTTGCAAAAAATGGTTTCTATCCACGTTGCGAATAAAGCACCAGACAAGGCATTACAGGTGTGTAATCAGGCGTTATCAAAAATAACAAATAACCCTAAAATTTCTGCGGCTGTTGAGTTATTAAAAGGTCAAATTCATTTGACGACTAAAGAACTGGATAAAGCTGAGTCTTCGTTTGAGACGGCAATAAAAAGAGCTCCTGAACTACAAGAAGGTTATTTCTTTCTGGCGAAACTAAATATTGCTCGATACGGTGCAGATAAGGCAATCGAGATTATGGAGCAAAAGATTTCACAAAATCCTGATCAGCCTGTCCCCTATTTATTAGCCGCAAATATGTACGATTTGCGCGGTGAATTTGATCGTTCTGAACCACATTATCGAAAGATCATAGAGCTTCGTCCGAATTATATTCCTGCGAAAAATAACCTTGCTTATGTCTTGGTAGAGCAGGAAAAAAATCTTGAAGAAGCGTTGAAATATGCGGAAATGGCCAAAGAAAAATTAGGAGAAAATGTACAAGTTTTGGATACATTAGGTTGGATCCAGACTAAACTTGGTAAGACCGACGAAGCAATTATTAATCTGCAAAAAGGTCTGGAGAAGGCGCCAGAACAACCCAGTATTCTCTACCATCTAGGCTCGGCTTATCTCAAAAATGGTAGCAATGAAAAGGCTAAGGTTGAATTGGAAAAAGCCTTGGCTTCAGGCCAGGAATTTCCGGAAAAAGCAAAAGCACAGCAAGCCTTGCTGAAGCTTGGGTCAAAACTTGAGCCAAAGCTTTAAGAGATAATAACTTTACCTAAACTAAGTCTATGCTATTATTAATGCTAAGTTATTTGATTTGAATTATTGAATGAAAATCGCTCTACCATTAGAACTCCTTTCCTATTAGTCTATTCCCTTAGAAGATATTTATTATGTTGTTAATTCCTGCAATTGATCTGAAAGATGGCAAATGTGTACGTCTGCGTCAAGGCGACATGGATCAAAATACCATTTACTCCGAGGACCCAGTTGCTATGGCGGGCAAATGGGTCGAAGCAGGTGCGAGGCGACTGCATCTGGTTGATCTGAATGGCGCGTTTAAAGGCAAACCAGTTAATGGAGATGTGATTCACGCTATTGCCGATGCTTATCCGGATGTCCCGATCCAGGTTGGTGGGGGTATTCGAGATGATGACACTATCCAGAGTTATCTGGATGCTGGTGTAAGTTATGTGATCATCGGAACCAAGGCCGTTACTGCACCGCATTTTGTCGAAGATGCATGCATGGAATTTCCTGGCCATATAATAGTTGGAATGGATGTAAAGGATGGCAAGCTGGCAATTGATGGCTGGTCTAAACTTTCTCACCATGATCCACTAGATCTGGCATTACAGTTTGAAGAAAAAGGCGTGGCTGCGATTGTCTATACGGACATTAGCCGAGATGGAATGATGACGGGTGTCAATATTGATTCGACCGTCGCTTTCGCAAAAGAACTGACTATCCCTTTAATCGCATCGGGTGGAATAACCAATATAAAAGACATAAAAAATCTTTGTGCCGTTGCAGAAGAAGGTATCGAAGGTGCGATAACCGGTAAGGCAATATACGAAGGCACTTTGGACTTTGAAGAAGGCCAAAAACTCGCCGATCAACTTTGCAGTCTAAATGAGTAGCTTTTGATCATGGGCTTAGCTAAACGTATTATTCCTTGTCTGGATGTCGATGCTGGCCGTGTTGTTAAAGGTGTTCAGTTTGTTGATATTCGAGATGCCGGCGATCCGGTAGAAATAGCTCGTCGTTATGATCAACAAGGCGCTGATGAAATTACTTTCCTTGATATCACTGCCAGCAGTGATGATCGCGAAACCATTGTCCATGTGGTTGAAGAAGTTGCAAGCCAGGTATTCATTCCCTTAACAGTTGGTGGCGGTATAAGAACCGTCGACGATATTCGTCGCATGCTCAACGCGGGAGCGGATAAAGTTGGGATCAATACTGCTGCTGTTTTTAATCCAGAATTTGTCGCGGAGGCCTCATCCAAATTTGGATCACAATGTATCGTTGTGGCAATTGATGCGAGGCGAGTTTCCGATCCAGAAGAAGCTGGCAGATGGGAAATTTTCACCCACGGTGGTCGCAAACCCACAGGCATTGATGCGATTGAATGGTCTGTAAAAATGCAGGAAATGGGTGCGGGCGAAATATTATTAACCAGTATGGATCGAGATGGTACAAGAGATGGTTTTGATCTGGAGTTAACCCGCGCTGTATCAGAAGCGGTAAATATTCCGGTTATTGCTTCTGGTGGGGTTGGTAATCTTGCGCATTTAGCCGAAGGTGTCTCAAAAGGTAAAGCGGATGCCGTATTAGCCGCCAGTATTTTTCATTTTGGTGAGCACACGGTGGAGCAAGCAAAATTAGAAATGCAAAAAGCGGGTATAGAAGTTCGTTTATGAACTTTGAAAGAGTTTCATAATGGATCAAGAAAAGGATCAAGGTAACGATCAAAAATCTGGCTGGTTAAAAATGATCAATTGGGATGATAAAGGTCTAATCCCCGCCATTGCTCAAGAAGCAGAAACGGGCAAGTTACTTATGGTTGCCTGGATGAACAGCGAATCACTTCAACTGACGGTAGAAGAAGGTCGCGCAATTTACTGGTCAAGATCTCGAAAAAAACTTTGGCGTAAAGGCGAAGAGTCTGGACATGAGCAGATCATTAAAGAGATCCGCTTAGATTGTGACAATGACGTTTTATTACTCCAGGTCGATCAAAAAGGGGGAATCGCCTGCCACACAGGTCGCCATAACTGTTTTTTCAAACGTTTAGTCGATGGCGAATGGCAGGAAGTGGAACCAATATTGCAGGATCCTGAGTCTATTTATAAAGATAAATAAACTCTTATGAACACTTTTCACCAGAAAAAACTTTTTCTATTTCTGATCGCTGTTTATCTGTTTGGTTCAGCAGCGATAAGTGCTGAAACGATTGATAGTAAAGAAAATACGATCGTCGCATTAGCCGATGAAGTTCTAAGAGATATTTTGACTATTCCAGAAAGAAGTATTCCTCCTGCCTTATTAGCTCAAGCTCAGGCAATTGCGATTATTCCCGAGGTTATTAAATTTGGTTTGGTTCTGGGTGGTAGTTTTGGAGAAGGTGTGATCTTGATGAAAAATCGACACACACATTCCTGGAGTGATCCGGTTTTTTTAACGTTGAAAGGAGGAAGTTTGGGCTTGCAAATTGGCGCACAATCTTCTGATCTAATTCTTGTTTTTAAAAATAAACGCGGTCTAGCTGACTTGATGCATGGAGAATTTACCCTCGGCGCAGGTGCTTCGGTTGCTGCGGGGCCAGTTGGCAGAAATGCTTCTGCAGCTACTGATGTTAAACTTCAGGCTGAGATCATGTCATACTCAAGAAGTCGAGGTTTGTTTGCAGGGATTTCTCTGGAAGGAGCTTCGTTAGATATTAATAATGCTGCAAATGCGGCTTTTTATAACAGAAACGAAATTTCCCCACGTCAGATTTTCAATGGCGAGGTGAGATCGCCAAGAGCAACGCAACCATTGAAGAATTCATTACGAGAACATGCAAGCCAATAATAAAAATGAAACACTACAGCTATTAGCCAGTATCATTAATGATCGCAAGCAGGCTGATCCAAAATCTTCTTATGTAGCAAGCCTGAATCAAAAAGGTTTAGACACAATACTAAAAAAAATCGGTGAGGAAGCGACGGAAACTGTCGTGGCAGCAAAAAATGGAGATCCTCAACAAGTCGTTTATGAAACCGCAGATTTATGGTTTCATACGCTTGTCATGCTGGATAATCTCGAACTGGGACCAGAAGCTGTACTCACAGAACTAGAACGCCGCTTCGGACAGTCCGGAATCGAAGAAAAAGCCAGCCGAGGAACTAAGCCAGAAAAGTAAGTCATAAATATAGAGGCTAGATAAATAAGCTCACTGGAGATAATCATGGGAAAATTTGGAATAACAGAATTATTGATCATACTGGCAATTGTCGTGTTGCTGTTTGGAACGCGTAAATTAAAAAACATGGGTGGCGATATTGGTGGTGCGATCAAAAATTTCAAAGGGGCACTTAAAGATGACTCATCTTCCCCTGAAGAAACTAAAACCACGCTCGAAGAAAACGAAAAAACTAAAAGTAACTAAAATAATAAATTCACCGTGTTTGATGTAGGATTTTGGGAACTGGCCGTAATTGGCGTTGTTGCACTTCTGGTGCTTGGGCCAGAACGATTACCGCGTGCTGTCCGCACAGCCGGATTGTGGATCAGTAAAGCTCGTCGAACCGTGACAACGATGAAAGCGGAGATCGAACGTGAGCTTGATATAGAAGAAATGAAAAAAGCGGTTGATCCAGAAACCATCGATTCTCTTCAGGAATTTCAAAAAGATATAAAAGAATCTCTCACTATTGATGAATCCGATATGCCAGATTTCGACGATATCAATCTCAAAGATGAAATAGCCGCTTTTGAGTCCGAGTTAAAAGATCAAAAACCAGCACCTCAAATAGATTCAAAACTACAAGATCAAAAATGAG
>JBGCGE010000044.1:0-29237 GCA_045110495.1 Gammaproteobacteria bacterium
GATCTGTTATCTCGAAAAGTAAAACGGGCTGGAAAAGAACTTGATCTGAAAGCTAAAGAATTTCAGCTGTTGGAATATTTACTTCGCCATAAAGGACAAGTGGTGACGCGAACAATGTTACTTGAACACGTTTGGGATTATGATTTTGATCCTCAAACAAACATTATTGATGTGCATATTAGCCGCCTACGTGGCAAGCTTGATAAAGGTTATGACAAACAATTACTGAAGACAGTCCGTGGCGCTGGATATATCATCGAAGACGGCGAATAGACGCTATTCAAGAAGCTCCAGCTTCAAGATGGCATTGCTATTTACATTACTCTGCGGTGGCGCGGTGCTTGTTTTGGCTTACTTTGGATATTATTTTTCACGTGGTCATATCATTCATGGGGCAGAAGCTGTTATCGATGCAGAAATAAAATATATCACCTCGTTAGATAATCCTCAGTCCGTCAAATCAAGTGATGATCGTGTCTATGAATCTTTCACTGGAATTGATTTACCCCCAGCAATAATTTCGGAATCCATTTCTTCTTTATCGGAAGGTATGATTGTTTTTGATAACGCTTCTAATCATAAAAAATACGCCGCAAAGATACATACCTTCAATGATGGAAAAAAAGTTTTGGTGGGTGTTGATATTACTCAGGTAGAGAAAGATCTTAGCTATTTACGTTGGTTAAGTTTTATTTGTATTGGTTTAATGGGCATTGTCATTCTAATAAGTTATGCGATCAGTTTTTTTGTTGTCGGTGGAACTAATCAGATCGCTAACACCGCGCAAGATATTATTAACACAGGTGATCTTACTCGGCGCATCGAGGTTAATTCGAGTTGGGATGACTTAAGTAAAATGACCGTAGTACTTAATACCTTGCTTGAGCGTATCGAGCAATTAATGCTTGAGACGCGGCGAGTTTCAGACAATATTGCGCATGATCTACGAACCCCGCTCACACGCATGAAAAATCAGATTGAAGATCTACAAAAAGAAGCGGATAACCCGATCTATGATCAATTAACTCAAGAAGCGGATCAATTGATCTCAACGTTTAATGCATTACTAAAAATTTCCCGGATTGAATCAGAACAGCAACGGAGCCAATTTACTAAAGTCGAACTGGATAAAATATTGAATGATGTGATCACTTTTTATGAACCGTTGGCCGAAGAAAAAAACATAAATTTATCTGCCGAGTTTATTGAAGTTAAACTCAATGGGGACAGACGACTTTTATTTCAAGCATTCGCTAACCTGCTAGACAATGCGATCAAATTTACTCCGCCCGGTGGTTGTATCAAACTGGGACTTCAGCAAACTGACAATCAAGTTTCTTTTTGGATCTCAGATAATGGCCCTGGTATTCCTGCTTATGAGAAAGAAAAAGTATTTCATCGTTTTTATAGAAGTGAAAGTAGTCGAAGTTCGTCAGGAACTGGTTTAGGTTTAAGTCTGGTTTTGACCGTAGTCAATTTGCATGAAGGTAACATTCGTTTAAGCGACAGTAAAACGGGTCTTAAAGTCACTATTGAGCTGCCTGGTTAAGCTACATTGCTGAATATTACATAAATGTAATGTTTGTTCCACCCTGGTGTAAGCTGCCAACATTTATCCTGCCTTAAAATTAAATCTGAATATAAACTAACGTAGTAGATACAAAAATATTTCTATGAGAATAGCGATCATTGGAACAGGAATTTCTGGTTTAGGTGCAGCATATTTATTAGCACCTGAAAATGATCTGGTTATCTATGAAAAAAATAAATATGTAGGTGGTCATAGCCGCACTATCAATATTCCCATTGGAAATAAACAAACGCCGGTTGATACAGGGTTTATTGTTTTTAATGATAGAAATTATCCAAACCTGCAAGGTCTATTTCGGGAGCTTGGTGTCGCTTATGAAAAGAGTGATATGTCCTTCGGGGTGAGTATCAATAATGGCTATTTAGAGTATGGTTCTAACAGTATGTTTGCTCAGGCAATTAATCTGATCCGTCCAAAGTTCTGGGGAATGTTGTGGGACATAATACGTTTCAATCGAAATGCAAGTCGTATGATTGAAGAGTCTCCAGATATCAGCCTGGCAGATTTTCTTGGACGGATGAACATGGGCGAATGGTTTCAGCAGTATTATTTGCTGGCAATGGGAGCAGCGATCTGGAGTTGTCCGATAGATACGATTTTAAAATTTCCGGCACGTACGTATTTGCAGTTTTTCAAAAACCATGGATTGTTGAGTATTAACGATCATCCGCAGTGGTTCACGGTAACAGGTGGTAGTGAACAATATACAAAACTCCTCACCAAAAAATTTAAAGAAAAAATAAAGATCAATTGCCAGGTAACAAATCTATTTCAAAAAGGAAAAAAATTTTATGTTATCGATAGTAACGGTCATCAAGAAGCTTTTGATCAAGTCATTTTTGCTTGCCATGCAGATGAAGCTCTTTCGATTATTGATCAACCAACAAAAGAAGAGGATGATCTTTTGGGATCATTTCATTATCAGGAAAATAAAATTATCGTTCATAGTGATATTGATTTTATGCCGAAAAGAAAAAGCTGTTGGTCGAGTTGGGTTTATTTGTCAGGTGGAAAATCTACAGAAAGTCCAAAAGTTTCATTAAGCTACTGGATGAATAATTTGCAGAATATCGATCCTGAAAACCCTGTTTTTGTAACACTAAATCCTGGAGAGAGACCAAGAGAATCACTTATCTATGAAGATCATGTTTTCACTCACCCGATATTTGATGAACCAGCAATTAAAGCGCAACAAAATATTGATCAAATCCAGGGCGTTAGAGGTCTGTGGTTTTGTGGTGCATATCAAGGCTATGGCTTTCATGAAGATGGTTTGCTGAGTGCTGTTAACGTAGCAAAAAAAATGGGTGCAAATATTCCATGGCAATAGAAGCAAACATTCTTCTGGGCGAGGTTCGACATAAACGTTTATTTCCGAAACTCAATGAGTTTAGATATAAGATTTATAACATCGGCATTCCACTTTCTAAAATTGATCAGATTCCTATCGCATACAACAGGAAAGCGATACAGAGTTTCTATGATCGTGATCACGGTGATTGTGATGGATCAAATCTTGAAGCCTGGGCGAGAAAAATATTAAGTGATCAAGGTTTGAATGAAGCAGATGGGGAAATATTTCTTGTCTGCATGCCAAGAATAATTGGTTACGTTTTCAATCCCGTTAGCTTTTGGTTTTGTTTTGATAAATCTGAGGCTCTACGAGCCGTACTTTGTGAAGTACATAATACGTTTGGAGAAAAACACACTTATCTCTGCGTTAATAAAGATTACGAACCTATCACATCTGAAGATACTCTTGAAGGTCAAAAACTTTTTCATGTATCGCCTTTTCTTGAACGAGAGGGGCACTATAAGTTCAAGTTTAATATCAGCAATGAAAAGTTTGCTGTCAGCATTAATTATTTTGATAGCAATCATGAGGAAAAATTACTGACATCTCTATCTGGCAAGTTAGTACCTATGACGGAGACAAGTTGTCGTATGGTTCTTTGGAAATATCCTTTAGTAACAGTTAAAGCGATAGTGTTAATCCATTGGCAGGCATTGAAATTAGTTTTAAAAGGAGTTTGTTATATAAAAAAACCATTACAAAAAAAACAGGTTATCAGTTCAACGAACGGATTAAAGTGAAATGTTAAAAAAATACACAACAAAAAAAGTATTGCAATATCTTGAAGGGATAGAAAAAGGTTGTCTTTCTGTAATGACACCTGACGGAAAAGTTTATGAGTTTTCTGGAAGAGAGCCGGGTGGAAACGTGGGACTACACTTACACGATTGGAGTGTGTTTAGTCGTATTATAAAAAAAGGAGATATAGGTCTGGCAGAGACTTATCGTGAAGGACTGTGGTCAACAAGTAACCTTACTGGTTTATTTTTACTTGCTATGACGAATCGAAAAAAAATTGGTGGTTTGACTTTTGGAAGCAGGTTATTTTCCGTAAAAGAACGGCTGTCTTATTTCCTGCGCTTAAATACGCATAAAGGCAGTAAAAAGAATATTCACGCTCATTATGATCTGGGTAATGAATTTTATTCCCTATGGCTTGATCCCTCGATGACTTATTCGTCTGCAATATTTCACAACGATCAAGAAACGTTGCAACAAGGACAGCTAAATAAATACCAACGAATTATTGATAACTTGGAGACGTCATCCGGTGAAGTTCTTGAGGTTGGTTGTGGTTGGGGAGGCTTTGCTGAACATGCAATGCAGCAAGGTAACTATTCCATCAAAGGTATTACGCTTTCTCAACAACAGCATGAGTATGCGAAACAAAGATTAAATAAAAGTGCGAATATAGTGCTTGAAGACTATCGTGATCAAAAAGGAAAGTTTGATCATATTGTTTCTATAGAAATGTTTGAAGCAGTCGGCGAAAGATACTGGCAAACGTATTTTGAAAAAATTTCTTCATTAATGAAGGATAAAGGTAAAGCAGTCATTCAAACGATTACTATTAATGAAGAATCTTTTCCGAGCTATAGACGCGGGTCTGATTTCATACGTAGTTATATATTTCCCGGTGGGATGCTGCCATGTCCAACGGTATTTAAACAACAAGCTAAGAAAGCGTCTTTAGTAACGAAAAATGAATATTTTTTTGGACAGGATTATGCAACAACTCTTGAAGGTTGGTTAGATAATTTTGAGAATAAAACAGAGCAAGTAAAAAGACTGGGTTTTGATGAAGGGTTTATTCGATTATGGCGATTTTATTTGGCGGCATGTATTGCTGGATTTAAAATCGAACATACTAATGTCATGCAAGTAGAGTTGGTGCATGAATAAGCTGCTAAAAATATTATGCTTTTCCTTTTCAATTTCTTCATTTCCCTTGTTGAGTGCTGATCATATTGGAATGCATGTTCCTGAAGTACAGAAAGTCGGTGAGGGCAGGCTTAAGTATTTATTCTGGAATGTATATGACGCTACTTTATATACGCCGAAAGGTATTTGGCAAGACGAAAAACCTTTTGCTTTGAAACTGTCATATCTTTTAGAACTTGAAGGAGAAAAAATTGCTGATCGTTCTATTGAAGAAATCCGTAATCAAGGGTTTAAAAATGAATTAATTCTTGCAACCTGGCATAATCAAATGAGAAAAATATTCCCGGATGTTGATAAAGGTATATCGATAACCGGCATTTACACTACCCAAGGTGAAAGTATTTTTTATCGTCAGAATGAAGAAATAGGACGTATTCGTGATCCAGAGTTTGGTAAAGCTTTTTTTAATATTTGGCTTAGTGAAAAAACCAGTGAACCTGAATTACGTAAGCAGTTGTTGGGGCTTTAATGACGCCTCCACGCAAAGCCTTGTTTGAGTACGGCATTCTCGCTTTTGCGCTTTCCTTTGCCGGCCTTCCTTTATATATACATGCGCCAGATTTTTACTCGCGTGATCTTGGTGTTGATCTCGCTTTGCTCGGAAGTGTTTTGCTAGGACTACGTTTGATTGATGCTTTTCAAGATCCATTTATTGGTTATGTTTCTGATCGATATCATCAATATCGCTTTGGTATAATTTTAATTGGGATGACTATGCTTAGCGTCGGTATGGGTGTGATCTTTTACGGGCCGCAATTCAATATACCAGCACTCGTCTGGTTTGCTATTGGAATGCTACTGGCGACAACAGGTTTTAGTATTGCCACAATAAATTTAAATATGCTCGGTGCATTTTGGAGCGATGAACGAAACGTTCGTACAATTATTTCTGGTTGGCGAGAATCGTTTGCCTTGATTGGTTTATTGGTCGCATCTGTATTACCGGCTTCTTTGCAATTCTACTACTCGCCGACAAATAGTTTCATTTTGATGTTCTGGATCTTTTTTACTATTGCCGTTTTTTGTTTCCTGTTTTTTTCTCGATTCTATTTCAGCTATGCACTTGACGATAAACCAATTAATAACAAGTCAGTGAAGTTTTCTTTAGCACCTATTTTTTTCGGACAAGATAAACGATTTTTTCTGATCTGTTTTATCAGCCAGGTTGCGGCTTCTTTACCAGGTGTTCTTGTTTTGTTTTTTATTCGTGATCATCTTGGGGAAGATCATCTTTCTGGTTTGTTTCTTTTTTTGTATTTTATTTCTGGTGCTGTTTTCATGCGATTCTGGATCAAGTGTGCAGAAAAATTTAATAAAGAAATGGCATGGATGATTTCTATGTGCCTTTCCATTATTACTTTTATTTGGGCTTTCAATATAGAACCGGGTGATGTAATTGCTTACGCATTAATATGTTGTTTTTCTGGTATCGCATTAGGGGCGGATCTTGCACTGCCACCTTCCATAATGGCAGATCGGATCACCGTTCAGAAAGCACAAGCTGAAGCAACTCAATATTATGCATTGCTGGCATCAATACCAAAGATCGCTGTTGCTTTTTCAAGTGGTGTCAGCTTTCTTATTCTTGATTATGTTGGCTTTGTTCCGGGTGGGCAGAATACGACTACCGCAATATTATTACTGTTGATTTTATATGCGCTCGTTCCCTGTTTGCTCAAGTTAATTGCCATTGTTTTTTTATGGCGATCGCAAAAAGTAGAAGGTGCTTATTATGAAAATATTCGGAAAAATAATTCTCGTGGGGTGTTTAATGTTTCTTAGCGGCTGTCTTGGACCTACACTAACTCATTATCAAGGTACTGAACCTAAGCTTGATCTAAAAGAGTACTTCAATGGTTCCATTAAAGCATGGGGTTTTGTGCAAGATCGTAAAGGCCATGTCACACGCCGCTTCGATGTTGAAATGACTGGCAGTTGGGAAGGTGACGTCGGAACATTAAAAGAACGTTTCGATTATTACGATGGTAAAACCGACGAGCGCATCTGGACCATAACCAAAGTTGACGATCGATTCTACAAAGGAAAAGCCAGCGATATACTTGATGAGGCTGAAGGCGAAGTTGAGGGCAATGCTATGCGTTGGAAATACCAAATGAATCTTGATGTTGGAGAAAAGACTTATCTTATAACCTTTGATGACTGGATGTTTTTAATGAACGATGGCGTACTTATTAATCGATCATATTTAAAAAAATTCGGAATCACGGTTGCTGAGTTAACGTTATTTATGCAGAAACAGGATTAGGCTTGAAAGATTATCAAGATAAATATATCTGGATTATAGGAGCAAGTAGTGGCATTGGACGCGCACTCGCACATGAGTTAGCTAACCGAGGCGCTACGCTTACGCTATCAGCCAGAAACAGATCTGCTCTTGAAGAGCTTGCGATGGAGCTGGAAGGAGCGCATCGAGTAATTTCGTTGGATGTCGCCGATACTGATTCTGTGCTTAACGCGAGTCGATCAATTAACTCTGTTTTCCCAAGATTAGATAGTGTCATTTTTATGGCGGGTATTTATCAACCAATGACGCTTGATAATCTGGATATGGACAGCCTGCAACAACTTGTCGAAATTAATCTCGTTGGCGCTTTCAATGTGGTTCATGCTGTCTTACCAATATTGTCTGCACAAAAAAATGGACAGATCGCTTTGTGTGGAAGTGTCTCGGGTTACACGGGATTACCGAATGGTCAGCCGTATAGCGCAACGAAAGCGGCGATCATAAATCTTGCTGAGTCTCTACGCGCGGAAACAAGAAATAAAGGTATTGATGTGAAACTGATTAACCCTGGGTTTGTAAAAACACCAATGACGGAGCTTAATAATTTTTCAATGCCGATGATCATTGAACCCGAAGATGCGGCGAATATTATCGCTACTCAATTGCAGTCGAATAGATTTGAAATTCACTTCCCCAAAAAATTTAGTTGTATAATGAAGATACTTACCTTTTTGCCATACAATTTATACTTTTATCTTATGACTAAACTTGATCGCTAGTTAATTTTGAGTTCTGGATCGGGCTTTTTCCAAAGCTAAATTAATCCATAAACAAAGCAGTTCAAAATTGACGGCGAGCTGTAGTCGGCCAAGGGATGTGTATAGTGTAGTAAATACACATTTCGTGTTACAATTTCACGCTTAATCTCCCAACAATAAAAATCACAGAATCAAGTATATATGGTCGATTTCGCCAAGAATCTCTCGCAGATCAACATTGAAGATGAAATGAAGGAGTCGTACCTCGCTTACGCTATGAGCGTAATCGTTGGTCGCGCCTTACCAGACGCTCGTGATGGGTTGAAACCAGTTCATCGTCGTTCACTTTTTGCTATGCATGAGCAGAACAACGATTGGAATAAACCTTACAAAAAATCTGCCCGTATCGTCGGTGATGTGATGGGTAAATATCACCCGCATGGTGATAGTGCGATCTATGACACGATCGTACGTATGGCGCAGCCGTTTTCATTGCGTTACATGCTGGTTGATGGCCAAGGTAACTTTGGTTCGGTTGACGGTGATTCTCCAGCAGCAATGAGATACACCGAAGTGCGCATGGCTAAAATCGCGCACGAATTGTTGGCCGATATCGATAAAGAAACCGTTGATTTTTCGCCGAACTATGACGAATCTGAACACGAACCAACTGTTTTTCCAACCAGAATTCCTAACCTTCTGATCAATGGTTCAAGCGGTATTGCTGTTGGTATGGCGACCAATATACCGCCACATAATCTGACAGAAGTGATCAACGCTTGTGTCGCAACGATTGATAATCCTGATATCGATATTGACGGACTGATGGAATATCTGCCTGGACCTGATTTTCCAACGGCAGGAATAATCAATGGTGCGAAAGGGATCCGTGAGGCATATCACACAGGTCGTGGTCGGGTACATATTCGATCACGAATAGAAATTGAAGGCGAGGGTGATGACGACAAGCGTTTAGCAATTGTTGTCAGGGAACTTCCCTATCAAGTAAATAAAGCTCGTTTAATCGAAAAGATCGCTGAACTGGTTAAAGAGAAAAAGATCGAAGGTATTCGTCCTGATGGTCTGCGCGATGAGTCTGATAAAGACGGTATGCGTCTAGTTATCGAGCTGAAAAAAGGCGAGTCGCCAGAAGTCCTGCTCAATAATCTTTATAAACAGACACAAATGCAGGTCGTGTTTGGAATTAACTGTGTTGCACTAGTCGATAATCAACCACGCTTATTAAACCTTAAACAATTAATCGATGCATTTATTCGCCATCGCCGAGAAGTAGTCACCCGTAGAACAATTTTTGATCTACGTAAAGCGCGTGAAAAAGCACATATACTTGAAGGACTTGCCGTTGCGCTGGCGAATATAGATCCCGTTATAGAATTGATCAAAAAATCAGCGAACCCAGCTGAAGCAAAGACAAAATTATTAGCTGAAATTTGGGCTCCTGGTATTGTCACAGACTTACTGGATCGTGCAGGTTCCGATGCATCACGACCCGATGGGCTAGGATCTGAATTCGGTTTAACTGACAAAGGTTATCAACTTTCAGAGGTGCAAGCGCAGGCTATTCTTGAATTACGTCTACATCGTTTGACGGGCCTTGAGCAAGAAAAAATTGTTAAGGATTACAAAGAATTGATCGAAATTATTGATGATCTTCTTGATATCCTTGAACGACCAGAACGTTTAATGACGGTGATCCGTGACGAGCTTGTTTCGATTAACGAACAGTTCGGAGATGAGCGACGTACGGAAATTCTTGATACTCACCTTGATTTGAGTCTGGAAGATTTGATCACGGAAGAAGATATGGTGGTCACGCTATCGCATGCAGGTTATGCAAAAGCGCAGTCGTTAGAATTGTATCGATCACAGAGACGTGGTGGTAAAGGAAAATCTGCCACGCAAATGAAAGAAGAAGACTTTGTTGATCAACTATTCATTGCGAATACACACGACACAATTTTATGTTTTTCTTCACAGGGAAAACTTTACTGGAAAAAAGTTTATGAATTACCACAAGCAGGCCGTAATGCACGTGGAAAACCTATCGTAAATTTATTGCCGCTTGATGAGGATGAAAAGATCACCTCAGTTCTTCCCGTTAAAGAGTTTACCGAAGATCAATATGTTTTTATGGCGACAGCCAGCGGTACGGTTAAGAAGACCTCGTTGATGAATTTTTCTCGACCACGAGCGAATGGCATTATTGCGGTTGACCTGGATGAAGATGATCAACTGGTGGGTGTAGCGCTAACAAGTGGTAGCGATAAGGTCATGCTATTTAATACAAATGGTAAAGCAATCTGTTTCGATGAAAACGATGTCCGTCCTATGGGACGTACTGCACGTGGTGTGCGTGGTATCAGGTTGAGTGAAAATCAAAAAGTTATCTCGCTTATCATTGTTGGAGCGGAAGCTATAGATGATGAAGGTAAAATTCTTACTGCAACCGAAAATGGTTTTGGTAAACGAACAAATATTGCTGAATATTCCGTCCAGGGTCGAGGTGGTCAAGGACTGATAGCGATCCAAATATCAGAAAGAAATGGAGATGCGATTGGCGCCGTTCTGGTTCATGATGATGATGAAATCATGTTGATCAGTAATAAAGGTACATTAGTACGAACACCGGTGGAACATGTCTCAGTCGTTGGACGAAACACACAAGGTGTGAATTTGATCACCCTCAGTGATGGTGAAGCACTTGTTGGTATTGAAAGGATTATGGATGTTGGTGACGACGAAGACGAGACCGATCCAGTTGCTGATGGTGAAAATCGTGGAAATCCTGAAGATGGTGAACCCACTTCCGATTCCGAGTGATCTTAGGCTGATAAATATTAGAAATGACAGACGAAGAACTTCTTAATCAACTACGTATCAAAATTGATCAGATAGATGACAATTTACTAGAGTTGATCAGCGACCGTGCACGATTAGCTGAAGAAGTTGCAAAAGCAAAAGGTGAACCTCCTAAGCAAGGTGGATATTACCGGCCAGATCGTGAAGCCTCCATTCTGCGTCGAATTCTGGAGCAAAACGCAGGGCCTCTTGCTGATGAAGAAATGGCAAGATTATTCCGCGAGATCATTTCTGCTTGTCTTGCGCTCGAAAAACCACTGAAGATTGCTTACCTCGGCCCGGCTGGAACCTTTACTCAAGGTGCGGCACTAAAGCATTTCGGACATTCTATACAAACAGAGCCTTTTGATGCGATAGATGAAGTATTCAGGGAAGTTGAATCTGGGAGTTGTGATTATGGTGTTGTACCCGTTGAAAATTCAATCGAAGGGGTAATCAATCACACGCTGGATAGTTTTATTCGTTCGCCACTAAAAATTTGTGGTGAAGTTGCTTTGAGGATCCATCATCATTTGCTGGCAAGGGATACGGAACTGAAAAATATAAAAACGGTGATCGCACACCAACAAGCTTTGGCCCAATGCCGTCAATGGCTTAATCATAACCTTCCAGATGCGGAAAGAATTTCTGTTAGTAGTAATGCAGAAGCTGCACGACAAGTCGCCAGTCAAACGACTGATCAATCAGGAATGGCGGCCATTGCAGGTGAATCTGCGGCTGATCTCTACGGAGTACAAAAACTGGTTGCAAATATAGAAGATGAATCAACAAATACGACTCGTTTTTTGATCATTGGATCAAAAGGTGTACCAGCAACCAGTGACGATAAAACGTCTTTATTATTTTCGACCCAAAATAAACCTGGCGCACTTTTTCATTCCTTGGCTGTTTTTGATAAATATCAGATCAGTATGGCCAAAATTGAGTCTCGGCCATCTCGACAAGAAATGTGGGATTATTTGTTCTTCGTTGATGTTGTTGGCCATATAGAGAGTGATCAAATTTCAAATGCATTGCGAGAACTGGAAGATCATACCTCTATGTTAAAGGTGTTAGGTTCTTACCCTAAGGCAGTGTTGTGAGTTTGGCCAAATATGACAACTGATTTCCTATCACTGACTGCGCCCGGCGTTGCAGGTTTACATCCCTACCAGCCAGGAAAACCGCTAGAAGAACTCGAGCGTGAATATGCAGTTACCGATGCCGTAAAACTTGCCTCTAATGAAAACCCACTTGGCGCAGGAAAATTAGCAATTAAAGCGATGCATTCTTGTGAACAAGATATTGCCCGTTATCCAGATGGCAGTGGTTATAAATTGAAGCAACTTTTAGCAAAACAACTAGAAGTTAAAACTGAAAACATCACTTTAGGCAATGGATCGAGTGAAATACTGGAGCTTGTCGCGAGGACGTTTGTTACGCCAGAAGATGAAGTTATTTTTTCTGAGCACGCGTTTGCTGTTTATCCCATATTATCTCAGGCTGTTGGCGCCACCGCAGTTGTGACACCAGCTAAACACTGGGGGCACGATCTCAGTGCAATGCGAGATGCTGTCACAGAAAAAACGCGACTGATCTTTGTAGCAAATCCTAATAACCCGACTGGAACCTGGTTAGAATCCAAAGCCTTACTCGATTTTGTATCCTCTATACCTTCTAATGTGCTTGTTTTGATTGATGAAGCCTATTTTGAATACGTAAATGAAGATGATTATCCAGATACAATCAAATGGCTGGATCAATACCAGAATCTAATTATCACCCGAACATTTTCCAAAATTCATGGCTTGGCCGGACTGAGAATAGGTTACGGAATAACTCATTCAAAAGTTGCAGATTTATTAAATCGTGTTCGCCAACCTTTTAACTCAAATTCGCCGGCGCTTGCAGCGGCTGAAGCTGCATTGCAAGATTATTCGCATATCAATGAAAGCCTTGAGACGAATTCATCAGGTATGGTGCAACTAATCACAGCTTTCGAAAAAATCGGCTTAAACTATATTCCATCGGTTGGAAATTTTATCTGTGTCGAATTTGATCAACCAGGAGTGGAAATCTATGAAGCCTTGTTACACAAAGGCGTCATCGTCAGACCAATAGCTGTTTATGGAATGCCCAAATTTTTGCGAATAACAATTGGATCAGAAAAAGAAAATAGTCGATTTATTCAAGCCTTAAACGATGTTCTTGAATAATGGTTTTAAGTAATTAACGAGTATGAAGATTAAACACCTGACGATTATTGGCATAGGTCTCATTGGAGGCTCATTTTCTAGAGCGCTACAAAGGGCTGATGTTGTTGAACGCGTCACTGGCTGTGCACGATCAATTTCTGAACTGGAAAAAGCCATTAAGCTGGGTGTGATCGATGATTTTTCAACCGATCCTGCTGAGGCAGTTAAAGGTGCAGATCTGGTTTTAATTTCCATTCCTCTAGGCGCTTGTGATCAAATATTTGCAAAAATAAAACCCAGTTTAGGATCAGATACGATTGTTACTGATGCGGGAAGTGTTAAAGGAAGCGTCGTTGATTCTGCCCGTGAACATCTGGGTGATAAATTTCCGCAGTTTGTTCCAGGACACCCGATTGCTGGTACAGAGAAAAGTGGTGTAGATGCCAGTTTTGCTGAGCTTTATGATAATCATCGCGTTATTCTCACGCCTGCTAAAGAAACCTCACCAGAAGCGTTAGATAAAGTACGTCGACTCTGGGAATTGGCCGGAGCAGGCGTCGACTTTATGGATGTTGATCGGCATGATGAAGTGCTTGCCGCGACTAGTCATCTTCCACATGTAATGGCTTATTCTCTCGTAAATACCCTGTCAAAAATGGAAGAATCGGGCGACGTATTTCGTTTTGCAGCGGGCGGCTTCGCTGACTTTACTCGAATTGCTTCAAGCAGTCCGCAAATGTGGCATGACATTGTTTTTACAAACCGCGAAGCTGTTCTTCAGTTACTTGAGCGTTATGAGAACAGTATTGATGAACTGAAAGAAGCATTGCGCAACAATGACAACGAATTTGTGATGAAAATGATGACAGATGCTAAAAAAGCACGCGACGAATTTGCTGACAACCGCCAGAGGCGGCAAGTTAAAGCTGATACAGAACAAGGCGAAGAATAAGCAAGATGGTAAGTGAATTAATTGTTAAGCCTGGTGGGAAATTACAAGGGTCGATCAAAATACCAGGTGATAAATCTATCTCCCATCGAGCGATCATGTTGGGTGCGATTGCAGAGGGAATAACGCGTATTAGCGGATTTCTCGAAGCTGAAGATACGCTGGCAACATTAGCGGCTTTTGAAGCAATGGGCGTTGTTATAGAGCGGCCTGCAAAAAGTGAAGTAGTCATTCATGGTGTTGGTTTGGATGGATTGAAAGCACCTCAGCATGTCTTATATGTTGGAAATTCTGGTACTTCAATGCGACTGCTAAGTGGTTTACTTGCAGGTCAATCTTTTGATGTTGAACTCACCGGGGATGAATCTCTTTCAAAACGACCGATGTTGCGCGTGTCAGAGCCGCTCAATTTAATGGGAGCTAATATTAGCTGTGAGTCTGATGGAAAACCTCCGATTAGAATCAAGTCGATTCAGAAGAAAAATGATCAAAAACTAACAGGGATTATTTACGATCTGCCTGTCGCCAGTGCACAAGTAAAATCGGCACTTTTGTTGGCCGGTTTGTATGCTGAAGGTGAGACTAAAATCAATGAAAAAGGCATTCTTCGTGATCATACAGAGAGAATGCTGGAAGGTTTTGGGTACTCTATAACCTACGGTGAAAATCCTGATAAGAAAATATCGTCGAGCTTATCAGGTGGTGGAAAACTTACCGCACAATCCATTGTTGTTCCTGGCGACATTTCATCCGCTACCTTCTTTATTGTCGGAGCGTGTATTGCGCAAGGATCTGATCTGATTTTAGAGAATGTTGGTATTAATCCAACGCGCGATGGTGTGCTCAGAATTCTCAAATTGATGGGTGCAAATATTCAAAGTTTGCGAGAGTATCAGGCGGGTGGTGAACCAGTGGCTGATCTGCATATCAAAAGTTCGGAATTAAATGGTATTACTATTCCTCCTGAATTTGTTCCAACCGCAATTGATGAATTTCCCGCAATTTTTATTGCGGCTGCATGCGCAAAAGGTAAAACAATCTTACGTGGTGCTGCAGAAATGCGAGTTAAGGAAAGTGATCGGATTGCAGTGATGGAAGAAGGACTTCTACGTTTAGGGGTAGATGCTGAGGCCTTACCGGATGGGATGATCATTAATGGTGGTGACATCAAAGGCGGAACAATCGATAGTCATGGTGATCACCGAATTGCTATGTCGTTTGCCATCGCTGCTTTGTGTGCAAAAGCGACGATCAATATTCAAGATTGTGAAAATGTTGCTACTTCTTTCCCCGAGTTTTTTGATCTTGCAAAGTCCACAGGTTTAAATATATCTGAAGCAAATGAAACAAAGTATCCCCCAGTAATTACAATAGATGGACCAAGCGGCACAGGGAAAGGAACCTTGTGCGGTCGTTTAGCTGAACGGCTTGGTTGGCATTTACTAGATAGTGGATCGCTTTATCGCGTTTTAGGTCTGATTATTTCCAATAAAAATATTGCTATAGATAATCTTGATCAAATAACTAAAGAAGCACTGGAAATGAATCTTTCATTCAAAAACTCCGATGAATTGGTATCGATATTCCTTAATAATAAAGACATCTCTGATCAAATACGCACCGAAGAAGCAGGTAATTTGGCCTCTAAAATTGCTGTTATTCCGGATGTGCGGGAAGCGCTTTATGAACGGCAAAAAGCATTTCAAAAAGCGCCTGGATTGATTGCTGATGGGCGTGATATGGGAACGGTTGTTTTTCCACAGGCTAATCTGAAAATATATCTTACAGCAAGCCCGACTAAAAGAGCCGAAAGACGGTATAAGCAGTTGAAATGCAAGGGGATTAGTGTTACTGTCGCGCAGCTTCTTGCCGAGATAGCTGAGCGGGATGAACGTGATAGCCAACGTCAGATAGCACCGCTAAAACCAGCGGATGATGCTATCGTAATTGATACTAGCAATTTGGGTATTGATGATGTTGAGTCTAAAGTTATGTCATTGATTGAGCAGCTGGGTATTTTAAGTCAAGAGTAAGCTATAAAAGCAAGTAATATCAATTATGTAATACAGGTTGGCTGAGCAACAGAGGTTCGGTCATTTTTTTTAACTATAAACCCGTTTTATACGGAAGGGGATTTGGCATCACAGGCCAAGTCTGGAGTCTAACTAACCATGTCAGAAAGTTTCGCGGAATTATTCGAAGAAAGTCAAAGTGAATTAAAAATCAATACAGGTGCCATTGTTACTGGTACGGTATTGGAAATTGGATCAAAGTTTGTTGTCATTAATGCAGGGCTGAAATCTGAGGGAATGATCCCAACAGAGCAGTTTTATAATGAGCAAGGAGAGCTAGAAGTTGAAGTCGGCGATAAAGTCGATGTTGCCTTAGAGGCATTTGAAGATGGTTATGGAGCCACTCGTTTATCACGCGAAAAAGCGAAACGTGCGATGGCCTGGATAAACCTTGAGAAAGCACTGGAAGATAATGAAACAGTTACCGGTATTATCACGGATAAAGTTAAAGGTGGTTTCACAGTAGACATACTGAACATCCGTGCTTTCTTGCCAGGTTCATTGGTGGATGTACGTCCGGTCAGAGACACAAGTTATCTTGAAGGTAAGCCACTAGAATTCAAAGTCGTTAAAGTCGATCAAAAACGTAATAATGTTGTTGTTTCTCGTCGTGCAGTTGTTGAAAGCGAAAGTTCTGCAGATCGTGAAGAATTACTTAATAGCTTGGCTGAAGGCATGACAATTAAAGGTCTGGTTAAGAATTTGACTGACTATGGTGCATTTGTAGATTTAGGCGGTATAGATGGTCTGTTACATATCACAGATATGGCATGGAAACGTGTTAGTCATCCAAGTGAAGTAGTTACTATGGGTGATGAAATTGAAGTTAAAGTACTTAAATATGATAAAGAAAAAACCCGTGTATCTCTTGGCTTAAAACAACTGGGCGAAGATCCTTGGGTAGATATCTCTCGACGTTATCCAGAAGGTTTCCGTCTAACTGGTAAAGTTAGCAACCTTGCTGATTACGGTTGCTTTGTTGAAATCGAAGAAGGTGTTGAAGGTCTTGTCCATGTTTCTGAAATGGATTGGACAAACAAAAACGTACATCCATCAAAGTTAGTTCATCTTGGGCAAGAAGTCGAAGTTGCCGTTCTGGATATTGATGAAGAAAGACGACGTATCTCTCTGGGTATGAAACAGTGTCAAGCAAATCCTTGGGATGAGTTTGCTGCTACTCATGCTCGTGGCGATAAAGTTTCTGGAGCGATCAAATCTATCACTGATTTTGGTGTTTTCATCGGGTTAGATGGTGGCATTGACGGACTGGTTCATCTTTCTGATATTTCCTGGAATGATTCAGGTGAAGACATTGCTCGTAACTACAATAAAGGTGATGAGCTTGAAACCGTTATTATTGCGATTGATGCAGAAAGAGAACGTATTTCTTTAGGTATTAAACAGCTTGATGGAGATCCAATCAGCGATTTCATGAATGATCATCCGAAGGGTAGAGTGGTTACTGGTAAAGTCGTTGAAGTTGATGCACGCGGTGCGGAAATTGAGCTGGCTGAAGGTGTGATTGCTTACATGAGAGCGTCTGAAATGTCTCTTGATCCTGTTGATGATGCACGAAAAATCATGAAAGAAGGTGATGAGATTGAAGCGATGCTTGTAGGAGTTGATCGTAAAAAACGTTCTATTAATCTTTCTATTAGTGCAAAAGATTCCAAGGATGAAAAAGCTGCAATTAAAGAGTACAGCTCTAGTTCAGATTCTGGTGCAACCACTATAGGTGATTTGTTAAAAGAGCAAATGGATAATAAATAACTGTGTCTGGGTGAGTTTTTAGAACTAACTCACCCAGTATTTATTTGTAAAAAACAGAATAAGAATAAAATCTAGAGAAAAAGAAATGACAAAATCAGAATTGATAGACATTCTTGTAAGCAAGCAACCCCAGCTAAAATACAACGATGTCGAACTTGCAGTTAAAAGCATGCTTGAGCATATGGCTAACACGCTTGCGAGTGGGGAGCGTATCGAAATACGTGGATTTGGTAGTTTTTCCTTACACTATCGGCCGCCACGAATTGGACGTAATCCGAAATCAGGCGAGCAAGTTTCATTGCCCGGCAAGCATGTCCCACATTTCAAACCTGGTAAAGAGTTACGCGAACGAGTAAATGATTCGGTCAGTAAAAGATAATTTATAAAAACTGATGTCAGGTTATCTTCGTGATCTGGTAAACTTAAGCTGTACTATCAATAACACCGTATTAATAAATACGGGTCGTCGTATTAAAATTCAAAGCGGAGGGAACTGATGATCGGATTCCTTAAATTCATATTCATTATTGTAATTGTTGTTCTAGGCTTTTCTTTTTATCAACAAAATCCTGATCTAATTACTATCAAATATTACCTTGGCGAAATTGAGGTGGCTAAATCTCTTGTCGTCATTTTTTCACTAATAGTTGGTGCTTTACTTGGAATGATAGCAAGTCTGGGCATGGTCATTCCATTGATGCGCGAAAAATCAAAACTTAATAAAGCCGTAAAAGCAGCCGAACTGGAAGTTTCAAATCTAAGATCAATTCCTTTAAAGGATGCCGACTGATTTCTTTACAGGACTTTTGTTCCTGTTATTGCCGGTTGCCGCGGGAACAAGTTGGTGGCTAGCTCGTAAGAAGTACAGAAAAGAGTCTGGTTCATACGTAGACGATGTTGCGCCTGAATATTATAAGGGATTGCGATACATTATTAATGAACAACCGGATAAGGCAATTGAGGTCTTTCTAAAATTACTTGAAGTTGATAGTGAAACGGTTGAAGTTCACTTAGCATTAGGTAACTTATTTCGTAGGCGCGGTGAAGTTGATCGCGCGATACGCATTCATCAAAATCTCATAGCAAGACCTTCATTAAGTAGCGAACAGCGCTCTCAAGCACTAATAGAACTTGGCGTGGATTATTTACGTTCTGGCTTACTCGATCGAGCTGAAGTCTTATTCGAAGGACTATTAGCAACGCCATATAAATCAAGAGCAGCCCGCTATCTAGTAGAAATTTATGAAGAAGAAAATGACTGGGATAAAACGATTGAATGTGCACGTATCTGGCAACAAAATTCTTCTGAAATACTTAACAAACGTATTGCTCATTATTACTGCGAAAAAGCAGACAAGCTTTTCACCAGCAAAACGGATGAGAAAATTGATGAAAAGTTAATACGAGAATTGATCAAAAAGTCGCTAAAAGAAGACCCGGATTCTGTACACGCGAGTATTTTAGAAGGTCAGTTTGAGATGAAACAGGGCAATTATAAAGCGGCGATTAAATCCTTTAGAAGGATCGAAAAACAAGCGCCTGAGTTTGTCAGTGAAGTTTTAACTTATATGAAAACTTGTTACAGAAAGTCAGGTAGAAGTGACGAGTTCCTGGCTTATTTACGCAAGTTACCTGCCACGCAAGCGGGGACAAATCAGATTATAGAATTATCAGATTTTATTGAAGAAAATGAGGGTGGTGAAAGTGCTATTCGTTTTCTAGTGGATAAAATTGATCAGCAGCCTTCAGTAAGAATGCTGGATCGATTAGTTGATCTGTCTTTAACTCCGGAAGATGAGCATCCTGACGAAAGTAAATTAAAATGTTTTAAACGACTAACTGAAAAACTGGTCGAGGTAAAAAGTGCGTGTAAATGTAATCATTGTGGATACAGTGCGCGATCAATTTACTGGCAATGCCCAGCATGTAAAAACTGGGATACGATTAAACCGATACAAGGAATAATAAGTGAGTGATTCTGAAATAAACGATTCTGAAATGAACAATTCCAAAATAATAATAGCTCTCGATTTTAATAATATGGGAACGGCATTGTCATTTGTATTACAACTCGACCCGAAAAAATGTCGCATTAAAGTTGGTAAAGAACTGTTTACTAATGCTGGCCCAAAGTTAGTAGAACGATTCGTCGGTATGGGGTTTGATGTTTTTCTCGATCTGAAATTTCATGATATCCCAAATACAGTGGCCAAAGCATGTGTAGCTGCTGCAGAATTAGGTGTCTGGATGGTTAATGTTCACGCAAGTGGTGGTCGCAGTATGATGACCGCAGCGCGTGAAGCACTAACACCTTATGAAAAACGACCTTTACTTATCGGGGTGACAGTTCTAACCAGTCTTTCATCCAATGAATTACAAGAGATTGGTATAAATGGATCACCTGAAGAAGCGGTTAATAGACTTGCAAAGTTAAGCCAAACCTGTGGATTAGATGGCGTGGTTTGTTCACCATTAGAAACGACTGTTCTTAGAGAATCTTGCGGACACGATTTCACGCTGGTTACACCAGGAGTTAGACCAGTGGGTAGCAACCAGGATGATCAAACTCGAATAATGACGCCCGAAGATGCGATCAAAAATGGATCGGATTTTCTGGTAATAGGAAGACCAATAACACAAGCTGAAAATCCAGCCGCGGCTTTGGAACAAATTTCCCATTCTATAAATTCATGACGGAACAAGAATTGTTAACACCTTTCAGGCCAACGCTGCCTGAAAAAAAAGGTGATCGGCTACGTTGGACGCGTCTTTATGGTTCGAGTAAAGCGCTGGCGATTGCGAATGCGTTAGATCAACATGATGGGCCGTTATTGGTTATCACGGCTGATAATTTAATTGCTGAAAGACTGGCGAGTGAAATTGAATTTTATGTGGCGGGAAAAAGTTTGCCGATAAAAGTATTTCCAAGTTGGGAAACCTTACCTTACGATCAATTCTCGCCTTACCACGATATTATCTCTGATCGGCTCGCAACACTCGCACAATTACCCAGCTTTAACAGTGGCGTCTTAATTACGTCTGTTTCGAGTTTGATGCATCGCTTACCTCCAGAAGAATATGTTAATGCAAATAGTTTTTCGTTAGCAACAGGTGATAATTTTGATCTCGATGCATTTAGAAAAAAACTCGAACTCAGTGGTTATCGCTACGTATCACAAGTTTTAGAGCACGGGGATTTTGCAATACGAGGCTCATTACTCGATGTTTTTCCAATGGGCAGTAACGCCCCGGTCAGAATTGATCTATTTGATGACGAAGTCGACAGCCTGCGATATTTTGATCCTGAAACACAACGATCAACAGAAACCTTAGAACAGCTTGAAATTTTACCCGGTCATGAATTTCCTCTAACAGAAGAAGGGATTACACATTTTCGACATGCCTGGCGAGATCAATTCGAAGGCGTGGCTGGTGAGTGCCCGGTCTACCGTGATGTCAGTGATGGTCTGGCCGCGCCCGGAATAGAATATTACTTACCGCTATTTTTTGATCAAACCAGTACGTTATTTAATTTTATTCCTACTGAAACAATGATCCTGTTTGATGATCGTGTTGAAGAAGCTGCTGAACATTTTTGGGAAGAAGTTTCAGATCGCTATGAACAGTTTCGACATGATGCTCTTAGACCAATTCTGCCGCCAGAAATGATTGCGCTACGCGTGAATGAAATGTTTGAGTCGATAAAACAACAACCTTCAGTATTGATCGCAGGCCTCGATACTGATCAAGATCAGGCTTCAAAGGGAAGCCGGATCAGCTATTCAACCAGCATGCCGATGAAGATTCCGGTTGATCCGCGCGCTGAAGAACCGTTGGGGTTATTAAAAAGATATCTGGATAATTTTGATGGGCGAGTATTAATCGCAGCCGACTCAACGGGTCGAAGAGAAACATTGTTAGATACATTTCGGCGTCATGATCTTCGTCCAGAAGTGTTTGAAGACTGGCATGACTTTTTACAAGGTGATGCTACATTAGGTATTACGGCGGCATCTCTTGAACAAGGCTTACAAATTGATTCTTCCGGTATTGCCGTAATCAGCGAACCGCAAATGTTCGGTGAGCGGGTTTCACAAAAACGTCGCCGCCGTCGTTCTGGACGCGGCGATCCTGAAGCGATTGTAAAAAATCTAACCGAACTCACTATTGGCGCACCAGTTATACACGAAGATCATGGTGTGGGTCGTTACCGAGGATTGATCACATTAACGACCGGAGAAATAACGGAAGAATATTTAGAACTTGAATACGCTGATGGCGACAAACTATTTGTACCTGTCGCGTCTCTTCATTTGATCAGCCGTTTTTCTGGTGTTGATCCTGATCATGCACCATTGCATAAATTGGGTAGCGGTCAGTGGCAAAAAGCTAAATCAAAAGCGGCACAAAGAGTGCACGATGTTGCCGCTGAATTACTTGAAATTTATGCTCGTCGAGAAGCGCGTAAAGGTCATGCTTTTAATATAGATGAAGATGCATACCGAACATTCTCACAAGCCTTTCCTTTTGAAGAAACACCGGATCAACAAACGGCGATTGAAGCGGTGCTTGAAGATATGCGCAAAGAACGTCCGATGGATCGACTCGTTTGTGGTGATGTAGGCTTCGGTAAAACTGAAGTTGCAATGCGTGCTGCATTTGTCGCAATTAGTTCAGGCAAACAAGTCGCGATTTTAGTACCGACAACGTTACTCTCGCAACAGCATTTCGAAAATTTTAAAGATCGGTTTGCAGACTGGCCAATTCGAGTTGAACAACTTTCACGTTTTAGTGGATCAAAATTAACCAAAGAAACGATTGCTGGACTTGCGTCTGGAAATGTCGATATCGTGATTGGAACCCATAAACTGATCCAGAATGATATTAAATTTAAGCAACTTGGATTATTAATTATCGATGAGGAACATCGCTTTGGAGTCCGTCAAAAAGAGCGCATGAAATCGATGCGATCAGAAGTTGATATTTTAACATTGACGGCGACTCCAATTCCGCGATCTTTAAATTTAGCGTTAACAGGCACGAGAGAACTTTCAATAATTGCCACACCACCAGCGAGAAGACTGGCGATAAAAACGTTTGTGCGAGAATGGAAAGACGATGTTATAAAAGAAGCTATCATGCGAGAGATAAGTCGTGGTGGCCAGGTTTATTTATTACATAATAAAGTTGAGACGATCGAAAAAATGGCTGCTGAAGTAGCGGCATTGGTTCCTGAAGCACGAGTTCATTTTGCCCATGGTCAAATGCGCGAACGTGAACTGGAAACGGTAATGAAAGATTTTTATCATCGACGTTTTAATGTACTGGTCTGTAGCACGATTATAGAAACGGGTATTGATATTCCAAGCGCTAATACCATTATTATTAATCGTGCTGATAAATTTGGTCTTGCTCAACTTTATCAATTACGTGGACGAGTAGGGCGATCACATCATCGAGCATACGCCTATCTCGTGGTACCTGATGTAAAAAGAATGACGGACGTTGCGCGGAAGCGTCTTGAAGCAATTGAATCATTAGAAGACTTAGGTGTCGGTTTTACTATAGCAACACATGATCTGGAAATTCGTGGTGCGGGTGAAATTCTTGGTGATGATCAAAGTGGCCATATTCAAGAAATCGGTTTTGGAATGTACACAGACATGCTTGAACGTGCTGTTAAGGCGTTAAAAGAAGGACGACAACCTGAACTGGATCGTCCGTTAGATCATGGAACAGAAATTGATATTCATACTCCAGCATTGATACCCGAAGACTACTTGCCGGATGTGCATACACGGTTGATAATGTATAAACGTATTGCCAGCGCAAAAGATGAACAAGAATTAAATGAGTTACGCGAAGAAGTGATTGATCGTTTTGGATTAATGCCTGAGCAAGCGTTGAATTTATTTGCATTGACGCAATTAAAGATTAAGGCAACACCACTAGGGATTAAGAAAATAGACTTTGGTGCAAGCGGTGGGCGCTTCATATTTAATGATCAACCAAATATTGATCCGGGTTTAATTATTCGATTAATACAAACAGAACCTTATAACTATAAATTGGAAAATACCAAGTTAAGAATAATAAAAGACATGCCAGAACCAGCAAAAAGATTTGATGAAATTAATTCTCTACTTGAACAATTTATAGAAAAGAATGCAGCTTAACCTGATTAATATGAATAAAATAAAAACATCAAAATTATTTTTCATCCTGCTTTTTTTTAGTATCACTAATGTTGCGGCTGAAACTGCCCAGTATAATGTTGAAATTCTTATTTTCGAACAAACGCATCAACAAGGAATTGATGGCGAACAATGGCGTAAATTAGACGATCAACAAGAATCTACTTTAACGAAAGATGTCCTGAATGCTGTTCCCTTAAATGGTGCGGGTGAAAGCGTTATTGTTGAACTCTCATCAACGTCACTGACACTTGCAGATACCAGAGAAAAATTAAATAACACGACAGATTATCGAGTGCTTTATCATAAAGCCTGGTATCAAACAGTTCGTGATAAAGATCAAACGACAGCGGTGTGGATAGAGATACCAGAGCTTAAAGGCACGATTAATCTGCACAAACAACGGTTCCTGCATTTCAATGCAGATCTAACTTTCGACAGTACTTTCGGTGAAGTAAAGTTAGAACAAAGTCGACGCTTGAAATCGAAAGAACTTCATTATTTTGATCATCCTTTATTCGGAATGTTAGTTCGTGTTGTAAAAATAGACTCAGATAAAAGTTAATCTTTTGTCTAAGTCTACTCCGGATCAAACCGAGAACCATCAGGAATTTTCTCGTAAAGAACTGCGTGATAAAGCGCTTAAGCGTTACGAAAAAGAACGCATAAGAAATAAGTTAGCAACTCCCGGCAAACATCAATTTATTCTGATATTGGATAATTTAAAAGCAGGTTTTAACGTGCCGAAATTATTTCGTAGTGCAGAAGCATTCGGTGCAAAAGAAATTCATTTGATCAATATTGGTTTTTTTGATCCTGCTGCTGCAAAAGGATCTTTTCGAAAAGTCCCCGCTGTTTTTCATGAAAGTTTTGATAGTTGTTTTGAAGATTTAATTCAAAGAGAGTATCAAATTTTTGCTTTAGATCTAGATACTGATCACAAGTTAGGTGAAATTGAATTTCCTGTTAAAAGTGCTTTCATACTAGGCAATGAAGAACGCGGGATCAGTTTTGATCTTGCACAATATCCTCAGATCAAAAAGATCAAAATCCCGCAACATGGCGACGTACAAAGTTTGAATGTCAGCATCGCAGGATCAATTGTGATGTATGAATATACCCGACGATTGTAGAATTTTTAAAGTAACTATTTGTGCTTAATCAATTCCCTGACTACTAAGATACTCTTCGTACGTACCGGCAAAATCTACAAAGCCATCTTCTTTCATATCGAAGATACGAGTTGCTAATGATCCAACAAATTCGCGATCATGACTGACGAAAAATAAAGTTCCTTCATATTGTTCTAAAGCCATATTGAGTGATTCAATTGATTCCATGTCCATATGATTTGTCGGTTCATCCATGATCAGAATGTTCGGTTTTTGCAGAATCAATTTACCAAACATCATTCGACCTTTTTCACCTCCAGAAAGAACGTTTACTTTTTTATCGATCATTTTTCCGGAAAATAAAAGACGACCAAGTGTGCCTCGAATTACTTGTTCGTCATCTTCAGGAGAGCCCCATTGAGCCATCCAGTCATAGAGAGTGATATCCGCTTCGAAGAAGTGTTCATGATCTTGTGCATAATAACCAATATTAGAATTTTCCGACCATTTGATCATTCCTGTCTTGCTCGGCATTTCACCAAATAAAGTTTTTACGAAAGTCGATTTACCAATCCCGTTTGGACCAATGATTGCAATTCGTTCACCGACTTCAGTCATAAAACTGAGATCTTTAAATAAAGGATCGTTACCATCATAAGACTGACTGATGTTTTCAACTTCTAGCGCATTGCGGAATAATTTCTTTTCTTGTTCAAAGCGAATATAAGGATTCACACGGCTGGAAGGTTTTATATCATCAAGCTCGATCTTTTCGATTTGTCTGGCTCGCGAAGTTGCTTGCTTTGCTTTAGATGCATTAGCAGAAAACCGTGCTACAAATTCTTGCAGTTCTTTTATCTGTCCTTTCTTCTTAGCGTTATCTGCTAACTGCCGTTGTCGAACCTGTGTCGAGGCCAACATGTAAGCATCGTAATTTCCGGGGTAGACACGCAGCTCACCAAAATCCATATCTGCCATATGCGTACAGACACTGTTCAAGAAATGACGATCGTGCGAGATGATTATCATCGTACTGTTTCGTTGGTTAATAATATTTTCCAGCCAACGAATGGTATTAATATCCAAATGATTAGTTGGCTCATCAAGCAACAAAATATCTGGATCTGCAAATAACACCTGTGTCAGTAAAATACGTAATTTCCAACCTGGTGCGATCTCACTCATTGGCCCATAATGTTGTTCAGTCGGAATACCAACGCCGAGCAACAATTCTCCCGCGCGAGATTCAGCGGTATAGCCATCCATTTCTGCATACTCAACTTCTAGCTCGGCGACCTTCATGCCTTCTTCATCCGACATTTCTGGCAAGTTGTAGATCCGTTCACGTTCTTTATGCACTTCCCACAATTGAGGATTTCCCATAATCACAACGTCAATGACACGCTGATCTTCGTAAGCAAATTGATCTTGCTTCAGCACGGCGAAGGTTTCATTTACATCGATACTGACATTACCCGAACTTGCTTCCAACTCGCGTGAAAGAATCTTCATGAACGTTGATTTTCCGCAACCATTCGCACCAATCAAGCCATAACGATTACCGCCTCCAAACTTGACTGAAACGTTTTCAAATAGTGGCTTGGCGCCGAATTGCATAGTGACATTAGCAGTTGTTAGCAATGTAGTTTTCCTGTGGGGTTATTGTGAGATTGTCGTGAGCTTAAAAAATTTCAAGCTCTCAAAAAGCGCGCCATTATACACAGTCTAAGCTTTGTTTGATAAGAGTGGTTTAGAGATTATTCTGTGGAAAATTGAAACAACAATAGTCAAAAGTGATTGCGATAGTGACTATAGCTATTCAGGAAGGTTAAATCAGCTTAATTGAGGGTTTATGATCAGGATTATCCAAAGAGAAATAACTTATCGAGATGTTTAAACAAACTATAAATCTGGGTCGTTTTTTTTCATGGAGAATGGATCAGAAATAAGTGCGGGCAGTCTACCCGCACTTTTTCACTTACATTAACTCGATAAAACGGTTATTTCTCTATGCTATTCCATTGGTCGATAGCCGACTCGGAATCCACCCCAATGCTTGTTGTTGACGTAGATTGGTGCGGAAACATCAAACATCAGTTCGCCTGTGTCGCGTCTGTAGGTTTGTAAAAACCACTCTCTGGTATGTTCGCCACAAGTTTTGCCAACTCGATCATCAAAAATTCGTTTAGAACGATTTCCTACCAGATCCTTTTGGTAGTCTCCTGTGAGGGGTTGAGAAAATTTAAGATTGTGTGTCGGGAAGTAGCCATTACGATCGACAGCGCCTGCGTACACAACATTTTCAAAATGTTCGAGCAATGATTCCTGAATCGCTGGGAAGTTTGCATCTGTGTATTGATCAAAACGAGTGCTGAATTTCACTGGGTTTGTATTCTCAATAGGTAGATAGTTTTCATCAAATAAATCTTCTAGAGTCAGCGTTCTATTAGCGACTCCTGCACTCAATACTTCGCCAATAAGATCGGCAGCTTTTCATGCCGCTTTTTGCATTTTTTCATGTAATGGATGCGTTGATTGTGAGGCTGGTGGTAATTCAAAGACGGCAACGGCATCTAATAGAAATTCAGTTTGTTGAGTAACGATTTTCACGTCTCTGGTGACTTCTTGTGCAAGATCTTTATTTTCTTTTGTAAAAGAATCTATTCGCATAATTTGTTCATTGACATGAGCGACAGCGTCGCTTTGTTCTGATGACGCTTTGGATATCGCTTCAACAACGTTTGCAGATTCCATTGAACTTTCGAGCACAGTATGAATTCGATCTTTGACTTCCTGGGCAGAAGACTCACCGCATGATACTAGCTCGTTAGATTTCCCAATAACCGTTTCGATACTTCGAGATGCATCGACGCATCGACTTGCAAGATCGCGTACTTCTGAGGCGACGACTGCAAAGCTGCGTCCTTGTTCCCCTGCGCGAGCTGCTTCTACCGCGGCATTTAGTGCAAGAATATTTGTTTGAAACGCGATTTCTTTTATTGTGCCTACGAACGAATCTATTTCGCCATAGTTGCCTTTGATCATATTCATGGTTGACACCATACCAGTGACAGATTCTTCGCTTTCTTCGGCAAGGTTCGCAACATTTGCAGAAAGTTCAGTAGCACGTTTCGCATTATCTGCATTTTGACTAACTGTTGCAGTCATTTCTTCCATTGCCTGACTAGTGGACTGGAGACTATTTGCCTGCTCAATGGTTCGATTTGTCAGTGCCTCATTACGGGTACTTAATTCACTTGCTTGTGCTTTTATAACGGATACAAAGTCGGCCATTTGTCTTAGCGCTTCAGTCACATTTGATAGCGTAGTAGACAGCTTTTCATCAATATCGCCTAGTGCAGGTGTTGGGTGCGGAGTAAAATTGAAATTACATTCAGCAATCTTACCAACGTCATCGGCGACATGCGTCAATGCGGACTGAAGTGCAGATACATGATCTACATGGACTTTCAGTGCCTGGTCCAATTGATCATTAGAAGTAATTGGGCATGTTACTTTATCGCCAGCGTTATCGGTTGAGAGTATATTTTCCAGATACTCGTGCAATGCTGGACCATTTTTATAACTGCTCTCTTCTAAACTAACTTCCATATCCATTCTTGTCAGTTCCTTATGATTTTTAAGTGATTAAGATAGAACTGATCGGCATTCTACGAAATATCTTTAGCTGAAATGACTATTTAATCTGTTAGAACACTATATCTAAATAAATGGAGTTAGATTGAAGCGGACATTGCTTATTATGGGCAATTTTCAAGTTAGTGATGCATATATATAAAGCGTTAGACACCAGTACAAAGTATGCAACCGAGTGTCACAAAATTCATTTTTTTTAATTAGCTAAAGAAATTTAAGCATTTGACGCTAACTTACTTTGAACATCAATTTATTCAAATTAAATAGAGGACATTGATATGGAAGTCAGTTCTACAGGTGCAGGTGGAAATACTCAAGCTGCTGCTCAAGCAAAACCAACTACAACTCAATCCACAGAAGAAGTTAAAACCGAAAGTAAACCTGAAGTGTCCAGGGATAAGGCGGCTGCCCAAGCGAGAGAAGCGCAGTCACAATCTCAGCCACCACCATCTACCGATCCTAATGTTGGTAAAACGATCAACGTAGTTGCTTAATTAAGGCAATAAGAAAAGAATGCCTTAGCGACTAATTTTTTAGTCG
>JBGCGE010000045.1:0-127792 GCA_045110495.1 Gammaproteobacteria bacterium
AGGCGGCTGCCCAAGCGAGAGAAGCGCAGTCACAATCTCAGCCACCACCATCTACCGATCCTAATGTTGGTAAAACGATCAACGTAGTTGCTTAATTAAGGCAATAAGAAAAGAATGCCTTAGCGACTAATTTTTTAGTCGATAAAGTTTTATATGAATTTTGAACTTTAGTTCAAAAGAGAAAATTATTCATATTTTGGCAGCTGAAAAGATATTTTATAATCTCATCTAAAAAAACTAATATTAATCGTTTAGTCTAACCAGCGGTGTAACTGCAAACCATTTAAATAGATAACTTTATAGATCTCATAGGGAATATTTTCTATTCTGTAATGAGGTGAATGGATTTGTGAGGAACATTATTCTTTCCAGGTTTCTAGTGCTTTCTCAATTTTATTTTTAAATTTTGTAACTCTAATCTCGTTTAGCTTTTCGCTGTTGTACTAAAGACAAAAATTGGAGTTTGCTGTTTTTGGTACACGTACCAAGTAAGGCCACTTTTATTACTCGTTTCACAGGTAGCCACATAATAAAACGGTCAACCCACCAAGGAGAGCCAAGAGTTGTTACCACCATGACTTTCTTTAAATTATCCAATCGAGGTTTAATCGGCCCAAAATCACTTGCGTGATCATAAGCGATACCTGGATCCCAAACTCGATCAAACCAGCCTTTAAGCATAGCCGGAAAACCAAACCACCATGTTGGAAACACCAGCACTAGAGCCTCTGCATTTTGGAGCCTGCTTGCTTGTTTGGCGATATTTGAAAAGTCGTAGCTCTCACCATAATATGATCTTCTTTCTGGCGTTGTTAATGCAGGATCAAAATTAGCAGCATAGAGATCTTCAATGACAACCTCATGACCAATTTTGATCAGTTTGTTTTCGACATGCTTACTCAACGATTTGCAGAGGCTGTCGTTTAACGGATGAGTTGTGACTATAAGGCACTTCATTTTTTTCCTTTTTTTATCCTGACTCTAAGCTCACTTAAAAAATGACAGCAATGATAATTAGAATTGCCATACTCGCAGGGTTGTACTGTGTAAATGCGTCCAAAAACCACCAGGCAACAGGTGTTAATTTTGGATCGGATTTTGCACATAAATTGTAAAGAAATAAGTACTGCGATTGAGCAAAGAAAAATTTCCCGATTTGATGTAAATACTTTATGTGGATAGACAAAATCCTAAGTTGATCATTATACGTTAGCTTCACAAATAATCCTGCTTTCGGGAGATTGATGTTTTACCAAAAAAGATATTTAAAACTATATTTACTTCTATTGACACTAATTCTCACTTTTCATATTGGTGGGTGCAATAATTTAGAAGATAAGCCTATAAAAGTAGGTATTCTGCACTCGCTGACTGGAACAATGGCCATTAGTGAAAAATCCGTTGCTGAGGCAACGCAACTTGCTATTAAAGAAATCAATGCAACAGGTGGTTTGTTAGGACGGCAACTTAAAGCTGTATTAGTTGATGGTCAATCAGACTGGAATGCTTTCGCTAAGGGTGCCAGAACACTGATCACCGATGAAAAAGTTAGCGTGATTTTTGGATGTTGGAACTCAGCCAGCCGAAAAAAGATCATACCAATTCTAGAGAAAAACGATCATTTGCTGTTTTATCCCGCTCAATACGAAGGGCTTGAGCAGTCAAGGAATATTATTTATACCGGAGCAGTTCCTAATCAACAAATTTCTCCTGCTGTTTTATGGAGTACAGAAAATTTGGGCAGGCAGGTTTACCTGGTTGGATCAGATTATGTCTTTCCCAAAGCAGCTAATACGTTAATTAAAAAGCAGTTATCAGCAATTGGTGCATTTGTTGTAGGTGAGAATTATTTACCTTTGGGTAGCCAAAGAGTTGACGAAATTGTCGACGATATTTCAATCAGTCGAGCTAATGTCATTTTAAATACGATCAATGGTGATAGCAATCTGGCATTTTTTCAGCAACTACATTCAAAAAACATCAAAGTACCTGTTGTTTCGTTTAGTTTTTCTGAAAGCGAACTTCAACATTCGGATCAGGAAGTGATGATGGGTCATTATAGTGCATCAAATTATTTTCAAAGTTTAGATTCACCTGAGAACACTCGCTTTGTTGCAAATTTCAAAAAAGAATATGGAGGTAACAGGACTACTAATTCTGCGATGGCTGCTGCTTATTCTGGTGTTTTTCTATGGGCAAAAGCGGTTGCTAAAGTAAACACAATTGATATTTCAACGGTACGACAAGCTTTAAAAGGAGAGAGTATTCTTGGGCCTGAAGGAAGAGTAACGGTGAGTGCGATGAATAATCATCTATGGAAGCCATTACATATAGGAAGGATAGAAGCAGATAAAGAGTTTAAAATTGTCTGGAGCGAAATAAAGCCGATCCGTCCACTTCCTTATCCAAAATATCGATCAAAACAGTCATGGCAGAGATTTCTGGGTAGTCTTTATAAAGATTGGAATAATAGTTGGGCTGCACCAGAAGCTGAAAACAAATTACAGAAAGTTAAGTTATGAATCTTCGTAGCAAGCTAATTCTGATTTTTTTAACGGTCACTTTAATACCATTAATATTACTTGCCTTATTAGCAATAGATAATTCAACAAGCGCTATTAAAGTTGAAGTTGAAAATGCATTAAATGCGTTAGTCGATGAGAAAGTAAATATAATATATGAATACTTAAATGAAAAAGAATACAGCGTAAGTACAGTTGCTAATTTACCAACTATTGCTAATGCGCTTGAAGATCTGACAAATGCATATTCGCAAGGAATAGACAGTTCTGACTACCTCGCAGAAGAAAAAAAAGTTCGTAAAATACTTGAGTTATTTCAGGAAGAGTTTTATAGCTATGATTTGTTTCTGATTTCTCTGAATGGTGATATTTTATTTTCGGTTCTTAAGGAAGATGATTTTACAACTAATCTCAGATATGGGCCGTATCGTGATACGGAACTGGCGAAAACATTTACACGAACAACGACATTATTAGACACCACAGTTTCACAATTTAAAGCGTATTCGCCATCGCAAAATAATGATGTTGTATTTGAAGAACACAGTGCCTTTATTGCAAGTCCCGTTTTTAAAGATAATAAGCTTATTGGTGTACTCGCAATTCAACTGGGTAGTGATGATTATTACCATCTTGCAACTGACTACACGGGTTTAAAAAGCACAGGTGAAGTTGTAATAAGTAAATTAGAAAATGATCACGCAGTTATTATTTCACCACTTAGACATAATGCTAACGCTACCTCTAGTTTAAAATATCTAATCGGATCAGAAATCGCACGCCCAATACAATGGTCTGCATCGGGTGAGCGAGGTTCCGGTGTATCGATTGGTTATGAAGGAACAGAAATACTTGCTGCATGGCGTTATATTCCTGAGCTTGAATGGGGGATAGTGGTCAAGATTGAAACTGAAGAAGCTTTTGCAGCGGCATCAAAATTAAAGCGGGACTTACTTTTACTCGGTATTGGGTTTATTTTTTTCGCGATCATAGTTGCCTTAATTTATGCACAAAAATTATCAGAACCTCTGGTACTTTTAACAAGGGCTGTTAATGGAATTATAAAGGGTGATTATAAAACTCAACTTTCTGTAAATACATCTGATGAAATAGGTCAGTTAAGTTTATCTTTCAATCGTATGTCACATAAATTAAAAGAGTTGCTGGCGGAACAAAAGAAAACAGAAAGTATACTCTTTGAAGCGAAGGAGCAGGCAGAATCTGCAACTAAAGCTAAAAGCGAATTCCTGGCAAATATGAGTCACGAAATTCGTACACCGATGAATGGAATTTTAGGTTTAAGCCACTTGTTGATAGATACACCGCTGAATCCTGAACAGCATGAGTATGCAGCTACGATCAAATCTTCTGGTAATGCGCTTCTTAGTATTCTTAACGAAATTCTGGATTTTTCGAAAATAGAGGCCGGAAAGTTAGATCTGGAATCAATTCCGTTTGATCTTCAAGTTACTTTGTTAGAGGTTACCAAATTATTTCAACCCCAGTGTGAACAAAAAAACATTGAGTTGATCGTTGAATACATGCCTGAAACGCCATCAAATTTAATGGCTGACCCGGGTCGTTTGCGTCAGGTCTTTATAAATATAATAGGTAATGCTATTAAATTTACTGAATCCGGACACGTTCTGATTAAAGTGGAATGTCTTCAAAAGAATGATATTAACGCTGAGATTTGTTTTAGTATTATTGACACGGGGATTGGGATTTCTAAAGATGGCCAGGAAAAATTATTTGAATCTTTTTCACAGGTAGATGCTTCCACGACACGCAAATATGGCGGGACTGGATTGGGGCTGACGATCAGTCAACAATTGGTAGAATTGATGGGCGGTCAATTAGAAGTCGAGAGCGAATTGGGTAAAGGTTCCAAATTTCACTTCACGTTAAGTTTGACTCGATGTCCGATAGTTGAAAATAAACCTGAACCAGATAAGCAAATTGAACTAAATAGTTTACGTAAACTCGCTATTGATGAAAATCCGGTTAACTGACAATTAAGTAATGAGTATCCGAAGAATTGGAACATGGGTGCGTCTTTTAACTTAGGTATATTGGCATTTAACAATTCGTCAGCACATCACATCGAAACTTAACTTGAATTAAGTTTTATTAATATTCTTTCAACAATTGTTATCAAAGCACGTAGCATCACTACCCATCATGTTATTAACTACCCCTCCACTTATGGTATTCTGATCGGTGGGAGTGTACTAGATTCAGATAATTCTTTTAGCCTTACAACCGTCGAACACAAATGAGGGTTGTTGGTGCATTAAATGTGTCTCAAATATAAAATGCAGCGGATGTGATCAAAAGCTGACAATTAATATCATGCTTGTGAAAGCTTGTAGTTTGAAGGACTTAAATTATGGATGACTCGGAACAACAGAATGCTTCTAATCCCCATTATATTGTTGGACTAGGTGCATCGGCTGGAGGTTTAGAAGCGCTAGAAGCATTTTTTAGTAATATGTCCATCGATTCTGGTATGTCGTTTGTTATTATTCAACATCTGGCACCAGACTTTAAAAGTTTGATGGATGATCTACTTGCCAGACATACCAAAATGGCTATCCATAAAGCAGTGAATAACATGGAAGTCGAGCCTGATTCAATTTATTTAATCCCACCAAAGAAAGAAATGGTAATGGAGAAAGGCCGATTGTTATTGCGAGATCGGAATACGACTGGCGCACTTAACCTACCCATTGATATTTTTTTTCGTAGCCTTGCCGAGGATGCCGGAGATCGGGCGATAGGCATTATTTTATCAGGGACGGGTAGCGATGGTTCTCGGGGTATTGCAGCGATTCATGAAAATAGTGGTCTGGTGATCTGTCAGAACCCAGATTCTGCCAGTTTTGATGGCATGCCCAACAGTGCAATTTTAACCAATCTGGTCGATGTGACTGCAAACCCGATTGATATGCCGGAAATATTGCTGGAATATGCTCAAACTAGTACTAAGACGAACTTTTCAACTGAAGGTCGTTTACCCAAAGACAATGAGATTTTTTCACCCATATTTGTATTACTGAATAGTTCTTTCAGTGTTGATTTTCAGTTTTATAAACCAGCCACTATTACACGTCGTATCGAACGTCGTATGACGATTAACCATATGCAAACGGTTGATCAGTACACGGATTTTTTGAACACAAACGAAGAAGAAATAGAGCATCTCTATCGAGACTTATTAATAGGGGTAACCGAGTTTTTTCGCGATGAACAGGTCTGGCAATACGTCGCATCAGCAGTTATTCCCCAAATTTGTTCTAAATGTACAAAGGATCATGAAGTGCGTTTTTGGGTACCTGGGTGTGCATCGGGGGAAGAAGCTTATACGATTGCAATTCTCGCAATAGAATGGTTAACAGCGAATAATAAACCGCTTAATTTGAGGATTTTCGCTACTGATCTACATAAGGGTTCTCTGGCTCAGGCCGGTAATGGTGTTTATCCGCAGGCATCATTGGCAAATATGAGCACTGATCGTTTGTCCCGGTTTTTTCTCCGTCTCGACGATAATGCATATCAGGTCTCGAAAGAACTAAGAAGAGTTGTCGTTTTTGCCAACCAGAATGTGATTAAAGATCCGCCATTTACCAAGCTTGATTTTATCAGTTGTCGCAATATGTTGATCTACTTTCAGACACCTGCACAACAACGTGTATTTTCATTATTCCATTTCGCTTTAAAGGTTGGCGCATATTTATTACTAGGGCCATCTGAGTCTTTAGGTGACATTGAGGATGAATTTGAAGAACAACATCGCCGTTATAAAGTTTTTACTAAACGCCGAGACTTAAGACTTCAGACTGGCCTTCAGTCAATGCCAAGAACAATGCCTCTTACTGCATCAGGAAATGTTTTGCTCAGAGATGGGAGTGGTTATACATCGTCTACTGGAGGCATTGCTGGACGTGATATTAATTTGATCAGAGCGTATGACGCGCTATTAGACAGCTATGTACCAGCAAGTGTTTTAATTGAATACGGCGGTTTATTAGCCCATACCTTTGGTTCCGCGGCGGATTATTTACGCACTCCGAAAGGCGTTTCCAGCTTGAATATTACAGAGCTGGTCCATCCAGATCTTAGAACCGCTCTCTCCACCGGCTTGCAAAGAATTGCTAAAGAAAATACGACTATTAGTTACGGTGGAATTAAAGTCAACCTCGGTGAGGATGATAAACGTGTTATCAGGGTTTCTGTCAAGCCATTATCTGACTACAAATCATCTAACTATTTGCTTGTTATATTTGAAGAAACACATCGGGTTGAAGAGAAAGCTGATATCAATGAGGCGCCGGTTCTCAATGGTGAAGTTGTTTCAATAGAACCTGCTTCGGTTATTACTAATGATCACATGAGATACCTTGAGGAAGAGTTACGACATACTCAAGAGAACTTGCAAGCTACAGTTGAGGAGCTTGAAACGAGTAATGAAGAACTGCAAGCCACTAATGAAGAGTTAATGGCTTCAAACGAAGAGTTGCAAAGTACCAATGAGGAACTTCATTCTGTTAATGAAGAGTTGTACACGGTTAACCGTGAATATGAAGAAAAGATACTCGAGCTTACTCAATTAACGGAAGATATGGATAATCTATTATCAAGTACTGAGATTGGTACGATTTTTCTTGATAATACTTTAAAAGTAAGAAAATTTACGCCTGCCGCAGCCAGGCAGTTTAGCCTTCTTGCTCAAGATATTGGACGACCCATCAATCATCTGAACCGTAAAATTGTTTTTAAAGATTTCCAGGAAGAGTTGGAAAAAGTGATCAAGTTTGAAGAGCGTGCTAGCTTCGAGGTCAAAAATGATGATCAGCAATGGTTCCTTATGGAACTAAATCCATATCGCAACGAACAAAATGAGACAACAGGTGTAGTTATTACGTTTATTGATGTGACGTTGATCAAAGAAGCCTCACAAATAATTGAACAAAGGAATGAAGATCTTCAAACTTTCGCTTATTCAATTTCACACGATCTGAATGAACCCATCAGGATGATAACAAGTTTTAGTAAGCTACTAACTGAAAATTATGATTCTGGTGATAGAGATAAAGTTACTGAATACGTTGATATGGTCAACGATAATGCACAACGACTGAATAGTATGCTGTCAGGTACGCTTGAATTTTCTCGTGTAATTACTCAAGGAAGCGCATTTGTTGAGACAGATTTAGCTGATGTACTGTCAGCTGCTAAGTCTGAGTTGATCCAGAAAATTGAAGAGACAGATACCCTGATAGAATGCGAACATTTGCCTGTTGCACATGTTGATCCCCAACAAATGAAACGAGTATTCAAGGAGATTATTGATAACGCAATTATATTCTGTCGACCAAAAGAAACACCGCAGATAGTTATAACCGCAACACAAAAAGATCGAAATTATTACATTTCATTTAGCGATAATGGTATTGGTATTCCAGTAGAATTCAAGAACAAACTTTTTTCTATGTTTACCTGCGCTAATACTCGTAGCGACTATGAAGGTCTGGGGATCGGGTTAGCGGTGACGCGCCGTATAGTTGAGCGACACAATGGTGAAATAACCTGTGCCTCAAACTCTTCTGGAGGGAGTGTTTTTACTTTAATCCTGCCCGTGGAACAGCCAGAGGTATAGATTAATAAACTCAATAGCAACAAAATTTTAACACGCGGCAACTTTCTGTTCTATGAGAAGCTCATCTTTACCAGCCATTAGCATCTTAGTCATGTTTTCATAGGTGACTGCTGGACTAAATAAAAAGCCCTGCATCAGGCCGCAACCTTTTTCCTGTAAATATTCTTTTTGAAGAGCTGATTCCACGCCTTCAGCGATCACATCCATACCAAGCGACTGTGCTATTGAGATAATGGCATCGACCAAAGTTTTGGAGTTTTTCTTCACTGGTAAATGATCAATAAATGATTTATCAATTTTTATGCAATGGAATGGATAATCGTTGAGACAACTTAATGCGGAATGACCCGTACCAAAGTCGTCTAATGATAAACGAATTCCCATTTCAGAAAATTCTTTAAGTAGTTTAGTGGCCAACGATGGATTCTGCATAATGCTGTTTTCTGTTACTTCGATTTCCAGTTTATGCGGAGGTAAGCCTGATTTTTTCAGTGCATCTTGAACCGTTTGCAGAAGTTGTGTAGAGGCAAACTCCTTAGGTGAAAAGTTAACCGCTAGACGTTTGAAATCCAACCCTTGATCTAGCCATTGATTAGCAACCTTACAAGACTCTTCAATAACCCATTGTGTGAGGTAGTGGTTAAGGTTGGCATTTTCCATACGATGAATAAATTCATCAGGATAGATAAGGCCTTTGCGTGGATGCCGCCAGCGTGTTAATACTTCTATGCCATCAATTTGATTGGTCACTGTATTAATTTGTGGCTGGAAATGCAGGTGGAACTCTTTGTTTTCAATCGCGATACTAAGATCATTTTCCATAATCATATTTAGATTTTGGGCCATAGAATGTTCTTCAGAGAAAACGGTAAAACAATTTCGGCCACGTTTTTTTGATTCGTACATAGCGTAATCGGCTCTTCTAATGACCGACTCTGTATCGTTATCGTGTTTGTCAAAAAGACAAACGCCTAAAGAAGTTGTTACTTTCAAAGGATGCTCAATAAGGCCATAGACGGGTTTGGAAAAGCGTTCTACAATTTTCTCGATAACATGTATGGCATCTTTCTCGCAGGTGATATCTTCCAGAATAAGGACAAATTCATCTCCACTGTATCGACAAACAGTATCTTGATCCCGAATCATTTCCTGGAATCGTTTACTGACATCAACAAGTACTTGATCGCCGACTATATGGCCATAATCATCATTAATAACTTTAAACCGATCAACATCTGCAAAAACTAAGGCACCTAACCAACCGTTACGTTTTGTACGAGCCAGTGCGCTTTCGAGACGGTCATGGAATAAATAGCGATTTGGTAGACTGGTTAAAGGATCATGATGGGCAAGCACCCTTAATTCTTTTTGTGTTTTTGTCAGTGATTCTTCAATATATTTTTGTTGTGAGATATCGATAATCGTAATGATGGTAAAAAGAAATCTACCATCTTCATCATCGTATCTTTTACTCAATAACATAGCTGGGAAAATATGCCCCGACCGTAGCTTTAGATCCAGTTCGCAGTTGATAACTTCGCCTTTATTCAGTTCCGCCAGATAGGTATTAAACTGGCGTTTGTGTAAATCGTTGATCATGGTAACCAGAGGCTTATTGAACAGTATTCTGCGTGGGAGCTGGAACAGGGCAACTGCCGTATCGTTTATTTCCATTATGTTGCCAGCTTCAGAAACACAAAGGCTAGCGACTGGGGATTGCTTGAACAGAGATAACTCATTTGACAAAGAATTAAGCGTTGTATCTAACATCGTACTAAAGTCCTTATTTTATCGTTTTATATTCTGTTTACTGCATAGTTATGCTTTTGAATAAATGCAAAAGCAATGAGTATGCCAACGATTGTGGACAGCTCATCAAACGATGTTGTGTGATTAATTACCATTATCAAAGATTAACTTATGAGTTCTTGAAATATGATTACTAAAGGTCAAATTTTATAACTTGTCATCAAATCTATTAATATGGAAAGCGAGAATTAAGATAAATTTAAGTGCTTAAAATTTCTAAAGTAATCATTGCCAGTGCTTTACGGATTTCTGTCCATACTTGACTCGTCAAAAAATCTACTCTAAAGCAAATCCAAAGTTGGCCGTTATATAGACAGCAGAATGGTTAGATTGAATAGGTGATTGTTAAAAAGTATTACATTTAATGGGTAATGAGTATTACTATGCAGCTGAAAACTGAAGTGCTTCCTAAAAAGGGTAAACGTCAGATACTCGTTATTGATGAAAATCGTGGGGATTATGTATTAATCTCGAACTACCTAAAAAATTCTTACCTTGTCGATTTTGATGTCCAATTTAACAATTCACTTTATGAGTTATACGATTCACTAGATGTCATCGATCACAGTCTTGATACAATACCATTTGATCCAATATCGACCGTGCTAATCATGCTAGATGTCAAATATCTTGGCAAATCTCCTGAAGAGAATTTCAAAAATGTTAAGGCATTATTTCCAGATTGCCCAATCATTGCTATTGCGGAATTTTTCTCTGAAGAATTATCAGATCTAGCTGGGAGGATGGGAGCATATGGAATTCTTGAAAAACAGGATCTTACCCAAGAGAGGGTTATTAACTCTGTCTCACACTGTTTTTCACTTCAAAATAATTTAAAAGCAGTCTACGAAAAAGCTAATTATGATGCGTTAACTGGCCTTGCAAATCGATCACTATTTTTTGATCGTGTTGAACATGCAATCTCACGTTCAGTTAGAACCAATACTTGTAATGCCTTGCTGATCATTGACATGGATGATTTCAAAGGAATTAATGATCACTACGGACATGATATCGGTGATCTTTTTCTACAGGAAATAGCTGCTCGACAGCTAAATTGTGTGCGCAAGAGTGACACAGTTTCCCGCTTGGGCGGAGATGAATTTGCGATCTTACTAGAAGGATTAGCTTCACCAGGCATTGCCAACCTGGTCGCTAAAAAAATTCTTGAGAGTTGTTGTGAGGCGATGTTCTTGAAAGGAAACAAGATAGTACCTTCGATGAGTATCGGTATTTCTACGCTATCAAATGATAATAGTAATCGCTTCAGTAGTGACTGGTTATTCAAATCAGCCGATACAGCACTTTATCGTGCAAAACATGCCGGCAAGAATACCTACGTCGTCTTTACTGATGCAGATGATCACCAGATGATTCGTACACTGGCCCTTGAAGATCAACTTATCCATGCGGTTAAAAATAATGAGTTCCTGCTTCACTATCAGCCTATCTTTCATTCTGATACAAAAGTGCTGGCAGGATTTGAAGCGTTATTGCGGTGGAGAAAATCGAAAGATGATCTTGTTCTACCTGATGAATTTATTGGTGTACTTGAACGTCTTGGCTTAATGAAAGAAGTTGGCGAGCGTGTCATGAAAGATACGCTTGAACAGTATGCAAAATGGCGAGAGGTTGGTATGGAAAGAGTGACGATGCATATCAATATCGCACCTGGACAGTTTATCTCCGATAGCTTTTCTGAGAGCCTGAAGCAAAACTTGGAAAGTCTGCAAATTTCTCCAGAAGATGTCAGTCTTGAATTAACAGAGAGACACTTGTTCTCAAGTTCAAAAAATCTTGATCGGGAACTTAACAAATTACACCTTCTTGGAGTCGGAGTAGCGATTGATGATTTTGGGACGGGCCACAGTTCATACGATTATCTTAAAAGATTTAATATAGAAACGATAAAGCTGGATAAGAGTTTTATCCACGCCATGTTTGAAAGTCCAATAGATATGGCGATTATTCATTCTATTATTAAGTTATCTCAGGATCTTGGTATTAACATCGTTGCCGAGGGCATTGAAAGCACAGAGCAAATGGATTATCTCATCGGTCATGGTGTTGATGAGATCCAGGGCTTCCTTTTGGGTCGGCCTCTTGAGGCGATCGATTGTCAAAAACGTTTTTGTTCTAAAAAGCCAGCAGTGGAGGATATAACTACCCTGGAAAAAACAAAACAAATATTAACTTCTGCATAACTCTGTTGTTTATCTATCGCTTTATGGCTCTATACATCAAATGCTAACGAATTGATCGTCCCAAGGTTACTGCTCGATGTTGGTAATGTGTTTGGTTATAAACAGGGTAAGTTAATGGCTGGTATTGAGTACCAATACTGGCATAATAAGTTTGGAATTAAAGGTGTCACAGAATCAGTCGTACAAGCTCAACTCATGTGGAAGTTTTAATGATGAAAGGAATAGTATTATTTTCTCTCTTTTTAATAAACCTGGCAGTTTGTGCAGGAGAGTTGAATGACAATAAGGTTGAAAACAATGTAATACGCATTTATCAGGACGCCGATCTTACTAATCATCTTGAATCTTCCGAGGCTATCCAGAAAGGTATCGAAGTCGCGTTTGATGAAGTCGAAAACCGAGTTGCAGGATACAAAGTCGAGTTTAAATATCTGAACCATCGCGGTAATGTGGTACGTAGCAAGAAAAATTATGAATCTTTTCTGGCAGATCCAGAAGCGTTAGCCATTTTTTCAGGAATACACTCCCCGCCGTTGATCAAAAACCGTACTTTTATTAATGAGAATCAAGCACTGACATTAGTGCCGTGGGCTGCGGGTGGACCGATCACGCGCTATCCATCAACCGAGAATTGGGTGTTCCGTTTGTCTATAGATGATACCCAGGCTGGCCCGGTAATTGTAGATTTTGCACTGGAAGAGAAGCAGTGTCGGGCACCACACTTGTTACTCGAAGCAACGCCGTGGGGTGATTCAAATTTAGAGAGTATGTTAAAAGCATTGAGCGTGCAGGGTATTTCAATTCCGGGAGTCACACGATTCGGTTGGAATATACGGGAGCAGGGAGCACGCTTTTTGTTACGGAAAATTGCAGCTAGTAACTATGACTGCGTGATCCTGGTTGCTAATGCTATCGAGGGAGCTGTTATTACCCAGTCAATGATCGATCTACCAGAGGAGCAAAGATTACCGATCATTAGCCACTGGGGCATAACCGGTGGAAATTTTCATGAGAAAATTACGGTGGAAAAACGAGAGGAAATTGATCTTTCTTTTATTCAAACATGTTTTGCATTCACCGATAAAAACAGGAGTGATTTTTCTGGCAATGTTTTTGATCGCTTGAAAAAGATATCAGGCGATTCAATAAAAGAAGCAAAAGATCTAAAATCTGCCGTCGGATTTATTCATGCTTATGATCTAACAAAACTGCTAATTCAGGCGATCAACCAAGCTGGTTTGACGGGAAATCGCCATGCTGATCGGAATGCCATACGTCTTGCACTGGAAAACCTCAAGCAGCCGGTGCAGGGTTTGGTTAAGTTATATGAAAAACCCTTCGTAGAGTTTGATTTGGATAATAATGTGAATGGTCATGAAGCACTACATAGTGATCATTACTGTATGGCGCGTTACGGATCTCAGGATGAGATTGACATTATAGAACGCTCTCAATAGTGAGAGAAAAACTCAAAAAATTTAAAAGCCTGGATAAATCCGTTTTGCGGGTTTTCGTTATATTTCTGACCGGATTTTTTTTACTTTCCACGTTACTAACTTCTTTTGTTTTACTTCCAAAAATCCATCAGGCATTTGAACAACAGCATGTTACTGTTACAAATGTAGCCGCCAAGATAGAAGTTGAATTGTTAAGGCGGTTTATTGAGAGCTACAGTAGAGTTTTGTCAGATCTGGGCGATTTTCCAGTAATTGTAAATGCGGCTTTACTGGCTTCAGCTAACAATCCTGATTTTATTGACCTGGTAGATAATTTTTCAATATCCGGTCAAAAATCCCCACTTGTTTTGCAGGATATTTCCGGCGAGTTTATCTATCAAACAAACAAACAATTGAGAGGCTCATACAATGCGAATGAGCCATGGGTAAAAGCGCTGCTGGCTGGTGATCTGCTTTATCATTTTGAGTTGTTAGAACAAAGGGGAAATCAATTTAGTTTTGTGATCTCTATCCCTGTTAAGTATGGTCTGAGTATTGAAGGTATTTTAAGTACTGAAATAAGTGTGGATTCAAACACAATTTTCAGTCCGAATCTTAGTCAAGAAGGTGTTGCGATCAGGTTGACGCAAGGTTTGGTGTCGGTCCAAACAAGTAATGATCATATTCTCTTACCGCGTGAGTTTTCGATAGAACTAGCTGAGCATGATCTCACCTTGACCTATATATCTGATCATTCGCCGGTAATAGCTGCGGAAGATAGACTTAAAGAAACTGTCCTCTATACCTTATTTGTGGGGCTGGTTATCTCATTCCTGATTTTTGTTGTTTTTGCTTACCGGATACTCGCCGATAACGGCGATGTGAAAGTAGTTCATGAAAATAAGCGTCGCGTTTATGCCATACCTGCATTTATTGGGTTGTTGGGTATTATGACGGCTATCGCGGCATATATGGCTTTTAAGAATCACCAGGAGCAAGCAATAAAGCAAACAATACTTTCTGATACATCGGAGCAAATACGTGTTGTTAAAGAAGAAGTAGCTTCGAATCTTTATGATTTACAGTCATTAAAAGCATTTTACGATGCGTCAGAAACGATCGGTCGAAAAGAGTTCAGCACGTTTACAAGAGCGCTACTAGAGAATAATGCAGATATTAAAGCATTGGAATGGATCCCCAAAATACCTCACAACAAGCGTGAAGAGTATGAATTAAAAGCTCGAACAGAAGGTTTGCCAGATTTTAATATTACTCAGCGTGAACGACAGGGTGTTATGGTTCCAGCATCGGTGCGAGATGTTTATTTCCCTGTTTATTATCTCGAACCACTCGAGGGCAACCAGGCTTCTGTAGGGTTTGATTTGTCATCAAATGCTAAACGATTGAGGGCTTTGCATCTGGCAAGAGACAGCGGGAAATGGATGGTGACTTCACCCGTAAAACTTGTGCAGGAAGGTGTTGAAGAGCAAGCTGGAGTACTGGTGTTTTATCCCATTTATGAGGGGGTCAATTTTTACAACACCAGCACAGCTCGTGCAAAACATCTGAAAGGATTTGTAGTGATGGTTCTAGGCATTGGTGACATGGTTAATCGTGCGCTCAGAGGGAAGAATAATAAAGTAAACCTGCAGATTGAAGATATAACTGCTACGCCAGAGAATATTTTTGGTTCTAAGCAATCATCTGCGAATCAGGAGACATTTTCTACAAGTGTATTAGATATTGCAGGTCGCCAGTGGAAGTTTACCGCGACTTCAAATTTAGACGCATATGTTGATCAAAAAACTTTCCTGCCTTTGTTTGTCCTGATTGGCGGGCTTATTTTTACTGCCTTTATCGTATATGCGCTAAGCTATCTTATTCGACGCCGACAGATAATTGAGGGCATTGTTGAGCAGCGAACTGAAGAGCTTGAGGATGTTAAGAGTTTCCAGGATTTGATTATGTCAAATATTCCTGATCTTCTTTTCGTCAAGGATGAAGATTTTAGAATAGTACAGGCAAACCCCGCATTTCTGGAAGTTTATCCCGAAGATAAAAGGGATGCGGTGATAGGTTATACAACCCTGGAAGAATATGATCCTGAAGATGCAGAAGAGTTTCTTAAGCACGACACGCAAGCATTAGAAAGAGGTTATTCTGAAGTTGAAGAGAGTATTAATTTCCCCGACGGTAAAAGCAGAATATTGTTTACTAAAAAAGTGCGTTTTGAAGATAAACGGGGAAATAAGTTTGTACTTGGCCTTGGACGAGATATCACAGATATCAAGCTTGCTGAAGCAGCACTGATACAAAGTGAAGAGCGCTACGAATTAGCTGTCCGTGGTTCTGCCGTTGGATTGTGGGACTGGAATATTAAAGAGAATAAATTATTCTGGGCAGATCGATTCAAGCAAATTATTGGTATTACAGATAAAAGCTTTATCCCCAAATTTGAGGATTTTTCAGAACGATTACACCCGGAAGATAAAGAAAAAACTCTTGATGCACTGATGAGTCATGTTGAGAATAGAACGCCGTATGATGTTGATTATCGCTTAAAACATACTGATGGCACTTATGTCTGGATCCATTCTCGAGGGCAAGCACTCTGGGATGATGAGGGTAATGCAACAAGAGTCGCTGGATCCGTGGATGATATCTCTGACAAGAAGAAGGCAGAGATAGAACTTTTACGCACTAATATAGAACTCGAAAGGTTTGCCTATGTTGCGTCGCATGACTTACAAGAGCCTTTACGTATGGTGAGTAGCTTTACGGCATTACTTGAAAAACACTATGCAGATAAGTTGGATGATCAAGCAAAAGAATACATCACTTATGCTAGCGATGGCGCTCGCAGAATGCAGGGTTTGGTTGAGGACTTATTGGAATATGCGCGCTCAGGACAGGACGCAGAGCATTATGAAAGTGTCGATGCAAACGATGTCTTGAACTTTATTCAGGAAAACCTTAAAGAGGCTATCGATAGCTCAAATGCGCGTATAACTCATGACGCATTGCCGGTAATTTTTACTAATCCAATTCGTTTTATGCGTGTTTTACAAAATCTTGTTGGTAATGCGTTGAAGTACCGTACTGTTGGAGTACGGTCAGAGGTTCATATAAGTGCCGCTCGAGAGGGAGATGAATGGTTATTTTCCGTTAAAGACAATGGTATTGGTATGCGACAGGAATATGGAGAGAAAATATTTGAGCCATTCAAGCGTCTACATGGAAAAACTGAATATTCGGGTACAGGAATGGGGCTTGCTATTTGTCGGAAAATCATAGAAGGTTTCGGGGGTAAGATTTACGTTGAGTCAGAACTTGAAAAAGGCAGCACATTTTATTTCACGATACCCGTGGGGAAAGAAAATAAAATATAAAAAATAGGGGAATTAAATTGGAAAAATTTGCTGAGATACTTTTAGTAGAAGATAATCCTGGTGATGTACTTTTGACCAGGGAAGCTTTTTCCGAAGCTAAAATTAAGAATAACATCCATGTTGCGGCGGATGGAGAAGAAGCACTGGCTTTCCTGAAAAGGCAAGAGGGTTATGAAAATGTAGCAACGCCAGATCTAATTCTGCTGGATCTTAATTTACCGAAACTGGATGGTCGTGAAGTATTACAGGCAATTAAACGCGATGAAAATCTACGCCGTATACCTGTCGTTATTCTAACTAGTTCCAAAGCTGAACAAGATGTCCTGAAAACCTATGATCTACATGCAAATAGTTATCTCGTTAAACCTGTAGATTTGGAAAAGTTTGTAGAAGTGGTTAACGCGATTGAAAACTTCTGGTTTTCGGTTGTCGTATTGCCCGAAAAATAGAAAAGCATAGGTGCAATGACTGGTCACTGAATATTTATTAAATAACGAAATCGGTAAAGATTATAGTAAGGAGTCCAGAGCCAGGTACATGAGTATTAATTTACGATAAAAAGCGATTCACATATCGTTTTTAAAAGTAAAAGGTGGTGTAAATTTCTATAATCTGAAAAGCCTCATTTCCACCTAAAGCAGTTTTAGCAGCTTCTTTTGGAATAGCTATTCCGTACAAAGCACCAACTTCCAGGTAATCATTTGGAGCCCAATCAACGTAAAGATTAATCTCATCAGCAAAAGTTCGATCACTAACAGGTTCACCGTAGTAATTCTTTTCATCAAGATCGAATTGAAAGTAGATCAAACCACCGCCCATTGATTCAGTTGGTTCAACAGAAAGTTGGAGCATGTGAGTTCTCTGATTACTATTGAAGAGAAGATATTCACCCACAATTTCGCCTTGAAACCAGCTTCCCCAGCCGCGACTGAATCCATAAAATAATGGATCAAAACCTTCGTATTTATCGGTATCAGGATTGTCTCCAGAAAAATGGCTATAACGATAAGATAATGTTGGTGACCATGAAATATCTGAGAACGTATAGGCCGCTTCAGCGTACCAACCATCTGCACTGATGTTGGTTTCATCACCGCCTGATTGCCGAACATATTCGCCAGCAAGAAATAAATCAGGTGTTTTTTCAAATGGATTACCTTGTGATCGTAAGCTCACAATAGACATGCCATCACGGACGTAATCACGTTCATCTGAATCAATTATCTGCATTAAGCTAAAACCTGTTGAGCCAGATTCTTCATTCGTTTTTTCAAGATTGAAACCGATTAATTCTGTATTGTCTTGATCTTTATCTGTGGTCAAATAGAAAATGTCTGCACGTAATGGTCCTGAATTAATTCGCAGGATAGCTGTGTTCTCAAAAGAATTACGCGGTGTAGTCCAATAGTTACCTTTTTCGAATTGATCAAGATTCCCATCCCAGATCAAAAAGCCATCACCAATTTGAAACTCCTGACGTCCAAAAGATAAATCGATCAAGTCTTCTGAAGAACCAGGTAACGAGCCAGAACGCCAGCCCGCAAAAAGGTATTCGGTAGATACATCCTCTTCATTACCAGTGACAAACCCACCTGGATCACCTTCACCTCTCGCGAGTCCAGCAACAATCCCAAGACCTGCATAAAAAGTACCTGTGTTCTCTGATATGTATTGCGATTCAAGAACAGGTTTAATATATGCTTCGAAAGTTGTGATTGAGCTTGATCGTGTTTCTTCACTGATAATATCAAACTGACCACTACCGAAATTTACATCATCAGCCTGAATGGCATAAACACTTGCTTCAAATGAAAAAGTAGTACTGAAACCATTTGAATTAAACAGCTCAGTTTCTGCTAAAGCGAATGAAACTTTAAGTATCATAAAGGCACAAAATAACAACGTTTTTGTGAGGTAGTTGCGTTGAAAATTACAATAGCGAGATAACATTATCTTCTCTCATCACTCTTTCTATTTGTGCTGGTCTAATTAGAATCTGATATTGGTTAGAAGTTGAATAAAAGAAGAGCTAAAACGTGCGCTATATACCAACGCAATAAACATTCCAGAAATTAATATCTGGAATGATTTATTTCAAATGTCAGGTTGTCTCGCTCTCTGTTACATCTAAAGTTTTTGCAGGATGACTATAAGAATTCTCTAGAAGCCAGGCAGTCATTTCACCAACGGTTACGGGTTTGTTTATGAAATAACCCTGGCCTATATCACAGCCAAAACTTTTCAATACTTCAATATGCTCAGCACTTTCAATGCCTTCAGCAACAACGCGGTAACCAAGGTTGTGCGCAAGATCGATAGTTGATTGAACGATAATTGGATCACTTTCATTTTTAAGCATACTGACCACAAAAGATCGATCAATTTTAAGTTCATCTACAGGTAGTTTTTTCAGATAGGCTAATGATGAATATCCAGTTCCAAAATCATCAATGGAAAGATTAACTCCAAGCTTATCTAGCGAATGTAAAACGTTTAGCAGATTTTCTGAATCTTTCATAATGGCGCTTTCTGTAATCTCAAGCGTTAGAAAATGCGGTAAGATATCCCATTCTTTGAGTAAGCTATCCACAAGGATTGGCAAGCCTTTATCAGAAAGGTTTCTGGCAGAAAGGTTTACAGATATGTCTATTTCAACACCTTGTTTTTTCCACTCAGCTAATTGCTTAATAGCTGTACTCAGTGCCCATTTTGTAAGAGGTTGAATAAGACCGGAGCGTTCAGCGTGAATAATAAATTCATCTGGTGGAACGAAACCATATTCCTCATGCTCCCATCGCGCTAATGCTTCAACGCCACAAACTTGCTTCGTCTCCAAGTTGATCTTTGGCTGGTAATGAAAAGTGAGCTGATCATTTTCGACAGCATTTCGTAACTCACCCGAAACGGCCAGACGGCGTAAACTATTATTATCTCTACTGCAATCATAAAGTTGTACGCCCCCATGATTAGCTTTGGCCATGTACATCGCCACATCAGCACAGCGTAATAAAAGATCCGCTTGCTCTGCATGCTCCGGATAAAGAGCAATGCCTGCGCTCATTCCGACTTCCAGCATCATGCCCTCAATTTTGAAGTGTTCTTCCATGGCATTGAGCATACGATCTGATATTTCAATCGCGTTCTCAAGCGCACTGACAGCGGGTAACAAGACTGCAAATTCATCGCCGCCAAGTCGAGCGAGTGTATCTACTTCCCGGATCTGTTTTTTTAATCGAATGGCGACTTGTTTTAATAACGTATCACCTGCTTGGTGTCCTAGTGTGTCATTGACTTCTTTGAAGTGATCAAGATCAATTAAAATCAAAGCAAAGGGTTCACCGCTGCGTTTCGCAACGTCAACCTCATGTTGCAATCGGTCATTTAGCAAAGAGCGATTAGGTAGATCAGTTAGTGTGTCATGTAACGCCAGATGCTGTACTACTACCTGGTGTTCCTTTTCTGAGGTGAGATCTATCCAGGTACCGACATGCTCAAGTGGATAATTGTTATCATCATAAACTAGGGCAGACTCATCGTTGATCCATCGATATTCACCATCCTTATGCATGAAACGATATTCAACTCTGGATATTTCTGATGAAGAAAGCAGTGATATATGGTTTTTAAGTTGGTCTAGATCATCTGGGTGAACCTTCGTTATCCAGAAATCTGGATCCTCGATAAATAACTTAGCTTCCCACCCCAATAGTCGGCGACTATTCTCGCTAACGTAATTGAATTCACTAAATTTTGATGCGGAGCGACTGTAAATAACCGAAGGACTCGAAGACAACAGGTGTTGCATACGCTGCGAATTTGCCTGTAATGATCTGTCTGATACCCATTTCGCTGAAAGTGCATGCGCAAACTGAGTAAGCTCGTCTGGCTTAATGGGTTTCTGACAATACAATAATTTATCAACAGGTGGGACTTGCTGACCAAATTCGCTGGGTTTGATATCCGAATAACCCGTTATAAAAACTATATTGAGATTAGCATCAATCTCACGGATCATTTTTGCCGTTTCGACTCCACTGATACCTGGCGGCATGCGCACATCCAGGAACGCGACTGAATAAGGTTGACCTTCATCAATTGCAGCACGTACTTTTTCTACAGCAATTTCTCCTTGTCGACAAAGAGTTACGTCGTAATTTGGTGAGGCATTGTTTTCAACAATTTCGGTATCCCCAAAAAGTTCGGCTTCTAGTGCTGATCGACTTTCTTTAGCTTGGATGACGCTTTCATTACCACCTAAGACAGAAGCATATTCATCCAGAATCGCTTGCTCATCATCAGCGATCAAAATTCGTGTTTGTAAATCTTTTGGCATTTAGATTATCTCAGGCTGTTGTTGCTTGTTGTATTTCTGCGACGGGTAGGCTGATAGTAAATATCGCCCCTTTATCTGGCCCATCACTTCGAGCATGGATATTTCCATCCATTTTAGACAAGGTGTTAGAACACCAGTGCAATCCCAGTCCACCTTTGGTTTTGTCTGTTTTAGTGGTGAAGCCACGCTGAAAGATTGAGTCTATGATTGAAGGATCTATACCTTTACCGTCATCTTCAAACTGTACTTCTACCATCGATTTATGATTAGGCTTCTCGATTAATTGTGCGCGGATTAATATCCGACCATTATTTTTTATTGAGAGTTGTAACGATCGCATAGCATTTACCAGAATCTGATGAAAAACCTGAGTCAACATAAAATCATCAGTGAGAATGGGGGGAAGTTCATCAATATTCGAATCAACTTTGATGACTGATTTATTACCAATGTCATCTGGTAAGAATCGAATCGCTTGCTCAATCACTCGAGAGAATTTTTCTGGTTTTAACTCTTGAGCAGTTCTGCTGAATTGTTCCTGTTCGGAAAGAATCTCTTCTACAAGACCCAATTGCACACCTAATACATCAACAGACGTTTTGATTTGATCTTTCTTGGCTCTGGACTCTTCGAAACTGGCTTTTAAATATGACAGCATTTTACGGCCACGATCAGTTAGTTCAGTTTCTGTTGAGAGCTCACTAAAAGCCCTGTCAGTGTTGTTGTTTGATGATTCATCAAGTATTGCCCTCAGACTACCCAATCGCAGTACAAGAGGGCTTAGTTGATTACGCAAGTTGTGCATCACACCTGCGGCCATTTCAGCAATGCCTGCTGAGTAAGATTGTTTTTGAAGATCATGTCTTGCTTCAGAAAGATGATCTAGCATATCGTCAAACTCCCGGCCAAGTATGCCGATTTCATCTCCCTGTTCTAAGTTGAGGCGTTGAGAGAGATCGCCCGAGTGACTAACACTCAAAGTATGTTCTGATAGTTTTTTTAACGGTGAGATTATGAAACGATGGAATAGCAGGCCCATCACAATAAGCATTAACACACTTGCGATTAACATACCCCAAAGAGCATACTTAATGGAATGTGTACCAAGTACTGAAATACTGCGTTCCACATCTGCGCGTAAGAAAAGAATAGGGCTACCATTCTTATTTCGATACGTAGAATAAACTGATAACAGCTCATCGCTCACTTCATTTACGACAACACCGTTATCAATGAGATCTTCTGATTGGCTAATAAATATTGTTTGATCTTCTACTGTTAATTTGTTCGTATCCGCTGGCCATAGCTGGAAATTAACACGTGTCTTTTCATGTATTTTTTCTAATGCAACTTCATTGAGAAAACGTGCCATGATAAGTGTTCCATGGCCAGGCCCATTGGAATTATTATCAAGAATAGAGCTAACCGCGATAAACATCGGGCCACTTTTGGTAAGTACAATTTGTGTCGTAATTTTAACTTCATCAGTCGCTTGTATATAAGGATGATCAGGTTTGAGTTTTGATAGATAGAGATTGTCATTATGGATAACTTCTTCAGTTACAAAATCATACATCTTTGAGACGAGTAATTGTCCTGATCGATCATAGATACTGATGTAATTTACATTTAACGTTTCGAGTGAAGATAGCGCGAGGTTTTCTTCCAAAAAGTTATTGTCCTCACCCGCAGCGAAGATATATGTATCATCCCAATGTGACCAATCACCGGTGGCATTCTCAAGTTCTTCCAGATTGGCATTTAATGCTTCATGGATTCGGGTCATATCTTTTTGTGCTTCTTGATGTTCCAGCTCGATAAAGCTTGAAAGAATGAGTCCACGCAAAATCCCATAGTTAGTCAATATTGACAATGCGACAATAAAGCAAAGGATGATTGAAATTTTAATTGTTAATTTCATAGCTATGACTTCAAATAATTAACTTTTATTACTCTTAGTTAAAAGCTTGAAGCTCGCAATTGATCTTATTGATAATTTGATGGAATTGGACTGTGTGAACTATATCGTTCTAATGCCGAAAAACTGTAGATTTTTACAAGAATACTAGAAAAAAATAGAATCTGATTGTTGAGTAATATTTTTATTAATGAGTGGAATCATTAAGATTATGGACTTAACTTGTGGATGATAATGGCGTCCTGTGAATGCTAGTGTTTAACAGGTTATTCTGGAAATTTATATTTTTAAGTGTGCTCGTTAAAGTAAATTAGTATGTAATACTAAAACAGAGATACCACATGCGTTAATAGCAATTGGCCAGTATCCAGGAATAGATTTTCAAGGTATATGCGTAAAAGTAGTTCTCGGACACATTTGATCAGGAAAAGGTTAATGAGAATAAATAGTTTTGAAAGAGGCCTTGCGCCAGAAATTGAAGCGATAGAATGGATAAATACATCTGAGCCACTAGCCTTGAATAATTTGCGAGGTAAAGTCGTTGTTATACATGCTTTTCAAATGCTTTGCCCTAGTTGTGTATTGTATGGTACTCCACAAATTTGTGCGGTTCATGAAATGTATATACATGAAAGAATCTACAGGTTATTGGACTCCATTCAGTATTCGAGCATCACAGTGTTATGAATATTGATGCACTTAAGGTATTTGCACATGAATACCAACTGAGGTTTCCGATAGCCGTTGATAGACCTTCTGAGTCACATGTGATTCCTGTCACTATGCAAAAGTTTTCGCTTGAAGGCACCCCATCACTGATAATCGTGGATAAAAAAGGACAAATGCGAGTTAACCATTTTGGGAGGATGAGTGATATGGAACTTGGATACCTGATTGGTCTGTTGCTTCATGAAGAAAGTGGAAACATCGTTAATAACAAAAATGGTAGCGATGGTCGTGCAAAGCTAACGGTACCATCTAGTGATAATGGTTGAAATACATGATCACATTAAAATTAATAGGATATGCTTTGAATAAAGCAGTAATTGAAACGGTTGAAAAAATGGCGCGCCCTGAAGGATTCGAACCTCCGACCACCTGGTTCGAAGCCAGGTACTCTATCCAGCTGAGCTAAGGGCGCTTTGTGGTATTAAGCGGGAAAATATACCTGACTAGAAGACTCTTGTCACGGTTATTCATAAGCCTTGTTCAGGAAAAAATCATATTCACTTGAGTCTATATTCCCTCCTGTTATAAAGCGGTATGAGCAATAATACCTCCAAAAATGTACACTGGTGACTATTAAAAGAATATGAGGTATTGATTATGATCAGAAAACCGTTGTTGTTATGTTGTTTTTTTCTTACGTCATTGATAAGCAATGTTTTTGCGGCAGATAAGCTTGAAGTATCGTTAGCTTTTTGGGGAGATGTTTCTAGCATGGCCTCACTTGGTGTGGTTCAGGGAATTGATGAAGCTAACTTGCAAGGTGAGTTTTTGGGGCAGAGTTACAGGATCAAAAACCACGATGTGGCAAATTTAGCACATGTCTCAAATGTTGCCGCTATTTTTGCAGTCGCTGACGAGGCCGTTTTACGAAAACTGGCTAAGCTTAACCCGGATACGCCTATTTTTAATTTAAGTGATGAGAATAATTCTCTACGCGAGAACTGCATCGCTAATCTTTTTCATACAATTCCAAGTCAAAAAATGCGCGATGATGCCGTCGCACAATGGATACAAAAGAATCCTGATTCAAAGGCAAGTGCTGCTGGATGGCATAAAGATTTCAAAAAATATGCAGCAAGCCAGGTAAATAAAAGGTTTTCTGATTTACATGAAAAAGCAATGGATGATTCGGGTTATGCAGGTTGGATTGCTATGAAAGCTGTTGCAGATGCAGTGGTCCGTACAAGTTCCACTGATGGAGTAAAGTTGATGACTTTTCTGAAAAATGATCTGGTTATCGATGGTGCAAAAGGCTTGAAAATGAACTTTCGTTCTACAGGTCAATTACGTCAGATGTTGTTGCTGGTTGATAAAGGAGATATTGTCGGTGAAGCACCAGTTCGAGGTGTAGTCGATACGACGGATTTGGAGACATTAGGCATTTTGGAATGTACGCCTTGCCCTGAAAATTAAACTAATAAAGTCAGATAAAAATGGAGTTAAGATTAAAAGATAAAACCGCTGTTGTGACTGGCGCGAGTACGGGTATTGGCCGAGAGGTTGCTTTGGTTTTAGCTCGGCACGGTGCGAAAGTGGTGGTTAATTACAATGCATCGAAAGAAAGTGCTGAGGAAGTCGTTAAAGAAATTAAGCAAGCGGGCGGGGTGGCTAAATCTATCCAGGGAAATGTCGCTGATAGCGATGGGGTTGATCGTCTAGTTGCTTCATCTACAGAATATTTAGGTGAGATCGATGTTTGGGCGAATATTGCCGGTGCTGATATTTTGACCGGCTCCGGATCAAAATTAAGCGATATTGAAAAACTGGAAAAATTAATATCAATTGATTTGAAGGGAACGATGATGTGTAGCTGGCGGGTGTCTGAGCTAATGAAAAAAGCGGGATCCGGATCAATCATTAATATTTCCTGGGACTTGGCGTTACATGGGATGGAAGGTCGAAACCCAGAAATGTTTGCAGCAGTCAAAGGTGGTATTACAGGTTTCACGAAGTGTTTAGCGCGATCAAATGCACCTGATATACGTGTCAATGATGTAGCTCCCGGCTGGATAAAAACTTCGTTTGCTGATGATGTGATGCGTGAGGATTATTATAATATGGTAATCGAAAGCACGCCGCTACGTCGGTTTGGATTACCTGAAGATGTTGCAAATGCGGTACTTTATCTCGCTTCGGATGAAGCTGCGTTTATTACTGGTCAAACAGTAAAAGTGAATGGCGGTGTGGTCTGACTTCGGTATAAATGGATCAATCATTTTTGATCAAAGCGTTGGGGAGTTTCGAGAATTTATCCTGTCTAGTAAAGAAATATATTTTTGTAAGCGACGCTCGGAGCTTTGATCCATGTTTATAAATCTGCCACCTAATCTTGGTTTAGCACTATAGCGTTTGTCTTCGCAGTAACGGATCTCAAGTTCGGATTCGACAGGTGGTTTCTGATCACCAAGATACAATATACATTTCGGGATCACATCTCCGTGCTTAACTTTATTAGAGGTTTCTCTACTAAGAACAGCGGCAAATCCGCCAGCTGATAAATCTACCAGCTCACCTGTTACAAGATCATCCGATTCTGTATGAATATGTACCGGCAAATACTTTCCGCGTGGTGTAGAAACACGTAAGTGTTTTCTTCTTAATTGGTGATCAAGGTTTTCAGGGAAGGGGACTTTATAGTAGTGAATACCGTTATGTTCTCCTACAGCGGTGAGTTCACATTGAAACTTAATTTCCCGATCTTCCAGGCGTGTTTTAATCTCAAATTCTTTAATGTGGCAAATAGCTCGATGTCCAGATCCAGAGCTAAGTTCATCGATGACAATATAGCCTTCTTCATCATCAACTTCGAGTAATGCACTGAGATAGGATTCTTCCATTCCAGCAATACTAACTGTCAACATTGCGCGCGAATTTTTGATCCTGTGCATTAGCTTTGTGGTTTCTGGAGAAGGTGGAGGTTTTATTTCTTGCTCAGGTTCAATTGGTACGGGGCTGGTTCGTGATATTAGCTTGTCACGAATAGAACCGATTTGATCGAGTATGGTTTCTAACAACCGTTCTTTATTTAGCATTTTCTTAACTATGCTTCACCTAGTGGCGGGGTGTCATAATTGGCTTGCATCGTACCGGTACGTCCATAAACAGGTTTGTCGTTACCACGTAATAAATCAATGACGCGATCTGTACTTGTTTTTGTCATTTCAATTGCTTGGCCGTTGACAATATTTTTATCATTACATGCTTCCATTTTTTCACAGAAAGTAGTCCAGATATCGCCAAGTTCGAATGCCAGTGCACTATTTTTCAGTCCAACTTGCTGATCATGGTAGCCATGTTTTGACATAAGGGTAGTCAATGAATTACTCGAGATTTGCATAGATTGTAATAATGCAATTTTTGAATCTGTGGAAGAAGTCAACATTTCACTATCGCGCTGGCGTATGGCCTGGTTTTCACGGTCAAGCTCTTCATCTAACGCAGTTAAAATAGTGCCGATTTGCTTAAGTTGCTGTGAAATTTCTTTAAGCTTCAATGATTGTTGTTTTTCCATGTTCTTGACTCTATTCATAACGATGTATTGACAGACTTAACTTTTCTTCTGTGGTAATGCTGTATCAAAATCGATCAATTTTGACGCAATACGTTCAGCATCAACATTGTAAGATCCTTCATTAATCGTTTTTTTCACAGCTTCCACTTTGCTTTGATCAACTACAGGTGCGGCCGCGATCGATTTCTCAGCGGCTTGTAACTGACTTGCAGCCGATGTGAGATTGACGTTAGATGACGGCGGAGGCGCAGAGCTGGGTTGTGCTTTGCTCGCTTCATCGGCTTTTTTATTAACATTGATCTGGTTGCTTCGTTGTTCCGTACTTTGAACAATTCCTGAACTTGAACCTTGAATTTCCGATACCATAATTATTTTCTCCTCTGGATTTTTATATCTTAGCGGCCGAGATTTTAAATCCTTTAGGACTAATTAACATTTGTTGTCACTAAGCCGTTGTTTGTGATGGTGCCTTCAATCACTTTATTTGAATTTATATTTTTAACTTTTATCCGTTCACCAACAATACCATTAGACATTGCTTTTCCAGCCATTTTAACGGTAATACCGCCCGTTTGTGCGAGTAGTGTTACTTGCTGTCCTCGCTTGATCAGCATGGAAGATTCTACATAAGTTGGTGTTATAACCAGGCCAGCACCGAGGGATCTTTTCAGGGTTTTTCCAACAACATCATCTAAGTTTGAAAAATAACCTGAGTTTAGTCTATTGATATCATGCTGCTCAACGCGTAGATCTGATTGGCTAAGAGAAGTATTTCTAGGCAACGAATTACTCAGCACAACGATATTTTTAAACTCTTTAACTTGTACAGGAACAAACAAGGCCCACGGTTTTACACCGCTGCATTTAATATTGACAGTATACCGTCCGCGGTTGCCTGAATTTGATGTTTTACTCGTTTCTAAAGGCTCCTTGCATCTTACTAAACGAAGGCGTGGATCTAATCTGCCTGGGATAATCTCAATTTTCTTTTCATTTGAGACATTTATATATTGACCCAATACGAATTCTTTAGCAGCAGATTTAAGACTATCAAGGGACTGATACTCAGTTGAATTTGCTGTAGGCGAAGCAAGGGTAGGCATGAGTCCTGCAAGCAGAATTATAAAGGCTCGATTTAGATCTGTTTTTTTATTCATAATAAATAAGTGTTTATATTTAAAAACATGCAAAAACAATGCCTGTTTGGAATGCTTAATAAAGACAAGCAAGGTTGCTTAGTTTTAATCGAGGCGTAAAGAGATTTTTATTTGTGCCGATAAGTTGAGCAAGATTTAGAAATTTAGCATCAGGCTGGAGAAAATAGATGGCAAGTATATTAGACACTGTTGACGAGCGTACCCAACTCGTAGGACAAAATAGACTTGAATTACTCATGTTTCGTTTGAGATCTCAACAACGATTCGGGATTAACGTTTTTAAAGTCCGAGAAGTGATTCAATGCCCCCCTTTAACGGTTGTTCCTCAATCACATCATGTTGTACGTGGCGTTGCAAATATCCGCGGTCTGACAATTACGGTGATGGATATGGCTGCAGCAGTTGGATTACCTCCAATTGAGGATCCATCAACAAGTTGGGTTGTCGTTACGGAATATAACCGAGCGATACAAGGCTTCCTGGTTAGTGGTGTTGATCGCATTATTAATATCAATTGGAATGAGATCAAACCTCCCCCAAAAGGGATGGGGAGACATAACTACATGACTGCTGTTACAGAAATTGATGGTGAATTAGTCGAAGTAATTGATGTAGAGCAAGTGATGGCTGACATTATGAACATCCATCTGGAAGTGTCTGAAGACTTTATTTCTTTTAGCTCTGAGAGTGATATTCAATACCATGCCTTGGTGGTAGACGATTCTTCTGTTGCTCGCCATCAAGTCACAGGCGTGCTTGATCAATTAGGCGTAACTTATGATATTGGAGAAAATGGTTCAGAAGGTCTTAATATTTTAAAAGAATCGATAAATAAAGGAGAGGTTCCAACTGAGAAATATTCAATGGTTATTAGCGATGTTGAAATGCCATCAATGGATGGATACTCATTTACTAAAGCGATTAAAGATCATCCGGAATTGAGAGATCTATACGTCTGTTTACATACTTCTGTGAGTGGTAATTTTAACAATGCGATGGCTGAAAGAGTTGGTGCGAATAAATTAGTACCTAAGTTTAGTCCTGACGAATTGGCCTCAACCGTTGTTGAAAGATTGAAAGAATTGGAACAGGAGTTAGAGCAAGCGTAAGAGCACTTTTAAGTGACTCGGCTCGGTAAATAGAATGGCTTATCTGGACTCTTCCACAGAAAGCTGGGTTTTAGCGTCAACAAAACCTGCAGATTCTGTTGATGTATTAAAAGGGAGTATTAGTTCTAGCGAGTACACTCATTTCTGCAGTTTTCTTGAGAAAAATTCTGGCATTGTATTAGGCCAGAACAAAGAGTACTTGGTAACGAATCGTTTACGTGTAATTCTCGAGGATGGGGGTTTTAAGTCTTTAGGTGAATTACTGGGAGTTATAGAGTCTAGAGGTAAGAGTACACTTTATACAAAAGTAATCGATGCAATGACAACCAACGAGACCCTCTGGTTTCGTGATAAACATCCTTTCGAAATATTACGTGATGTCATTTTGCCTGAACTTTCTTCTTCATCAGCGCATCAGCTTCGGATTTGGTCTGCTGCGAGTTCTACGGGCCAGGAAGCCTATTCAATTAGTATTACAATCAACGAGTTTTTACAAAAGAAGTCAGGCTCACTACCCAAAAATGTCGAGATTGTTGCGACGGACATATCTCAAAATGCGCTCCAGCACGCTAAAGAAGGCATTTATGATCCGTATGAAGTTACTCGTGGGTTAAGCGAAAATCATCAACGCCAATATTTTGATCGCGAAGGTCAACAGCTTCGTCTCAAACCTGAAATAAAGCAAAGTGTTCGATTTCAGCAATTAAATCTTTTGGAAAGTTACTCAGGTTTAGGAAATTTTGATGTTATTTTTTGTCGCAATGTTTTGATCTATTTTTCAGATAAAATTAAGTCTGAGATTTTGTCACGCATGGCAAAAGCATTAAAACCGGGTGGGTATTTATTTCTTGGAGGTTCTGAGCCTATTGCAAATTATTCTGATCAATTTGAAATGGTGCGCTGTAAACAAGGTGTTGTCTACCGTTCAAAATAATAAATAATTTTACTAGTTGCTAAGTTAGGGGTTCTTGTTGCGTTGCGCAGTGAATACTGCCACCACCGCTAGCAATACCATTAATCGCTATTTGTTCTATTTTACGATCTGGAAACACGTTGGAAAGTTTTTCTTTTGCAATTCGATCAGCTTTTTTATCACCAAACTTCTGCATGATGATCGCATTCTTACAGACGTAATATCCAACATATCCAGCCGCAAAATCTTTGGTTCCATATTCAGTATTTATATCCCAGGGAGTATCAAGAATAATTGTTTCAAGTGTGTTGTTGTTTGCATCGGTTGATGATTGAAGGATACTGATATTCTCCCGTGTTATTTTATAATCATAAGAAGATTTGTCTGTGTCTCGGCTGACCATAACGACGCCCGGTTTTGCGAAGCGAGCATAAAAATCAGTATGCCCATCGGTAATATCTTTTCCCTTAATTCCTTTTAGCCAGATAATTTTATCTAAGCCGAGTAACGCTTTTAGTTTATTCTCGACTTCTGTTTTTGTTTTTCCAGAATTACGATTGTCATTGAGTATGCAACTTTCAGTCATGATTGCAGTTCCATGACCGTCAACTTCGAAACAACCACCTTCCAAAATCAGATCGGTATTGATCGTTTTTACATTCGCTACTTGAGCAACAAAATCGGCAATTTTTGAATCAAGGTCATACTTCTGATCTTCACCCCAACCATTAAAGTTAAAATTGACAGCTGATTTTTGTCCTTGATCATTAACGACAAAAGCAGGGCCTGTGTCACGCATCCAAAGATCATTCATATTGAATTCGATCAACTCAATCGAATAAGGATACTCATTTCCCCCTCCGATAAGATCTAATGCTATTTTGTAATCTTCTTCTCTGACTAACATAGAAACAGGTTCATATTTAGCGATTGTTGTTGCGATAGTTGCAAGGTTACGCTGCACTTCAGGAATTTGTTTTTCTTCCCAAATATCATAACTGGCAATGAATGACATCCAGGTACGTTTATGGTGTTCACCTTCATCTGGCATATACCATCTATTTTTTATATATGAGTTCGCTTTTGAGATAAATACAGGAAGTGACATAAGACCTCCAATAGCCATTATGGATTGAATAAAATGACGTCTTGATTGCATGACTGTTTTCCTTTCTCGTTAATATTCAATTTGAGAAAATAGTCCGTTCTAATAAATTTAGTTAAGAACTTCTGATACTCGATCACGAAGCATAGGAAGTACTTCTTTTTCAAACCAGGGATTGCGTTTTAACCACAAATTATTTCTTGGACTTGAGTGCGGAAGAGGAAGTAATTCTGGCCAGTAATCACGCCATGATTTCACGAGATCAGTAACCGATAAATTCCCTTTATCAAAGTGATAAGCTTGAGCATATTTTCCAAGCACTATGGTGAGTTCAATTGCTTCAAGTTGATCAAGAAGTTTATGTCGCCAGGCGGGTTCACATTCGGGACGCGGTGCTAGATCGCCAGACTTTCCTGTGCCCGGAAAACAAAAGCCCATTGGAAGCAGGGCAATTTTTTCTGGATCATAAAATTCCTCATGCGTTAATCCCAACCATTCACGCAAACGATCTCCACTTGGATCGTTAAAGGGAATTCCTGTTTCGTGGACTTTTCTACCCGGAGCTTGTCCTGCGATCAAAATCTTTGCGCTCGGGTGTAATTGAACGACAGGACGAGGTCCAAGCGGCAAACTGTTTTGACAAAGTCTACAAGCTCGAACTTCAGATAATAATGATGAAAATGATTTCATAGTAAGGATCTATTTTTAGCTAAAACTTAGATAACATATATTCCATAGAATAAATAAGATAGCATCAAGCTGAAAGAGTTTTTAGTATGACTGTTTGATTTTAGTTTTGAGACTTTTCTTACATTCAGCAAATTGTTTTTTACGATGACCGTTAGCACCTGAAGGATGCGGAAAACCATTAAGGATACGTTTTTGATCTAGTCTGCCTTGTGATACTAAATAGTCTAGTACGTATTCAACAGACTTACCGAGCGGCAGTATCAGGCAATCTCCAATCTCATCAAGTTCATCACCCAATACTTCATCAATCATTTTTACTAAAACGGGATGAGATGTAGGTTTTGGAGAGTGTCCTGTGTAGTTTGCACCTTTTTTAAAAACGGGATATTTGAGAACTGATCCTGTTCTTAATATTTCTGAACCAAATAAATCTGTGGAAGTTGGGACATCAAAAATCTTGGCGAAATCAAGTTCATCAAGCATAGAGACTAAATTTTTGCGCATAGAACCAGCGAATGCAACATTGGGCTTTCGGACTTTAATGGCTTCTGATCGACTCAAGCCTTGTTGCATTGCATTGCTCGCTTCCTCATAAGCAATACGCATTTGGTTCCACCCGGGCGTAATTCCAAGAATCCAAAGCTGAGGTTTTTCAGCGCAGACACCTCTTGGTGAAAACCAGACTTCGAGAATTTTATCTTTATAGATACGAAGTTCTTCGGAAAGATCATTAAGAGATTCCGGAGCGACTTCAGGTAATAAAATTTCATATTTTTTTAGATCAGAAAACAATCAAACTACCTTTATAAATATTTATAAAAAAGCAAAGCATTCGAGTTACTGTAAAAAATATTCATGTTGAATAATTACAAGTGAAAAAAATAAAAACAGAGAATAAAGTGTAAATATAATAATGAATCTAAGGTAGTTGGACTGACTAAATATTCTGGGAAAGTGTATCGACGTAAAATATGCCGATCCAATAGTGATTAAGTAAATTGGTAAGTATTTAATAAATACTCCATTGGAAATAATGATAGCGACAATCGGAATAAGTATGATCACAAACCATTCTTTGAAACGAGGATTCAAACTTCACGTACTCGTATAATTAAAAATTTATTCCCCATCTTTATTGATTAATTATTTTGAAGTGAAACAACTTCATTCACAATTTCATCGGCCAGATGAGATAATGCAGTTTGTTGAGCAATCACATAAGTCAAAAAATCATTATTAGTTAAAGTAATCGTGTGGCGACTTGTACGACTACTCAAAAGTTTTTTGCCTCTTTCTGTGAATAGATCCCAATGTGCTACAAGAACGACTTCTTTACCAAGCGTACCATCAAGTCGATCAATTCGAATGTGTGTTTCATAGTCAGGCCAGTGATCTCTTGGCCATGGGTAATGCATAATTCGATCACTACCCGAAATATCCATCGCACGTTCGATCAACGTTTTCTGGATCTCTTCACGCAGAGACCCTGCCCATTGATTATGTTCAGAGATTTTTATTTCATTATTGTTTTCTCGATAAACCAGTTGTGGTCGGTTGAGAATGCTGCTTATTTCTACTGGTCCAATACCTAAGTTGAGTTGAGGATTTAGTCGTTCGTCTGAATAAATTTGCGATAAAGGTGTCAGTGAATAATATCGAGATTCATCAAGTCTTGAGCTAGAAACGCAGGCACTTATTCCAAAAAATATAATAAATATTACGAAAAATTTATAGGCGTAGAATAATTTTAGAGTAAACATGTTGGCGTCCTAAATGTTTTTTTATTTCCCGAAAATAAGTGCGTCAGGTTTTCGTTGTAAGGTATCGACTAATGCATCAAGACTGCGGGAAGCTTCGGTTAATTCATCCAACAACACTCTTAGTTTATATTGAAAAGTTGAGTCTTCAGAAAAAGAATCTGTCGTTTCCGACAAAGTAATATCCATATTTGCTAATGTCGTGCTCACATCTTGCATGGTTTTGTCAGCTGAAATTAATACTTGATCGGCGCTAGATAATGTTTTGTTTATGCTCGGCGAAATACTATCCGCTAGATGGCCGAACTTGTGACTAGTTTGTTTAATGTCTACGAGTAAAGCTTCAAGATTTTTTATACTTTGCTTATTTTCTGGTGCAGCAACCAGTTCTTTAACTTGAAGCACGGTGTCGTTTAAATTATTGACAAGTTTATCAATGGGTAATTTTTCATATTTATTCGCCAAGTCAGCCAGTCTACGCGTTAGCTCTCCAAACTGTCCAGGTGCAGTTGGGAACTTTAAATAATATCCAGTTTCTTCAATACGCTCTGGAGTATTTTCTTCATCAAATTCAAGTTCAACATACATTTGTCCGGTTAATAAATTGCCTGTTTTTAAACGTGCTTTTAAACCGCGGGAAACAATGTTCTCGATAAATTCCGAAGGATCGATTGCATCATCTTGTAAAGATAAACGTTCAGGATAAATCTCCATCAAAACCGGTAATTCAACATTTAAAGAGATTGGATCTATACGTGTTTCTTTATCAAGAATTTTACCCACTGTCGTACCACGAAAATCAACCGGTGCTCCGATATTTAATCCTTTTAAGTTCTCTTCAAAATATAAAACATACTCAAGTTTTAACGATGGAGTTTGATCATTAATGCTAGACGCATCTGGGTGTAGATAATATTCTTTACCTTCTGAAGCAGAATTATTATTCGATAAATTTCGAGGTGTATCAAAAACAATTCCGCCACTGATTAACGATGTCAACGATTCAACATGCGCTTTTACACCTTCTGATCCTAGACTTAGATCAAATCCACTGCTGTTCCAGAATCGACTATTTTTTTGTACCAGATGATCATAAGGTGTGCGAACAAAAATATTTATTTTTATATATTTACCGGATTCATCCAGTTTATATTTAACCACTTCGCCTACATCGATCTGTCGATAATAAATCGGTGAGCCGATATCGATTGAACCGAGTTCAGTAGATCTTAAGACAAACGATTTACCTTTTGTTGAAAACGGGATTTGTGGCGGTTCTTCTAAACCGATATAAACATCAGGGTTATCATTTTCTCCAGCCACACCAGGATCAACCGCGATATAAACACCTGAAATCAGCGTGCTTAAACCTGTAATACCTTTAGCACTGATACGCGGCCTTACCGCCCAGAAGCTGCTGTTTTCATTTAGATGCTTGCCCATTGTTTGTGATAGTTCAACGGTAACAACCACATTTTTAAGATCGCTATCCAGGCCTATCTTTTTTACTTTTCCTACATCAACATCTTTATAGCGAACGCGGGTTTTTCCCACTTCAAACCCTGCCGCACTGGAAAAACTTATCTGAACTTCAGGACCTTTTTCACTAATCACTTTTACTAATAACCATCCACCCGCAAGTAAAGCCACGAAAGGAATTAACCAGACCAAAGAAAGGCTCCGCGCACGCGTGACTTTAGCCATCGGCAAGTCTTTCAAGTCGAGTGATTTTTTGTCATTCGATGTATCTTGCTTATTTTCTTTTTGCTTATTCTCTTTTTGTTTCACAGGCATCCCAAATTAAGCGTGGATCAAAACTATGCGCGGCAAACATTGTCGCGATAACAACAATTGCAAAAGCAATCGAACCGGCACCCACTTCGATATAAGCCAACTCACCAAATTGTACTAAAGCCGCCAGTATAGCAATAACGAAAATATCAACCATCGACCAGCGACCCACAAATTCTGTAATCCGATAATAAAAAGTGCGATCTTCCGGACGCCAGTCAGATTTTTCATGCACGCTGACTAACAACCAGAATAAAACGATCAACTTCATTAAAGGCACAAATATACTGGCAATAAAAACGATCAAAGCCAGCGGCCACATACCTTCATGTAATAGGTAAATTACGCCAGATAGAATAGTATCAGGATTACTTTTGCCTAATTGCGCTGTCGTTATTACGGGTAAAAAATTTGCAGGTATATAGAAAAACACCGCTGTTAATAACCACGCCCAGGTACGACTTAAACTACGCCTTATTCGTAGACTCACGCGGCTATCACAAGTCGGGCAGAACAATTCACCCGAACCATCAACCTTAACAATCGAATGACAAAGATGACATTCTGCAAGATTAAAATCTGTTGCTCTTAGATAATTCATGAATGTTGTCGGAGATGCATTTCATGGCGAACACGAGGCGGATCAAATAGATTATTAAGTAGTGTCATTAAAATGATCAAAAACACAAATGCGTATAACGAAGGGCCAGTAATGATCACCGCTTGCTCACCTAGTTTAACCACTGCAACGAGAAAACCTAATAAGAAAATTTCGATCATATTCCAGGGTACGCTGTGATGACTAAGACGCAAAACTGAATCACTCATTGCAGGAATCTTACCGAATAAAGGCGGAAGTAATAACCACGCATACGCTAACAACTGCAATAACGGCGTCAAAAAAGTCGTCGTAAAAACAACGAAAGCCAGAAAACGTTGGTCAGCTTCCCAAAGTGTCGAAGATGAAGAAAGAATCGTCGCTTCGATAATCTGACCACTGGCACTTATAGATAATAACGGAAAAATATTTGCCAGAAAAAATAAAATAAAACCCGTGATCGTTAAAGGTAATAGTCGATTAAAAAGTGAATTATCTCCTTCGCGAAGTATTCCTTTGCAACGTGGGCAGTGAGCTCTTTCAGATCGACTCAAAGGAGGTACTAGCATCAATACATCGCATTCATGGCAAATTGCCAGGTTGTCATTTTGTGAACTATTGATTTGAGTATTATCAGGCATAAATTTTTTAATATAAAAATTATGAGCCAACATTATTTAGAAGCTGATCTATTTTCAAAATCAGAAAGCACTTTTAACGACACCACCATCAACTCTTAACGCAGCACCAGTTGTTGCTGATGCAAGGGGACTCGCAATATAAGCAACTAAAGAAGCCACTTCGCTTGGTGCGGCAAAACGTTTAATTAACGATGTTGGTCTGACATTTTGGAAAAACTCTTTCTCGAATTCATCAAAAGATTTACCTTCTTGCTGTGCAAGTTCCTCAACAAAGTCACCTACGCCTCGGGATTTTGTCGGCCCAGGAAGGACACTGTTTATCGTAATGCCGGTTCCTGCGACAGATTCCGCCAGCCCTCGAGAAATAGCTAGCTGAGCAGTTTTAGTCATCCCATAGTGGATCATTTCTTCTGGAATTTGAATGCCACTTTCACTAGAAATAAAAACAATACGTCCCCAGTTTGTTTTTTTCATAGCAGGAAGATATAAACGACTAAGGCGTACTCCGCTTAATACATTAATTTCAAAAAAACGTCTCCAATCATCATCAGAAATGTTTTCGAAAGATGCAGGCTCAAATATCCCTAAGTTATTGATCAATATTTCTACATTTGGATATTCTTGCACAAGCTGCTCGGCGGCTTCTTGTGTAGAAAGATCGCCAGCAAAACCGATTAATTCACCTGCCACGCCAGGTGATAGTTTTGCAATCGCATTATCTACGGATCCCTGAGAACGACCGTTAATTATAACTTTGGCTCCTTCAGCAGCTAAAGTTTCAGCAATCGCATAACCAATACCTGCAGTACTTCCGGTAACGAGAGATAATTTGTTTTTTAATTGTAAATCCATATTGGCTCCTGGTTATTTGAATACTTGTGTGTAAGTCATCAAAGACTTAACGGCAGTTTTAAGGGGTAGACTATTTTTGTATTCATCACGAACTAATAGTTAGGAATTATTTGTAATATTATTTCGTTTCATATTTTGATAAGCCCTTCTTTGTTTGGTTGTTTCGTATAACACAATACCAGTTGAAGTAGCTAAGTTAAGGCTCTCGATAATGCCATGCATTGGAATGTTTACACAGACATCAGTATTTTCGTAAATAAAATCACTGATACCCGTGGTTTCATTCCCAAACCAAAGGGCTAATTTTTTATGTTTCGTAAAATCACATGCTTCTAGATTAAAATTCTTCCTTTCACTTTTATGTGGTGAGGTAACGTAGGATATAAACCCGTTTTTTTTAAGATGCTCAATGCAAGATTTTGAGTCATCGAAACGTTTTACGAAACTCCACTTCACGGCAGAGGCTGATATTTTAAATAGAGTTTTATGTACTCTCATATCCTGCCATTCTTCTGGCAATTTTCTTGCTTCATCAACTACATATACTTTTTCAGCTCCTAGAGCATTAACATTTCGAATCACAGCACCAATATTCTTCCAGTCTGAAGGATTTTCTACAACAACAATTAAATTTTTGCAGGTGAAATTCTTTATCTCGTCTAATTTCTTTCTTAGATCACTCTTGCCGTTCTCTTCGTACATTCTTAAAGGCTCTCATAACTATTGATTGATATCTAACAACTATACACCTCGAAGATCCTTGTGATAATAGTAAAATTAAGGTGATTTTATGATGGCTCTGGCATTTTAGAACGAAGTAACTCTAGAAATATTTTGTCAGGTGTTCCTCCAGCTTTTCGTTGCTTTTCTACCATAGACCATGCATTGGCATATTCATCACGCCAGAAATATGCCGTTGACCATGAGCCATATACATACTCTTTATTTGGTTCAATTTCTTCAGCCTTTTCATATAGCGATTCAGACTGTGAAATTAAATTTGATTTTTCCTCAATGGACAGTGTTTTGTTACTAAGAGCACATAGAACAGTAACTCGTGCTGCATCTGGATATATACCTTGAAATGCTGGTGGATTAAGCGACAGTGATTTTTACATCATTTTCATGGCTTCGCAGTACTGCCCCTGGTCATGTAAAACGGAACCAAAACCAGCGAATGTTTCAGGATTTTTGGGATCAAGTAACCAAGCTTGGTTAAATCTACGCATAGCCATTCCCAAATCATCTTGTGAATAGAACTTGAAACCTTGTTCTACCCACACTTTACTTGCCTTTTCTCTAGAACCAAATCGTTCTGTAACATCAGAAATGAATTTCTCATCTCCTTTTTTTAATTCAGAATTCTTTGATCTATCCATTCCCCCATACATGGGCACTTCATCAATTCGTGTTTGATGGTTTGGTGAAGTAGCTAAACACCCAGTTAAAATAAGGGTAAAGAATAGTAGAACTATTTTCATAATATTTTTTCTCACCATGCCGAAGAGTTAAAAAATCAGTAATATCTTTCCGTATTTGAGTCGGTACAATACTCGATAAAACTGCCAGGAGGAACTCTGTCAGGATTCTTGAAGCCATGTTGGAATAACCTTTTTTACCTTGACCACTTCATTTTGCTTTATACAGGATAAATAGGGTGTTAAATAAAGTAAATGTAAGTGGATCATACTGGTTAGCTTACTTTTTATAGAATTACAAATTGAATATACTTTCCCAGCAGGCAAATACCTGGTAAGTCTCTTGTGATAACACCTGACTGTCCAGTAAGGTAACAAACAAAACTCAACAAATTCAAAAGTAGAGAATGAAAAAAACGATCACCTGCATATTTATATGTTTACTATTTTCAACATCAATTGTTAAGGCAGAATACCTTGAAGTAACGTTGCTTGGGACGGGGACTCCGAGGCCAGATATTGATCGTTTTGGTCCGGCTACTGTTGTTGAAGTGAAGGGGCGCTATTTTGTTTTTGATGCAGGGCGCGGTATTACGATTCGTTTGATGCAAGCCGGTATTCCTTTATCGCAAATCGAACATGTTTTCATAACGCATTTACATTCTGATCATATAACCGGTTTATCGGATTTATGGTTAACGGGTTGGATCTGGCAGCGGGGTTGGGAGTTAAATCTTTATGGGCCTTGCGGTTTAGCACATTATGCAAAAAATATTGAGTCGGCTTATGAGGCTGATATTGATTATCGCAGTAAAAATACTCAGCTAGAAAGTAACGCTGCGAAACTGAATGTTAAGGAAATCTCTCAGGATGGAATTATTTATGATCATGAGGGTGTGAAAGTAACTGCTTTTTCCGTAGAACATGGTGTTGTCGATCCTGCTTATGGGTATCGTTTAGATGCTAACGGTCGTTCGGTTGTGATTTCGGGCGACACCACTTATTCAGAAAATTTGATCAAACACTCGCAAGATGTTGATCTATTAATTCATGAAATTGCGGCAGCGGATCAGTCTTTATTGAAACAAAATGATCGTCTAAAAAAGGTGATGAGTTATCACACGACGCCAGCTCAATCTGCTGAAATTTTTAATCAGACAAAGCCACGCGCAGCCATTTTTACGCATGTGTTGTTGTTTGGTGTTGAAGAAGCGGCGGTTCTAAACGAGGTTGGGGAATTATATAAAGGGCCGGTTTATATGGGAGAGGATCTATTACAGATCGGTGTTGGAGATGAGATTTCTATTCGGCGTTTTGAGTCTTCTAATAGTCATTAATCATTCTAAACTCGGGGGGATTTTTACTTCTATAAGTGTATGGAAACGAATAGTTTGAAGGCTCAGATCTGGAAGCTAATCACTTGAATTAGTCGAATAAACTCTTTTTTATTAACCGTTTTCAAGTTAAAAGAAGAATGCTAAGCGCTATCAAATAGCACTTAGCATCTTGTCTCTATCCGACTTGTTTCTTTGGGTGAAATTATCCCCAGCCTAGTTGTTGCAAACTGATTGTGTCATTCCAGACCTTGGTTAAGTGTTTGATTTTATTTCCATCAAAAACCATCGCGTAGACATAATCTGCTGTAATTGATTTTCCCGTTGGTGGTACTGGCCCGCCTTCACCAGTTTGTGTGCCTTTGAATACTGCAAATGCTGTGACGGTATTGTTTGCTTCATCCGCAGAAAAAGACAGTAATTCATAATGTGCATCAGGAATGGGCGTGAATAGACCTTTCATCCATTCGGCATAGCCTTCTATGTTCGATATTTCTTCAAGCACCGTTGTTTGTGCAGAAAAGGTAGCATCTGGAAGGCAGTATTCCTTACAGCCTTCCCATCCTTTTCCAGTTTCGCATGCTTCAAAAAAAAGTTTTGCGGGTTCTAAAATGTTGCTCATCGGTACTCCTCCACCATTAGTAGGATTAGTTAATTATAAAATTCTAAATTGTTTTTGTTAATGCTGCGCACCAGCTCAAGGTATCTTCCTGAAATCTAGTGGATAAATATATACCAATGTATAAATAGATCCAGCAATGTGAATGAAGGCTTTACAAGTGAGTTCATTCGCCTGGTTTGTGTTGCTTTGCTATAAGCGATTCCTTCAAAAAATCACCATATTCGCGTATCAGAAAAAGGGTTTGCTGAGCTCAAAAGAAGCCAGTAAACCGTACCGAGCTGTATAGGGTTTTAGATCTTGCCCGATCTTTGCTATGTTACGGTGCAGCCATTAAGGTAATATCAACGTAATTGGACTACTAAGGTGTATAACTATGAAGAAAGCCCTCGTTTTACTAATGTCGATGATCGCATTCCATTCCCCGGTACTTCTCGCCGAGGAGAACATTGTAATAGAGCTAAATAAACTTGAAGACAAAGACGATAGTTGTCGTGCTTATCTGGTCTTCAAGAACAAAACCCCTTCACAATTTAACGAGTTCAAACTTGATCTGGTTATGTTTGGCGCTGATGGCATTATCAGTCGCCGTTTAGCGGTTGATTCTTCGCCATTAAGATCAAATAAAACCAGCGTAAAATTATTCGATATTGATGGGCTTTCCTGTGCAGGTATTAGTCTGATTTTGATCAATGATGTCTTGAGTTGTCGCGATGAATATGAACGCAATGATTGTGTCGATTTGATCGAAACGACTTCAAAAGGGAATGTCTCTTTTACGAAATAACATAATATTATCCGTGAATAATGTCTAATAATAATTATAGGAAAGTAGTATGAACGCGACACTGGAAAGAGCTTCATTTTTATTGGATGCGGGCGGCATTGTCCTCATCATACTATTGATTCTATCTGTCATTGCCTTGGCCATCATTTTGTTGAAATTCTGGCAGTTCAGACAACTACGATTAAACGATCAAGGCTTTATTCAACATACGCTTGATTACTGGCGCGCCGGGCAAGCGAATGCGGCGATGGTTGAGTTGTATAGAACTTTCCATCCGGCAGCGCGGGTAATGGAAGTTGCAATCAGAAGTATCGCCGAGAGGCGTGTTGGCGAAAGTACAATCCGAGAAGAAGTGACGCGTGAAGGGGTAGAACAAGTCGAAGAATTACGATCACATTTACGCAGCCTCGAAGTGATCGCAAGCATAAGTCCACTGTTGGGTTTACTCGGTACGGTGATGGGAATGATCAATGCCTTCCAGCAAATGGAAATTGCCGGAACCCAGGTCAGTCCGTCGATTCTTTCAGGTGGTGTGTGGGAAGCCTTATTAACGACTGCGGTAGGATTAGCGATTGCGATTCCAGTCGTCGTGGTTTTGAACTGGTTTGAACGCCAGGTCGAGAAAGCAAAACATACAATGGAAGATACTGTCACTCGTATCTTCACAATCCAAATGACAGCGCTACCCGAAGAAGAGAAAGAGTGATCTAAATGCAGTTTGATTTTTCATCTAGTCAGGCACAGCAACCGCGAGCATTAATAAGTTTGACGCCACTAATCGACGTAGTTTTTATTTTATTACTTTTCTTCTTACTCGCTTCCAGTTTCCTTGAATGGCATACGATCAAATTATCAACACCTGCGACGCAAGGAATGGTGGCTAATTCTTCGGGAGGTGCGGTGTTGATCAGGCTAGGATCAAATGGCGTGCTCGATATAAATGGGCGTCCGGTGCTTATCAATGAACTGCCGAGTAAATTAACTCAATTTCTGGATAAAAAACCTGATCAAAAAATTCTTATTCGGCCAGCGAAAGGCGTTCCTTTGCAGCCGGTCGTTAGTGTCCTCGATGCGGTGAAAAAAGCCGGCGGACAAAATGTTTCTTTAACACGGTAAGAGACACGATAGATACGTCAATGAGATTTCCTAAAACAGAAAAAAAACGACAATTAATTGATCCGATTCTTCCACTGATCAATGTTGTGTTTTTACTTTTGATCTTCGTCATGATGATGTCGCGCGTTGAAGGCACCGATGGTTATGACGTTAAACCGCCAGTCTCCACAAGTGAAGATCCTGCGGGCACTCAAGAACGAATTTTGATATTAACGGAAGAGGGCGACATCCAACTCAATGGCATGGACATAAATGAAAGTTCATTATTAAAGTTTGCGCAAGATCAAAAACGCGATGCGCCTAATCAAATTGTAAAGATTAAAGCAGATGCGGATGTTGATGCGATGAAATTGATCTCACTGATGGAAAAATTACGCATCGGTGGAATTGAAAATCTGGTCTTGTTAACCGAGAAAGGCAATTAATAATCGGTATTGGAAATGTTGACCGCGGGAAGCTCATCAAACGATTCTACAACCAACAATAACCGTTTTATTGAAAATAATAATTCTGCTCAAATTGTTGCGGTTACACTTCTTTCCGTTTTATTACATTCAGGAATTATCTTCTGGTTTGCTTCTCAATCAGTAGAATTTCCAACGGTAGAATTCAGTGAGTTTAAAGTGGGCTTAGTTAGTTCTGAAGGACTAGGTGAAACCTTGCAAGCAAACTTACCGGATATTGTGGCTGTATCAGAAGTGGTGACAGAAGAGTCAGGCATTGTGGCGCTGCAAGATAAAAGTGCCAGCGATGTTATTCAGGAACAAGTGATCGTTGAAGAAATAGAACAAGCATTGACTCCAGTACAAAGTGCGTTGACAGAAAATATAGAAGTCGCAACGGTAATCAGCTCAGAAGCCGCCAGTGTTGCTGATGTCTCTTTGCCTGAGATCAAAAATGTAGAACTAGCCCTGACGAATGAAATTGAAGAATCGCGTCCAATCGAAGTGGTCGAAACAATCGTTCCTTCCGCAAGCTCAAATGAAGAAGTGATCGAAACGGCAGGCATTTCTGCTGAAGTTGAAAATGTTGATCCGGTAAATGATTTTTTCAAACCGGCAGAAATTTTATCAGAAGGTGATCCAATTGCATCTCTACCAATTGAATATGTAGTTACTTTGCCTGCACCAACCGCAATTCAACCCGATAATAATCCTGTCCTCGTTTCAAACGATGTTGAAATTCTGGAAATTAAAGCACGTGATGTAATTACCGTTAAGCCTAAACCAACGACCACACCCAAAAAAGTGGCGATTCTAACGCGGGGTGATGAGTCATCACGCCCAAGGCAAAGTCTTGCTGTAAACGTAGATTCAAATGATGCTGATCAAAAACCTTTAGTAAAAAAAGCTGAACCACCTAAACCTGTGGTCATTCCTAAAACGTATGTTTTAGAATTAAAAAATTGGCTCAGTCAATATAAAAAATATCCGGCCAATGCGTATCGTTTAAAACAAGAAGGGGTTGCGATTGTCGGAATTGTGATCAACCGAAGTGGTGAAATTATTTCTTATGATATTAGAAGAAGTTCAGGTCATAAGGAATTAGATCTGGAAGTCGAAAATATGATCAAACGTGCTGCAAAAATGCCCGCATTACCTGCCGATTTTCCGAGAGATCAATTGGAGTTGTTGATTCCGATTCGGTTTAAGGTTAAGGGTTGATTATTTAAGATCATTGTTTCCGTTCAACAAAATATGAAAATAGTGACTGCTCAAATTAAAAAGGACTTCAATCCTTCGTTATGAAAACTCCGGCCAGGCGTTTTTTTATGACGCATTTCATTATTTCTATAATGGCGGTTTTAGCAATTCCAGTATGTTTAATACTATATGGTTCTTGGGTTTATCAGTTTTATGAAAAGCCTGTTATAAATTTTTGTGATTCATTACAAGAAGGGGCTGAATACAAGAGTGTAATAACAAAATCTGAGAATGTTAAAAATGCTTCGATCAATAAATTTACTCGAGCAAGTAATTTGGTTCAATTACGCAGTGACACTTTTTTTCTTGGCTATATTTGTTTTATGAAATTCAAAGATGGAAAGCTTGTAAAGGCTTATTCAAGAGAAGCAGATTAAAATAAAAGAGCAAGTTATGATTGAGAAAAATGATAATCAATCTTAGAAAGCATCAACTCAACGAATCTGTTCAACCCTCACAAAAATATGATTCTGTTCACTACCGTATCGTTTTGTTTGATACGTTCCATAAGTATTTTTATTACGATATTCCTCAGTTACACCACCAAGCTCAATCCATTGTCCTAATTTTCCTGTGATGGTTGTCTCGGCTTGTTGAGTCTCAACGCGACCATAACCTGAAGAATTATTTACTCGTGATCTTTCTGGTGAAATAAACAAAGTGACATTATCGCCTGACAGATTTGGTACAACGTAAAAACCAGAAGTAATGTCGCGGTAATTTACCGAGTCATATACATCACTTCCGTAAGGACGTAAAACTACTGTTCTTTCATGTTCAGGTATTGATTTGCCCGTTTGTATCCAGGCTGACTGGCCTTCGACAGTACGGACAAAATAGACATCATCATCGTCAAATTGTGAGCGCGTACTGTTACTTCGATATCGGACTCCTCCGTTTTTATCGCGTGCTGAAACTACAACTCTATTGCGAGAATTGGATCTTCGATTGCGAGTTTCGATACGAACATTTCCAGAATTATAATAACCATCAACTCCGTGTTCACGATTTTGATGAGTAGATTGAGTATCATAGCGAACGCTTATTTTTAACGAACGAAGTGGCTGATCAATAACCTCTAATGTTCTGATCAGATCACGCATATTTTGATCAGTTGTTCGAATAATTAATTGATCGTTCATACCTGAAACACTGCCGCCTTCAACAACCAGTGGTTGTAAAATTGGAACCACATCATTCACCAAACGATGTTTAAGCGGAATAATTTCTAATGACATTTGTTCTGCATTGACAGAAAAAATAATCATTAGATTTATTATAAAAAATGCGGCAACTTTATTTAAACTGGTTTTCATAATGAGAGACGACGGAAGTTAGGATCTTGCTGACCATGTTCCCAGTTCTGGTTAAACTCACGCTGAATTTCCGAGACGGTTTTTTGATCGTCAAAGTTTGCGCGACCCTCAAACCGATCAGAATGTGGTCGGCGAATATAGCCGCTGTCATCGGCCAGAAACAAAGCTTTGTTATAACTGCCGTGTTCTCTTCCGGGTTTGCGAATTTCGATAAAGCTGCTTAACCGTCCTGCCAGATCTAGTAAACGGTGATTGTTAGAGTGAAGGCTTCCAGGATGCAAAACAATAATGCGGATCTGAGACAGTCGTGATCTTAACGCCAACTTTTTGATCGCATCGACAACTTCCGAAGTGTCATAGATACAAGGATCTAAATCTCGGCTAACAATATCCAGATGTCGGCGACAGTTGTTGATCATTTGTACTGCAATAGCGCGATTTTGATCACTGGTTTCCAGAATCAATTCTTCATCTGTTTCGCCGAGAATATAGTTTTCGTAGTTCTCCATAATCTGATAATTAAATTTTCCTTGCTTGTTCTGCTGCGTTACCAATGTAATTTGCTGGCGTCATTTCAAGTAATCGTTGTTTCGCATCTTCAGGAATATCAAGCGTCTGGATAAAAGCCTTCATCGTTTCTTGATCAATTCCTTGTCCGCGGGTTAATTCTTTTAGTTTTTCATAAGGATTCTCAATGCCGTAACGACGCATCACAGTTTGTATTGGTTCTGCCAAAACTTCCCAGGAATTATCAAGATCAGCCAGTAATATATTTGTGTTTACTTCGAGCTTGCTTATCCCTTTCATCGCTGATGTATAGGCAATGACACTGTGTGCGACACCGACACCTAAGTTACGTAAAACGGTAGAGTCAGTTAGATCACGCTGCCAGCGAGAGACCGGAAGTTTGGCCGAAAGATGTTCGAAAATTGCATTTGCCAGACCAAGATTTCCTTCCGCATTTTCAAAATCGATCGGATTAACTTTGTGCGGCATGGTTGAAGATCCAATCTCACCAGCAATCGTCTTTTGTTTGAAATAACCGTTAGAAATATACGCCCAGATATCACGACAGAAATCGAGCAGGATGGTATTAAAACGACCAATAACAGAAAAATATTCTGCGATGTAATCATGCGGTTCGATCTGGATCGTGTACGGATTCCAACTAATGCCGAGGCTTTCAATAAAAGTCTTCGCAAACGTTTCCCAATCATGATCAGGATAAGCAGAAAGATGTGCATTGTAATTACCTACCGCACCATTAATTTTGCCTAATATTTCAACTGCTACCATTTGATTTTTTTGTCGCTTCATACGATATGCAACATTCGCCAGTTCTTTACCTAAGGTTGTCGGTGAAGCCGTCTGACCATGTGTGCGTGAGAGCATTGGTTGATCAGAAAACTCATGCGCCATGTTCGTAAGTTGATCAATAATGGCATCCATTTGTGGCAGAATAATCTGACTTCTGGCTTCATTTAACATCAGTGCATAAGATAAATTATTAATATCTTCAGATGTGCAAGCAAAGTGAATAAATTCACTGACTGCTTCAAGTTCGTCGTTTCCAGTAATTTTTTCTTTTAAGAAATACTCAACCGCTTTGACATCGTGATTGGTGGTGCTTTCGATATTTTTAACCCGTTGTGCATCGTCTTCACTGAAGTTCGTGACGATATTATTTAAAAGCTGATCTGCTTGATCGCTGAAAGCTGGGACTTCTGTAATTAACTGATCGGCTGAGAGTTTTTGTAACCAGCGGATCTCAACTGTGACGCGATGACGAATGAGTCCGTATTCACTGAAAACAGGGCGTAGTGCTTCGAGTTTATTGCCGTAACGACCGTCGATGGGAGAGATTGCGGTGAGTGCTGATAGATCCATAAGTTTTTATACCGTAGAGATTGATTTTATGATCAGTTGATCTTACATGAATTAGGTTGCTAGCTCTAAGTAAGAAGATATATTTAAAGCGGTATCGATTTTTTAAGTCTACTCAAGCAAAGATTTAAGTTTTTCCCAGACAGTCTCAAGAATAATCGGCTGAGCGTGAGAATTTGGATGTAATCTGTCTTGTTGCATCAACTCTGGATTTTCGGATACGCCATCAAGTAAAAAGTGAACGAGTGGGATCTGATTTTGTTCAGCCAGCCGGGAGTAGGTTTCGATAAATTGATCTGTGTAAGCTTTTCCATAATTGGGCGGCAATTTCATCCCGATCAAAACCACGTCGCCATGACAGCTGCAATCATCGATCATTTTTTGCAAATTAGATCGCATGATTGACAAAGACTGGCCGCGTAAACCATCATTTGCACCGAGTTCTATCAAGCACAGATCTGGTTTGTGTTTATCAAGTAAATTTTTCAGACGAGCCAATCCGCCGGCAGTGGTTTCTCCAGAGATTGAGGAATTAACAATTCTCCAGTGCGATTTCTCCGGAGATTTCTGTAAACGATCTTCTAATAATGCAGCCCAACCTTGTTCTAACGGAAGGCCGTGCGCTGCGCTGAGACTATCGCCGTGTATAAGTATTGTTTTTGCTGAAACTGTTGTTGAAAGAATAAGTCCCATAGCTATAAAATTTAAAATAGAAAATAATATAAAAAATAAATGCCTGACTACATACATATCCGATTCTCGATTTTCAATGCCCCAACTGACAATACAATATGATCGAAGATAAAATTATTCAATGCGACAACGTTAGCAAAGTTGTCGCAACAGCGGAAGGTCAACTGACTATTCTTAATGACATTTCATTTGCTATTTCAAAAGGTGAAACAGTTGCTATCGTTGGCCAGTCAGGTTCTGGTAAAACGACATTGCTCAGTTTGCTTGCTGGTCTGGATCTGCCGAGCATGGGAAGCGTTCAGTTATTTGATCAACAACTGGAAGCGCTGGATGAAGATGGTCGGTCTGAGTTACGTAATCGTTCTATTGGTTTTGTCTTTCAGGCATTTCACTTGCTGCCTGGTTTTACCGCGCTTGAAAATGTGATGGTGCCGATCGAAATTCAGGACGATGTAGATCCGCAACAGCGCGCAACGCAGCTATTAAAAGAAGTTGGCATGTCACATCGACTGGATCATTTTCCCGCAACCTTGTCTGGTGGTGAACAACAGCGGGTTGCGATTGCACGCGCTTTTGCAACACAGCCACCGATGCTACTGGCAGATGAGCCAACCGGAAATCTTGATGCGGAAACCGGACAGACGCTTATTGATCTATTGTTCAAATTGAATGCAGAGCAGGGCACGACATTGATCCTGGTGACGCATGATGAAGCGTTGGCCTCCCGATGTTCTCGACGTTTTAGATTGGACAAAGGTCAGTTGCAGGTTATCGAATGATCTCGACATTCTATTTGCGTTTGATCAAACGTCAGTGGCGTCTGGGAGCCGTACGCTTATTTTGTCTGGCTGTCGCGATTGCTGTCGCAGTAACGTTCAGTATTAATTTATTAAGTGATCGACTGGAACAATTATTTAATCAGCAAGCAAAAGAAGTGCTGGCGGCAGATCAGGTTTTAGAATCAACATCCGCATTATCAATTAACCAAAAATCAGTTTTAGATTCTTCAACAATAGAAAAGGCCGAAACGGTTGTTTTTCCTACTATGGCAAGCGCTGAAGAAGAATTTTTACTGGTGAATTTGAAAGCCGTTTCAGAACAATATCCTTTACGCGGACAGTTACGAATCGCCGACGCTTTGTTTGAAGATCCGGTTCCGATCAGAACTGGACCCGCGATCGGAAAAGTCTGGGTAGAAGATCGCGTACTCAATGCATTGAATATTACGATAGGAGATCAACTTACTATCGGCGATCAAAAATTTGATGTAGAAAAAGTACTGGTTTATGAACCTGATCGCGGTGGTAGTTTTTATAGCTTCACACCGCGCGTAATGATGCATTTAGATGACCTTGCAGCGACAGGTGTTATCCAGGCTGGTAGCCGAGTCAAATACTATTATTTAATGGCAGGCGAGTCTGAAAGCCTTCAACAAATGCGTGATCAACTTAGCTCCGACTTGCAAGCAAACCAACGTTTTCTGACGGTCGAAGATACCAATGCTACTTTAGCCACAACATTGGAACGCGCATTTAGATTTTTATCGATTACCGCATTAATCGCTGTCTTGCTGGGAGCGGTCGGCGTGGCTTTAGTTAGTTATCAATATGCGCGAGAAATGACACAACCTTATGCCATTCTGCGATGCTTAGGTTTACATGGAAAACGTTTAAAAATATCTGTGATTTTACCACTATTTGTTTTCTCATTAGCTGCGATCTTGATCGGTTTATTGATCGGTTATGGCGCACATTTATTATTGCTCAATAGTCTCGGAGGTTTATTACCCGATAACTTGCCTGGCGCGACAATTAAACCACTATTTATTTCTTGTTTGATGGCTTTGATCGTTGTGGTCAGTTTTGCTTGGCCGTTTATCTCACAATTGCTAACAACATTGCCGAAGCAGTTATTACATGCGACTGAGGTGCAAGCTTTTCCTATTGTGCGAGCCTCAATAGGCATGATGATCGGGATTTTGATTCTGGTGCAAATTGCGACGCAAGAATGGCGTTTAAGCTTTGGTGTCATCGGTGGAGTGGCAGTTTTCGTTGCTCTGGCTTATGGCTTAACTCAATGGATCATTAACCTGTTAGTTAAGCATCGACAACGAAAGGGTAATGCTTATGCAAAACTGGGAGCAAGAATGCTCAGCGCAAATCGGCGGATGGCGAGCATGCAGATTATTGCGATTGGGATCACCTTTTTCGCGTTAGCATTAATCCAAACACTACGTGATGATTTGCTTTCAACATGGCAATCAAAAGTCCCAGAAGATGCACCGAATGTCTTTGCGATGAATTTATTTGAAAGTGATAAAGCACTTTTTCAGTCGTTGCTAGAAAGAGAACAAATTACGCATAGTCCTTTTTACCCCGTCGTGCGAGGTCGGCTGACGGAGATCAATCAACAAGCTGTACAACGACGAGTAAGCAAAGAAGAAAAAGGTAATCGGGCAACAGAACGCGATCTGGCTTTAACCTTTAGCCAGGAATTACCCAAAGATAATTTGATCACAAATGGAGCATGGCATGCAGCCGTTCCAGAAAAAGAGTCAAGCTCCGTTCCTGTTTCCGTCGAAGCAGAATTAGCCGAGCGTTTAGAAATTAAGTTGGGCGACAGATTGGATTTCACCATCGCAACGCAACGATTGTCAGCTATCGTAACCAGTCTCCGATCAGTCGAATGGGAATCTTTTACGCCCAACTTTTATATGATGTTTCCCCCCGGTGCGTTGGATGATTTACCGATCACATATCTAGGCAGTGTGCACTTAGAAAAAGAAAGAAGATCATTAATGGCTGACTGGATAAAACAATTTCCTAACGTCGCGTTTTTCGATGTCGATTATTTATTAAAAAGAATACAAGGGATTACACAGCAGCTGAGTTTGGCCTTACAAACGATTCTTTATTTTTCGTTAATTGCGAGTCTGGTTATTTTTATTTCCATTGAATTGATCCTTTATCATTACCGAAGCTATAGCACCGCGATCTATAAAGCCCTGGGCGCAAAGACCAGTCTGATCCAGAAAATGTTTCGATCACAATTTATTCTGATCGGATTGATCGCAGGCGGAATTGCATATGGTCTAAATCTGTTAACCAGTTTTCTTCTGAGCAAATATTTTATAGAAGGCGAAACTCAGATCAATATAAGCACGATTATTCTTTGTTTAGTGATCACACCATTGTTAGTTTTGATCGCCGGTATGATTTCTATTCAAAGAACTAAATCAGTATCTGCCAAGGAATTGTTGGTTTCAGAGTGACCGCTATTAAGTGGAAAAAGCCTGTCATCCTGAACGATAGTGAAGGATCTCTGACCGGAACCACGTGATTACTTGGCAAGTTATGGATTTAAAAATGAGAATGAAATTCGTTATTTTGAGTTGAATTTGCTGTGGAAGTAACCTTCCCATGTGTCTTCAGAATGCACAAAGGGACTTCATCCTGGTATTGATAAGGAGGACATTGGGTTTAGACATAAAGGTATATTCTGCCTGAAAAGTTCGTTGCTCCGATGATAAGATCCTTCGCTATGCTCAGGATGACGCTGAAGTTTTGAATTGGTTTTTTCTTGTTTAAAAGGAAAGTGTTCCAATCTGAGATCCTTCGCTATGCTCAGGATGACGGTCAGGTTTTGCTTCTGGTCGTTTCTTGTTTAAAACAGATATGGCATTGAAGAGGAGATGTTTTTGTTATTTTCAGAACGATAATATTTATGTCATCCTGAACGATAGTGAAGGATCTAAAAAACGGAGCCACATAACTTCTAATTAAGTTCAGAAACCGAAGGTCTTAGATATCTTCAAACCAATCCCCAGCAAGATCATTCCATTGAGGATTTAAGCTTTCGACTAAATTGTTTTTCTTAATTCTCTTCCAACCCTTGATCTGTTTCTCTCGAGTAATAGCATCAATCATATTTCCGCACACTTCGAAATAAACTAATTTTGTGCAGTTGTATTTTTTAGTGAAGCCTTCAAGTTGTTTAGTTTTGTGTTCATAAACTCTGCGTTCAAGATTATTTGTAACACCGGTGTATAGAACTTTATTATTTGGGTTGGACATCATGTAGATGTAGCAGGTGTTCATGGTGTAAGTTGATTGTAAGCTGAATTACTCGCTGTCTCGAACTCCGAAAAACCATAAGAAGAAACCAGCTAAAGCACCTACTGATACTGAGAACTTTAATGCATCAAAAATGATGGTACTTAATTTTTTGCCTCCATGAAAATGTGGTCCGAGTAGATACGTTATACAAACGTTAACCAATAAGGAAAAAAACATACCTAAGAGGACAAGAGTGAAAAGGTTAATCTGATTTATTTTGTGTAATAGAAAATAGGCTGGAAGACTGAGTATCAGGCCTATAATGGTTCCAAGGCATTTCATTAAAGCTAGTGACACTGAGTAGAGAAAATTTTCACTCAAAATCGCAAGTGAAAATAAACCCACTGCGACACCAGTAGCGAAAGGTGTAATACAAAAACCGGATGTGATTTTATTCATGACAATTACTTAACGATTTTCACTTTAACTTAACAACCCATCCAAAATCCCCTCATAAATCTCCGTCAACTTATCAATATCCTCAACAGCAACACATTCATTCACTTTATGAATGGTGGCATTCAACGGGCCGAGTTCGACGACTTGGGCACCGGTTGGGGCGATGAAGCGGCCATCAGATGTACCGCCGGCGGTTGAGAGTTTTGTTTCATAACCCATCACATTTTTGATCGCAGCTTGGGTGGCTTCGATGAGTTCTCCAGCAGGTGTGAGGAATGCCTGGCCGGAACAGCGCCATGTGATTTCATAATCTAGTTTATGTTTGTCCAGAATTGTGAATAGACGTTGTTTTAGTTGATCAACAGTCACTTCCGTACAAAACCTGAAGTTACACATGACAAATGCATCGCCGGGGATGACATTTTCAACACCAGTACCGGATTGGATATTTGAGATTTGAAAAGAGGTTGGTGGATAAAATTCATTACCTTCGTCCCAAACTTCTTGTTCTAATTCACGTAAAGCTGGGAGCATTTCGTGAACTGGATTTTTTGCCAGGTGCGGATAAGCTACATGGCCTTGAATTCCTTTGAAGGTGATATCCGCGCTGAGAGATCCGCGGCGGCCATTTTTAACCACGTCGGCGAGTTTTGCCTCGCTGGAAGGTTCACCGACTAAACACCAGGTTATTTTCTCATTTCGAGCTTCTAGCGTTTCGATGACTTTGACGGTTCCTTCTGTTGCGACACCTTCTTCATCGCTGGTGATCAAAAAAGCGATAGATCCCCTTGGTTTAGGATTATCTTTTAAGAATTGTTCTACTGCGATAACCATTGCAGCGATGCTGGTTTTCATATCCGCTGCACCGCGCGCATAGAGCATTCCATCTTCAATGGTGGGTTCAAATGGATCAAATTTCCACGCTTCAACGGGGCCAGTTGGAACGACATCTGTATGACCTGCGAAAGCAAAAACCGGTGCTTCAGTTCCAAAACGCGCCCAGAGGTTGTCGACTTTTCCGAATCGTAAATGCTCGCATTTAAAACCAAGCGCTGTCAGGCGTTCTGCGAGCATTTGTTGGCAGCCGTCATCTTCTGGGGTTAGTGATTGACGACGAAGTAAATCAAGCGTGAGATCAAGTGTTTGGCTCATATTTTTAAGAATCTTTGTTTGTGGTTCTGATTTATAAATAAGGGATATTTGTTGCAGATTATTTCAGGTTTTCCTGGCTTTGAATACAGCAAGTACTTCCTGAGCTTTATTTCTATTGTTAGCATCCTGGCTTATAAAACGAGGAACGTCGAAAGGAATGATCTTTGCGCCTTTGTAGAGTTGACGGATTTCTTTAGTGTCGTGATTGGAGATGACGACTTTTATGCCGTTTGCAGAAAGCTGATTCGCCATGTCAGCTAATTCTTGTTGTTTGTCGATTCCAAAACCTTCCGCACTATAGTTGGTAAAATTCGCGGTTCGACTCAATGGAACGTAGGGTGGATCACAATAAATAACATCACCTTTTTCAGCTTGTTGCATTGTTTCTTTAAAGCTAGATATTTGAAAAGTGGCGTGTTCTGATTTTTGATCAAAAGCGCGCATTGCTTCTTCCGGAAAGTTTGGTTTTTTATAACGCCCAAAAGGGGAGTTAAAGCCGCCGGATTTATTGTAGCGACACAAACCGTTGTAGCAATGTCGATTTAAATAGATGAATAGCGCTGCTTTGTGGCGGACGTCTTCTGAATTGTTAAAGTCTTCACGAATTTCATAATAAGTTTCGGCATTATTTGTTTCGGGTTTGAAAAGAGGACGAACTGAATCTATAAAATTTTCACCTTCTTTATTAAGAATTTTATAGAGGTTGATCAGATCAGGGTTATTGTCCGCAAGCAAATATTGATCGAAATTGCTATTCATAAACACGGCGGCGGAACCGACAAACGGTTCGATCAGGCGTTTTCCTTTTCCGAGTTCATTATTGATCCGTTCGACCAGACGAAATTTACCACCCGGCCATTTTAGAAAAGGTCTGGACGAGATCAACTCAATTCTTCTGGGGTTTTAGCCTTGATGCTGAGTGCGTGGATGTCTGACTGCATAAGATCGGCGACGGCTTCGTAGATCATTTTATGCCTTTTGATCAATGATTGACCGGAGAACTGATCAGAAACGATCAGTAGATTAAAATGACCTTTGCCATCCTTTGCACCTGCGTGGCCAGCGTGAAGATGACTTTCGTCAACGATCTCTAGTTGATCCGGAGTGAAAGCTGATTGCAACTTTTCCCGGATCATTTCCACCCGTTCACTCATTATAGGTCTACTTTTTTAAACGGTTTAACTGTGACTTTTTTATAGACGCCAGCTTCAACAAAAGGATCTGCATCAGCCCATGTTTGTGCGTCGGCAAGTGAATCGAATTGCGCGACGATTAAGCTACCGGTAAAACCGGCTTCGCCGGGATCTTCACTATCAATTGCAGGATGAGGGCCGACCAATATGACACCGTTATCTTCATTGAGTTTTTTTAATCGTTCGATATGCGCAGGCCGTGTTTTCAGGCGAAGCTCCAGGCTGTTTTCGACATCTTCACTAATAATTGCGTAATACATTTTTCTATTCCTCGTTAGATTCTTCGCTTGCTACTGTTTCAGGTTCTTCCTGAATATAACGTGATAAATACACCGCTTGAGCAATTACAAAAGCGATAGTCAGGCCAAGCAGCCCAAATAGTTTGAAATTGACCCAGGTTTCTGTCTCGTAATTGAATGCGACGTAAAGGTTCGCGCAACCGGACAGGAAGAAGAATATTACCCATGCAAAGTTTAGTTTTCCCCAAACGTGTTCGGGCAGTTCAACTTGCTCACTCATCATCCTTTTGATAATCGATTTTTCTCCAAAAAATTGACTACCTAGAAAAACCGCCGCGAAAAGCCAGTTAACGACAGTCGGTTTCCATTTAATAAATCTTTCATCTTGAAAAATCAGTGTTGCCCCGCCCAAAACGACAATTAAACCCATTGTGATCAAATGCATTTTTTCGACCTTGCGATGCTTGAGCCATGAGTAGCTGACCTGTGCAATAGAAGCTACGATTGCGACAACGGTGGCCAGCATAATGCCGTCTTGTGGATCTTCGGGGATCTTAAAGGCGATAAAAAATAAAAGGATTGGTAAAAAGTCGAAAAGGAATTTCATTGAGTTTTTAAAGGCCAGAAGTTAGAAATTAGTAATTGCGTTTTATTGTTAAGGTGATTTTAGCGGAAATTCATTCGATACACACCTCATTCGGGATATAATGGTTTGTTATGGCTAAATACCTTCAAATTCACCCAGTAGATCCGCAAGCACGATTGATTAGTCAAGTGGTAGCTTCATTGCGTAAGAGTGGTGTTGTGATATATCCAACGGATTCTTGTTACGCGGTGGGATGCCAGATTGGAGATAAGGCGGCGCAGGACAAAATTCGTCAACTACGCCAGTTAGATGATAATCATGATTTTACTCTTGTATGTCGAGATCTTTCCGAAATTTCTTTATATGCAAAAATCGATAATAGTGCATATAAACTGATCAAATCTTTAACACCCGGGCCATATACGTTTATCCTGAAAGCGACGCGTGAAGTCCCACGACGATTACAGAACCCCAAGCGTAAAACGATCGGTTTGCGTATTCCAAACAATCCCATCGCGCTTGCTCTTTTGGAAGAGTTAGGTGAGCCGATTATGAGTTCGACTTTGCAAATGCCGGGAGATGATTTGCCGATGAGTGATCCGGATGAAATCAACGAAAGACTCGATAAAAGGGTCGATATGATCATCAATGGTGGGCCTTGCGAACTGGAACCAACTTCGGTGATTGAATTGATGGATGGTGTACCCGTTATTCGCCGACGTGGTCGCGGTGATGTTTCGCAATTCGAGGAAGTTTGAAGACTGAAATTTCACAATGTCTCTGATATGATCGATTGATGATAGAACTATCCCTTGTCCAGAAAATTATCGTTTGTGTTCCTCCCATTTTATTAGCCGTAACTCTCCACGAAGTCGCTCATGGTTGGGTGGCTAAAATAAACGGTGACCGAACCGCAGAACTGATGGGTAGACTCAGCGTTAATCCGATCAAGCATGTTGATCCTGTTGGGACAATACTTTTGCCTGCGTTTTTAGCATTCACTACAGGCTTTATTTTTGGTTGGGCAAAACCGGTTCCTGTTTCATTCAACGATCTAAATAGTCCGAAGACAGACATGGCTAAAGTGGCTATTGCTGGCCCAGCTTCAAATATGGTCATGATGATTATCTGGGCGGTTGTTCTTAAGATGTCTATAATCGCACCGAATTCATCTCAGTGGATTACTGTCCCACTAATTTATATGGCATCGGTAGGTGTCTATATTAATTGTATTATGATGGTATTAAATTTACTGCCTTTACCACCACTAGATGGCAGCCGCATATTAGCAGCGTATTTACCTGGCCCACTTGATTTTAAGTATATGAAATTAGAACGTTATGGGATATTTATTTTGCTTGCCTTATTGGTTTTTACTCCTCTAGGCGGATTAATGCTATCTTCCGTACAAAGTGTAGTGAAGTTGTTCTCTGAATTTACCGGGACTGATATAAATGGTGTTGTACAATTGCTATTCAGTAAAAAATAATAACATGGAGAATCCTTAATTGAGTCCAACCCAAAACCCACGTGTTCTATCAGGAATGCGTCCCACCGGCCGTTTGCATCTGGGTCATTATCACGGTGTATTAAAAAACTGGATAGAGCTTCAAACACAGTATGAATGTTTCTTTTTTGTCGCTGACTGGCATGCGTTGACGACTGCTTACGATAATACTGGAATTATTGCCGACAGTGTTTGGGATATGGTAATCGATTGGCTGGCAGCCGGTGTCAACCCTAGTCAATCAACAATGTTTATTCAATCACGTGTACCAGAGCACGCTGAGCTACATTTATTACTTTCTATGCACACACCTTTAGGTTGGTTGGAACGTGTTCCAACGTATAAAGATCAACAAGAGAAATTGAAAGAGAAAGATCTGGCAACCTATGGATTTTTAGGTTATCCATTGTTGCAATCAGCTGATATTTTAATGTATCGAGCAGGCAAAGTTCCTGTCGGTGAAGATCAAGTTGTGCATGTAGAACTGACCCGCGAAGTTGCTCGACGATTTAATCATCTTTACGGTAAAGAAGCAGGATTTGAAGAAAAAGCCGAAGCCGCTGCAAAGAAAATGGGTAAGAAAAATGCGCGACTTTATTTTGATCTGCGTAAACAATTTCTGGAAAAAGGTGATACCGAATGTCTGGAAGAGGCGCGAGCTTTATTGGTGGCGCAACAAAATATAAGCATCGGTGATCAGGAACGTTTGTCTGGTTACTTAGAGGGAGGTGGTAAGGTGATTTTACCAGAACCAGAAGCCTTGTTGACGCCTCAATCTAAAATGCCAGGCTTAGATGGCCAGAAAATGTCCAAGTCGTATGGTAATACGATTGGTTTACGAGAAAGCCCAGAATCTGTCACTCAAAAATTACGTACAATGCCGACAGATCCCGCTCGAGTGAAATTGACCGATCCGGGTGATCCGGCTAAATGTCCCGTCTGGCAATTACATGAAGTATATTCCAATGATGAAGTTAAAACCTGGGCAAGCGACGGTTGTCGAAAAGCCGCAATGGGTTGTCTTGATTGCAAACAGCCCTTAATAGATGCGGTCATAAAGGAACAAGAACCAATCCATGCTCGCGCTGAAGAATATACTTCTGATCCTGAGTTAGTTAGAAATGTAATTAGTGAAGGTTGCGAAAAAGCCCGTGATGCTGCGCGGGATACGATGGAAGAAGTTAGACAATCTATGGGATTGATCTATAAGTGAGTCGAGACAAGTGACTAATAACCAGGATCAAAAACCACTCGAAGATCAAGGCTCAACGGATCAGCCAGATCAAAAAGGACAAGCTCAAAACCGGAATCCTGCGCAGGCTGAAATGCCATTCGCGATCGTTCAAGGTCAAGCAGTCACCATTCCACCTAAAGACTTATATATTCCGCCAGAAGCACTTGAGGTTTTTCTTGAAGCTTTTGAGGGACCGTTAGACTTATTGTTGTATTTGATCAAAAAACAAAATCTGGACATTCTCGATATACCCATCGCAAAGATTACTAAGCAATACATGAGTTACATCGAAGCGATGACCGATTTGAAGCTTGAATTAGCTGCGGAATATCTGGTAATGGCGGCAATGTTGGCCGAGATCAAATCTCGCATGCTATTACCGCGACCAAACGAAGATGAACAAGAAGAAGACGATCCGCGAGCTGAATTAGTCCGTCGCTTACAAGAATATGAGCGCTATAAACAAGCGGCTGAAGAAATTGATCAATTACCACGGTTGGAAAGAGAGATCCGAACAGCGGTTATTTCTTTTCCTTATAAGAATCAAGACAGACCACTACCGGATGTAACATTAGATGCCGTTTTGAAAGCCTTTGGTGAAGTGATGTCCAGGGCTGAAATGTTCTCTAGCCATCAAATTGAGCGCGAACCCCTTTCGGTTAGAGAAAGAATGAGTATTGTTTTGGAAGTGGTTAAAAGTGATGAATTTATTGAATTTGCCCAATTATTTGAACCGGAAGAAGGACGCGCGGGTGTCGTGGTTTCTTTGTTGGCAATTTTAGAATTATTAAAGGAAGCGTTGATCGAAATGGTACAAAACGATTCGGAAGGTGTGATTTATCTGAGAGCGGCAGCATGAGTGAAGAAAATAATTTACAGATAAAAAATATACTTGAAGCTGCAATAATGGTGGCTGATGAGCCGCTTAGTATTGATCGCATGTTGTCTTTATTTAGCGAGGATGGAGGTGATCCACCCGAACGCCGGCAAATAAAAGACGCATTAGAAAGTCTGGATCAAGATTATGCAGACAGAGGAATAGAACTAAAGCAGGTCGCAAGTGGTTATCGTCTCCAGGCAAAAAGCGATGTTGCAAAGTGGGTAAATCGGCTATGGATTGAACGTCCAGCAAAATACACCCGAGCACTATTAGAAACCTTGGCAATTATTGCCTATCGACAGCCGATTACACGCGGCGAAATTGAAGCGATCAGAGGTGTTAGTGTCAGTAGTAATGTTGTTAAAACTTTGCTTGAAAGAGAGTGGATAAAAGTTGCCGGGCATAGAGATGTTCCCGGACGTCCTGCTGTTTTCGCAACAACCCGCCACTTTCTCGACTATTTTAATCTCAAAAGTTTATCTGAACTGCCGAGCTTGGCTGAATTAAGAGATCTGGATGAAATTGCGACTGATCTTTTTCAAGAGCCGTTTGATTCGGTAGTTAAACCAGATTTGGAAGAAGAAAGAAAACCTGATGAGCCTGACGATCAACCAGTGTCTTCCTGACTGAAAACGATGACATTATCTTGTTTTAATTTGTGCAGATAGAGTTGTCCAAACGATAACCGTCAAATCAATAAAAATTTTAATTTCAGGCCACCTTATAATTTCGCCTCTGACAGTTTTTTCTTATACTCCTTAACAGACAGTGCAGACTCATAAGATTTAGTTGCTTCTTTTCTGTTTAAAGGGATGGAGCCTTCTTGATTTGAGGGTGGAACTAGATCGACAGGGTAGCAGGCAAGTTTTTGTTTTTTTGCGGATAGCGATGGCCGAAAGACCAACTCTCGTATATTTGTTTTCTTCGCTTGTACGACATGGCCTTGCTCGTCTGTATCGAGATCCCACCACCATTTTTTTACTGGGTTGATTCGACCATTTCCAACCCAATCATCTAGCTTGGAAATCCATTTGTGCGTAAACGGTAAATGCATTGCTGACCATAAAAAAGGGCGTTCAGCCATAACGCCTTCAATATTATAAGGGCAGGTTTTCATACATCGACCGCACATAGATCCAGCAGCATTTGTGATCCGATAACGTGCACATTTTTCAACATCCTGTTTCCAGATTTCATAAGCGTTGAACATGATCTTTTTACCAAATGAAATTGCAGAACAAGGGCATTCACGAGCGCATTTTTCACATTCGCCACAGAAATTCTGTAAACCAAAGTCTATTGGTGTATCAACAGCAAGTGGCATGTCTGTAGTAATGACACCGGATTTAAAACGTGGCCCAACAAATGGATTGAGAACAAGTTCACCTATACGTGATAATTCACCTAAGCCTGAATTTAGAATAAGTGGAATGTGTAAGACATCTTGATCCATCACACTGTGTCCGCGAGCGGAATGACCTAAATTACGAATGTGCTGACAAACAATTCCTCCAAGTAATTGCGCGCGCATGTAGGCACGCATACTTTGTGCACCGGAGATCCAGTCATCTCCACTCGCACCTTCCATCGTTTCATAACCTTGATCAATTAGTATTGAAATAGCATATTTATGATAGGGCTTGATTTCGCTTCCGTCGGTGTCATGCGAATACCAGGCATATTCAGGTATCTCACAAATGCCGACCATGTCAGCTCCCAGATAATGTAAAGCTGCCTTAACAGCTTGAGCATTCTTGACTGGATCTTCAGTGTCTGGATGGACTGTTTCAGCCTCTTTTCCATATTGAAGCGGAACCATGCTACCGAGTCCTGGGATCATGGCATGCCCAAAAGGTGATTTTGTGATCATACGAAACCCATCAAGCTCCTTCTTCGCCTTGTCGCCCAAATCACCAATTGCTGCACGAATAAACATGTCATGCCTTTTGGGAATGCGTGGAACGTTTGGTGTATCAATAAACGTGGTGGGTTCATCGACATGCTTCACAGTTTCCATTGGGTATGGGCCTAAATGATATGGGCGCTTTTTGAATGGTTCTCCAGCATAACCGGGACGTGTACCTCCGATGCCAGCCCACCACTTAAAATCACGTGCCTGTTTTGCTGTATTTGGCTTGATAGCGTCGTCAGATGCGAATGACATATTTGTAGTTACAACAACAACGCCATATCGATCACTAATGAAAGGATTTTCAGGCTTGTCTGACTTCGAATTTTGTTCAGCGAGGCCACTTGCGACTGATAGCATAGTTAAGTCAACATCACTTGCAGTCGGTGTATGTAAAGTCGCGGAATAACCCAGCATTCGTAGATAATTAGCCATTGTACCGCCGATTTCTGCGCCTCGAATTGCAGCACGCTGTGGCTGACAATCCATAATCCAGTTTGCGCCTGGTTCTTTTTGATCGGGATCGCGAGGGTATTCGATCAAAATCACCAATGCGTTTTGATGATCATTTTTTACTTGTTGATCATGTTTACGACTCCAGTTTTCGCGTCCTTCATCAACAACACTTTTGGCCATCGCATTTTCAGCAGCACCGGCTGCAAATTCCTGCTCTTGAGCCTCTTGTAAAGTCTCATTAATGATTGGCGATTCTAACCAGGCCTGATGAGGAATTGAACAGGTCGCGACCATACTGGCATCAAGATAATAACAAGCCGCTTTTAAGTGATCAGATCGCTCAGACAAACTATCAGGAATGGGAGCTAAATGAGGAGAGGTTTCCCCCAGGCGCATACGATCCATTACATTAACGAAATCGCGCATCGCGTTACGAATAGAGAGTGGCGAATCGGGTGATTCAATCTGTAATGCCTCTAATGGCGTATTTGGTAAATTTCGGGCTTCAAGAGGAATTCTTTTTAAACGTTCAAGCGGAAAAGGGCCGGAAGATACAGGGCGGTTTTTGTGTGAAAACATTCGCATCATTAGATTTTCCCCTTGCAGTAGTTCCGAAACTGGCAACAGTATTCGTATCATTAATGACGATTTTATTAGCAAGGCAACAGAGAAATGCTTTCCTGCCTGCGATGCCTTAAAAGCTATATCGACGTTAACATAATATTTCGATTATGTTAATAATATCGATATTATGCGGTAATACATTTTGGAATAATTTTTCGTTTCGGGCATCAATGTTATTAAATGAAGGTTGATTTATTCTGGTGATCATTTTCTATATTATGAATCTATGAACATAGTCATTCTTGGTTGTGGTGGCATTGGTTGCTATTTTGGAGCTCGGCTTTTACAAGCTAGACATCAGGTTACTTTTATAGGGAGGGGTGACCATCTAGCGGCGATAAAAAAACACGGACTCAAAGTAGATCATCCTGATTTTTCATTTAATCAAGGGGTTGATGCCGTCTCGATTGATCAATGGGTTTCAGAATTTGATCCGGAAATTGTCGATGTCGTTTTATTATCTGTTAAAGCTATGGTAACGACAGAAGTTGCTGAGCTATGTGCAAGGTGGATTAACTCATCCAGGAAAAAACCTTTCTTTGTTTCATTGCAAAATGGTGTAGATAATGAGATCAATTTAGTAAAAAATCTTGGTGAAGATAAAGTGATTGGAGGATTAACTCGACGCATCGGAGCAAACATTGAATTACCAGGAATGATTTCGGCAACGGGCCCAGCAGAGACGATTATAGGTTTTTGGCCTAATTCCGATCATCTAGATAATTCTGACAGTGTTAATGATTCTGATCGAGGAAAAGTTTTTGTTACAAAACTTCAAGCAGTTTTTAACGAGGCTGGTATTCCCACCGAGCAATCAGAAGACATTCGTTTGCAGCTATGGAAAAAATTGGTGATCAATAATGGGGTTAATGCACTTGCCGCATTGTTGCAGAAAAAAACTGGAGCAATATTAAAAGATAAAGCATTAGCGGATCTTGTGATGAAGATGATGCAAGAGACGGCGATTGCGGCAAAATGTGATGACGTAATTTTAAGCTCAGAAGACATTCAGGAAATGTATGATCTGATCTGTACTTTTGATTCGATTAAACCTTCAATGTTGATTGATCGGGAAAGAGGTCGACCTCTGGAAATAAATGAGATTTGTGGCGCTGTTATAGAACGCAGTGAAAAGCTCGGAGTCGATGCACCTTATACAAGATCAATAAGTACATTACTTCAGTTTGAAATAGATCAGAAATGAAAAATCAGAATTCAATAACTAATGAAAATAAATTATTCGTATGAGTGAATATGCGCTTGCAGCATTTGTTTTTGGACTGGCTGCAGGTTTTACGCCTGGACCGTTATCGATAATAGTGATCCAGCAAACACTTGATCATGGTTTAAAAAATGGTATCAAAGCAGCTATTGCTCCGATTATTTCTGATGGACCAATTATTTTTTTTGTTTATATTCTTTTTAACAAGTTTCAGGATATAGATTTATTTATCGGGGTCATAAGTTTACTAGGAGCATTATTTTTATTTTGGATAGCAATAAAAATGTCTGCAGTTAATGATGTTAATATTTCGACGCGTTCAGAAAAAGCAAACTCGCTTTCTACAGCGGTTAAAGTTAATTTATTAAATCCACACGCTTATATATTCTGGTTTACTGTTGGCGGAGCATATATCGCTTCAGGTACAAAATTAGAAGCGATAACGTTTGTCTTTATCATGATTAGTACGTTGATTTTATCAAAAATATTTCTTGCCAGTTTAATATCAAAATTCAGAAAGTTTCTTAATAGTAATTCCTATTTATGGATGATGCGTACTCTTGGATTATTATTAGGCATGTTCAGTTTTTTATTGCTTTATAGAAGTTATAATATTTTATTTGTATAAATAATATTAATTATTTTTTTAGAAATAAACTCGTATGCACAAAGTTGTGATTGAAAATAGTTTTATAGATTAATGCAACAATCCTGGATCAGAAATTATGGAAAAAGTAGAGCCTGTTACGGTTGTTATCGCTCGCCGAGTTAAACCTGGAAAGGAAAGCGAATATGAAGATTGGGTGCGACATATAATATCCGTCGGTTCAACATTTCCTGGTCATTCCGGTGTCGATGTTTTAAAACCTTCATCTGGGACTGGTGGTGAATATATTTTAATTACACGTTTTGATAATTATGAAAACCAACGCGTCTGGGAAGAGTCGAATGAAAGAACCGAACTTCTGAAAGAACTTGATCCTATAACCGAAGGCGATGCACAGATAACAAAAGCTACAGGTTTAGAATCCTGGTTTTCTTTACCAGAAGTTCCAAAACAAGCCGTAGCAAACAGACATAAAATGACAGTTGTAATAGCAGTGTCGATCTTTTTCTTAGTCCTATTAGTTAACTTTCTATTTAAACCAATACTGGATCAACTTCCGTATATTCTTAAAGTCGCGGTACTTTCTGTCATTCAGGTTGCCATGCTGTCTTACGTTGTTTTGCCAAGAGTTACGGCATTGTTAAAAAACTGGTTATATCCATCTCTTAAATAATCAGACTAATTCCTGAATGTAGTGAAATGGTATTGATAACAGCTTTTCAGTAAACTGTTGAGACGACGAAGATTTTTTGCCGGTAAATTCGTGAAAGTGGATCCATTCAATTTTGTCAGCGATTCCTAAAGTATTTCGCGCAATAATAAAGATAAAACAGGAGATGGCATGAAACTTAAAGTAATAGGTGCAGGCCTCGGTCGAACAGGATCAACGTCCTTAAAAAAAGCGTTAGAAATTTTGGATATTGCTCCTTGTTATCACATGACTGAATTATTTGGAAATCATCCGGAACATATTTCAGCATGGGAAGATGTGCTTAAAGGTAAGCCGGATTGGGAGCATATCTATGCAGAATATAATGCCGCGGTTGATTGGCCTACAGCGAATTATTGGCGCGAACTTGCAACTTTTTATCCAGAGGCAAAAGTCGTGTTGACTGTGCGCGATCCTGATACCTGGTATGAAAGTGTGATGGCGACGATCTATCCTAAAACACTAGAATTCTTACAAGATGAAGATCCAGATGTTCGAGCAAGAGGCGACTGGATCAATCGGCTTATCTGGGAAGGGGTTTTTTCTGGCAGAATTGAAGATAGAGCGCACGCCATCGACGTTTATCAGCAACATGCAAAAGCGGTAAAACAAGATTGTCCAGCTGAGCGATTACTGGTCATGGATAGAAATTTTGAGTGGAAGCCATTATGTGATTTTCTTGAAACTTCAGTCCCTGATGTGCCTTACCCGAGAGCTAATTCACGCGCTGATTTCACACAGTAATACTGAGTAACAGTTTAGATTTCTAATATATCGAAAATGTGCCTGGATCATAATTTAAGCTCATCATTCAGCTCTAAATATAGTTCGCTCTTGGTATTTAACTTACTAGTTGTCGTTATCTTCTTATTTATTCTGATAAGTGCAGCCTTAGCCGCTGACGATTTGCCTTCTGAAAAGATCATTAATAGTGAAAATATTTCTGAATACGAGAATTACCTTGATGAAACATTGATCGATTTGATCAAAAAAAACTACTTTACATTAGAAATAATTCCTACAGAGTCGTTTCCTGTACATCCTGAGTATGCTGCTGCAACTGAAAAAAACAGAGGTAAAACAAAACTAGGTACACTACCTGGCGAGATAAATGGTTATATCGCGGGCAGGCCTTTTCCTGAAACACCATCAACTGATGATCAACTTGCGGGAGATAAAATCGCATGGAATATGAGATATGCATTTGTTGGTGATGGAGGACGAATTGCTCCATTTTATTGGCAATATCGAAATATGCGAACCGATAAAATAGAGCGAGAATTATCTTTTGAAGCTAATAGTTTACGCTTTAAGCATCGGACAGTAACTTCTCCAATACCTGACTTACCAAATAATCCTTCTGCAATTTTTAATGCACTTTATTTACGTGCGTTGGCACCACCAGATATTCGAAATACTCAGCTTTTAATTCACCGACTGGAAGATGATACAAGCTCAGAAAGAGGTTGGATGTATATAGGCACCCAACGTCGTGTTCGTCGTATCCCAACTGGACAGAATACAGATTCATTCCTTGGTAGCGATATTATGATCGAAGATTTTATGGGTTATAACGGCCGAATAATGGATATGCAATGGACGTATCTCGGAACAAAAAAAGTGCTTATGCCATTCTACAGGCATAACGAATTAGAATTTGAAAAACAAGAAAGTGATGGTTTTAACTTTATCGAATATGAAGGAAAAGGTGGTTGCTTTCCAAGGGTGAAGTGGCAGTTTCGTACTGCGTATGTTTTAGAAGTATCACCAAGATGGTCACAGCATCCACTTTCTAAGCGAGTTTATTATGTTGATGCGGAAACATTTATGCCAGCATATGGCCGTTTATATGATCGCAGTAAAAAACTATGGAAATTAGCTATTGTGAGTTACTCGCATCCTGATCATCATTTGCCGATCAATAAAGACAGCTATGTTCCAATCTTTGATGGCGTGACGATGATTGATCTGCAAGCAAATCATTGCACAACGCTACAGGCAAGATCAGAAGCATCATCTAAAAAACTAACGGGCTTGGATTTCTCAGTTCAAACGTTACGTAGAAAAGGACGTTGAGATAAATGAAAAGACGAACAGTTCTGACTTTCTTTATCTGTAAAATATGATCGAACTATGTCCTCTTCGTTATTAATTATTTCTGGTTGGTTTTTATTAATCTCTACGTTTTTTTCTATTTTTAATGGTTTTTTTCCTTCAATTCTTCTTTCTATTTCCGGAATATTAAGTGCTATAGCGGCCATGATTTTGTTTCAGAAATTGAGCGGAATTCAACGTTTACAAGTATTCCTCTTAACAACAACAGGATTTTTATTGATCCTGACAAGTGATGAAAATATTCCCTTTTTGATCAACAAAGCACTGACAGCAAACAGCGCTTTAATTGCACTTTTGATCAGTGTTGGGTTTCTGAAACTGATCATAAAAGCCGGTGATGAAAAAGAGGCTTTGCCGACCGGTAATAAAGCCTTATGGAAAACAATGTTCGGATTACAATACTTTGCTGCGGTGATCAATCTTTCAGCTATTGTGTTATTTGGTGATCGCATAAAGCACAAAAACACATTGCATAAAGAGCAATTTATAATTCTGTCACGTAATTTTAGTGCTGCAAGTTATTGGTCTCCTTTTTTTGCTGCAATGGGAGTGGCCTTGCTTTATTCCGGCGGAGCAGATTTTAATATTTTATTTTCTATCGGTGTGTGCGTATCTGCATGTGGATTATTGATCACGGGATTGCAATGTTCGCAGATCGTTAAAAAAGAGCAGAGAGAATTTAAAGGCTATCCGATGCACATCAATAGCCTTTTTTTGCCGATTATTTTAAGTGCGCAGGTTTTGATCGGTCATAAAATATTTCCAGAAGTTTCCACATTGATCTTAGTTGCATGTATCGTGCTAATTACTGTAGTTGTAAAACTTATTTTTGAACATTCAATACCCAAAGCATTTTCTACTATTAAAAAACATGTTGAGAATGGAATAACAAATTCAGCAAGTGAGTTATTATTATTTTTATCAGCCGGTATTCTGGCGGTAGGAATCAATGCACTAATTTCATCAATGGATTATAAATTACCAATAGATCAATTTACTGGTGTTTATGCTTCACTCACCATGATTGGAACTGTTTTGCTCGCTTTGATTGGCATCCACCCGGTGATCAGTATTAGTATCATTGGAAGCCTCCTCGTACCCCTACTTACAGATCCAAACCTGTTGGGTATGATGTTTTTATTCAGCTGGGGTGCCGGCGTGATTGCGAATCCCTTGTCTGGAATAAGTCTGGTTTTACAGTCACGTTATAACATCACCGGTTTTAATCTGATCAGAATCAATGCAACTTATATAATGGTCATGTTAATGTTATGTAGTGGCGTTTTAATCCTATATGATTACTTACATTGATACACATCAATAGCGGATAAATATGAATAAACAAACATTTCTGCCTTGGCATTTTATTTAGCAAAAAATATTGCTTATGAAAAAGAACGAATCCGCACCTTTTCCAAACCTTAATGATCTGAAAGAAGCTTTTCAGTTTGATGACGCCTCTGGTTGTGTCTGGCTTGAAGGTCAGCGAATGTTGTTGTTTCATGCCGCTGCTCTGGATGCGCTTCGCAATGAACTAATTGAGTCATTGGGTCTGGATCGTGCAAAAGGCGTTTTAATGCGAATGGGTTATCAATCTGGAAAACAAGATGCCCAATTAGCCAGAAAGCTTCGTCCAGGAGCTACTGATTGCGAACTTTTCGCAGTAGGACCACAACTTCATACTTTGGAAGGTATTGTTCGTGTAGAACCGATCAAACTTACACTCGACATTGAAGCCGGAGAACATTATGGCGAGTTCAACTGGATCAATTCTTTTGAGGCCGAGCAACATTTGAATCGATATGGGATTCACTCCGAACCTGTCTGCTGGAATCAAATCGGTTACGCCTGTGGTTATTCCAGTGAGTTAATGGGGAAGCCGATCATTTATAAAGAAGTTGAATGTGTGGGTTGTGGCCAGGAAACTTGTCGGATCATCGGAAAGCCCGCAGAAGAGTGGGAAGATGCAGAACAACTCGCCGCCTATTTTTCACAAGGCTCACTGGCGGAAACACTGTTTAATTTAAAAGACGAAGTTCAAAACTTGCGTAATGCGATCAAAAAAGAGGTTGAGCCACAAGATATTATTGGTCAGTCCCCGGCAATACGCGAAACACTTCATATGCTGGAAAAAGCATCAAACACGAATGTCACCGTCTTAATGTTGGGTGAAACAGGGGTTGGTAAAGATACTTATGCTCGTCTGCTTCACAGAATGAATGAAAATTCAGACAAACCTTTTGTGCAGGTTAATTGTTCTGCTTTGCCTGCGGATCTTGTCGAAGCTGAATTATTTGGTGTTGAAAAAGGTGCATATACGGGAGCTGAAAAATCACGCCCGGGACGTTTTGAAAGAGCGCATGGAGGTACTTTATTTCTGGACGAAATTGGGGAAATGAATATTGCTGTTCAGGCAAAATTATTACGTGTTTTACAAACGGGTGAATTTGAACGTGTTGGAGATACACGCACACGAAAGGTAAAAGTCAGGTTAATTACGGCAACCAATCAACCATTAGAAGAGCGTGTAAATCAAGGTTTATTTAGAGCCGATCTTTTTTACAGGATAAATGTTTTCCCTATAAATATTCCGCCATTGAGAGAACGAAAAGAAGATATCCAGGGCCTGGTTGACAGGTTTGTTGGAATGTTTAATGCCGAATATGGAAAGAATGTAATGGGTATTGACGAGTCTCTTTTTGCGCAATTTCAGCAATATGATTGGCCAGGAAATATTCGCGAGCTTGAAAACATAATCGAACGTGGGGTAATCCTGACTGACAATGGCAAATTAATTGATACCTCGTATATCAATCTTGATCCAATAGTTTCTTCACCAGACGCTTCAACTTCAATAGAAAAAAATACCACATCATTTACAACTGCAACTCAAATATTAGCAGCAATGCAAGAGAATGAAGTTGGGCTGGAAGAAATAGAACAACAGTTGCTAGATACAGCCCTGGAACAGGCAGAAGGGAATATCTCGGCTGCCTCACGTGCACTAAATATTAGTTCTGCAAAGTACCGTTACAGAATACAAAAAAACAAAGAATAGATTCTTTAGTAAGAAATTTATTCTGGCCAGATTCTTTTTATTAGCACCTCTTTTCTATAATTCAGGATAAGGCCAATTACAAATTACCAATGTGATCATATGATCACATTGATTTGATCATATGATTAATATTTAACTAACTATTTTTCCAATTTGCAAAAAATACCCATAAATATCAATCAGATATGTTATTGGCTTGGTTTGTGCTATGTCTGATAGATAAATACACTTTTAAAAGTGAAGACAATAATAATAAACATGGCCGGCCCAGATCATAAATTTGTAAGAATCACGAACGTACGTGATGATAAATATATCGAATTCGATTTTTCATTCGAAGATCCTGAGATATTTGTTGAACTCATTCTCCCTGTGGAAATGTTTCAAACATTCTGCGAAAAAAATAAAGTGCAATTCCTGGAAGTAGATAAAAATGTTTCTGAAGAGTATGAAAAACAGATCTGGCGACTGGGACAAGCTGGAAAAAAGTTTTTGAAAAATAAAAGAACACTATAGGTGAGAAGAAGATGCATATAGATATAAAAAGCAAAAATGTAGAAACGATCAGGAATACTTTTGATCATATAAAAGAACGTTTTGGTGACAAACCTGCGAGTCGCTATCAAGAAGCAACTTTCGATCTTCAACCAACCGCAAATTTTCACTATCGCCCAACGTGGCAGCCACAATTTGAACTGTACGATGTAAGACGTACGGCTGTTGTGATGGAGGATTGGTACAAACTGACTGACCCTCGTCAATTTTATTACGCCTCTTACGTAATGAATCGTGCACGTTTACAAGAATCTGCAGATCAAAATTTCACGCTTATAGAAAAGCGGGGACTGCTTGATTTAATGCCTGATACTGTTAAGCAAAAAATATTGAATTACGTTCTACCACTGCGCCATTACTCGTGGGGTGGAAACATGAACAATACTCAAATTTGTGCAATGGGTTACGGAACAGCGATCACGGCGCCTGCGATGTTTCATGCGGCGGATCATTTAGGTATCGCACAATACATAACGCGCATTGGACTTTTGATCGGTGAAAACGAAGTCGAAATATTAGATCAATCAAAAAAAGATTGGGTTGAAAAACAACAATGGCAAGGGTTAAGAAAAGCAGTTGAAGATAGTTTTGTGCTAGAAGATTGGTTTGAATTATTTGTTGTTCAAAATTTTGTAATGGATGGATTAATACATCCATTATTTTTTAATCATTTTGAAGCACAAATTAATAAAGAAGGTGGAACCGCCGAATCCATGATGACTGGTTTTATGGCGGACTGGTATAAGGAAACAACTCGTTGGGTTGATGCTCAGCTCAAAGTGGCAGCATCCGAGTCGGAACAGAATAATAAATTGATAACGGGTTGGATCAATAAATGGTTGAGTGTTTTGGAAGATGCACTTTTACCGCTTGCGACAGGTGCGCTCGATGATGGTGACGCCATTATGGCAGAAATTAAATCTGCATTGGTTAAACGTGCTGAAAAAATAAATATAAAACTTTAATTGAGAGAGACAACATGACCGAAAACGTATTTTTAGCACTACAAGCAAATGACGATGCCAGGCCTATTGTTGAAGCGATCGAGAAAGATAATCCTGATGTTGATGTTAGCTATCAACCTGCAATGATTCGTATGACAGCACCAGGAAAGTTAACCGTTTTACGTGAGACAGTTTCTGAACTGATCGGGCGAGACTGGGATCCGCAAGAACTTCACCTGGTACTTATTTCTTTTGGTGGAAATGTCGAAGAAGATGAAGACCAATTTACTATTTCATGGGCAAGCTAAAGAATTAATTAATTTAAAAATGATCAATAGTTTGAGGAAAATATAATGGCTAAAAGATTAAACATGAGAGACCGTTACGACTACATGACGCGTCTTGGTTGGGACACAACATACCAACCAAAAGAAAAAGTTTTTCCTTATGATAAATATGAAGGAATAAAGATTAAAGATTGGTCAGGTTGGGAAGATCCTTTTCGAATGACGATGGATAGCTATTGGAAATATCAGGGCGAAAAAGAAAAAAAGCTTTATGCAATTTTAGATGCTTTTGCACAAAATAATGGACATGAAAATATTACGGATGCGAGTTATCTGAACGCGATAAAACTTTTCATACAAGGAATTACACCTGCTGAATATTCGGCTCATCGCGGTTTTGCATTTACCGGAAGACATTTTGCTGGTGATGGTGCACGTGTAGCTTGCCAGATGCAGGCAATAGATGAACTGCGTCATGCACAAACTCAAATTCATACTATCAGTCACTACAATAAACATTTTAGTGGGATGCACGATTTCACACATTGGGGTGATCGTATCTGGTACTTATCTGTTCCCAAATCATTTTTTGATGATGCGCGAACCGCGGGGCCATTTGAATTTATGGTGGCGATTGGGTTTTCATTTGAATATGTTTTAACCAATCTGTTGTTTGTTCCGTTTATGTCGGGAGCTGCGTATAACGGTGACATGGCAACAGTCACATTTGGCTTTTCTGCCCAATCTGATGAAGCCCGTCATATGACGCTAGGTTTACAAGTTATCAAATTTATTTTGGAACAACACGAAGATAATTTGCCTATTGTTCAAAAATGGATCGATAAATGGGTGTGGCGCGGTTATAAAGTGTTAGGCCTTGTTTCAATGATGATGGATTACATGCTGCCAGAAAGTCCAATGTCATGGAAAGAATCGTGGGAGCTTTATTTTGAGGAGAACGCAGGCGCCTTATTTAAAGACCTTGAACGGTATGGAATAAAACAACCTTCTTACGTGGATATTTGTTCGAAAGAAAAAGAACATTTAAGCCATCAAGTATGGAGTATTTTTTACAACCACACTGCTGCCGCCGCATTTCATACCACGCTACCAGATGAGAAAAAAATGGATTGGCTGTCAGAAAAATATCCAGATACGTTTGATAAATTTTACCGTCCAAGATATGACCTGTGGCGTGAACGAGAAGAAGCGGGCGAGCGGTATTACAGTAAAACGTTACCCATGCTGTGCCAGACTTGTCAGATACCGATGGGCTACACAGAGAAAGATGATTTCACCCAGATTGCTTATCGCCATTCTGACTTTGGTGGTGATAGATACAATTTTTGTTCTGATCCTTGCAAAGCTATTTTTGATGATGAACCCGAAAAATATGTTCAGGCCTGGATGCCAGTACAACAAATCTTCCAGGGTAATTGTGGCGGTGCTGATATCAAGGATGTATTGAAGTGGTACAAGCTTGAAGATGGTGTCGACAACATGGATTATCACGGATCATTAGATGAAAAGCGTTGGAAAGAAATGAAAGGTTTTGCAGATAATTCAAGTGATAAAACGGGTACATAATTCTTATACTTATGATCAAAAAAATAACAAGAGGAAATAATTATGCCTGTTAAATCTATTGGAGAATATTCATTTCCAGCCATGGATAGTATGGATAAATATCACGGAAACCAGCTTATTTATATTGGCTGGGATCATCATACAATGGTCGATGCACCAATGGGCTTTCCTGTGCCACCTGATATGCCCTTTGGGGGAATAATCGAAAATCTGATCCCCGCGGCTTATGATCAACATCCCGATTTTCCTCTGATAAATTGGGATGAGGTGATCTGGATAATGGATGGTGAAAATTTCACTCCTGATATGAATTTGAGTATTAAAGATAACGGAGTTATTCATAAAGGTGCTGTCCGTTTTAAGACGCCAGGCTTGAATGGCATTAAAGGATCAGGAAGTTAAAGTCATGTCATATGAAGTCGTACTAGAATCCACTGGCGATGTTATCGACGTAGAGGAAGGCCAGACAATTCTTGATGCCGCCTTAAGAGCTGGTGTTTATTTACCGCATGCATGCGGTCATGGATTGTGTGCAACTTGCAAGATAGAAATTCTTGAAGGTGATGTTGAGCAAGGTGATGCGTCTCCTTTTGCGTTGATGGATATGGAAAAAGAAGAGGGTAAATGTCTCGCCTGTTGCGCGATGCCTGAATCTGATCTTGTTATTGAAGCAGATATTGATGAAGAGCCTGATGCTGAATGTCATTCAGTAAAAGACTATGTTGCTGTTGTTTCAAAAATTGAAGATCTTACTCCTCGTATCAAAGCAATATTTTTAGCGATTGAGAATTCTGGAATCGCTTTTCAAGCGGGACAATATGTAAATTTGATCCTGCCTGGATTAGAAGATCAACCGCGAGCTTTCTCGATTGCAAATCCGACATCTGTTTCAAATATGATCGAGCTTAATGTGAGTTTGGTCGAAAATGGGAAGGGGACGACTTATATCCACGATGAATTAAAAGTTGGTGATGAATTAAAGCTTTCTGGACCTTATGGCAGGTTCTTTGTTAGAAAATCTAAGCCGGAGCCACTATTATTTTTAGCAGGCGGTTCGGGTTTATCAAGCCCAAAATCGATGATTTTAGATCTGCTGGAAAATAATGATGAGCGTCCGATCACTTTGATCTATGGTGCTCGTGATGAATCCCAATTGTATTACCGGGATCTATTTGAACAGTTAGATAAAAACAATAATAACTTTACTTATATTCCGGCTTTATCAAATGAATCCGAGGATTCCGATTGGTCTGGTGCCAGAGGTTTTGTTCACGAAGCAGCTAAAGAATATTTTGATGGAAAGTTTGAAGGAAACAAAGCTTATATTTGCGGACCACCTCCGATGGTTGATGCCTGTATAAACACATTAATGCAGGGACGTCTTTTTGAAAAAGATATGTATATGGAAAACTTTTTTACCAACGATGATAAGGACTCTAAAACAAGAAGTCCTTTGTTTAAAACAATATGATGTAATGAACAAATTTCTGATCAAAATTAAAGGTTCAGAAATTGAATATAATTGTTCAGAAGAACAATCATTATTAGCGGGCATGGAAAAACTTGCTATAAAAGGAATTCCTGTTGGTTGTCGTGGTGGTGGCTGCGGCGTATGCAAAGTGCATATTCTGGGAGGGACTTTCACTACAAAAAAAATGAGTCGTGCGCATATATCAGAAGTTGAACAAAATGATCATTATGTATTGGCGTGTCGATGTAGCCCTGAAAGCGACATCATTCTAGAAATTGTAGGGAATATGAAAAAAGTATTATGAATATCTCTTTACAAATCATGGCAGGTGTTAAGTAAAGTAGTAAAAATATCAGGCTATTTATTTTGTGATGAGGTTAAAAAAAAGCAATAAATTTAGAAGTAATTAATAATCAAAAATAAAAGCTAACTCAGATTTTAAAGATTAGCTGTGGAGGTTATCAAATGGCAATGCATGGTGTATTACGCCCGGGACATGTTTGCATCCGAGTTTTAGATATGGATGAAGCACTCGTCCATTACCGCGATCGAATGGGTTTGATTGAAGTTGAAAAAGATGATCAAGGACGAGTTTATCTAAAAGGGTGGGATGAGCAGGACTGGTTTTCTGTTGTGTTACGTGAAGCGGACTCGGCAGGAATGGATTTCATGGCTTTTAAAGTTGACAGTAAAGAAACGCTTTCTGATTTTGATCAAAAGCTCAAAGATTTTGGTTGTGAAGTAGAAACGATCCCAGCCGGCGAATTAAATCATTGTGGTGAGCGAATTCGATTTGTAGCTCCAACAGGCCATGTATTTGAGCTATATGCCGAAAAAGATGTTAACGGAACTGAAATGGGGCGTTTGAATCCACATCCTTTCCCTGAAGATTTAAAAGGAATGAAAGCTCATCGTTATGATCACTGCTTGCTCTACGGAGATGACCTGGATGGTTCGGTTAAATTATTCACAGAAGTACTTGGCTTTACCGAGACTGAGAGAGTTGTTGACGGCGATTTACGTATTGGATCTTTTTTAAGCTGTGGTATGAAAGCACATGATCTTGCAATTATTCGCCATCCTGAGCCTAACAAATTCCATCATGCATCATTCCTTTTGGGAAGTTGGGAAGAGGTTCTGAACGCCGCTGATTTAATGGGTCGATATAAAATTCCGATTGATATTGGACCAACCAGACATGGAATTACTCGAGGACGTACTGTTTATTTTTTTGATCCTTCAGGCAACAGAAATGAAGTATTCTGTGGCGACTACACCTGGTATCCAGATCACGAACAAATTGTCTGGACCGCCGATGAATTGGGTGGAGCAATTTTCTACCATGATCAACAACTTAATGAACGATTCCTATCAGTCGTTACGTGATAGCCAAATCTGCATAAACTAGTTGCGTATAAAATATCGACATTTTATATAATATCGATATAATGTGCAGTGTTAGTTTAATAATAATAAAAATAGTGGATAGAACGCTTAAAAGCAGCACAATAAAATGTAGCGTTCGTCTGAATAATTAAAAGAAATAATTGAGGGTGATAAAAATGATTATTCGATTGCTTGAACGAGGGAGGAAGTTGTCTATCTTAGATAAGGCGGTATTAATACCCGCCATATTTTTAAGTGTTGGTAGCTTCAATTTTTCATACGCAGAAGAAGCGGAAGACCTTGAGGTTGCTGGTTTCGTTGAGAATGAAACTCGAGTAAGACATGGTTTAGGTTTTTCAAAGATCAGAAATACACTACAAATAGAATTTGCAAAAGCTTTCGGTAGTGTAGGTCTTTTTAGTAACCTTCAGTTTAATGGTACTTTTCGCGGAACTTACGATAGTGTTTACGACGTAAATGATGATGAATATGGCGATGAGGCCGGCGGACCTATTGAATTTACTTCAGGTGGTGTTCCCGCAGGCGTATTGGGCCCAACCGCTGTACCAGCGGGTATCACAACTCCATGGGGAAGTTCACTAGTCACAGCAGGTAACCCAGGCCTTCCAGGTGGCGGCGGCTTTGGTTTTGATGTTACCAACAACCCAAATGAAGGTTTGGTTCTACTAGGTTCTGGATTGCATGGTGATGATGGTGGCGTTTTATTAGGCGTTCCTGTCCGTCCATGTAACGAAGATTCACGTGGTTGTATCGATGATTATCTTGATTATGACAAGCATGAATTAGCTTCTCCCGAGTTTAATGACCGATTTGATTTTATAAGAGAAGCCTATCTGACAGGTACAATTCCATTGTCTGATGGAAGACAGCTTGATTTATCTTTTGGTCGTCAACAAGTTGTTTGGGGTCGAACAGATTTATTCCGAGTGTTGGATGTTATCAACCCTGTTGATTTTTCCAGGAACAATATCTATGACGAGCTGGAAGATATTCGTATTCCAATGGGAATTTTTACAGCAGAACATCGTTGGGGCGCAACAGAAACATTTGATGATTTAAACCTTCAGTTTTTGTGGAAATTTGAAAAGTTCAGACCTAATAATTTAGGTCAGGGTGGTTCACCAAATTCTATTCTTGATGCTGGATCGTTTTTCCGAGGTATGCATAATTGTTGGGAAAATGGTTGTACAGTATCCAACTTTGCTGGTGGTGGTGCGCAAACGGATTTCCCTGCACACACAATCGGAATACGTGATGCAAACCTTCCCGAGTGGCAACTTGGAAATACCGATGTTGGTTTGAAATTTGAAGGTGTTTATAAAGGCGTAGGTTTCTCTTTGAATGCTTTGTCCTATATTTCACAATTTCCAACCTTACGTGCCGGAAGAGTGCCTGCTCGTAATCCGTTCCTCGCAGATGGTTTTGGACCTTTTCCTGCGGATGCCTCTCCAACTGGTGTAGAAACGGGTGGGGATTTGTTAACCCGTGATCATTTGATTGCCTTTGATATTGAATTTCCAAGGGTAAACTTATTCGGAGCTTCAGCAGATATATATTCTGAAACACTTAAAACCGCGTTCAGGTTTGAAGGTGCGTATACTTCAGGTGAGGAATTTGCGAATACTTTAGAACCTAGATTGTTTTCAGAATCAGATGTAATCAGGTGGGTTATAGGTGCAGATCGACCAACCTTTATTCCTTTCTTGAATAAAAACAGAGCTTTCTTATTTTCTGCTCAATTATTTGGACAACACTTATTAGATCACGAAGAAGATAGAGGACCTTTAGGAAAAAGAGGTATGCCTGATTGGGAAGATAATTTCATAGGAACATTATTGATCAAAGGTTGGTATAAAAATGATCGTTTAAGTCCACAAATTATTACGGCGTATGATGTTAGAGCTAAAGCGGCAACAATTGCGCCATCATTAGACTGGTTGATCACTGATAAATGGCGGTTGAATATTGGAGCAAATATTAAATTAGGACATGGTGCACGTTCTTTTGATGATGCCAGAACTGCAAATCCATTCCCTCCGTTTACATGTCCCGCAACAGATCCTGCCTGTGTTCCAGGTGGTGCGATGAGTCAAAGTCTTGGGTTAGGTGGATATGAACCTCTGGGTAGATTCCGCTCTGGTCCAATTGGGATGGCGCAGAATGAAGATGAAATATACTTTTCAATACGATATAGATTTTAGTGTAATTTGAATATGAAACAAGGATGTTTCAGATAGGCTTATGTAATGCTAAATAGAGTTGCTCTCATTGAGAACCATTGAAAAAGAATAATTATATAAAAGAAATTTGAGGAGAATTAGATGAATATACAAAAAATAATATCGTTTGTACTGTTGTATTTTGCGAGCATAGGAATGGCATATTCTGCAGCTACTCTTGATGATGTCGAGTCTAGCTTTTACCCCTATAAAGATGGCTTCCCACAAGTGGAAAGTGTTAAACCAGGAACGGTTTTAACTGCTGCAAATGTTGATCAGGCCAAAGATTCTTTAGACGCTGAGTTATACCAACACATCAAGGATGGTTGGGTAGAAATCACGGTTGGTGAGACAACAGATCTAATACTGAATAAGGGATATATTCAGTCAACTAAAGATGGCATTGGTAAAGTAAGTTTAGGCGCAAGTGCTGGCCAAATTGAAGGATTTGTTGCTGGTCGTCCGTTCCCAGAAGAACCTGATTTGAATGACCCTCGAGCTGGAGAAAAGCTTGCCTGGAATTTTAAATACGGCTACAACTGGGGCGATAGTGGTGCTATTTCTCCTTTTTACTGGCGTTATAAAGATATGAAGACAGCTTCACTTGAACGTGAGATTAAGTTTAATTTTCACTTTCTTAACTGGATGCACCGTGTAGATCAAAAACCGGTACCAGAAATCACACCTAATCCGTCAGAGCTATTTCGCTCTATTTATGCTCAAGTAGAAAAACCATTTGATGTTAAGAACACACAGTTATTAATTCATCGTTATGAAGATGATGTGAAACGTGATGATGCCTGGTTATATCTGGGTTTTCAAAGACGAGTTAGACGCCTGGCTAGTGGGCAGATTACAGATTCGTTTTTAGGATCGGATTTAATGATCGAAGATTTTGAAGGATATAATGGCAGAACTGCAGATATGAAATGGACATATTTAGGAACAAAAACGTTACTAATGCCATTTTATAATCATAATGAACAGGAATTAACCTCGGAATTTAATGATAAATCTGGATATAAATTTGTAGATTTTCATGGAAGAGGAACTTGTTTTCCGAAAGTAACCTATCAGTTACGAAAAGTTTATGTACTGCAATCTGAACCAAAAGATCCAAACCACCCAGTAAGTAAGCGTGTCCATTATATGGATTCGCAGACGGGTACATTACCGCGTACAGTCATTTATGATCGTGCGGGGAAATATTGGAAATCGTTTACTATTGGACAAGCGCATCCAGATCATCATTTGCCGCAAAATAAGGGCTCGGGTGTTTCAATCGATGACAGTTTTGGGATGATGGATGTACAGGCGCAGCATTGTACAACTGGACAATTTAAAGGAATCATAGATCAAAAATTAAATCCTAAGTCAACATTCTCGGTTCAAAACATGAGGAATAGTGGACGGTAGTTCTTAACTATAAATAAGTCCCTTCTATCCTTGGAAGGGACTTACTTATAAGTTTCAATAGCATTATTCTAATTTAGCCCTGCTCAAATGATCTAAAAAAGATCTAAAAAATAATTATGAGATCAATACTACTTTTAATAGCTCTTAGCCTCTTATCGGCTTGTGAAGCGCCTTTGATTTTAGAAGGTGTTAACTTAAATAAAGTTTCTACAATTCTAAGAACAGATGTATTTATGGATTCAACTACTTATGATGGTAATACGATCATCGTTGGTTATGAAGGTCTTGTCTTAACTGCAAAAACTGGAAGTAATGAGTGGTCCAGGTTTCAGGTAGAAGGAAAGCCTTCATTTATTGATGTTGCTGCATGCGGATCAAAAGTAGCGGCTTTGACAATGGGTGGAGAGATATGGGTCTCCGATGGAAAAAGTAACAATTGGACAGGGCAAAAGATTGGTACTGTGGAAGTTCCTCAAGCACTTACCTGTGATCAAAAAGAAGTTCTTTGGACGGTAGGTAGTTTCAGTACAATTTATTCAAGCGAGGACTCAGGAAAGACGTGGGTAAATCACTCTCTCGAAGACGATATTATTCTTAGCACAATTCAGTTTTTAGATGATAAAAAGGGAATAATAACTGGTGAGTTTGGAACTGTTCTTTTTACTGAGGATGGAGGTGAGACATGGGATTTTGGTGAATCCATACCGAAAGAATTTTTCCCACTAGCCAGTACATTTAAAGATGCTCAACGAGGTTGGGTTGTTGGACTAAACGGTATTATATATTTCACTGAAGATGGTGGATCTAATTGGAATCAACAACCAACTGATACTGTTGCACCATTGTTTGCAATCCAAGTTATTGAAGATCAACTCGTTGCTGTGGGTGACGATGGATCAATTATACATAACGACGTAGACAGTTCTCAAAATCAGAACTGGAAAGTACTAAATACAGAAACTAAATCGCGATCTTTTTTTCGAGTTATCGAAGAAATTAATCAGGAGCAGATTATTGTCGCCGGCGCGAATGGTTCGTTAATGACTGTTGATTTAGAAAATTAAAGAGCAAAAATAAATAATGATAAAAACAATAAAAAATTTATTACAGTTAGATAAGGTTATTTTTGCTTATCCGAAAGTTACGATATCCATTATTTTACTTATTTCAGTGTTTTTTGCTCTTCAAGTATCTGGAGTGCGTATAGTTTCTGACTATGCCGATCTTCTTCCACAAGAACATCAATACATTCAAACACACAATATAATTCGAGATACGTTTGGTGGCGCAAACAACGTTATTATTTCTATTAAAGCCAAAGAAGGGACTATATTCACCAATGAAATATTGGCAAAAATTCATAGAGTCACTCAAAAAGTAGATAGTCTTACGGGTATAAATCATAACCTTGTTGCAAGTTTGACTCATAGAACGACACGAAAAATATGGCTGAATGAATACGGTACCGTAAAGTCAACGGCATATTATGATCCTATAAAAGATCAATACAGCGATGAAGAACTACTTGAGATGCAGGATGCCGTTATTTCTAATCCTAGAGTCTACGGGTTAAGTGTATCTCCTGATTTAGGTTCAGCTTTAATTCGAGGAACACTCAATGAAGGTGAGTTGAATTACAAAGCTATTTTTAATGAATTAGAAGAAATAAAGAACTCCGAAAAATCAGACACTGTTGAAATTTATGCAACCGGACAACCTGTTCTTGTTGGTTGGGTTTCAAGTTATGTAGGAGAAATTTTACAAATTTTTCTTTACACAGTCACAATTATGTTAGTTCTGCTAACACTTTATTTTCGACGACTTTACGGTGTTCTATTACCAGCAATAGGAATCGTGCTGACGACACTCTGGGGTCTGGGGATGTTGTCACTACTTGGCTATAATTTAGATCCATTAATGATGGTCGTTCCTTTTCTTATCTCTGCAAGAGCAATGTCTCACGGTATTCAGTTTGTTGAACGTTATTACCACGAATTAGCCAGAACAAAAGATAAAAATATTGCTGCAAGGAAAACATTTTCGGATTTATTTAAACCGGGTTCATTAGGCGTTATCTCTGACGCTATCGGATTGTTATTAATATCACTCGGTTCTGTACCCATTAACGATAAATTAGCAGTTTATGCTTCTCTATGGGCGGGAAGCGTTATTTTCACTGTTTTGATATTAGTTCCAGCTATGCTCATGATCTTACCTGAGCCTAAACACCGCGAAGAAAAAAGTAATGTTATTAAAAAAATATTTCCTGATATATCTGCAATTTCCAGTTCAAAAAGCGCGGCGAAAGTTTGTCTTATTAGTGTTTTCTTATTGCTCTGTGCCGGTGCCTATTTTAGTTCCTGGGTTGAGATAGGTGAATCAGAAGCGGGATCGCCGCTGCTGTATCCAGATCATGATTACAATATTTCATCTAAAGCTATTAATGAATCATTTCCTGGATCAGAGGAGCTCTATATTGTTGCTCACACTGAAGAAAAAGCGGGATTAAAAAAACCTGAAATAATTCGCGCCTTGACTGATTTTCAGAATGCTATGCTACTTGATCCAGAACTTGGAGCGTCTAAGGGGCTACCAGATTTGATCAAACAAGTTAGAAGATTGATCCATACAAATGATCCTAGATGGCTTTCATACCCCGTTGATGAACTGGAATCTGGCGGACTTATGTTTACTTATATGATGTCGAGTCCTGTTCCTGGTGCATTATTAGAGTTTATTGATCCGGAAGAAAAAAATGCAAATATGGTTTTTTATTATAAAGATCATAAAGGTGAAACAATTCGGCGTGCAATTCACATGGTTAAAGAATGGTCAGCATCAAGTGCAGCGCAAATCGAAGGATTCTCACTAAAATTAGCTGGCGGTGTTATCGGGGTTACGGCAGCTATAAATGAAGCCGCCTATGAAACAAATATAATTGTAATCCCTCTCGTTTTCTTGTTGATATTTGTTTTTGTAACGGTTTTTTATTGGTCACTACACGCAGGCTGGTTAATGCTACTTGCGATGATCTTTGCGACAACTTTAACTTATGCCTACATGGGTATCACTGGGCTTGGTATCAATGTGAATACAGTTCCGATCATCGCGGTCGGTATAGGAGTAGGTATAGACTATTCAATTTATATTATGGATAGGATCCGATTAGAAATAAAAAGTCTGGGTAGCCTGGAATTAGCAATAAAAGAAGCGATCAATACGACAGGAATGGCAATAGGCTTTACGGCTATCACATTAATTTGTGGTGTTGTTATGTGGGTATTTATTTCTACCATGAGATTTCAGGCAGATGCCGCATTGTTATTGATTGTTATGCTAGTTGTTAACGCATTAGCAGCTATCTTTCTGATCCCTGCATGGATAATGACGTTTAAACCTAAATTTATTATGGATGTTTCTGAGAAGTGATTTCTTAAGTATTTAATAACAAATTAATAACAAAAAAGCTTAATAAAAAACTTTATTCCGTCAAGGTAATTGCAGCAACTAAGATTATTATTCTTTGATTTTTGATTGTTGTAGGAAATGCTAAAAATTGCCGATTTGATGTTGTAGCAATGTTTATTTTATTGACAGACTTCGAGGCTCGGTTCTTCTAACATTTAAACTGAGGAAGGGAGAATATTTTTAAAAAAAACTGATCAAAAATTATACTTTTTCTTCACCAAGAACAAAGTGAGCTACTTTTTTAGAATCTTCAGTTCTTTGAATGTGTTCGCGAGTCATATCACATGCCAAAGCCACATCCCGATCTAAAGCTGCATTTTTGATCGCTTCATGTTCAGCGTCTACGTCCCGCGACTCATCATGGGCAATAACCGAAATGACACGATAACGCTTATGTTGTTCATATAAAGTGTGGCGGAAACGCAATAACCAGGGTGAAGTACATGCGGCTATTAATGCTTCGTGGAATTCATTATTTCGTTTTTCCCATTCCAGAAAATCAGACTCACGCATTTCCGCGGCTTTTGAAAGTCGGTGGCTGGATGCGAGGATGTTTGCTTCCCAGGTATCATCACCTTTTTCGATACTTTCGGACAAGGCTTCACATTCCAGGTGGATTCTCATTCGTGTTATATCATGTAAATCCTCTAAAGAGATCGGTGCAACACTAAAGCCTCTTTGCCCAATAACATTGACGAAACCTTCACCAGCAAGTCGATTAAGCGCTTCCCTTAGTGGACTTGCGCTAATTTCATATTTCTCTCTAAGTTCTTCAATGCGAAGTTTGGAATCGGGTGTTAATTTCCCATGGATTATGTCGTCCCGAAGTCGGTTATAAACTGATTCAAAAAGTGTTGTTGCCTTAGGTTCAGCCATAATATATTTCATAAACCCTCTATTAAGATGGGTTACATAATGTTTTAACGATGTGGTTGATATAATATCGACAATAAGTAGAATATCGATATTAATGTATTCAGGGTATACATTATACAGTCTATAAGGCTACTTTTTCGATAATTCACAAAAAATATTTTTATTTAAAAAATGAAATTGAGTCATGTAAAAAACAATATTCACTGGGAATCGGCCTATAAGGCAATTGAAGCGGCTCAGAAGCATGCCTCTAAATTAAACGTACCCATAACAGTGGCGATTGTTGATAGCGGTGGAAACCTGATGTCCTTGTTGCGATCAAATGATGGCCCCTATCTTTCAATCAATATTGCAATTGATAAGGCATATACAGCAGCAAGCTTTTCCGTCTCAACCAGTGACTGGAAAGATATACTCCCGAAAGATTCAATGCTGCGAGATAGCATATTAAACAGAGACAGGTTTGTTGCGTTTGGGGGCGGTATTCCAATTATGTTGGATGGTGAATGTATTGGAGCTATAGGTGTTTCTGGGGCATCGGAAGAACAAGATGAAGAATGTGCTCAGGCTGGATTAAATGCAATTATTAATTGAGAGAATAATTAACAGATGAAAGATATTAAGCATTTTATAAATGGGGAATATGTAGGTTCTGTTGAAGGTGAAATGTTTGAAACAATTTCTCCTGTCGATGGAAGCGTTATTGCAAAGGTGCATGAAGGTGGAAAAGATGAAGTAGAACTTGCCGTCAACGCAGCAAAAAGTGCGTTAAATGGTGAGTGGGGAGAAATGACTTTACAACAGCGAGTCGATATCCTTTATAAAATCGCAGATGGAATAGAAGCGCGTTTTGATGAATTCCTGGAAGCGGAATGTCTTGACACTGGAAAACCTCATTCACTAGCGAGCCATATTGATATCCCTCGTGGAGCGGCAAATTTTAGAGTTTTTGCTGACACGATCAAAAATGTACCTACCGAAGCATTTGAGATGGCGACACCTGACGGTACCGGTGCGATCAATTATTCCACTCGTGTTCCACAAGGTGTAATTGCGGTTATCAGTCCATGGAATTTACCTTTATTATTATTAACGTGGAAAGTCGGTCCTGCATTAGCTTGTGGAAATACGGTAGTAGTAAAACCTTCTGAAGAAACACCTCTAACCACGACTTTGTTAGGCGAGGTGATGAATGAGGCGGGTGTACCTGCAGGTGTTTATAACGTAGTTCAAGGACATGGAGCGAACTCAGCAGGTGCTTATTTAACCGAACATCCAGGTGTTGATGCAATAACCTTTACCGGTGAAACCGTGACAGGTGAGATCATCATGCGCGCGGCAGCAAATGGTTCTCGACCTGTTTCTATGGAAATGGGTGGTAAAAACCCTGCGGTTGTTTTTGCAGATTGTGATATGGATAAAGCAATTGAAGGGACTTTACGTTCTTCGTTTGTCAATTGCGGACAAGTTTGCCTTGGTACGGAACGTGTCTATGTTGAACGCCCCATTTTTGATGAGTTTGTTTCTCGTTTAAAAGAAGGCGTTGAAGCAATGAAACTTGGTCGACCTGAAGATAAAGATTCTTCTATGGGACCACTGGTTAGCTTAGGTCATCGTGAAAAAGTACTTTCTTATTATAAAAAAGCCGTAGAAGAAGGTGCCACCGTTATTACAGGTGGTGGTATTCCTGATATGGGTGAAGATCTAAATGGTGGTGCCTGGATTGAACCTACGATCTGGACTGGGCTCGCCGATGATGCAGTGACTATCAGAGAAGAAATATTTGGACCGTGTTGTCATATTCGGCCTTTTGATACAGAAGAAGAAGTGATCAAACTTGCGAATGATACTGAATATGGTTTGGGAGCGGCTATCTGGACGGAAAATACATCATGCGCTCATCGTGTTGCATCAAAAATAGATGCGGGCATCGTTTGGGTTAATAGCTGGTTTTTACGTGATCTACGCACACCTTTTGGAGGCATGAAACGATCAGGTATTGGTCGTGAAGGTGGTGTACATTCGCTTGAGTTTTACACAGAACTTAAAAACATTTGCATAAAGTTATAGGAAATTATGGATCATAAAAAAGAAACAGATTTGAAAAGAATCTCAGAATTGGGGGATGAGCTTTACGACGCTTTAGTCAACCAGAAAATGCTTGAACCTCTGACTGATCGTGAAACCAATTTAACTATCGAAGATGCTTATCAAATTTCAACAAGGTTACTAGAAAGAAGACTGGATGCTGGTGAGAAACTGATCGGAAAAAAGATTGGCGTCACAAGTAAAGCAGTTCAGAATTTACTAAATGTTCATCAGCCTGATTTCGGTTACTTGACAGATGCGATGGTTTGCCAGGATGGAATTATCCCAATCACTGAAAAAATGATTCAACCCAAAGCCGAAGGTGAAATTGCTTTCATTCTTAAAAAAGATCTAAAAGGCCCAGGTGTAACGACCGCCGACGTCCTTCAGGCTACTGATTTTGTTGTACCTTGTTTTGAAATAGTCGACTCACGTATACGTGATTGGAAGATCAAAATTCAGGATACCATTTCAGACAATGCATCTTGTGGTTATTTTGCGCTAGGTAATCAAACAGCAAATCCAAAAAAATTAGATCTATCAACGGTTGGTATGGTGGTAGAAAAAAATGGTCATGTTGTTGCCACAGGTGCTGGTGCAGCGGCTTTGGGTTCACCATTAACTTGCGTTGCCTGGCTGGCGAATACGCTTGGCCAATTTGATATTTCACTTAAAGCAGGTGAAGTTATCCTTTCAGGATCATTGGTTCCACTTATTCCAGTTGAGTCCGGTGATCACATGACAGTTCACATCGGTGGTATTGGAAGTACATCACTTTGTTTTGAATAAGATAGAGGCTATTTAAAGATGACAATCGCATGTGCAATTATTGGATCAGGCAATATTGGAACTGATCTAATGTATAAATTAAAAAGAAGTGAAGTGTTAGATCCCGTCTGGATGGTTGGAATTGATCCTGATTCTGATGGTCTTGCAAGGGCTAAAAAAGAAGGACTTAAATGCACGCACGAAGGTGTCGATGGTCTGGTAAAAGGCATGCAAGGCGATAATGTCCTTATTGCATTTGATGCAACCTCAGCTTATGTGCACGAAGAAAATAACCGAAAGTTACAAGAGAAAGGTGTGTTTATGATTGATCTCACGCCTGCCGCGATTGGCCCGTTTGTTGTGCCACCGGTTAACCTGCAAGATCAAATTAAAAAAGGCGAAAGCAACGTTAATATGGTTACTTGTGGCGGTCAGGCAACTATTCCGATGGTTTACGCAGTGAGTCGTATACAAGCTGTCAATTATGCGGAAATAATTGCGACGGCTGCCTCGGCTTCCGCCGGCCCCGGGACACGAAAAAATATCGATGAGTTTACACAAACCACCTCGAATGCGGTTGCGCAATTGGGTAATGCAGACGAAGGAAAAGCGATCATTATTTTGAACCCGGCTGAGCCTCCCATCATGATGCGGGATACTATCCATTGCTTGACTAAGGATACGCCAGATCAAGAAGCGATTACAAAATCCGTTTTGGAAATGGAAAAAGAAGTTCAGAAATATGTTCCTGGATACCGGATCAAAAATGGACCAGTTTTTGATGATAATCGCGTCAGCATTTTTCTGGAAGTCGAAGGACGTGGGGATTACCTTTCTAAATCTGCGGGTAACTTAGACATCATGACAGCGGCTGGTGTACGGACAGCAGAAATGTTTGCTGAAAAAATACTAGCGGAAGCGAACCAGCAGCAAGCGGCGAATCGTTGAGGAACTAAAATGAACTTACAAGGTATAAAAATCCAACTTCACGACAATGCACTACGCGATGGTATGCATACCGTGCAGCATCAATTTAGTCTCGATCAAATGGTCGCGTTATCAAAAGCTTTAGATGAAGCAAAAGTCGATCTAATCGAAGTTACTCACGGTGATGGTCTTGGTGGTGCCTCCGTCAATTATGGTTTTCCTAAACATTCGGATGAAGAATATCTACGAGCTGTAATTTCGCAACTCAATCACTCGCGCGTTTCAGCCTTATTAATCCCGGGAATTGGAACGGTTGAACATCTTGAAATGGCGCACGATTGTGGGATTAAAACTATTCGTGTTGCAACTCATTGCACCGAAGCTGATGTCAGTGAACAACATATCAAATACGCGCGAAAATTAGATCTGGACACTGTTGGCTTTTTGATGATGGCGCATATGATTACGGGTGAACAATTATTAGAACAAGCCAAACTTATGGTTTCTTATGGTGCTAATTGTATTTATGCAACAGATTCTGCTGGATATTTATTGCCCGACGATGTTACTGAACGTATATCTGCTTTACGAAAAGGTTTACCAGACGATATAGAAATTGGTTTTCATGGGCATCACAACATGGCAATGGGTGTCGCGAATTCACTAGCAGCCGTAGAAGCAGGAGCCCGTCGAATTGATGGCTCAGTGGCTGGACTAGGAGCGGGAGCAGGGAACACACCGTTAGAAGTCTTTGCCGCCGTTTGTGATCGAATGGGTGTCAATACGGGCGTTATTTTAGACAAGCTGGTGGATGCTGCGGAAGATGTTGCAACACCTATGATGGAAACACCAACACGAGTAGACAGGGATTCATTAGTGTTAGGTTATGCCGGTGTGTATTCATCATTCTTATTACATGCAAAACGCGCAGAAGCAAAACATGGTGTACCTGCACGAGAAATATTAGTTGAGCTGGGCAAACGTAAAACCGTCGGTGGTCAAGAAGATATGATCGAAGATGTTGCGCTCGATATTCTCAAAGGGAAAAATAAAATTAAGGAAGCATCCTGATGTCATTAGATCAAAAAACAATAGAAAGTCTGGCTGAGCATCTTGAGAATGCAGAATTACAAGCGAAGGATGTTGTAAAAATAACGGATGAATATCCAGATATTGATTGGAAAGATGCTTACGATATCCAATGGGAAATCCGCCGACGAAAAGAATCAAGAGGCCATAGAGTTAGCGGATTGAAAATGGGTTTGACTTCCTGGGCAAAAATGAAACAAATGGGAGTTGAGACACCTATCTATGCTTTTCTTGCCGATTACTTTTCTTTACCTGATGGATCAGAAGTTAAAACTGATGAATTAATTCATCCTAAAGTTGAAGCAGAAATAGCGGTCGTAACAAATAAAATATTGCGTGGACCTGGCTGTCATATTGCGGATGTTATGTCATCAATTGAGTACGTTATTCCTGCGGTTGAAATAATTGATTCTCGATATAGAGATTTTAAGTTTGATCTAAAAAGCGTCATTGCAGATAACGCATCCTCTTCACGATTTGTCACGGGTGGTTGTGCCAGGAAGATAGAAGATCTTGATCTAAAAACATTGGGCGTCGTTATGGAAAAAAATGGCAAGGTTGTTGAAGTCGGTGCGGGTGCTGCTGTACTTGGACATCCCGCGGCCAGTGTTGCAATGTTAGCTAATATGCTTGCCGAACGTGGTGAAGAAATTCCTGCGGGAACCTTCATTATGACTGGCGGCATTACCGCTGCGGTTGGGGTTGAGAAAGGTGATGCAATATCTGTTCGATACCAGGATTTAGGCTCTGTTTCTATGGTGTTTTCGTAACTAAAGAGTTGTCTGGTTCTAGTAAAATTTATTTACAGTAATAAAGTTTCAAAGAATGAATGTCACACAGTTGTGTAGAATTGCAAACTTCACTCTTAATCTAACCCCTTAATGTTAATCTAAACCCCTTAATGATAGGTGGCCACATTGTGAGCGTGTTCAGATGACTTAATTAGTTTGAACCTACGATTTTTAAAGTTATCGCCGAATCTGAGAGAAAGTTATGACTAATACCAATCCTGAAATTGCAGAACAGATAGAAGCTGCAGGTATCAAAACAAATTACCATGATTGCGGAAAAGGAGAGCCTGTTTTATTAATTCATGGTTCTGGGCCTGGCGTGAGTGCGTGGGCAAATTGGCGTTTATCATTACCTGTACTGTCAGAAAAATTTCGAGTTATTGCGCCCGATATGGTTGGGTTTGGTTATTCAGAAAGACCAGAAAGTTTTAACTACAATATGGATTCGTGGGTTGAGCATGCCATTGGCCTAATGGATTCATTGTCACTTGAGTCTGCTTCCGTTGTGGGGAATTCGTTCGGAGGGGCACTGGCATTAGCACTAGCGATCCGGTATCCAGACCGCGTTAATAAATTAGTATTAATGGGAAGTGTTGGTGTTAGTTTCGAATTGACTGATGGCCTGGATAAAACATGGGGTTATCAACCTTCTGTAGAAAACATGAAGAAGTTGCTGGATATTTTTGCATATGATCGTAAGTTAGTGACAGATGAATTGGCTCAACTTAGATATGACGCAAGTATTCGCCCAGGATTTCAAGAATCATTTTCAAGTATGTTTCCGGCACCGCGACAACAAGGTGTCGATGCTATGGAAAGTAAAGAATCCGATATAAGTGCGATTAAAAACGATACGCTGATAATTCACGGTCGTGAAGATAAAGTCATTCCTTGTGAAAATGCCTATAAATTATTTTCACTAATAGAAAAATCTCAGCTACATGTATTTGGTCAATGTGGTCATTGGACTCAAATAGAACATACCGCGCGATTTAATAAATTAGTTTCTGATTTTCTGTCAGAAAAATAACATAAAAAATGATTGAAACTTTAAAGAAAAGAACGGTTTTCTTTGTTTCTGACCGTACAGGTAAAACTTCTGAGTCAATTGCTCAAAGTTTACTTTCACAATTTGACGGGTTCGAGTATGAGTATAAATATTTTTCTTTTGTTAATACGCTTACAAAAGCAAAGTTTGTTGCGGACTGTATAAAATTAAATAAAAGCATTCATGATCAAGGACCTTTAGTTTTTAGTACATTAGTGAGTGAGGAGTCACAAAAGCTAATTGCTGAAACAGAAGCTTGTGTAATCAGCTTGTTTGATACATTCATTAAACCACTTGAAAAGGCACTCAAGGTAAACTCATCTAATAGTATGGGTAAAACTCATGAAGAATATGACAATGATGATTATAAAAAACATATCGATGCCATTGAATTTACGATCAAAAACGATGATGGTGTAAACACCAAACATTTTTCCGAAGCTGACGTTATCCTGGTCGGTGTTTCACGATGTGCAAAAACACCAACCTCTCTATTTCTTGCAATGAACTTTTCGATTAAAACAGCAAATTACCCTTTGACTTCCGATGATCTCTGGGCGGATCAATTACCCGATTCTCTTCTTCCACATACCGATAAAATCGTTGGGTTAACCATTAAGCCGGATCAACTTAGCGCTATCCGCGAACAACGAAGACCAAAGAGTGATTACGCATCGTTAAAGACGTGTAAAGAAGAGGTAAAGCGAGCAGAAAATATTATGAATAATTCAAATCTTTTTATTATTGATTCAACTGCGACATCGATAGAAGAAATTGCGGTTAATATTATAAAAGAAAAGAAATTACTGATAGATCATTAGTAGTAATATATTTTAAAAGCAGCGAACCGATAAAACAGGTATTTTTATGAATAAATTATTATCAAACCAATACATAAAACCCTTTCGTGAATTAGGCATGGACGATGTGGGTGTCGTGGGTGGTAAAAATGCATCGCTTGGAGAAATGATCAGTAATCTTGCGAATGCCGGTGTAAACGTGCCAGATGGCTATGCGACAACAGCAGAGGCATTTTGGAATTTTCTAGATCATAATGATCTACGTGATCGAATACAAACACGTCTTGAGGATCTGGATATCGATGATGTAAGCCAACTTAAAAAAGCTGGTAGTGAAATTCGTGATTGGATTATTGATGCGCCCTTTCAAGCTGAGCTTGAACAATCTATTGTCGAAGCATACAAATTTCTTTCTTTAGATAATGATGAAGGTATTCCCGTTGCGGTTCGATCTTCCGCAACAGCCGAAGATTTACCCGATGCTTCTTTTGCTGGGCAACAAGAAACATTTTTAAATGTACGTGGTATTGAAGAAGTACTTATGAAAGTAAAAGAAGTTTTTGCGTCTCTCTATAACGATCGTGCGATCGCTTATCGTGTTCATAAAAATTTTACGCATGAAGAAGTCGCTTTATCAGCTGGTTTGCAGAGAATGGTTCGTAGTGATATCGGCGTCAGCGGTGTGATGTTCACGTTAGATACCGAGTCTGGATTTGATGATGCCGTTTTTATTACGGCTAATTATGGATTAGGTGAAACCGTAGTTCAGGGGTCTGTGAATCCGGATGAATACTATGTCTATAAAAAATCTTTAATGGCGAGGAAACCTGCTGTTATAAGCCGTAGCCTTGGAAGTAAGGCAATCAAAATGATCTATAACGACGATCCAAATTCGGATGATCTTGTGGAAGTAATAGATGTTCCAGAAGAAGAATCATCCGTTTTTTGTCTTAACGATCAACAACTGGAAGCGTTAGCACATCAGGCGATGATTATAGAAAAGCATTATGGACGGCCAATGGATATTGAATGGGCGGTCGATGGTGAAGATGATGGAATTTACATCGTGCAGGCTCGTCCAGAAACGGTTCAAAGCAGAACAAGCACAAATGTGATCGAGCGTTACCAGTTGAATGAAACTGCTTCTATTATTACAACGGGAGCTGCAATCGGACAAAAGATTGGTGCGGGAAAAGCTAAAGTGATCGAAAGTCTCGATGATATGGAAGACTTACAAGCTGGTGATGTTCTGGTCACCGAAATGACTGATCCGGATTGGGAACCTGTGATGAAACGTGCCTCGGCCATCGTCACCAATCGTGGTGGGCGAACTTGTCATGCGGCTATTATTGCGCGCGAACTTGGCGTTCCTGCGGTGGTGGGTTGTGGTGATGCCACGAAAAAAATTAACTATGATCAAGAAGTAACTGTTGCTTGTTCGGAAGGGGAAAACGGCAATATCTATGAAGGTATTTTAGACTTTCAAATAAATCGTGCAGAGCTTGATAATATGCCGCCAGCACCGTTAAAAATAATGATGAATGTTGGTAATCCGGGTAAAGCAATGTCCTTTGCAACTATCCCTAATGCCGGAGTCGGTCTTGCGCGTCTTGAATTTATTATCAATAACAAAATTGGTATTCATCCTCGCGCACTACTGGAATATTCCGATCAAGAAAATGAAGTGAAAACTGTTATTGATAAGCGGATCAAACCTTATGGAGATCCGGTAGGTTTTTATGTACAGAAAATAGTCGAAGGTGTATCAACATTAGGTGCTGCTTTTGCTCCGAATCCGGTTATCGTTCGCATGTCAGATTTTAAATCGAATGAGTACGCAAATCTTATTGGCGGTGATCGTTACGAACCAAAAGAAGAAAATCCGATGATTGGTTATCGAGGTACAGCGAGATATTTATCAAAAGATTTTGAAGCATGCTTTGAGCTTGAATGTCGTGCACTTCGTTATGTGCGTGAAAAAATGGGTATCGAAAATATCTGGGTAATGATCCCCTTTGTTCGAACATTGGGTGAAGCTGAAGCTGTGGTTGAATTGCTAGAAAAAAATGGACTCAAACGCGGTAAGAGTGGGCTCAAACTGATCATGATGTGTGAAGTACCGAGTAATGCAATTCTAGCAGATCAATTCCTCGAATATTTTGATGGTTTCTCAATTGGATCAAATGATATGACGCAATTAACCTTAGCGTTAGATCGAGACTCGGGCCTGGTTTCGGATCTATTTGATGAACGAAATGATGCAGTGAAATTTATGCTTAGCCGTGCAATTCAGGCATGTAAGAAAGCAGGGAAATATGTGGGTATTTGTGGTCAGGGACCTTCTGATCATCCTGATCTGGCAAAGTGGTTGTTGGGCGAAGGGATTGAAAGTATGTCTTTAAATCCTGACACTGTGATCGATACCTGGTTGTATTTATCCGGAGTTGAGAAATAATAGAGTCAAAACAAAAATTCATTGACAAACCAATATCTTTTTTGGACACCGCTGCCATAGTGAAGGTAATAGTTAGTAAGACGAAAATGCTCAAGACTCATCGATAAGCTTTGTTGGTTGGATAATTAAAACGATCAATAATATCGACAAAATATAATAATATAGATAAAATCTGAGACATTACATTTCGTGTGATGAGTTATAACATTTTCAGGCAAATGCAGGAAAATTTGAGGGTACTGAACAAGATGAGAGAAATACTACTATCTGAACAGTTTCCAAAACCGAAATTTCGCTATAGCCCATTAGTGAAAACCGGTCCGTACTACCAAACTGCAGGCATGATTGCGCTTGATATTGAAACAGATCAATTGATCGCGGGTGGTGTTCAGGCTGAAACATCTAAAATTTTATCTAACCTGACAAATGCATTACCAGACTTCGATCTGTGCCTCAAAGATCTGATTATCGCCAGGATTTATACGACTGAATTTGATAAATTCCCTTTGATTAATGAAGCATGGGAACAGGTTTTTACCACCGATATAACTCCTCCAGCAAGATCTGCCATTGGTGTGAGCCAACTGCCTTTGGGTGCTAAGGTCGAAATAGAGTTTTCATTTTATCGTGAATAATTAACGTTACGGGATCTTCTATGACAACTGTTGAAAGCGTCGTATTAAAAGATAGAGCTAAACCATTAGGTGGATACCCTCACATAAAGCGTGTTGGAGACTTTTTATTCATCTCAGGTACCAGTTCTCGTCAAGCTGATAATAGCGTTATCGGTGCAAAAGTCGCTTCTGATGGAGCAACAATTCTCGATGTTAAAGAACAAACCCATGGAGTGATCAAAAATATTGCTGCGATTCTTGAGAGTGTTGGTGCTGGCCTTGAAGATCTTGTTGAGATCAGTAGCTTTTTGATCGATATGGAAGACTTTGCTGGATACAATGAAGTTTATTCCGAGTACTTTGATCAAAATGGGCCAACGAGAACAACGGTTGCTGTTCATCAGTTACCTCATCCACTGTTATTAATTGAAATAAAGGCGATAGCCTATAAACCTTTGTCGGAGGATTAGATTATGAGTAAAGGTGAAATTATTGCTGGATTTTTAGCACCACACCCACCGCATCTCGTTTATGGGGAAAACCCTCCTCAAAACGAACCAAAATCGAAAGGCGGCTGGGAACAACTACGTTGGGCTTATGAACGTGCTCGAAAGAGTATCGAGGAATTACAACCAGATGTATTGCTCGTGCATTCGCCGCACTGGATCACGCAACAAGGACACCATTTTCTGGGAGTAGAACACCTAAGTGGTAAGTCAGTTGATCCCATATTTCCTAATCTATTTCGTTACAATTTCGAACTGGATGTTGATGTAGCGTTGGCTGAATCCTGCTGCAAAGAAGCAGAAAAAATGGGGTTGACAGCTAAGATGATGCGCCATCCTAAATTTCGAGTTGATTATGGAACGATTACAACTTTACATATGATCCGGCCGCAATGGGATATCCCTGTCGTCGGTATATCAGCCAATAATTCACCTTACTACCTGAGTTTAGGTGAAGGTTTAGAGGAGATGGATATTCTGGGAAAAGCAACACGGAAAGCAGTTGAAGATTCTGGAAAGCGTGCAGTCTTATTAGCTTCCAATACTTTGTGCCACCTCCACTTTAGTGAAGAACCCGTGCCGCCAGAAGATATGGCACAGGAGCACCCTGAGAATTATGAAGGATATCTATGGGATATGCGCATAATCGAATTATTACGCCAGGGTAAGACAAAAGAAGTCTTTGAAATATTACCTCAGTTTATTGAAGAGTCTTTTGCTGAGATCAAATCTGGAGGCTTTACCTGGATGTTCGCAGGAATGGATTATCCTGAGGTAGAAGCAGAGTTGCATGGATACGGCACTGTTATTGGTACAGGCAATGCGGTGATGGAATGGAATCTGATAAAAGCCGGACTGGCCGGGAATAGACCAGGTAAAGCAGCCTGAATTTTCTATTTATGGCTTTTTAATAAGAGGGTTTACTATGACGATAGTTTCAGCATTTCTGGTACCTGGTTCACCATTACCTTTTTTACAACCAGACAATCCTCCCTGGGCTAAACTTGCAAAGGCTTTAAAAATTGCCGGAGAGTCATTAGCTAAATCTAAACCAGATACGATTGTAATTTATTCAAATGAATGGATAGCGGTGCTCGATCAACTGTGGCAGACGCGGCCGCATATTCAGGGAGTTCATGTCGATCATAACTGGCATGAATATGGCGAATTGACCTACGATATTAGTGTCGATACAGATTATGCACAAGCCGCAATTGAGGGGACAATAGAGCTAGGTATAAAAGCAAAAGGGGTTGACTACGATCAATTCCCCGTTGATACCGGAACTATTGTAGCTACAAAATTTCTTAATCCTGAAAGTAAAATTCCTTTATTGATCAGCTCAAATAATGTCTACCACGATTGGGATGCAACAATGGCTTTAGGCAGAGTCGCCGCTGAACAAGCCAATAAATTAAATCGTAAGATTGCTGTCGTCGGAGTGGGTGGACTGTCGGGCTCGTTTTATCGACATTCCATTGATATCCGAGAAGATAAAATTGTCTCGGATAAAGATGATGAATTGAATAAGAACATTCTAGAATTGATCGAAAGTGGAGATTTAAATGCTTTATCAGCCGCTTGTCCTGGCTATGCAGCTGAAGCAAAAGCCGATATGGGCTTTAAACAACTGGCCTTTCTATTAGGTGCTATGGGCGAAAATTATAAGGGCGGTAAAGTCCTTGCCTACGGATCAGTTTATGGTTCTGGTGCAGCTGTTGTTGAATTAAATATCTAATCGATAATTTCCAAAGCTCAAGTGTCTTAGTTTCTTAAAAGCTTTACCGATCCAATCCGATCTGGGATATAAACTATTCATCTCTCCAGATGTCTCAGTAACAAAGTAGTGTATAATGTCAACAATAATATCGAATAATACTGTTATGCCTGATTATATTTTGATATTATTGAAAAATTGTCGACAATAAATGGTAATTCTTTTAATGCTAGAACCTCAAAATAACGATCAACAATTGGTTTCGACCATCGCAGATGAAGTGTTTAAAAAAATACAAAATGCGATTGTTGAAGGGGAAATTCCTACGGGATCAAAAATCAGTGAGCCATATTTAGCAAAGGAATACGGAATAAGTCGAGGGCCTTTGCGTGAAGCGTTGAGCCGACTTGAGGCGTGCAATTTAATTGATAGAAAACCCAATGTTGGTTCAAGTGTTGTTTCGCTAACGCACGAAAAATTGTTAGAGATTTATCATATTCGTGAGTCGTTAGAAGGCTTAGCAGCAAAACTCGCAACACAAAATATGAATGACGAAGAAATAACAAAACTTGAAATTCTCCTTGAAACGCATCAACAACAGATCAAAAAAGATCAAAACTATTTTCAGAAAGAAGGCGATATGGATTTTCACTTTCGAATTGTTCAAGGCAGTAAAAATACACATTTGATAAAACTTTTCTGTAATGACTTATATCACTTGATCCGTTTGTATCGGTATCAATTTGGAATGGTTGGTAAGCGTGTTCCACGTGCTTTTGATGAGCATGTGCAAATTGTCGATGCAATGAAACAACGTGATGGTGAATTAGCGCAGTTTTTGATGTCCAGGCATATTAAAAAATCACGTTCAAATGTTGATCAATATTTGAAAAGGAATCCACTCAAAATAGTTTAATACTAAAAAATTTACAAAATGAGATCTCAATGGAAAAACAAATAACGTCAGCAGGAGCCCGATTCCGACTAGCGGTTCAGGAAGAGAGTCCTTTACAAATTGCAGGTGCGATCAATGCCTATCACGCAAGACTTGCGGAAGCTTCAGGATTTCGTGCGCTTTATATTTCAGGAGGAGGTGTTGCTGCAGGTTCATGTGGAATTCCTGATCTTGGAATTACCACATTAGAAGATGTATTAATTGATCTTCGACGAATGACGGAAGTAACGAAATTGCCGATCCTGGTTGACATTGATACGGGCTGGGGTGGGGCATTTAATATTGCGCGAACGATTCGATCGATGATCAAGGCTGGAGCGGCTGCGGTGCATATTGAAGATCAAGTTGCACAAAAACGTTGTGGTCATCGTCCCAACAAAGCTATCGTTTCACAAGATGAAATGGTCGATCGAATCAAAGCTGCTGTGGACGCAAAAACAGATCCTGATTTTGTTATTATGGCCAGAACCGACGCATTGTCTGTTGAAGGTTTAGCAGCAACAATTGATCGCGCTTGTGCCTGTGTTGAAGCCGGAGCGGATATGATATTTCCCGAAGCGATGACAGAGCTGTCAATGTACCAGCAGTTTGTTGATGCGGTTGGCGTTCCAGTTCTTGCGAACATTACCGAGTTTGGATCTACCCCATTATTTACTACGCAAGAATTAGCATCAGTCAACGTCAGCATGGCCTTATATCCCTTGTCTGCTTTTCGCGCGATGAATGCAGCCGCGCTCAATGTTTATACCTCTTTACGAAAAGAGGGAACTCAAAAAAATGTTGTAGACACTATGCAAACCCGTGCAGATTTATATGAATATCTGGGTTATCACGATTATGAAGAATCATTAGATAAATTATTTTCTCATGAGAGTTCGCAAGATAAATCATACGATCAAAAATGAATAAAAATAAATGAGAGAAATGTTATGACAAAGAAACCCATAGCTAAGAAAACTATCACCAAACCAAAACCAAAAAAATCCGTTGCATTAAGCCGCACGGTTGCAGGTAACACTGCACTTTGCACGGTAGGTTTAAGTGGAAATGATCTGCACTATCGCGGTTACGATATTCTTGATATTGCAGAAACCAGTGAGTTTGAAGAGATTGCGCATTTATTAGTTCATGGACATTTACCCAATACCTCTGAATTAGCAGCCTATAAAAACAAATTACGAGCTTTACGTGGTCTACCCGCGGCACTTAAAAATGCGCTCGAACAACTTCCTGCATCTTCCCATCCGATGGATGTGTTGCGAACAGGTAGCTCCGTTTTAGGAACTTTAATGCCTGAAAAAGAATATCATAGTTCAGCGGGTGCGAGAGATATTGCTGATCGGTTAATGGCTTGTTTTGGATCAATGCTACTTTACTGGTACCACTTTGCGGTGAATGGAAAACGTATTGACGTTGAAACAGATGACGATTCAATTGGCGGACATTTTTTACATTTATTACACGGCAAAAAACCTTCTACCGCATGGGTTCGCGCGATGCATACTTCGTTGATCTTATATGCAGAACATGAATATAACGCATCTACTTTTACAGGACGCGTCATTGCTGGAACCGGATCAGATATGTATTCGAGTATCACGGGTGCAATTGGAGCATTGCGTGGGCCAAAACATGGTGGTGCAAATGAAGTGGCTTTTGATATTCAACAACGATACTCAAATCCAGAAGAAGCCGAAGCAGATATTCGTGAACGTATGTCACGTAAAGAAATTGTAATTGGTTTTGGACACCCTGTTTATACCACCGGTGATCCGCGTAATGTTGTGATCAAATCGGTGGCTAAAAAGTTGGGTACAAAAGCAAAGAATATGAAGATGTATAAAGTGGCTGAGCGTATAGAAAAAGTGATGTGGAATGAGAAAAAAATGTTTCCTAATCTCGACTGGTTCTCGGCAGTTTCATATTCGCTAATGGATGTTCCAACGCTAATGTTTACACCACTTTTTGTTATTTCTCGAACTTCGGGTTGGGCAGCACATGTAATAGAACAAAGAGAAGATGGCAAGATTATTAGACCAAGTGCAAATTACGTGGGGCCAGAGAACTTAAAATTTGTACCGCTAAGTAAACGTAAATAGTCACAAGTAATTGAACGTAATTAAATTTTAAAATTAGAGAAAATAAAGAATGTCTATAGGAATAAAAACCACAGAACGTCCCGAGCCTGATCAACTTTTGATCGATATTGCAGACTACATCGTTGATTATAAGGTCGAAAGTGAAGAAGCACTTAATACCGCGCGCTATTGTTTAATGGATACTTTAGGCTGCGGTTTGTTAGCTCAAAAATATCCAGCATGTATGAAAATGATGGGCCCAGTTGTTCCTGGCGCAACGATGGGAAATGGTGCGCGTGTTCCAGGCACTTCTTTCGAACTTGATCCAGTCATGGCTGCTTTTAACATCGGTTGTATGATCCGTTGGCTAGATTTTAACGATACCTGGTTAGCTGCAGAATGGGGACATCCTTCTGATAATCTGGGTGGGATTTTAGCAACAGCAGATTACCTGAGTCGTAAAAATATTGCTGAAGGTAAAGCACCATTAACTATTGAAGATGTTCTTGTGGCAATGGTTAAAGCACATGAAATACAAGGTGTGATTGCACTTGAGAATAGCTTTAATCAAGTTGGACTGGATCATGTCTTGTTGGTTCGTGTTGCAACAACCGCAGTTGTGACTGGCATGCTAGGTGGAACAAAAGAACAGATTATTAATGCCGTTTCAAATGCCTGGATTGATGGCGGTGCTTTACGAACTTATCGACATGCGCCTAATACTGGATCACGCAAATCCTGGGCGGCTGGAGATGCAACAAGTCGAGGAGTGCGTCATGCATTAATCGCGATGTCTGACGAAATGGGATATCCGTCTGCTCTAAGTGCTAAAAACTGGGGTTTTGCTGATGTGTTATTTGGTGGCAATGAATTCAAATTTACACAAGGATTTGGTTCTTATGTTATGGAAAATGTTTTATTTAAAATTTCATTCCCAGCAGAATTTCATGCACAAACCGCCGTTGAAGCCGGTGTCACTTTACATGATGAGGTTAAAGATCGTTTGGATGATATTGAAAAAATTGTGATCCAGACACAAGAAGCCGGCGTTCGAATTATTGATAAAACAGGACCATTGGCAAATCCAGCAGATCGAGATCATTGTATTCAATACATGGTTGCAATTCCGCTAATTTTTGGACGTTTAACGGCGGATGATTACGAAGATGGAATAGCAAATGATCCACGTGTAGATATTTTAAGAGATAAAATGAAAGTAATTGAAAATAAACAATACAGCATTGATTACTTAGATGCCGAAAAACGATCTATCGGTAATGCAGTACAGGTTTTCTTTAAGGATGGAAGCAGTACAGAAAATATTGATGTTGAATTTCCAATAGGTCACCGCCGCCGTCGATCGGAAGGTATTCCTGTTCTAGAAGAAAAATTTGCACGAAATTTACGAATTCGTTTGTCTGATCAAAAATCACAAGAAATAGTGAATTTATGCAGTGATGATGTTTTGAAATTAAGCAGCACAAATGTGAATGAGTTTATGGATTTGTGGGTTACAAGTTAGATCAAATTTTATACATTTGAAAAATATTTTTAGGTGTCTTTCCTATGTTCATATAAGTGAAAGATAAATTTATTCATATGTTAACTAACAGTTAAAGGAGAAAATAAATGAGTCGCATGGCACCGCTCAGTATTGATGATTGTAAAGATGAATCTCTAAAAGCTGCGTTTGATCATTTCGTTAAAACATTAGGCTTTGTACCTAACAGTTTGCTGACCATGCAGCGTGTTCCAGCAATTGCATTAGCGGTAATACAAATGAATAAAGCGGTGTTTGCACCTGATAGTGAAGTCGATTTGGGTTTCAAAAGATTGGTAGCACACATTGCAAGTCAGGCATCTGGTTGCTTATATTGCAAAGCACATACTTCTGTTAGTGCAACACGTCTGGGAGTTAGTGAAGAAAAAATGTCAGCCATTTATGACTATAAAACGAGTCCGCTTTTTTCAGAAAAAGAACGTGTTGCTCTCGACTTTGCGCTAGCGTCAGCATCTGTCCCTAACGATGTAACAGATGAACTTTATTCTAAAGTGTCTGAGCACTGGAGTGAGAATGAAATTGTTGAAATTCTGGGTGTCGTAGGAATGTTTGGTTTCTTTAATCGATGGAATGATTCTATGGCAACACCGCTTGAAGAAGAACCACTTTCCGTTGCGACAGAATTATTATCTGATAGAGGCTGGAGTGCGGGTAAACATCAGAATTGAAAAGCTACTAATTCAAATTTTCAAAAGCACTGATCAAGTATTCAATAAATATTTTTGTTTTTGTAGCTAGTTGTTGACGGTGTGGGTAGATGAGATGTGCATACGCATTTCGTTGTTATATTGTTCTAAAATCGGAATTGGTTTTCCTTTTTTTATATCTTTACCGATCATAAATTTAGACAGGCGAATTATTCCAGGACCTTTTAGTGCGAGAGAACGTAATAGATCAACAATGATTCTAAAAAATCAGGAGAGTAAGTTTTGACTGAAACAGTAGATGTTAAAGTTTTTTTTAATTTTCGTAGCCCTTATTGTTATTTAGTTTCTAAGTCAATATGGCAGATTTTTGATGATTATCATACTAACTTAGAATGGCGACCCTTTGGTGGTTGGGATGGTCGTTCTCCACCAGAACGAGCAAAAGTTAAAATACCATTAGTGCGTCAGGATATTGCACGTTGGACAAAAAGAATGGGGATTCCATTCAACCCTCCGCCTCCAACAACAGATCCAACGAAAGCAGGTGCAGGTTCATTATTAGCAGAAGAAAAAGGTCTGCTACGTGAATATATTACCGAAGTGATGCATGCGGAATGGGGAGAAGGATTAGATATCGGCCAAGATGAAGTTCTTCTTAAGGTGGGTGAAAAGATAGGGTTAGACCGACAGGAACTTGCTGAAGTAATTTCATCAAAATCTTATATGGATCGTCTAGATGCGAATAATAACGAAGCAACTGAATCAGGCGTTATTGGTGTCCCAACTTTTGTTGTTGGTGATCAGATATTTTGGGGAAATGATCGTTTAGATTTTGTTCTTGAGTATCTGACTGAACTAGGACTGAAACGTAGTTAGCTTTTGATATTATTTGTTTTGTATATTAATAAATAGAATAGAGAAAATACTTTATGGCATTGCACTTTTATTCAAAGACGGCATGTCCATTTTGTTGGCAGATCAAGCTTGCTTTGTCATATTACGATCTTGATTACGAATTAACAGAATGGAGTGAGCCAGATAAGGATTTCATATTAAAGTACTCCCCTCAAGCAACAGTTCCTCTTATTCTTGATGATGATATTTTCATATGGGATTCTGGTGCAATTATTTATTATCTTGAAGATATTTCTGATCAAAAAAAGACCTTGTTTCCAGGTAATTTATCTGATCGAAATAAGGCAAGATTACTCCAGACGTATAACAACTCTATTGTTGGTAAAGGGTTGCGTGAAGTAGTATTTGAAAAGAGAAGTAAACCTGAAGCAGAATGGGATTTGGAAAGGATCAAAAAGGGAGAAGAGGCCTGGAATAAAAGTCTCGACTGGCTTGAGAGTGAAGTTGAATCTGACTCGTTTTTTTTAACTGCTGGGTTTTCTATTGCTGATGCAGCTTTATTACCAAGGTTTGGTTTAGCTGAACACTATGGCGTTGGAGTTGATGAAAAACATCCACGACTTTTTGAATGGTTCAATAGTCTGAAAGAAAAAGATATATACCTGGATACTGTATCTCTGTATTTAGATTAGAATAGGTATTAATTCTATATCTAATAAACTACGAACTATAGTACACAACACGGAGCTTGTAATGACAAGGGTAAAACTAATAGAGCCAGAAAATTTTGATGATCCAGTGATCGATGCCATTTGTGGGTGGGTGACGGAAATGGAAGGGAAGGTACCCAACCATTTTAAATTAGAACTAAATTTTCCTGAGTTTTTTAAAGCCAAATTAGGTGCAACTAAGGTTTTATGGGAAATGGGGGAGTTATCCATTATTGAAATACAGCATGTAGGCATTGCTGTTTCAAATGCTAATAAATGTCCCTATTGTACTGCAGCATTTAGCACCATTCTAACTTTTGGTCTCGATGAAGATGAAGGATACACGCAACGATTGATCAAGGAAGGCTCAAGTGCAATTGAGGATCCTCGTACTAAACAATTAGTGGATTTTTCGTTAAAGATAAATTCTGAAGCCTTTAAAACTACAGATAAAGATGTCGATCAATTACGATCGGTAGGATTAACCGATAAAGGAATCTTACAATTGGTGCATCTTGTAAGTGACTTTGCTTCCTATAATAGACTTAATCTCGCTCTTGATACTGAATATGATTATAAGAATATTTGGAAAGAACTAGTTGTAGGTACTTCTGGCAAATAAATTGAGAATTTATCCAGATAATAAAATATTAATTAGAAAAAACAGGTTCTGTTTTAGTATACTCAATAACACTATATACAAATTCAGGTATCCAAGGATAAATACTATTATATACATATATCGATAATAGCAACAAAAAATAAAAAATATAAAACGTTTCAAGGAAGCAGATCATGACAAAAACCATATTTTCAGCAATGCCGGATGAACAAGGTTATTTTGGAGAATTCGGCGGACAGATTATTCCACCTGAACTCAAGGCAATTATGGATCAGATTAATGATGCATATGACGAAATTCGACAAACAGATGCATTTCAAAATGAATTATTAGAACTTTATCAAAACTATGTTGGTCGTCCGAGTCCTATCTTTAAGACGAGAAGGTTGTCAGAAAATGGTGCTCAAATTTTTCTTAAACGTGAAGATCTAAATCATACTGGAGCCCATAAAATAAATCATTGTCTCGGGGAAGCATTGCTGGCAAAACATATGGGCAAAACAAAGGTGCTTGCTGAAACAGGTGCCGGGCAGCATGGTGTTGCACTGGCTACTGCATGTGCATTAATTGGTATCGAATGCGAAATTCATATGGGTGTGATCGATATTGAAAAAGAACATCCCAATGTCACTAAAATGAAAATTCTTGGTTGCTCATTAATTCCTGTAACGCGTGGTACGCAGACGCTGAAAGATTCTGTTGATAGCGCGTTCGAGGAATATTTAAAAGATCCAGTTAACTTCTTTTACGCTATTGGTTCTGTCGTTGGGCCGCATCCATTTCCTAAAATGGTACGAGACTTTCAAAGCATTGTTGGTAAAGAAGCACGAGAACAATTTCTAAGTTCAGAAGGAAAATTACCCGATGTTGTTACCGCCTGTGTTGGTGGTGGATCAAATGCAATTGGTATGTTCACGGCATTTCTTGATGATGAAAATGTAGAGTTGGTCGGCATTGAACCTGGAGGTAAAGGATTAGATACGCCAGATAATGCGGCAACACTAACACTGGGCGTTAAAGGTGGTCTTCATGGCATGCAATGCTATAACTTACAAGATGAAGATGGTGAGCCATTACCCGTTTATTCTATTGCGTCAGGTCTGGACTATCCCGGTGTTGGACCACAGCATTGTTATTTAAAAGATTTAGGACGAGTAAAATATATTTCAGCAAATGATCAAGAATGTCTGGATGCTTTTATGGAACTTTCGCGCAAGGAAGGGATCATTCCTGCACTTGAGAGCGCACATGCCGTTGCTTATGCAATGAAAATTGCCAAAGACATGTCTCCAGATCAAACCATTCTGATCAATTTGTCTGGACGAGGTGATAAAGATGCTGATTTTGTTGCTGATAAATTAGGGTTATAACTAATTTGGTTTTTAACTTTTGATTTCTTTAGAGATTAAAAGTTAAAATTTCCATTCCTGAAGTTCTAAAAAATTAAAAGTTTGAACAGGATTCATCGTTTTAGTTGAGGTATTCAAAGCACTCTATAGCTTCTAGATCGCTGAATCACCGGCTAATTGAAGCGCTAAATTGTATATATCTTCAGCATGTTCAAGCCCATCAATAAAACGTTCAGGAATTCCTTGAATGCCAGTCTGTGCTCCGACAAGCGCACCCGTTAACATCGCTCTCGACATGTTTTGGCCACCACCATTAATGGCATGTAAAACCGCGAGTTCAAAATTATCTTTAAAGCGCGCAGCAAGATAATAGGCAGCAGGAATTTGATGATAAACTGCGCAAGGCAAACCAAAAACTAAAGCCACTTTGGAAGCAGGTTCAATAATAATATTTTTATCAACGGCAGCTGCGGCAATGTTCGAAGGTGTAAGCAATGCATCTGGAGAAGAAAAACGTCCTGCACCGGGAGGTGCACTTTTTTTAATAGAGACTGCATGAAAGGGCAACTCACCAGATTTAACCTGGCCCATTAATTTACTTGAAATCGTGTTATCAAAAGAATGACCCTGGATCAATAATCCCAGGGTAGCTCCATAAGCGACTGTCATCGCAACCACTATTTCATCTTTTTGAAAAAGCAATGTGTTACTTGAAATTGAATCAGCGAGCTGACCGGGATCAAAAGCATAACGTATAGCTAGTGCTAAGGTTCTTTCAGCCGATTCCGTCGTGTCAGAAAACCCAGCAACATCACCCCAGGAATATTTTTTTCTGACTCGTAAATCATAGGTTTCACGTATCGACTGACTCGTATAACTACCTGGACCCACTTCAGGTGTACCATCCAAGAGTGGAAAGAGATTCTCATCCAATAGCTGACAAAATTTTGTTTCATCATAACCATTTTGATCAATAAGCGACTGGACTAATAGTCTTAAAATAATCCCAGATTGTGAACTCTGACCAGCCTTCATTCCAGCATGATAATGATCTGGTTTTGGATCGGTATAATTATCAATCCAGGAACCGTATTTATCTTGAAGCTCTTCAAGATCGTAATACCAATGAGGACCAAGCCCCAATGCATCACCAATGAAAGCCCCCATTAAGGCACCGGAAATACGCTCAGTATGAGTAGGAGAATTTTTCATAAAATACCTTGAAGCTTAAAGTTTGGATAGTGTAGCAGCGAGTTAAGCAGAAAGTTAATCCACTGTTCAACACTGATGATAAGCATATAGAAGCAGAATGCGTTATTTAAAAAAGAATGTCTAAAAAGCAGTTTAATTTAAATAACATGGTAGTAAGATCTGTGTTGACTAATAATATAGTTTTTCAGATAAAAATGAGGGTATAAAAATGCAAGCTTATCAGGTAGAAACAGATAAAGGTATTGATGCTATTAAGAAGGTTGAAGTACCAGTACCCAAATTAAAAGATGACGAAGTATTGGTTGAAATGAAAGCATGTTCTCTAAATTACAGAGATACATTAATCCCTCTTGGAGGTTATCCTCGAAATGATACCCGACCAGTTATACCACTATCTGATGGTGCCGGAATTGTTGTCGAAGTTGGAAAATCGGTCAGTACTATAAAGCCAGGTGATCGCGTTACAGGTAATTTTTTTCAGGATTGGGTTACAGGTTCCGTAGAAGAGAAAGGTTTGTGTTCTGCATTAGGCGGCGGTATCGATGGCACCCTGGCTGAACATTTTGTATTAAAAGAACATGGAACGATTTTCATACCCGAAAACATGTCTTTTGAAGCAGCTTCTACTTTACCTTGCGCGGCGGTGACTGCCTGGCAGGCACTTGTATCCCTCGGAAATATTAAAGCGGGAGACACAATATTATTACTCGGAACGGGTGGTGTATCTATCTTTGGATTGCAGTTTGCAAAAGCATTTGGAGCCAACGTCATCATCACCTCCTCAAGTGATGAGAAGTTAGCAAGAGCAAAACAAATGGGAGCTGACTACTTGATAAATTATAAAGACAATCCTGACTGGGAACAGGATGTATTAGATATAACAGATGGGAAAGGAGTTGATAATGTACTTGAAGTTGGTGGTGTCGGAACTTTCGAAAAATCAATCGCATCAGCAAAAGTCCACGGTATTGTATCAATGATCGGAGTACTCACGGGCTTTGATGCACCTTCGATCAATATGACCGTCGCTTTTAACTTGCTTAAGATTCATGGAATCTATGTCGGTAGTGTAGAGATGTTTAAGGAAATGAATACATTTATCAGTAAACATAATATTCAACCGATCGTGGATATTGTTTATGGATTTGATGACGCACTCAAAGCTTATCAACATCTGGCTGGTGCTAAACATTTTGGAAAGATTGTTATTTCTCGTAGTTAATCAAGAGTAGCTTTAATGATTACCGGATATATATGTTTCTCCAATATCAAGGTATATATTGATCTAGAATATTGGAGAAAGAGTAGTTATTTTAAGTTACGCTAAAGCAGATCCCCAACAGTAATGCATAAATCAAAATAAAATTTTGTCCATCAATCTTAGATAGTTTGTGACTTAAATTTAATCTCAAGTTATAAGTTAATGGGTTTTTACTTTCGATTAAGTTAAAAGAGTTCAGTTAAGAAAGATGAATCTATTAGTCCGCACCTATATTTTTTGGAGTACTGACACTCAACACATCACACCTTGCATTATTTACTACACCATTGGTTGTAGACCCGATTAGTTTTGCTAAGCCTCTTCGCCCATGCGAACCCATTACAATCAAATCAACATTTTGTGCTTCGGCGTAATTAAGAATAGTAGAACCAGCCGTGCCCCAGAGTATTTCCGTATTAGCCCCTAAAGCGTTAAATCTTTTTTTCAATAATTGCATTTGCTTTGTAATGCTTTCGAAAATTTGTTTTTCGTAATTTTCATCATATGTGGGAATAGCTGACAACATATAACTATCTCCATAATAATTAAGCGGTTCTATAGAATGCACAATAGACAGATGAGAATTATCATGACGAGCAATTTTCTGGGCACGCTGTAGCGCATTTTCTGAGTAGTGTGAAAAATCAGTGGCAACAAGGATGTGTTGATAATTTAACAGAGCCTTGTGCTTATTATCCTGTGTAGTTTTTTCTACTGATTTCCCATCACAACCTCGTAACCAGTCCCAAGCTTGAGATGAGTCTTTTCGCTCAAAATATCGGATATTTGTATCAGTCAGGCTGCTGGCCAGAACAGTCATCCAATGTATCCAACGTTTATCCCCAACAATAGCAATTTTTTTAAAATCCTTTTCATGTGAAGTTGTAAATTTATAATCCAGCCATGCAGCTTTAGCTTCCAGTCCGTTAAAATCTTCGAGTTCCAATAGTAATGATAAAGGACCGTATTTGTGTATAAGCGTAGTCAACTTTGGAAGGAAATCTTTGTAGTCTTCTTCAGTTAATTTATTTGTCACTTTATAAGCGAAAATATCTTCTTCAAAAACAGGGATTTCTTGAAACATGGCAACCTCCTCAATGAATAGATCTAAATTGATTTTCTTTGAAATTTGGTAGTCGAAATATTTAAAAATATTTGCCGTTAATTAATATTAGCATTTGAACTTAAAAATATTTTGACGAGGATCAGATTTATTGAATGTAATTATAATAAGTTGAAGATGCGTCTCTTTTGAGAAACAGAAAATCTCAATATTTCTCATTAAAGCAAGTCATAACAGAAATTAAGAAAAGCAATTGCTATTGGAAGTTTTGTTTTTTATTTTAATCAGGTTGTATCTGCTGAAACAAATCTTATTTTTGATGGAGCTATTTTATTAGTAACTGGGCTTGCCACTAAAGAAATAAACAAAATTATTCTAGCGGCATGCCCATTAATAATTATTTATCACAACAAGACTTATAGTGGGGTTTGGGTATTTCAGCCGAAGGAGATGTTTGATCATCTGGCTTGGGAGGCCGCCCATTCGGGAGTACGCCATCGGCTCTTGCCTTCAAGTACGAGAATAATGCAGCTTTGTTCTTTTGTACCCGAGGAACTTTTTCAAGTGAAGGCATTACGCCCATTTTTCCTGTGTAGCCATTATCCATAACATAAAGAAAACGACCATAGTCAACGCCTTCTTTATTCATTCTCTCCATCAAGTTTGGCGCAAAGGTACTGCCCATTGCCCCCCCGCCATGGCATTGTTGACACTCTATTTTAAATGTTTTCCAGCCATCATAAGTTAATTGATCTACTTTACATGCGGAAGCACTACGCGCGTTTTCGGTGCATTCAATAGAGTATTCTGGCTGTGCTTCTTCAGATTCTAACCTTGGTTCGTGTGCGGCAAAAACGAGTGCCGATAGAAAAAATGATAAAGAAATAACAATCGTTTTTTTCATAATAAGTCTCCTGATAAAAGTTACCGGCTAAAGCTAACCTGATCGGTGAGTGCTTTAGCTAAGTCAAATTATCTACCACGTAATTACTCTATTCAATGCGGCTAATTGTCGCAGGTTTTCTAATGCGATATGCTAAACAGACATTGCTGTAAGAGAGTCCATGGATTGGATCCGGATCATTCGTCGTTCTACTTGAATAATACCGCTATCGTGAAGCTTGGTTAATAAACGGCTAACTGTTTCCGACGCTATACCCAGGAAATTAGCAATCTCACTTCGAGACATAGTGAGATTAAATTCTTTATCTGAAAAGCCGCGTTCTTTCATTCGAGCTGAGATCCCTAACAAAAAACAGGCTAGTTTTTCCTCAGTATCTTTTTGTCCCATCACCATAACTGTTTGCTGAATGTGGATCAGCTCTTTACTAAATACTCTCAGGCATTGTGTATGGAAATGTGCACAGTGTTGACTAAGACGATCAAAATTTTGCTTCGACAGTTTACACAGTGAGACAAGTTCAAGTGTTTTGGTACTGGTCGCATGATGTCCATTGTCAAAGGCATCAAGACCTAATAGTTCACCCGGGAAGTTAAAACCTACAATTTGTTCTTCACCATCTTCTGAGCTTATAAAACTTTTGATTGTTCCCGATCTAATAATATACAACGACTCAAAGTTATCACCTTGCCTAAATAAATAATCCCCCCGTTTTAAAGGGTTCATGTGGATTATTGCCTTGTCAATTTGTTTAGCTTCGTCATCACCTAAATTCCCTGCGGCACAGATACCACTTAAACGGCAATGCAGACAATCAACTTTTGGAATTTTCAGTTGAATTAAATTATCTTTGGACATTCCTGAATCCTCGATTTATTTTCATTTCCATTTAGGGAGTGTTTAACTATCCTATACCCTTAATATATACCTGTATTTAAAAAAGCACACTCAATTGAAACTGTTCTTTTTTTAAATATTAGGTTGGTACAAATAATTTACTAAGGTATTTTAGTATTGAACTATCAAGCCCACCGTAACCCGGAAATCCTGACAAGAAAAATGGCAATAAACGGTAGTGCTAATCCAAGAATAATTGAAATGATAATTAACGTTCCAAGCTCGCTGTAGTTGGCGGCTGTTTGTAGTATTCCAGTGGCAGGTTCTTTAACTTCCCGTGTGACAGTATAAATTTGATTCAGATATTTTGTACCTAACTGTGAAAGCGAAAGTGCAAGGTTTGTGAATGAAGCCATGACTGCAAAAAACGTTGCTTTCAAATTTGCAGGTGCCGAATTTGCTATCCATGCCAGCATAGGGATCATCGCGATTTGTCCTAATGGAGATTCGAGTGCTGTATTAACCAGGGCGATAAATTTCGCATCGATTAGCCCACCTGTCATTGCTGAAGTCCATTCGTGTAAACCGTAAAACAATCCAAGATAAGGTAAAGATAGTATTGTCCCCAAAATGGTGAGAACACCGACCACATACACAATGGAGTGATCTGCCATAAATCGTCGGAAAATAAATATTCCTGCAAACGTCAACATACTACCGATAAGTGTCAAAACAGAAAAAAATTGTTGATCAAATTTTAGATCATCAATCATCCACCAGGTCATACCTGGTCCAGGAGTCGGTAGAGCACGAAAGACAAAAATAATAATAGCGGTACCAACTAATGTAGATCTTGCTTCTGGTGTTAATTCTCGTGTGAGCTTGAAGATCAAAAAACTAACAATCGCGAATGAACCGAGAAAAATAACTTCCTGATTATAGGTATACTGACTAAATCCCATCCCTAAAGTAAACAGGACAAAAACAAAACTTCCACCTAAAATCCACCAATTAGGTTTTGTTTCTCCTAATACTTCAGCTTGTCGAGATTTAATCTCTTCCTTAGATAAGCCTCTGGCTAAGAGGCGTCGCTTGTCGCGATGCTTAATAAAAGCGGCGAGAATAATTCCCATGACTGAAATTATCGGAATTGCGAGTGAGATTATGTAAACGTTTTTATAAGTATTTGCCTTCGCAATTTCAGACAATTGATCAACATCTCGAAAAAGATATAGATTCACTAATGCGACAAGCACTCCACCACCAATAATGGCAGCCCTGCCAAGGGTTTGCATTGTTGTGTGCATGAGTTTTATTTTATTTTGATCAAATTTATTTCCCTCTTGATCAAAATGTGGGACAGCATCAACCGTCATCGCATCGGCAACAGTATCTTGTATAACAAAGCCAATGGGAGCTAATAATGAACTTAAAACGAACCATGTACCAACAGGCATAATGTTCGCCATAGCTTCGCGGTCAGATATTAAAAACACCATGATCAATAAGCTTGCAGCAATTAAAAGCGCACCTAAAAAAACCAGGCCACTTTTATATCGCCAGATCAAATCAACAACATGTCCCACCGGCATTTTTAATGCCCAGGGAATATTCACCCAAAAACCAAGCGCCGCTAAAAACTCAGCGGAAAGACCAAGATACTCTTTGACAAAAAATGTACCGACAATTGCTGATAAGCCAGAAATACCTGCCGCCATATAAACCATTAACGGAGGTAAATAAGATAGATGCATTTCTTTACGAAGAGAAAGAAAAAGATCAATAATCCATTGAGAGATTGTTTTAAAATATTTACGCATGCTTTTATAGCTAACCTTAATTTTGACGTTTATTGTTGAAATGAAAATGAACTGATTTTATTCGCAACTTGAAATTGACAAGTTTATTCACATAAATTAACGCCGTTGTTTAATAGATTCAGTTGAGATGTATAGACTAATTAAAAGATTATTTTCAAATTACTATTTCTCGTCAGTTTCTTTTTCGCCCCTTAATTCTTCACGTAAATTTCCAAGTATCTGGTGATATTCTTCACCCTGACCAAAATCAACAAAATGCGCATAACGACGATGCGGATCAAGAATTTTTCGAGCATGTTTGATCGGACACCAATATTGTTCAGTGCGGGCAGCTATTTCACGCGTATAGGAAAAGACACCGCCACAATAGCCACAGTAAATGCAGTTTAGTTTTTCAATGGAATTTAAATAAGCCAAATTATGCCGATCAATAATAATATATTTTGATCGTTTCACTTTTGGTATACGGTATAAAGGAAAACAGATTGCTTGATATAAACTAACCCATGCATCAAGAATAACCAGTGGGATTATCAGACTATAAATAACAGGAGCGGTCACTACATTGCGTGGTTGGCTGCGTTTAATAAAACTAAAGATGCCGGTTTTTAATTGTTTCTGTGCTTCACGAATATTTTTTTCAAAAGAAACTTTTGTCCCATTAATTCGATAGCGAAGTTCTATCTGCTGTTCATTGAGAAGCTTGTGTAAATCATCCTCAAGTTTGGTTATTTGAGACAGTATCTGTCTGACTTGTTGGTTCATATTGACCTCGCTTGAAATGAATTACGTTATTCTCCAGATTATCTTAACGGCTAAAGTCATCCGTGCCTATTTGTTATTTACATCAAGCAGGTTAATAATGAAAAAACGAAATGACTAAAATAAGAATGTCGTGTTAGATAAAAAAGAAAATCCTAAAGAAAACTCAAAGATTAGCAATTTTCTGACTGATCGCATTGATGAATGGATCAGTTCAGTGATGAAAATTATTCTTGCTGTCGGTGCGGTACTAGAAGCAATTCAGGGAAACTGGCTTATATGTATTTTTACCATAGGTATTATCTTCGTCGCGTTTCTACCTGTTATGCTAGGTTACCAATTCCATGTTCGAATTCCCCCGGAATTTGAATTACTCACGGTTGCCTTTGTTTGTGCTTCTTTATTCCTCGGTGAAGTTCATGGCTTCTATGAAAAATATTGGTGGTGGGATATTTTATTGCATGCAAGTTCCGGGTTGATACTGGGGATTTTTGGATTTTTACTGGTCTATGTAATAAACGAACATGATGATCTAAAAATGCGTATGAAACCATCATTTATCGGTTTATTTGCTTTTATGTTTTCGCTTGGTATGGGAACAATTTGGGAACTCGTGGAATTTTTTGTTGATCAATCTTTCGGAATGAATATGCAAAGAAATAGTCTCGTGGATACCATGAGTGATTTAATTGTTGATGCCATAGGGGCATTGATCATTTCAATTCTTGGTTATATTTATCTGAGTAATACTAAATCAGAGTCTTTTTTGGAACGATGGATACGGCATTTTATTGAACTGAACCAGCAATACTTATCCCATAGGAAACACAAAAAGTAAAAACGGTAATAGATTAATAGATCTAAGCACGGAGTGATTTAAATACTCATGAGAGAATTGCAAAAAATTGAAGAGTGAAGTTTGTGTGATTTCTCTAAAGTGATCGGTAAGTGCTTAGCCTCCAAGTTTACTTTTCGCTTTTGCCCACGGATCAATTTTACTGTCAGTATCGGCGCTTGGAGAATACGCTGATGCATGTTTATTACCTCGATCTTTAAAATGATATTCTCGTTGAACGAAACGCTTACCCGAGTCTATACGACCTCCCGAACCTGGACTCCATTCAGCCGCTTTCTTCTCACGCTTTTCGCGCAACCGCTCAGCATCTTCGAGGCTCAGTTTTGCGGGTTCACCTGGTTTTTGATCATCAGGAATAATTCGATCTCTAGGTGACAAAGTAAACTGCTCTGAAGACACTCCCGGTAAGTTTTTAAATTTGTATAAATAAAACGCTTCGACTTTTTCACGCGCCCATTCTGTTTTTTTAAGAAATTTCACGCTGGATGCAATGCTCGGGTTAATCTTAAAACAATTGATATTCAAATAAGCAAAGAGAATTTCAAATCCATAGTAATCGGTAATTTCAACCAACATTTTTTTTAAACCAACACCGTTTAAAGGATTGTTCTTATAATTGATCTCAGAGTTCATTTTATTGTCTGGCTAATGTGTAAATATCACGCCATTATACCTGTCAGAGCACAGATAAATATTGGCATATAATTTCTGTTGTTAGTATCTATCGAGACTTTGATAGAAATGTTTCTGATCAAATAATGGCACATTTGGATCTTGGAACCACCCAGTGCTGAAATATAAAAACCATTAATTAATTCATTTCACATCAACAATTATTCACTCAAAATAATGAATAATTGATAAGCAATAAAAGCAAGATTAGAAATGAAACCCGCAATGGGTAGCCATAAAGGATAAGTCATAACACCATCAGGTTTTGGATCACGCAGTTTTACCAGAATAAGCGCCAGGTTGATGAAGCTGAAGATCAGTAACGTAATAAGGCTGGTTGTTTTAGCAAGCGTCACTAACGGCAACCAAAGTGCGAATATCAACGTCGCAACAGTCACTAGCAGTGTCGCAATATGTGGCGTTCTGGTTTTAGGATGAATTTTGCTAAAGACTGTCGGTAACCAACCCTGATTACCCATTCCATAAAGAATACGACTTCCCATAATGATCTGAACTAGTGCACCATTGACGACTGCGAACATTCCAATCAGCGTAATGACTACCGGTTTGTTTCCGGTACCGATTTCATAGATGTAAGAAAGCGGTGCGCCTTGACCAGAAAGTTGATCAGGTGACACAGTAACGATTGCTGCCATCGCAACGGCAATATAAATGATCGTCGTGAAGATCAATACCAGAATGATGGCAGCAGGTAATGTTCGTTGCGGTTGTTTAACTTCTTCAGCAACATTAACAATATCTTCAAAACCAATAAATGCGTAAAACGTCAGGAAGGCACCAAGCAATACGCCGGGTAAAAAACTCAAACCTTGTTGTGATTTGATCTCATTCCATATGACGGGAAGTTTGTCGACGTTATCCCAACCAATCCAGATGATTAACAATAGACCGAACAGCTCGAGTAGAGTGAGTATGCTGGCGATAAAAACCGATTCTTTGATTCCCCACCAGGCAATAAGTCCAAGCGTGATGATCAACATTGATACGGCCAATGATGAAGGGAGTTGGTAAAACACATGCAGATAACCAACAAAACCTTTTGCAATTGTCGCAGATGAAACAATGCCGACCAGAATCACCATCAAACCGACAATGATCGAAAACCAACGCTTACCCATGCCTTCTTGCACATACACCGCTTCGCCAGCACTTTTCGGAAAACGGGATGACAACTCCGCATAAGAAAACGAGGAGAAGCCCGCCAGAATTGCACCAACAAAAAATGACAGTGGTGTATTAATTCCTGCAACGCCAGCTACCTCACCAATGAGCACATAAATCCCGGCACCAAGAATAGTGCCCATGCCATAGAGAACAACCATCGGTAAGGAAAGAGAACGTTTTAATTTGTTAGAGGATGAGAGCATTCGATTATTATAAATTCGCTTTAAACATAGATCTATTCAGCCCATATAAATAAGAGTAAGACATTTATAATTTGATCCCGAGATTATTTAAAACAAAAATCATCAGCCAATATGCACCGACAGTAAGCCCGATAGAAATACTTATGCTCAAATAAAAATGTATTCCTTGTCTTAGTAATAAGGGTAGCGAAATAAATAAAGCCAAAGAAGGTAAAACAAGCCAAAAAACACTGGTTGCAAGAGTGCTTATTTTTTCGACATCTTTTGTGTCTACATAAAGCCAGATCATTGCCAGCACTGAAATTAAAGGTACAGAGGCTAATAAAGCACCTGCAAAAGTACTTCGCTTAGAAATCTCAGAAATCGCGACAATCAATATTGTAGTGATGGCAACTTTGGTTACGTAATAGATCATTTAATGCACCCGTATTTTGTGCCGCATTAGAGGCTGCGAGTAAGATCCCTATTGTATTATAGGAATCATTTCAGCAGCGACACTATTTAGTTGATTGTGTATCAGAAATATCTATGTTTTTCAGTTTACCAGTGAACTAATGTTCACTTTGAGAAATACAAAAAAGTAAATCTGAAAAGCTTCGTTCAGGTTATTACTGCTTTCATGCTGAACAAAATCTTCGACAAGCTTCAAATGAAACTTAGTCCTATGGAACGTTTACACGCTGTATGGATAATACCAGTCTTAAATACTCGCTCGCTTAATACTTAATTTGAACCTATAAGAGAACTTTCCTCGGATTTACTTCTCAAACGATGACCGATAGTAACCACTGCAGCGCCAAGACCATATATTATGGCGAGAAAAATCACGAGGCCACCAATCACCGGAATAAGAGCTATGGCGATCAATACTATTAAGGACATAGCAAGAAATAGCAGACGATTGGTATTTTTTTCTTGGAAGCTATCTCTGCTTAAAAACCAGTTTGAAGCTCCAAGCGCCGCAAACGTAAAACCAAGAAGGAGTAAAAACGGGAGTAATAAAAGACTTCCCACCCCAACTGGGGCTCCAACAATTGTCACCATGGCGATTATTGCGAAAATAGGAATACCAAAAAATACAGCAAAGCCCCACAGGATATTTTTTGCTGGCTGAGTGCGTAATCTTGTAATTCCTTGTTCAACAGTGCCGGGTAAGAAGACTATGAGAATGAGCCCGAGTATGAACGCGCTAGCTGCGAAGATTGCTGCCTTTCTTAAAGTTGCGATTATGCCTTCATCCTTTCGCATGAAGGTCGAGTCACTAAGATCTGTTTCAGTCAACGCTCCTACAATTGTAGCGGAAGATGAGATATCTGCCTTCTCGCTTGAACGAATAATGAGGTCACCCTCTATGTGCGCATTTTCACCAAGCTGTACTTTATGGCCCTCAATAGTAACGGAACCTGTTGATTGCCCTGAAAACATTACTTCATCACCATAGAGTGTAAGGTTGTCACCTGCTACACCGCTAAACTCGATCAGTGCTCCTGCTAAAGATGAGTCTGCTGCAAGCTTGGCACTTTCGGAGACTCTTATCGACGCGCCGGCCGCATTAAGTGATTTTTCAGATTCAGCATTAATATTCAATTCTGCACCGGCAATCCATGCTTCACCGAAGACTTTGCCGTTAATGTTTACCTGTGCGCCAGCTACTCCTAGATCGCCACCTGACTCAGCATCAATTGTGACTAAAGCACCTGCCGCAAAAATATCTTGTCTGGCCATGCCTTTAATGGAAACGCGAGCACCGGCAGCATAGATGTTCGCTGCATTTTCTGTGATGATTTCAACTTTTGCACCGGCTTTAGATATATCATTATCTTCGGCGGCGAGTGAAATAGAAAATGCAGCCGCCCCAACAAACAGGATTATCAAGAGGACTAAGGATTTTTTTTTGTTAAGCATAAAATACCCTCCGTTTTTACTTCAGTGATTTACGATCTGTCCCACATATTATGTTTGGAGATATGATCAATATACTGATCCAGATCAGTTAATATCAAGTCAATATTCAGGACTATAATTTTTAATTATTTGACTAAAAGTTTTCTCCCCAATGCTTGAGCTTTGGACTTGTCTTTTGACGAAAGTTGCATATGTTCTTGATTAACCATGCCAACCCAAAGTACGCCAATTGTTTTTGCACCGATTAATTTATTGAGCATCCTGAAGGCACTCATCGCGCCTGAAAAATAACGACCTATCCAGGCAGGAGCGGCGGATGCTGAAACAAGCACTACTTTTTTTGAGGATTGTTTTTTTCTGATCTTGGGTATCGCTTTACCCCAGGGCCAGTATGCAAAACCAATGCAGCGTTCAATAAATTTTCGCGTCAATGCATTGAGATTATTAATATTTATCGGAGCGCCGATAACGAGATATTCTGTTTGTTCGATCTCTGCCAGCAAAGTTTCCATGTCATCTTCTAACACGCAAGCACCACGTTGCAGGCCGGGCGGTTGCATACAGGTTCGGCAATTGGTGCAGAAATCTATGTGCAAATCTGACAGGTAGATCTTTTTTATTTCAGCACCTTGATTTTCTGCTTCGTTCAAAATCTCAGAAACAGCAGAATCGATCATGCCTTCTTTTCGATAGCTTCCAACGATTCCAATAATTTTTTGTTGTGCAGACATTTGTTTTGTTAAAGTGTGATCAGATCAGTTTCTTTGTTTGGGTTCGCAATGCTGACCGGAGCGTTCAGTTCATCACGTAAACGCGTCGCGAAAGTATCTAATGCATCAGTTTCACCATGAACCAAAAGAACTGGAGGGCGTGAAGAAAAATGTTTATACCATTCAATTAATCCATCTTGATCGGCATGTGCTGATAGCGCGCCGATGGTATGTATTTTTGCACCTACCTTCATCGTCTCACCCCACAAGCGAATTTGCTGTGCACCATCGACCAATTTTCGGCCGAGGGTTCCTTTGGCCTGGAAGCCAGAGATCACAACATGACAATCATCGCGCCAGATATTGTGTTTAAAATGATGTCGTATACGACCGCCGGTACACATACCGCTTCCTGCAATAATAATTGCACCCGATCTGACATTGTTTAGATTCATGGACTGATTGGTAGTATGCGTCAGCGTTAAGTTGGGCAGCAATGAGTTTAGATCTTCATGACCCCATAGTTTCATCGCTTCATGATCATGTAAGTCATTATGCTTAACATAAACGCGTGAGGCATCGATCGCCATCGGGCTATCAAGAAAAATCTGCCAGCGATCCATTCGCCATTCTTTATAATATTTTTTGAATAAATACAATAATTCCTGGCTACGTCCAACGGCAAAAGCTTGGATGAGGATATTGCCATTTCTTGTGTAAGCGGTGTTTAGAACGTCTTTGATTTCTTCAACGGAGCTATCCATTGTGCGATGTAGGCGATCACCGTAGGTACTTTCCATGATCACGAAATCTGCATCGGTGACAGGTGTTACATTACGTAGAATTGGGACATCGTTTTGTCCAAGATCTCCGCTAAAGACGACTTTACGTCTTGTGCCGGATTCTTCTAAAAAAAGTTCGATAATTGATGAGCCGAGGATGTGACCAGCATCTTGTAAAGTGACTCGAATACCGGGGAGAATTATCTGACTTTGATCATATTCCATTCCTTTTAGTTGTTTGAGGGTTACCCGGACATCATCAAGATCATAAAGTGCTTCAACCATGGGTAAATGTTTGAGCTGCCGTTTTCTATTCTCCCACTCAACATCACGTTCCTGTAACGAGGCAGAATCCTTGAGCATCACTTTGCAGAGGTCTTTGGTTGCTCGGTGTGTATATATTGCCCCTTTGAAACCAGACTTAACAAGCAGAGGTAATCGACCGGAATGATCAATATGGGCATGACTCAGAATGACTGCATCGATAGTTTCAGGCTCAAAAGGAAAGGGCTCTCTATTACGCGCTTCATCGGAAGTCCTGCCTTGGATTAAGCCACAATCAAGTAAAAGCTTATTTCCATTTACTTCAATAAGATGACACGAACCCGTTACTTCTCCGACTGCACTCAGACTTTTAATTATCATTAAGATCAATCTCTATTTTTATAGAATGAAGATATCTTTAAGTTATGCAACAAGATAATTGAGTAGAGGAAAATGATGTTGATCGGGATCAGAAAATGTACAAAAACTATTCCTGTTACCGATTAAGACGTGATGCTAGTGATGTTAGTAACTAAAACGCCTGGATTTGATCAAGTTCTATTTTAATTACCTAATTATTTTTGAATTGTATTTATTGATCCTGATCAAGAAAGCGACTGTAAGTATAGAGGATACTCATACCATAAAGAGATATTCAACGAGGGACATAAAATGACTATTAGATTTATAAAAATATTCTATATAGCAATAGGTTTGTTTCTATTAAACCCAATACTATCAGCAGAAGAGGAGAGTTCTACTGGTGATGATAAACCGCCCTACATCATCAATGAAGAGGGTAAAGTTGATATATATACACGTGTTGGCTGGAAGGTTTTTCATCTGAGCTGTCATGGATGTCACGGCGTTAATGCCGTGGGTACTGATGTTGCTCCAAGCCTTGTCGAAGCACTAAAAGGTATGTCAAAGAGTGAATTTATCACGAAGGTGTTAACACGCTACCGGATCACTGTAGGCGTTGATTTAACAACAGGAAGAAGTGGAGCTGCTCTGCGAAAAGCAATGGTGGAAGAAGTTATAAGATATGAACGATCAGAAAAGGGGGAGATTACTATGCCAGCGTGGTCACAAAGTCCTTATGTAAGCCCTCACGTTACTGATCTCTATGCATATCTTAAAGCGCGATCAGATGGTGCATTGGGATGTGAAGAACCGATCAGTTTTGATCCGTAATATTGAGTAGTAAGTATAACTAGGATGGTGTCCCCGGCAGGATTCGAACCTGCGACCTTTCGCTTAGGAGGCAAACGCTCTATCCAGCTGAGCTACGGGGACGCTAGTTATTTTTGCGATTCTTGCATTCGTGAATAGATCTTTTCAGCCAGCTTCTGAGCCTGATCCAGTTCTTGTTGTGTCATTTTTGCACTAAGCATTTGCTGGTTTATTTCTGCTTGTTCATTGCCCGACAGTGTTGCGATGGAGTACCAGGCAAATGCCAGTTCATTATCTTGCCTGACGCCCATCCCCTCGTTATAAAAATTAGCCAAGTTGTTTTGTGCTTCGGGAATACCTTGTTTTGCAGCAAGTTTTAACCATTTAACTGCTTTGACGAGATCTTTTTCTACAAGCTCGCCTTGTTGATAGGCAACTGCAAGATAAAACTGGGCTTCTGGAACACCTTGGTCGGCAGCCTTTTCAAACCAACTGATGGCAGTGGCAGGATCTTTTTTAGTTCCAAAACCTTCGTTGTAGGCCAGCCCCGTTTTAAACTGCGCTTTCGGGTGACCTTGTTCTGCACTCATTAAAAACCAGTGGAATGATTTTTCTTTATTTGGCTCGGTTCCTTGACCACCAGCATACATATTTGCCAGATAATATTGAGCTACCAGATCTGTTTCTGCCAGCTTTTCAAAAGCACTAAATGCAGCGTGATAATCTTGTGCGTTATAAAGCGCTATTGCTGATTCTGTGTCATCTGCCGCGTTAGCTAAATGAGATTGACCAATAGTAAAGAGCAGAAATAAAAAGAGTGTTCGTAACATTTAATTGTATTCACCTGTAATTGATATAGAGATTATACAGGATCAATCTGGAGATGATTTAGGGAAAATTGAATCTGGAGCAGTTTAGCTTATGTGCAGATTTAATATGAGAAGCTGGTAATTTAGCTATCGGCTAATACTTTTTTATTTTTGATTGCTTCAGATGAGCCTTGTTTTGCTGCCTTTGAAAACCAGGAAAGTGCTTTTTGAGGATCTTTTTCAACACCTGATCCCGTAGCGTACAAATAACCTGCATAGTTTTGCGCTTCGATGTTTCCTGCAGTTGCCGCTCTTAAATACCACTTCACTGCAATAGATTGATTTCCCTTGACTATTTCTCCTTCATCGTAAATTTTAGCCAGTGTTATTTGTGCACTGACATTATTTTGATCAGCTGCTTTATTTAACCAGTTGATTGCAGCATCAATATTCCCTGAGGCTAAATTTTCGTTCAAAAGTAATAAGCCATAGTTATATTGGGCTTTCGGGTTGCCGGCGCGTGCGGCTTTTTCATATAAACTTTTCGCTAAATTGGCGTTTTTTGCCACGCCAGTGCCAGTGGCATAGGAATGAGCGAGATTATATTGGGCTGGGATAATATTTGCATCAGCGGCTTTTTTAGTCCAGGTGAATGCATTTTTGAGATTTTTCTTTAATATTTTCCCAGTGCGGTAGAGGTTACCAATATGGAACTGTGCGATAGGAAGTCCTTTATTGGCCAGAGCATGTAGACGGCTGACAGCATCTCGATTACCACTTTGAGCGGCTTTGCCAAACCAGCGTGCGGCCTTTTTTTTATCCTCTTCAGTTCCTTCACCTGTTTGATAAAGAACTGCCAGATTATATTGGGCTTTACTGTTGCCATTTTTAGCGCCAGCTTGATACCACTTAAGTGCTTCCACCTTGTCTGAAGCAACGCCATCACCATTGTCATACATAAGGCCTAACGCGAATTGAGCTCTGTTGTCATCTTTTTCAGCGAGTTGTTTAAAAATACTGATCGCTTCTTCGAATTCACCGTTCTTATAAGCGGTAACTCCTTCAACAAAATCCGCTTTTGATATGGCAGATATAACGAGAAGCGTACTGAAAATGATTATTTTTGCGAATAGATTCATGACAATATTTTGATCAAACGTAAATAAGCTTATCGGCAGTTAAAAGAACTGATATACAGGGAAGCAGAAAACGTGCCGGAAATGCTAAGTCGGTCGGACTAACTGGTTAATCAAAAGTAGAGTTATTGAAATTATATTAGTAGATTTGTAGCTCGGTCTTCAATAAGTGAGATTTTCTATAAAGTGATCAAGGCGAGATTGACTTTTTTGATCAAAATGGAGAAATTTTAATCCAATACGCATATTTTCTTCATCAGCTTTATCTATCGTCTGGATTGTGCAGACAAAGCTACATTCCGCAAGCTTATTCATATAGGGCAAAGCTATCTTTATTTTATAAATATTACTGCGTGTTTTTTTTGCTGAAGAGTTGATAGTTTCTAGTTGATAAGCAGTTTTTGCTGAACAGCGCAATTGTAAGCCTTGCCGGGATATGTCCAGGGCATGTCCCGTTAGAACTTTCTCATCAGGATTCTTGATTAAAATACGACGCTTAATCTGGTAACGAGGAAATTCTCGGTGCTCTTTATTTTGAAGGCTACGGAAAGGGTATTCGTACGTCGTGTTTATGATATTTTGTCTGTCCATAACTTAACTACTCCTTTAGTTAAATGTTGAAGCTTTTACTAGTAATGATTAGTCGTGGCTGTTTACCCTGAACAACATTTGACTCACTTTGCTCATACCTAAAGAAAGAAAAGCAGTGACGAGGAAGATAAAGAAGCCAGCAAGATAGATTATCTGATCGTATTCATTATTGATGACAAAGTACAAGCCAATGCAGACGACTGAGCCTATCAGCGAAAAGATGCCCAAAACCATAAGAACTGGGATATACCACGGTGTAGAAATTTGCATTTTAAAAAAAACATCCATTTAATTGTTTAGCAATTTCTATATTAGCAATTGGTGTGCCAGAAGTTTTTAACGATAATTTATTGAAAGTATATTTTTATGAAACTTACATAAGTTGCTAATGTATATGGATATATGTAATTAGTACTGACTAATGAAAGTTTTATGTTGATATGAATGTTAGATCATTTTTTAGTGAAAGCGTCTCCTGAAGGAGACGCTTTTGAGTGAATCCTAAATGGTTGATTTAGACTATATTGCATGTCATTCTCTTTATCCATTGTTAGAATTAGTATGGACGTCATAGATCCAGGACTATCTGTTAGCAACGCTATTCAATTTTTGTTTCGAGGTGTACATGAAGAAGCAACCGGTACCAGCGACTCTCCCAAAAGATACACAGACCATTGATACAAACTTATATGATCAAGTAACTGACACTGAATTAACACCTATTGCAGGAGGAGGTTTACTTGACCGACGTCTCTTTCTAAAGCGCGGGCTTGTTTTCAGTGCAGCGACGGTTGCAAGTGGAGCGGCTGCCACAAAACTACTTGCAGAAGAGGAAGCTGCTGAAGCGATTGTTGGAAAGACACCTTCAATGCTAAAACCAGGGAAGGCTTTTAGTAATTATGGGCAACCGTCACCGTACGAAGAAAAAACGATCCGTTGGGTTTCGGCGAATGCAATGGCGGGTGGTAATGGCGTGTCATGGAGTCCGCTCCATGAGCTGGAAGGCATGATCACACCGAATGGATTGCATTATGAGCGGCATCATAATGGCGTTCCAGATATTGATCCTGCAGATCACAAACTACTTGTGCATGGCATGGTCGAAAAGCCGCTGACTTTTTCAATTGATGATTTGATGCGTTATCCACGCGAGTCGCGGATCTGTTTTATAGAATGTGGTGGTAACAGTAATGCAGGATGGGCTAAAAAACCGACACAATCCGAAGCAGGTTATTTTCATGGCCTGGTTTCTTGCAGCGAATGGACAGGCGTACCTTTATCCGTCGTTTTAAACGAAGCGGGAATTGATTCAAAAGCCAAATGGATAATTGCCGAAGCGGCTGATGGCATCTCAATGAATGTCAGTATTCCCGTAGAAAAAGCGATGGATGATGCAATACTCGCTTTGTATCAAAATGGAGAAAGAATACGACCTGAAAATGGCTATCCTTTGCGATTACTGCTTCCGGGCTGGGAAGGTGTTACAAATGTGAAATGGCTACGGCGATTACAAATAACCGATCAGCCAGTCATGTCTCGAAATGAAACGGCAAAATATACTGAATTATTACCTTCAGGGAAGGCGAGACAGTTTACATTCGAAATGGAAGCTAAATCATTGATCACCTCCCCAAGTGGTGGACAACAAATGCCCGGCAAAGGTTATTTTCAAATTACCGGATTAGCGTGGTCAGGAAAAGGCAAAATAACCAAGGTCGAAGTTTCAGCTGACGGTGGAGATACCTGGGCAGAAGCACAATTGCAAGATCCAGTTCTCTCAAAAGCGTTTACACGATTTAGAATTCCCTGGCATTGGAGTGGCGAATCCGCAGTGATCAAAAGCAGAGCGACCGATGAAACGGGCTACGTACAACCAGAGCGTGATGTATTAGTTGAAGAACGAGGAAGGCATGGATATTTTCATTACAACGCCATTGTTAGCTGGCAAATCGCTGCGGAGGGTTTTGTAAGCCATGTTTATTCATAAACTCTTGTTCGCGATTTTAATAAGCTGGTCGATGACTGTTAATGCTGAATGCGATCAAAAAGGCACTGAGAATAGCCCTCAACTAGGCAAGCCGGCAACAGAAGAATTGATCAAAGCGTGGGATCAAAGTATTTTCCCCGATGGACAAGGCTTACCTGTTGGAAAAGGTTCAGTTGAGGAGGGTGAAGATCTTTATAAAATCCAATGTGCTATTTGTCATGGGCCGGGAGCCGTGGGTGGAACCGCTGAAGAGCTGGCTGGCGGAGAGCAAGGCTTAACCGGCGAATACCCAGATAAAATTGTCGGTGTTTACTGGCCGTACGCAACCACCTTATACGATTTCATCAAACGCTCAATGCCTTTAAATGCACCGGGTTCGCTTTCTGATGATCAAACTTACGCATTAACCGCTTACTTATTACATTTGAATAATATTGTTGATGAAGACGTAATATTGAGTAATGAAACTTTACCTGAAGTTGAGATGCCGAATCGAGATGGTTTTATCTGGATCTATTCTGACCAGAAAAAATATCGGTGACATTTTTGGTTTCCTGCATCAACGTTATAATACGAAGAATCCTATTCCGTTTATATGAACGTGATACTGAGAATTGTAATCTTCGTTCTTAACAAGTTATGTGTCAGGCTTAATTCATGATTGAAAAAGAGATCCATACGACACCTGAGCATCTTTTAGAAAAAGATACCGAGAATAAAAGGGGTCTTGTATCTTAAAAATCCGTTAAAGTAGTAGTCGCTTGTCAGCCTGTCGAGTCTGAAGGTATTAGAACCTGTGGGTCAGTCAAAGGCGGCAAGCATTTATTAAATTCATCCCGAACAGTTGATAAGATT
>JBGCGE010000046.1:0-4617 GCA_045110495.1 Gammaproteobacteria bacterium
GACGAAAACGTCAAACGTTTCACTGAAGACAAGACCGTGCGAAAATGTATCGTCGTTCCCGGTCGTCTGGTTAATATAGTGGTGTCATAATGAAACGTTATTATAAAAACAAATTATTTTTCTTACTAATTTCGAGTTTAATCATGAGTCTTTCCAGTTGCGGTTATCACCTCCGCGGTTCGGGTGGCGCTGGGGAACTTGATGTGAAGAGTGTCTTTCTGGAAGTTAATAGCTCACCACTAATACACGCCGAATTAAGAGAACAACTTTCCGTCCGCGATGTTGCGATTAGTAATAGTCCTCAAAATGCCGACCGAACGATCAAACTCGACAATGAACGCTACGAACGTCGAACACTCTCTGTCGATGAAGGCACAGGTAAAGTGACAGAATTTGAAATTGAATACACGGTTCGTCTCGAAATCCTTTCTGCCGATGAAAAATCATTAGCCGCACCACAAGATATTTATTTGATCCGCGCCATTACTTTTGATACGAATGCATCTCTAGGTAAATTCGACGAAGAAGATCTAGTTCGTAAAGACATGCTCCGCAGCGCTGCAAATTCTATTTTATTGCGTCTGCAAGCACTTAAATAAATTTACCCCTGATCGTCATTTGAATGAAAACTCAAACTGGCCTGGCATTTAATCTTCAATATAAATGAAATATGAGTTGCTTAAATTTTGCCTTACGGAGATTCTTCTTCCTGACGTCATCAGAATGACAATTTATCCCGTCATCCTGAGCACAGCGAAGGATCTCAAACTCGAAGCCACTCAGCCCTGAGTATAACTACGTCAATGAAACTCCGACCAGAACAACTCGACGCAAACTTATCCAGTGGAAAACTATCACCGATTTATTTGATCACTGGCGACGAACCATTACAAATGATGGAAGCCAGCGACAAAATCCGCAACGCCGCAAAACAACAAGGTTATGATGAGCGCACTATTCTTGAAGTCAGCAAAAACTTCGACTGGAATTCACTTTTTCAAGAAGCCGACACACTGTCACTTTTCGCCTCACAACGACTGATCGAATTACGACTTGGCTCATCCAAACCCGGCATCAAAGGTGGCAAAGCCTTTGTCGAATATGCCGAGAAACTACCGCAAGATACTTTGTTATTGATCACCGCCGACAAGATCGAAGCGCAAAGTCAAAAAGCAAAATGGTTCAAAGCACTAGAAAATACCGGAACAGTAGTTCAGATCTGGCCAGTCGATGCAAAAGCACTTCCACAATGGATCGTAAAACGTTTTTCTGATCGTGGTCGTCAGATCACTCGCGACGCAGCAACTTACATTGCCGACAACGTAGAAGGCAACATGCTCGCCGCCAGTCAGGAAATCGAAATCATCTTATTACTCGCCGACAAAACAAAACTCGAACTTGATGATGTGATGACCGTTGGCGACAGCAGCCGTTACGATGTTTTCAAACTCACCGATGCTATTTTAGAAGGCCAATCCGATCGCGCGATCAGAATCCTGGATGGGTTACGCAATGAAGGATTGGAACCAATTATTGTTCATTGGGCACTCAGCCGCGAACTGCATAGCTTGTATAAAATGGCTAAAGATATCGCTACTGGTGATCGTATAGAAAACGTCATGCAAAAACACCGCGTCTGGTCGAACCGAACCAACCTGATCAGAAATGCACTACAAAGACACAAACCCCGCGGCCTGCAAATGTTGATCAAATCTGCAGCCAAACTCGAACAAACCCTCAAAGGCGCCAGCCAGATCAAAAATGCCGATGCATGGACGGAAACCACCTGGCTTTGTATGCGCATGTCAGGGGTTAGGCTTGATCAGGGTTTGTTGAAAGCTTTGTGAAAATGAATCGATTTCATAAACTAATGTTCATTGGTTGGTTTTTGGTTTGCATTTTATTTTAATATTAACCATTTAGGAGTTATATCGGTAGCTATTGGAATGTTAATGTTTGCGTATGGTTTTTTTGGAGGAGTAATAAATTTTCTTAACAAGACCAACAAAGAAAAGAATTAACTATCCAAGCATAAAATCTTGTCAGACAACGCTACGTTGATCCAATCCATAAAACTGATCTTCAAATTAGCAGTTACAACAAGCAAGGATACTCATGAACAGAAACCGTATGATGAAAATATGAATCGTAAACCAAAAACTTCTAACCTGGCTTTTTTTCTTATTTATTTGTGTAGCTATGGTTGTTCTGATCCTGATTTACCTGATCCAGTAAAGGTAAAGAATAACCAATATGTAATTGTTAAAGCAACCAATTTTCAGTCAAATAAATTAACCTACGGGGCAATTAAATTAATTCGTCAAAGTTTAGACAAACAACCTAATCTTGTTTATGAGTGGTTATATTTCGATAACGAGGAGACTACAGTATTAGCAGATTCAAAGAATTTAATACTAGGGGAGTCTTCTAATGAAGAAAAACATGGAATTTCATTTGGTCAATTTGATATTGATTGGTCTTTTTCGAAAACAGGTGAGGGTTGGTTAAACCCATTACCTACAGATGATAAACAACATAATTATTCATACTCGACTCGTTTTTGTGTTTCAGAAATTTACGACAAGATTTGGGGCATTAATCTTTCTGAAATTTGTTGTACGTACCATTGAATTTGCACTATCGAGTTACGTAGGTTGGGTTAGTGATAGTGTAACCCAACATTAACAACTACAGTATTGTAAAATAATACGATGACAAACATGCCTGAAAGAGCAGAATTTTGGAAAGAATTCATCTGCAGTAAATGTCAGTTTCCAGCTCCAGAAAAACTACGTGCTCAATTTGAAAATGCTGAGCTTTCTGAATTCTGCGATTGTGGGTGTAATAGTTTCGAGGTTAAAGTAACTTCAGGATACCCACTAGAACCTATAGCTACCAAAAATAATGATGTTTTAGTTTTTGAAGCAAACTTCCTTATCAATAATGAAGATAAAACGATCGAGATTATGTTGTTCGTCAACGAAGAGGGAAATCTGGAGTACGTCGAAATTGATTGCTGCGCGAACAGTTTTCCTGTCCCTGAAGTTATTACAATTAAAGAATCTCCGTATCATCTATATATAAGTAAATCACTTATTCCCTAATCTCGTAGTCTTGTAGGTTGGGTTAGCGATAGCGTAACCCAACATCAAAGACACATCGGATTACGGAAAACTCGGTAACTGCTCCTGCGTCCATCTAGTCATAACTCAACAAGCTATTTCTAATCAAGAATTTTGGCCTTGATCTTCCAACCCTTCTGTCTTGCCGAAAATGACAAAAATTATAAGGTTATCTGGCATGGACGCCAGATAAGCGCCTTCATGACAGGAGGTCATGTTGGCGCGATACCGCAATAATTTTTTTCTTTTTCGGGAAGCCGCTAGGCCAAGACATTAGGGCGGGTTTCTTTTGGGTACTTTTCTTTGTCCGTAAAAGAAAAGTATCTCGCCTGCGGGTGCGAGAACCCGCAAGATCTATAAGATTAGTAAAAATGCTTAAATCTTTTAGTCCAGTAGGTTGGGTTAGTGATAATGTAACCCAACATCAAAAACGTCGGATTACGCAAAACTAATCCGACCTACAAAACTTCACAGACGTTCAGGATGACAATCGAAAAAAATCCTACTTCCTGAACGTCCAATACCGCTGATCATTCTGCACAACAGCTCCCAACCCAAACCGATTATCCGCCCGTTGCCCTGTTTGTAATAAGGAAAAAATATCTTCCATAATCCGTCGATCTTCAGCGAAATAACTATGACCTAATAAACCACCAGAGGCATCGCTGGCATCAATGGTTTCGACGCCATCAACAACAACCAAATCTGCACCCGCATCGCCAGCACGTGCATAGCCATGAAATGCCTTTGAAGCTTTTAATGCACGATCATTTGATGACGCGTATAACGTGGTGTGAATGCCGGTTCGAGCTAATCTCGGCGCCATATCTTGTCGAAAAACATCCGCATCGATATCCGGTGAAATCATGACTATCTCTTTAAATAGGGCGAGATAACTTTTCGGTAGATCGCTGGCGAGTTTTGTAAAGCCATGCCCAAGCACGCGATTGCCCATGCTGTGTCCGATCAGATAAATATCTTTGGCCGGAATTTCTTCGAGTATGGTTTTGAGGAAGTCGACAAAATGGGTTGTGCTCCACTGCGCATTGGTTTCGTCGCCGATATAACCGGTCAAATTACCTTGTGATGGCCAGCTGTATAACACCACTGGTCCATTAAATTTAAGATCGCTTGCAAACTGCGCCAGTAGTCGCGATGCTTCGTTGAATTCGACATTGTAGCCATGAATAAAAACCATCACTTTTTGATCGGGCGAATTATTTACCGCTTCTGAAAGACTGAGAATAAAATCGTCTTTTGGTTGCGTTTCAACATCTGTCACTTTGATGTGTTTATGATCATCCGGCTCCCACTCAAATTTCAATAACGACGGCTCTTCATGTTCCCCCATTAAATGATCCGCAGGAATTCCAACATATGTAACGCCATAATAACGATCACCGCGTTCGCCACTGAATGCTTTTTGCTCATCACGATCTGGTGCACGATCAGTATGGAAAAATATTTCAAACTGGTTGGGTGGCAATAACGCTTG
>JBGCGE010000047.1:0-4332 GCA_045110495.1 Gammaproteobacteria bacterium
ATTGAGGGCCCGTGATGGCGGTCAAGCGAGGGGGCTGATGTGGGTCAGGTTATGAGTAATTGGTAGTTGCCAATTGATAGTTGATAATGTCGTGACGGCTTACAAGGACGTGGGCTGGAGGTTTTCAGCTTTCGCCAAAACTTTAGATGCGCTGGATCGCAGATTCTGTCCTACTGCTCTGCGGGATGGGCTATAATGGAGTGTAAGATGTGAGTTACATATTATGCCCAGCCCGCTCTCTAGAGACTACGTCTCTTCAAGCAAACTGGCCTCGCACATGATGGACCTACCGGCCCATCTATAAATCCGTGTCGCTGGGCTGGTAAGTCCAGCATGAGATAGGCCGGTTTGGTGAGTCAGCGAAGCTGTTGAGCCGGGCTGGGCGGATCTCTACTTCAAATCAAATTGATTTTAAAAGGGCTCTAACTTCTTTCAAAAAGACACGCTTCTCGATACGCCACCAATATCGGAATACCAATGCAGGTAGCAAAAGTGCGAGGGCTACGAGGATCCCATACTTCCACAAAAAATCGAACGTAGTGATTACTGGGAGTAGCGATTTAAAGAGCAATATGAGAAAGAATGCCCACAACACTACAAAACGATTGACCTTTCCAGCAGAGTTCATTTTCCGTCTTAAGATCGACGTTTACCTTATCGTCTACTTTGGTCACTTTCCCTATAACCACATAGTAAAAAACGCCCGTCCAACTCGTCTTCTGCGAAAGCTTGAAGGAATTGTAATCAAATTCCCCGTGGACTATATACTTTTTCGAAAAGAGATGGTTTCGAAAAGCATCCTCGGACTCTTCATGAATATTCCCTTTGATTTTGGCGACCAGGTTTTTGGTTGGGGCCATGGATGGTAGAATCCTATTGAATATCAGTTGAAGATGAATTTGGCTGAGACAAAAATAGTAACAACTCCTCTTACTTGAGGCGAGTGAGCAAACTCCGTCCTGTCTCTATATCCAATGCATCGATCTGCGCTTTAACAGCTTTACATTTTATTCCTAAAGCCGTTGGCCCTACTACGGCCTTCAACTGGCTCACATATTCCTGATGTGCACCTTCATTATGCCTACGATTCCCATGAAGCGTGTAGTTGCAAACTGCAGCCACCTTGCTATCCCAGTTGGCGAAATTCTCAGGCAAAGCAAAGTGAAGAATCTTGGGAACCCCGTCGATACTGTTGTTGAAGAAGGGGATAGAGGCTTTGAGGCTCAAACAAGTATTGTAAGAGACAAGCACTCAACCTGTCAAGATTAAAAGATAAAGCGATATTGGGAGGCGAAATAAAAAGTAACCATGGGCAAAACACCACTCAATTCAGCGATGCGTAATGAGTTCCCTAAGGGCACATACTTACGCGGTTCACCAAAAACTATTGCTTTTGGCACTGTACTGGAGCTACTTGAAGCGCATAAGCTTACTTGGAATCTAGAACACAAGGACTTTCGGCACTCATCCAAAATAAAGACACCATTCAAACTCATACAGCTTGCGGGGAAAGGTATCGATGCAGGACTACGTCAGAAATATGAGGGTACGATAACTAACATCGAACATCTCGTGGCTTCAGGTGAGTTTAGGCCTAGCTTCTGGCATGCCAACCGATTCATACCCGTTGATGAAGAACCAATACTTTTCGAGAAAGACCTGAATGATAAAGTAGCGCCGAAACTTGAAGAAATCATTAACCTCACTGGAGACACTGAAGGTCAACTACACTTAGTTATTAAGTACATTGGATATCGGAGTCAACGGCTTGCTAAAGCTGCGAAGGCTCTCTATTTAGAAGAGGTTGGGAAAGACCTACCCTGCGAACATTGCGGGTTCTCCTTTAAGCAGGAACACGGATTTTCATACATTCATGCGGCACACCGCCATGCAATCAAAAACCGACCAAGTAAGGGTAGCTGGACTCCAATTGAAGGTTACATAATGCTATGTCCTAATTGCCATGTTGCTGCTGATAAAGAGTGAAGCAAGTGCGACAAATTGCAATTTGTAACCCGATACTACGCTACTCATGACAAACCCCTATTGCACAAACCCAAACTCTTATAACAAGTACTCATAAGCACTGCCAACAATATGAATATTTATCAGGCATCTAAGATTCAACGACAACTATAGGTTTGTCAAATATAAAACTTGCGATTCTAATTTGGACTTTCCTGGTGGCTTTAGTGATATCGTCTTTAGTCCATAAAAGACTAGGATAAGTAGTTAAACTTGAAGCTAGCGTGTACTTACTATCTTTGTAGCCCGACTTAGTCAACACGGAGTTTTGCTTTTTTGATTTGAACCACTCGTTACTTAAGGATTTATTAATATCCTCCTCTAGAAGAATTTTATTGCCAAGCTTATTTACAATGGCACGGAATTCATCTTGATTAGAAACACCCGCATCTTGTCTAATTGCTTCGATGTTTCTACCGCTAGAAGGCATGATATGCTCGACATTCACATTGTCTGCAAATTCAAATTTTTCGCCTTTACTCTTAGAGTAGAGAAAGTCATTGAGGAAAACCAGGATATTGTTCTCGTAATCAAAAATATGGTCAAAAATATTATTTGTATCCCACGTTGTTCGAATATGAACATCAAATATTTTTGATATTTCTGGAATCGAAACAGACGAGTCAACTAGTTTTGTATTTACTCCAAATAGAAAAGTCTTGAAATTCTTGCTGGAATATCCCGTATCAACTAACTCTAATAGCGCGAATAATCTTAACAAAGGATAAGCTATTTCTTCCACAATACCCTCTGTTATTTCAGAAGTTTTAAATCTACTCAAGTAGCCAGCTAGGTAAATATTAGCGTTATCGTTAAATTTCAAGAGAAGTCGAACCATAGAATAGTCTTTAATTTCATCCCACGTCTTCGCAATTGCATGGAACCGATCGCAGAGGCTAAAAGGCTCAAGCAGCAGCTCTTTTCGTATTTCTGTGTAATAACGTCGTAACCCTGGAGTGGTCACATTTATAGATCCATTATTAATATATTCCTTATTAATTGCTCTATTAGTATACATGAACTGCTGAAGTATTGCATCAATATTTGCTATTTTACGTGATTTCAAGGTGTCGGCTAATCTGTTAATTTCTTTCCATTTAGCGTTAAAAATAGACTTGTTCTCTCCTGCATTTGAATAAAGTTGTGCAGAAACTATGTCGGCGTCTGACAAAGGCATACCAGTACTGTTCAACGAATTGAACATTGTAATGGCCTGTTCTATTTGCCAACTTCGAATTTCAATAATCTGACATTTTTCGAGAAATATTTTAGCAAAATGATTTAGTAGAGAATCAGACTTCTCGCCAAGTCTTTCATAAAAAAACTTAAAATTTCGAAAGTGATTGGTGTACTTGTTATCCTTTTGTTTTCGTGGAATCCTGTGAGCATTCTTCTCTGCTTCTTCAAAAGAATTCGACTCTATAATTTTTACAATTTCTTCTTGAAATAACTCATTTATTGAGTTGTTTTTCATTACCTGAATGCCCTTTACTTTTGACTCATCCTTCAACATTCCTGGAATTTCCTCATCTTCCGCCTTATACAAAATCGCCATAATTTTGTTTCTATTCGCCTTCAGACCCGCGATTAAAGCCTCTGTTTCATCATCAAGAGGAAGTAACGCTAGAGACTTATTTATCTGTATAAGTAGAGCTTTTAATATTATAAAAAATGTTGTAGTCCGTTGTTGTCCGTCAATAATATGATATTGATCAGCTACCGAACAATCTAGTATTATTGTACCAAAAAAGTATGGATCACTAGCCCCTGATTCAATAAACGACTCTATATCTTGCCACAATTTATCACACTGGGTAATATTCCAAGAATAGCTTCTCTGATATTCAGGAATAACAAAATATGAACATTTTTCTAACTTCAAGTATCCACTAATTAGCTTCAACATAGGTTCAATATTCTTAGCCATTTTTTTTCGTTTATGCGATTTTCGTTGTAGTGAAATTCAACTTTCACGCAACCCTTTGATGTAAAGTTAACATACTGCTTGATTTAATCAAATCAATTCTTCAAAACACATGCACGTTTAGGATTTATTGATATTGACCAAGCTTATTCTCCAGAAATCACCTTACAGTCTACATCGGCTGAAAATTAACGCTAATCATGCTGAATAATAAGTCCAGAATATGCCTTTAATTTTTAATTCACCCCCACCCTACGCCACCATCCCATCCACAAACACCTCAACATATTCCCGCATCTTTTGGATGATACGAGAGGCAATCGACTTGCGCTTTAGGATGCCCGGACTTTTACCCAAACACTTCGTCACCTCATCTCTAATCG
>JBGCGE010000048.1:0-81067 GCA_045110495.1 Gammaproteobacteria bacterium
GGTAGCGCGATTGTAAAAAGTAATGCTCACGAGATTAATGCATTTGTTGAAAAGCCAGATCTTGAAACTGCTGAATCTTATCTTGCTTCAGGTAATTATTCCTGGAACAGCGGTATGTTTATGATGAAAGCGTCGGTTTGGCTGGCTGCGATCAAAACGTTCAGAGAAGATATTTTTGATGCTTGTACTACGGCTTATCAATCTGGTTCTGCGGATGGTGAATTTTTTCGGCTTGAGAATAATTCATTTGTGAATTGCCCTGCTGATTCTGTGGATTATGCAGTCATGGAAAAAGTAACGGATCATAACTCGTTTAAGTCAGCCGTTATCTCGCTGGATGCAGGCTGGTCAGATGTAGGTTCATGGTCAAGCTTATGGGAAATTTCTGATCAAGATGAAAATGGTAATGCAGCAACGGGTGATGTCTTTACGCATGATGCAAACAATAATATTTTAGTTGCCGAAAACCGCTTATTGTCGGTTGTTGGTTGTGACGATTTGATTGTCGTTGAAACGTCAGATGCTGTGATGGTAGTTCCTAAAGATCGTGCGCAAGATGTTAAAAAGATTGTAGAGTTTCTTAAAAAAGAACAACGTGATGAATCATTGATGCACCGTCGTGTTTATCGTCCTTGGGGTTGTTATGAAGGTATTGATGCGGGAGAACGTTTTCAAGTTAAACGAATTTCCGTCAAGCCGGGGGAAAGCCTTTCGTTACAAATGCATCATCATCGTGCGGAGCACTGGATTGTTGTGTCAGGCACTGCAATTGTCACTAAAGGTGATGAAGAGATTATGCTGACAGAGAACCAGTCAACTTATATTCCGCTGGGTGTCACACATCGGTTGGTTAATCCGGGCACAATTCCTCTGGAATTGATAGAAGTTCAATCTGGTTCTTATCTTGGTGAAGATGATATTGTTCGGTTTGAAGATATTTATAATCGAGCTTAGCTAAAAGTTAGCATTACTACTTTTTTTGATTAGGTCTTCCTTCTTCGGGTAAAACTCTCTTGGCTTGTAGCCAAAATCATTGATCGCTTCTGTACTATCAAAACATAAATCACGATTGATTCGATCTGCCATTTCGGTTGTTAAATGTGAATAGGCAGGAATGATCGAAATACATTTAATCAGTACTTTGAACAAAGGTAGCGGAAAAGAAATAAAACGCGCTTTTTTATTTAACGCTAAAAAAATTCGTTCGATCATTTTTTTATAAGTCAGTGATTCTCCTCCAACTAAGTTATAAAACTGGTTTGGTATTTTTTTCACGTTTAAAATTTTCGCACATGCAATTGCAAGATCCTCTGCATGTACGGGTTGACGTAAGCCAGTACTTTTTCCAACTAAAGGAAAGCATCTAAAACGCTGAATAAAACTAGCAACACTCGACACGTTTTGATCAAGACCAGCACCATAGATAAGGGTTGGTCTGAAGATCACCGACTCAATTTGATGATCGTTGCAAATAGAAGTAACAGACTTTTCGGCAGATGAAAGTTTTTGCGCAACTTCTTGTTCTGATGCTATTGGAGAATTTATTTTACTGAATCTACTTGTAGAACTAAAAGCGATGATTCTTTCCCCACCTAAAGAAGCAAGTTCTTCGATGATATCTGGAAGGCTATAGAGAGGAGCAAGATGTATAAGAATATTTGTGTTAGAGATTTTTGGAGTAATGCTTTTTAATGAACCATCATAATGGCGCCATTCATTGGACGTATTTTTTACTTTTGATCTGTTTATTTCTGATCTTGTCAGGGCATAAATTTTATAACCTTCATTTCGAAGTTGAGGCAACAGGAACTGACCGATCAGGCTTGTTGCTCCAGTGACAACAATACCTACTTCTTTATTGTTTGAAATTCTATTTGAAGTTGCTGACACAAGTTAATAGTTTTGTTTTTATCGATCGAAAGCGATCAACTATTTGCCTGATTTTGTAGTAGCTTGCCATCACAATAAAGCGTAACCACACGCCGATCACAATCAACCACATTAGCGGTTTTGGATATTGGTCTTTGAAGAATTTTTTATAGAATCGTACCATTCCATTATGCATATGCCAGATTACAAAAATTTGTCGATTGTCGCTACAACCACCTTTTAAGTGAGTTACGGTTACATTAGGATTGAATAATATTCGCCAGTCTTTTTGACGAAAACGCATGCACCAGTCCAGATCTTCGCAGTGTAAGAAATAACCATCATCGAGCAGGCCAACTTCGTCAGTAGCAGCGGTTCTAACAAACATAAATGCACCGGAAATTGCTTCAACGTCGATGGGATGATCTGGCAAGGGTTCTGTATGTAATTGAAAGTCTTTATATTTTGGATTGTCCTGGAAAAGCGTAGATAAACCAAAAGCGCGAACAAAAGATCGCCACGGAGTTGGAATCGCTCTTCGACAACCCCTCTGTTCACTGCCATCGGGATTGACAATCAACGGCCCTGACATACCGACATCAGGATTATTTTGCATCAATTCATACATCTCACTAATAGTGTCAGGTTTGATCACACAATCGGGGTTTAAGAATAACCAATAATCTCCATTTGCTTTTTCAACACCTTGGTTTGAAGCATGCGCAAAACCAGAATTGATTGAATTTCGAATTATCGTCAGCCTCGTATCATTTTTAAAAACTGAAACTACATTTAAAAGGCTGTCGTCTTCAGAATTATTATCAACAACGATAACCTCGATAGAGGCGGTGGAATTAAAAATCGATTGGAGACAATCATGTAACAGAGAGCCAGAATTAAAATTGACGATAATGATAGAAACTTCAATAGACATTTTATTGATCCGTTTTGATCGTTAGCAGCCTATAATTTAATTAGGCAGGCTATCCTCTGGAGCTGTTAGCTCCATGCTGGTATCAGCTCCTGTGCTTGGACCATTACCATAAAGACTTTCATCAACTTCTATCGAAGGACCTTTGAAAGGTGATGAGCTAGCTTCTTTTTGAATAGTGGACTCGTCAATTTTCACAGTAGCCTGGATTTCAGTATTCTTTTTTTGGAGATCATTTTCGGAGTTTGAAGACGGTGATGATTGATCGCTAGAAGGGATCGTTAATTTAATATTATCTTCTTTATTTAGAAGCCAAAATACGCCAGAAATTAAAACGATTATAAGTACTATTCCAATAATTCTCATATGAAGATGATTCTCTGAATAATTTTATTAAAGAACAGCAGAAAAATAAAACATGTGTGTAGTATTATAAGGTAGTTGGCATATTGAAATACAGGATTGTTTATCTAGACCATAACTTTAATTATACATTTATAGATTTTATTGGCTTGAACTTATCCTTTTAACCTAGTTGGGACGCAAGAAAGATAAGGTAAGTTAAGAAAATTAAATTATGATCTCTATAACTTTCGCATTTGAGTATGGTTATTCCTCAATTGTCCAATGAAGATCGGAAAGTGCGTCAACACTTTGCTCGGCTGCAATGTTTGATCCGTTCATAAGATACATGTAGTTTTCACCAGTCGTGTCGTTTCTCCATAAAATATCGTCTTTACCATCACCATCAAAGTCACTTGTGGTTTTGATATCCCAGGTTAAAGCACTAAATGCAATGTGTTCTCCTGGAGCGGAAATGGAGCCATTTTCTATCGATGTCCCATTCATTATATAAGTCCATACTCGACCACTTTCACTATTTTTCCAGAGAATATCGTACTTGCCGTCACCATTGAAATCCCCAACTTTTTTGATATCCCAAGATAGTGACGTATAAGCAATATGGGTGGAGGTGGTTATCGTAGCTCCATCCAGAAGATGCATCCATAACCGGCCATTAGCAGTATGACGCCAAAGAATATCGTCTTTACCATCACCATCAAAGTCACCGACACCTTTAATATCCCATGCAGTACCTACGGTGGTAACAGATTGATCAGAGACTAGCGATGCTCCATTCATGAATGAAACTCTAACTTCTCCCGTTGTTGTATTTTTCCATAGAAGATCATCATTACCATTACCATCAAAGTCACCAATACCGACAGTACTCCATGACAGATCATTTTGAATATTAAGACTGACTGATGATGTTATGTTTATACCGTTCATAATATCGATGGTAGATGAGCCATTTTGATTATTACGCCAAACAACGTCAGCATTGTTATCTCCATTAAAGTCGCCAACCCCAACAATTTGCGAACCAAGATCCTTATTATCATTTATGATCTGACTCGAAATTACGCTACTCCCGTTCATGTGAAAAACCTGACGTTCAGCAGTAAGATTATTTCTCCAGTGGATATCTGATTTTCCATCAGGGCTAAAATCATTTCTGATTTTGATCGGTTTTAATTCAACAAGAGCAGAGTCAATCTGAATACGAGATCGTGTAATGTTATTACGCGTGTCGGTAATGGAAACGCCGGTATTTTTTAAAGCTGTAAGAATTTCATCTACCGAACTTGTAGGATATTTTGACCTTATCGCGGCAAAAGCACCCGCAACATGGGGTGTAGCCATTGATGTACCACTCATATATCCATAACTTGTTCCTGGAATTGAAGACTGAATTGAACTGCCGGGTGCTAAGATATCCAGAAGATCAGCACTATTTGAAAAGCTGGAAATGGCATCACTTTTTGTTGTTGAGCCAACAGTGATTGCAGTAGAAATACAAGCCGGTGAACTTACTTGAGAACTGTACCCATCATTTCCAGAAGCGATTACTGTGGCGATATCAGCTGCTTTGAGCAAGTCAATAGTTGATTTATATATACTGCCATCACAAGCACTTGAATATGCTCCTCCACCTAAACTCATATTAACTGAAGCTATGTTATATGTATCTTTCATAGAATAAACATGTTCAAGACCGCTTAAAATATCAGAGGTGTAAGCCAACACGCATGAGCTTGCCCCATTGCAATACGCTCCAGTGAAATGGGAGAAAACCTGTATAGCCATGATATTTGCATCTGGCGCAACGCCTGAGAAGCTATCCCCTTTACCTGCTGCAATACCAGCGACATGAGTACCATGTTCGCAGTCATTAATACATGGTTCTGCTGCACCAGTTCCAATCTGATTATTACTTCCGTCAGGACAAATAGAAGTTGAATCCCCACTTGTTTTAGAGAAGCATGCTTCATGAACAACTTTGCCTGACAGAAATGGATGGTCGCTATCCACCCCAGTATCCAGAATAGCAATCAATTGCCCGCTGCCACCTGCACCGGAACCGAGGGTAGTAGTTGAACCTATCAATGAAGTGCTTGCAGTAAGGTAAGGTTTAAACAATTTGTCTTCATAGACTGCCGCGACATCGGGATTGTTTAGTAGAGCATTCAGGCCCTCAGAATCAACTTGAGCGGATGTAATGGGAAGATGTTGGAATTTTTTTACGTTGATAGAATTTAATTTTCTCAACTTGCTAACTACGCGGGTTTTTCTTGAATCTATTGCCATACTAGAAGCTGAAAGTTTGGCAGAGGAAGTATTCGTTTTCATTTTGACAATAACAGAAACTTTACCTGTATCGTCAGCATTCGACATAATCGTTGAGTGAGAAGCTTGGCTAAGTGCATCGGATGCTTCGCTAGCATGGCATATTGAGCACAAAAGCAATGATAAAATTACAGTGGCAAAATTTTTACTATCAAATGAACGCTTCACTGAATTACCTTCCCTGGTATATTTATCTTTCAGTTCGTTACGCCTGGATATTTTTGATACATCCTGTATCAATCCAAAGAGCAACTTTAGTTATGTTATTTATCGGATATTTTGATAAAAATCTTTAGCTTTTAAGGGGTTATTTAAGGGAGTAATTTGTGATTCTGGTCACAATAATCAGGATTAACAAAGGAAAAGCAGAATAATAAGCAAGAAAACAAAATTATCACCGGTTATACCGTTAATAATTGATAGCTAATTATTTGTTATTGTTTGGAAGGGTTATCGTTTTCAGGATCTGATTGTGGTGGTGAACTTTTCTGAGTTTGATGCAGTTTTTCGCTCGTAATGGAAGCAACACTTTCAAGTGTGTAAAGAATTCCCAGTCCCGCCTGATCAATAGACATGGCGATTATTGGTGAAAAGCGATAACGAGTTATGCTGTCAGTTTTATAGGGTTTTAGAGCATGCAACAGCTTATCCTGAGCAATAATAATTGCATCAGGTGAATTTTTATCTTTCTCAGGAATGACCAGAGTAACAATGACTGAATGCATCATATTATTTTGATTTTGCTTGTCATTTTCCTTCTGGCTAAAAGCGAGTGGTGCATGAAAGAGTAAGGTTAGAACTATAATTTGAGGCAGATACTTGATCATAAAAATAATTACCGATCTGGTGGTTCATTTATATCGTTATCATCTTCGTCTATCTCATTAAATTCATCTATATCTGATAAAGCCGGGCTATCTGGAGCGAGTTTTTTTTGCTTAGTTGGGACTGATTTTGATCTACCAGGTGGAAGGTTATTTTTTTTCGTCTGTTGCTTTATGTTCATAGAATTATTTAACTGCATACGTTTTTTGGGATCAGCTTTTCTGTTCATTTCTAAAACGATTTCCTGATTCCCTGAAAGCAGTCTGACGGAATTATTATTCAGTTCTGCTAATGTCCAGTTTTCTACTTTCTCATCAAGTTTTACCCGTTTTACTTTTGGATCCTTTCTTGTTTTGATCAAAGCAATTTGACCATCATCACTTAGGACGATCCCCATCAGTTTAAGGTTTGGATCTCTTGCTGGTTTTTGCATTGGTGTAGGAGACGCAACAATTTCTTCTTGCACTTCTTGCCTGTCTACAGAAAAGAGAGGACGTTGGGTAATTTCACTGAAACTGTCAATGTCAGCCAACTTTGATTTTGATGTCTTTGTTAATTCTTCTGGAGTTGTCTGCTCTAAAATAGTAGCTGTATCTAATTGATCAAATTCAGGTTGATGATTGAGATTGTAATAGATCAGGTTTCCAAGAATCGTACAAATTACGATCAATAAAAGTGTAATAGATTTACTGTTCATAATGCAGGACTCGTTCCTTCATTTAACATATAAACTTTTAGATCAAAACGAGTATTTAAAGGTTTTATAACTTTATTTTGAGATCGGTTGTTGGCTTTCTTTTTATTCCTTCCAACACTCTGGATCTGCAAATTTTGTATAAAAACCAGTGGTTGACTCGATTCAAGATTGTGCAAAATATGCAGTAGAGCTTTGGTATTGGATTTGATATGCACCTTAATCATTATCGGAGTAACCATGTCTTCAGGCTGGGCAGGAATTGGTTGGGTACTGATCAATTGCCCCTGATTTTTTTCTAGTAAAGATTTTATTTGTTGTTGCAGTTTTGCTGCTGCAAGAGAAGGCGCCATCTTCTGCATAAAATTGATAGTATCTGTAGATTGATTGATTTGCTTTTTATAGAAAGGAAGCAGCGTATCTTTTTGAGCAGCAACATTTTTGTATCGATGTAGGCGTTCTTGCTGTGTTTGTAATTCTGTTTGCTTATCCTTGTAATAAGTCAAAGCAGGGCGGACGCATGCCGCAAAAATAAGTGCTACAAGCGTGATCAGGATCAAAAAAGAGAGTAGGCCATGTTGCCAGCGAGCGAGCTTCATTGCGACACCTGCTGATCATTTTTATCAAATTCCGAGTAGGTTATTTTTGCTGTTATTTGAAAGCGATCATTTCCTGTAGAAACATTATTTGTCACAGGAGATTGGAAACGGGCATCACTAAAATAGTCTGATTGTTCAATGAGTCCAATCAAATCTGTCGCAGTGGCTGATTCACCATGTAATTTGATCGTGTCAGCTCTCAATTGCAGTCGATTTAACCATGAATTGTCGGGGATTATTTTGGTTAATTCATCCAGTATCACAGTGATCGATTCTCTACTATTTATTTTGTCGCTGATGAGATTTTGTTTTTGCAAAGATTTTTCCCAGACAGCTTTAAGGTTATTAATTTCGAGAGCTTCTTTCCTGGAAACTTCAATCTCTTGCTCAGTATTTTTGAGTGCATTATCAAGGTGTTTGAAAGGAAGTACTAAGGTTATAAGTCCAAGTAAAAACATGAGTAAGAGTAATGCAAAATTAATATATCGAGTGGTTTTATGTTCCTCTTCAGGAGCAACCTTTTCATGAATGTTGATCCCATAATCAGCGCCGTTGTTTTGTAATTCTACTCTGGTTGGTATGACGCCTATTTTATCAAGCTTAGCTAACTGAGGATCGACACTTTTTTTCGGAACGACATTGAGTTCTGCATCGAGAGTATTTGTTTCGGGATTTCTTTTGACAAGTCGGTGGCCAGAATAAACGTCTTCTCGACGAAATGGCGTTTGGCGATCAATTTCAAATTCCATAATATGAGATAAATCTGCCTCTGCACTTAATGGTAATTTCAGAGTTTTTTTAAGCCCTTTGTTGGAGGGAATACAAAGGGAAATATCATGTTTTTCTTTATCAAATTTTGAGAGACGTTTGAGTAAAGATTTTAGATCATTTGTTTGCTGAATTGAATAATAATCTATCTGGCTATTCGTTTTCTGATTAGGCCAGATAACCGCTAGTTGCTCGTCTTTGAATTGTAATAAGATCCGCTTTTTTACTGGGCTGAAAAGATCTTTAAGTGTTTGAGGGATGAGAAAGCTCAGACCCTGAAACCACCAGTTTAAAAAAGAAGAATTAGAGTGAGACATTATCAGTTAAATTATCCTGTTCGGAGAAAACTGTCAGGGTAGGAGCAACCTCTTTCCAATCGAGTATGGTAATTGGTTTATTTCCTGTTTTTTTAAGTATTAATGTTACTTTAAGTTTTGCGATCACATCTTCCACTTTAGCATTACTTACAATTGTAAAAATATTGCCTCGGCCTGATGCGAAAATATAGGGACGAGTAATATCAGGTATAACGGAAATTATAGCAGTAGCATCATTCGAGCGGCCAGCGATCATATCTGCCACCAGACTTTCATCCATTCCCGGTAAACCGCGTAACACGCCTTCCGGGCTGGCTGATAAGCGAACTCGGGCTTGCATCGAGTGAACGGTCAAGCCAGATTTTATCTGATCAAAAATTTCTTCCGTCATTCCTTTTACAAGCATAAGTTCTTCTACGCTGTTAAAAGTTCCATTTTTTGCACCGTAAGGTAGATCAAGCTCTTCATATACTGCCGTTTCTGCACCATTAACGCGTTGCAGGTTATCTTTATCGCGCCAGTCAAGAATAGCTTCAACAAGATGTAAACTCTGTTCGTGATCAAGCTCGGTAGATTTGATCATGCCAAGCAAAAGTTCCAGGCTGGCTTTATTCAGATCTACCTTCCCAGATTCATCTTGAGAGGACACGAGCGCTTTATATTTGTTTTCGATGGGCAAAACAACAACCGTTCCATCTGGAGAGAATCGTCGGTCATTGGGTGCTCTGAGCAGGTCATGAACTGCAGTCCATAGACCCGCTTCTGCAATGGCTCTTGCCTTGGCCGAACGTGCAACATTGCTGGTCAATTGGTTTTCTGATCGCGTCATTCCTGAATAGGCAAGGGCGATAATGGAAAGCAATGCCAGCATCCACAAAACAATGACGAGGGCGATACCTTTTTGTTCGTTTTTATGATCAGAATAAACCACCTCCTGGCCCTCCAGTGTCTTCAAGATTCTCGATCTCATCTTCGCTAAGGGTTGGACCACTACCTTCTCGTGAATTTGGATCACGGCTTTGTCCGCCTTGATCAAATTCATAGCTTCTTGATTCTTCAAGGAAGAATTGTCTATAACCTGTTGGATCATCAATATGAAGTGGGAAAATCATTTCAGGCCATTTGTTTCCATCTGCAAAAGTGATCTGACATTTGATCAATCTGGGTAACTTCCTTTTGCTTTCCCAAGTTGAGTACCACTCAGGTGGTTTTGAACCTTTATTTTTTTTTCCAAAATATTCGAATTTTATTTTTTCAATGCGATCAATTACCTGGGTTTTATCCATGCGTTCACGCGTATCAAAGGGTGTTTTATCTGGAGTTAAAAGACGGTAGCCAAATTCTAACTTATTATTTATTTTTCTTAGTTGTAATAATGAAGGCAATCCTGAAAGGCGATTTGCAGGCAAAATGCTGACGTATAGCAAGGAGTCTTCATTCCCACGGAAGATCAGATCTGAGCCTCGAGAAGTGATCCAGAGTATTGGCATAATTTGGCTAAATTGTTTACGCATAAATTCGACGACCAGTCTTTGTTCTTCAATCATTTCATTTTGAACCTGACCAATCTTCCAACTTTTGGAGGCTAAATGTAATGCACCAAATAATATTCCCATGATCAAAACTAACAATAAAAGAGCGATCTGAATTTCAATAAGAGTAAATCCATAACTACTTTTTTTATCAAATTTCATCATGGTTATTTCATACCAGCAATACGACGAGAGTTAAGACTGAAGTCGTAGTCACGTCCCATAGTCGTCCAACGAACGATCACTTCTACGTTCACTAATTGGTAGTTACGATTGAAAAAGTCAGGATCAGGATCTTGATATTCACTAACGATTCTCTGCCATTGAACTTGTTCATCGGTAGATCCACTCTTTTCGCCGAAGACGATTTTTTTTTCTTGATCGAGTTCAGCCATTTTGGATTGAGCGATGATAATAGCCTGGTTGTAATCACGAGACAGTGCGGTACTTTGTGTCCCGCGTGAGTAGATTTGAAATAAAACGGATAAGCTCAGCGCCAGGATAGAGAAGGCGACTAAAACTTCCAGCAATGAGAATCCTTGCTGATTAATTTTGTGCTTACACGACAAGATCATTCAAACCCAGAATCCCGAGTAGAACGGATATAATAATACCGGCAATGAGGATGCCTAGTCCGATAATTAAAGCCGGTTCCAAAAAGGCGAGTAGTCTTTTGACGGTTTCTTGAACTTCATTGTCATAGATATCGGCAAGTTGATTGAGCATTTTTTCCAGTTCGCCCGTTTCTTCACCCACCTGGATAAGTTGTACGGCAAGTTGCGGAAAAATGTTGGCTTCAGATAGCGGTTTTGCCATCCCTTTACCTTCACGTAATTGATCAGAAACACCGGTCAGTGCATCAGCTATCACACTATTACTAACGCTATCACTGACAATATTTAGACTTGCTAACAAAGGTACACCATTAGCAGACAAGGTGCCGAGAGTACGACTAAAACGTGCGGTTTCCACCTTTTTGATCAGATCTGAAATCAAAGGGATTTTTAGTATTTTCTGATCCACTTTTTGACGAAAAAAAGGTTTCTTCAGTATCCATTTAAAGCCTTGATAGCTGATAAATATTAAGCCCAAAATCAACCACCAGAATTTTTTTACGAAAGATGAGATCCCAATGACGATGGCAGTTGGTATGGGCATCGCCTGTCCCATTCCATCATAGAGACTACTAAATTGCGGGACGACATAAATCAACAGGATTGCAATGGAAATAATAGCGACTGAAAGAAGAATCAAAGGGTAGATCATGGCTGTGATTATCGTGTCTTTCAACGCTCGACTACGTTCCAGATATTCGTCAAGCCTTTCAAGAACAGTATCCAAAGCACCAGCGGTTTCACCCGCTTTAAGCGTACTAATATAGAGCTTATTAAACGTTTCCGGGTAGGTACTCATTGCTTCAGAAAGCGCAGCACCATTTTGTACATCGGCACGGACTTTTTCTAGTAATTGTTGTCCGGAGCCGGGGCTGACAAGGTTTGAAAGTAGCTCTAATGCATGATCGAGAGGCAAACCGGCACGAAGCATGAGCGCGAGTTTTCCGGTGATCAATTGAACTTCACCTTGTGACAAGCCTTTTGATCGTGATCGTCTGCTTTTTGTTGTTGAAGAATTTAGATTGCCGACTTTTTCAGTTGATATTGGAATGTGGCCAGCTTCGTGCAACTGGCTAACCACAGCATCTTTATTTGGAGCTTCAATTTCGCCAGTGATAGATTCACCGTTGGCAGTTAGCGCGCGATAACTAAATAAAGGCATTAGATTTCCTGAGTAACTCTGAGTACTTCTTCCAGCGTAGTTTCTCCGCGCATCGCTTTTTTCAAACCATGACCGCGCATGGTTTGCATACCTTCTTCAATTGCGGCTTTCTGGATGCGAGAGCCGTCAGCTTTGGCTAACACTAACTGGCGAATAGTGTCGGAAATTGGTAAAAATTCCAGAATAATTGTGCGTCCACTAAAGCCACTATGAGCACATTGATCACAACCTACCGCTTCATAAATTGATTGGCCTTCTTGATAACCGTACTTGTCTAACTGTAGTTGTTTTTGTAATTCAGGTAGAACGCCATGTTCTTTTTTACAATGTGGGCAAAGCGTTCTAACCAGCCGTTGTCCGATAATCGCGTTTACCGTCGAGGTAAGCAGATAATCTTGAACACCCATATCGAGCAGGCGTGTAATTGCGCTACCCGCATCATTTGTGTGCAAAGTTGAAAAAACCTGATGACCGGTTAAGGCCGCTTGTACCGCTATTCCAGCGGTTTCCAGATCACGCATTTCGCCGATCATAATGATATCGGGATCTTGTCGCACAACTGATCTCAGTGCACTCGCAAAGGTAAGATCAACTTGTGAGCGTACTTGTATTTGAGTAATGCCGTCTAACTGATATTCAACCGGATCTTCAACGGTGATAATCTTTTTATCGGTCGTATTTAAAACCTGTACTGCGCCATAAAGTGTGGTTGTTTTACCACTGCCGGTGGGGCCAGTGACAAGCAATATTCCGTGAGGAAGTGATATGGTGGTTAAAAAATCTTCGTGTACATCTTGATCAAAACCCAGGCTAATAAGATCCAGCGCGGTTTGTTCTTTGTCGAGGATTCTGAGTACGACGCTTTCGCCATACAATGACGGTACGGTCGAAACACGCAGATCAATTTCTCGACCGTTTGAACGAAGCTGGATTCGGCCATCCTGAGGTCTGCGTCGTTCGGCGATATCCAGTTTTGCCATGATTTTTACGCGAGATATAACTGCTGCAGTAGATCGTGCAGGTGGTGATTCGACTTCCTGGAGAACACCATCGACACGATAACGTACTTTCAGTGTATTTTTAAACGGCTCAATATGAATATCTGACGCGCGTAGTTCTACCGCTCGATTGATTAAAAGATTAACTAGTCGAACAACGGGCGCTTCGCTGGCAAGATCTTTTAACCGTTCAACGTCCTCTGAATCTTCGTTGCCGGATTCAATAATTTCATCAGAGATCTCAGAAAGTGAATCTTGGTTTGCGTAAATTCTTTCGATCGCATTTCCGATCTGATCTGGCGTTGAAAGTAACAGTAAAATATTTTTATCAATAGCCAATTCTAATGCTTGTATCAAATACTCATCACTTGGATCTGCAATGACGAAGATGACCGTATTTTCCTCTTCAGAGAAGGGAATAACATTATGTTGCTTAAGAAAATTTAACGAAAAATTGTCTACACAAAGTGGGTAGGTGGGTAACTCGTCCATCTTTGCTAACGGGTAACTTGTCAGCTCTGACCAGGTGCTGGCAATTATGCCAGCGGGAACAAGCCCAGATGAAATTAGTAATGTAAGAAGCTTCTCGCCTTTCTGATCTGAAATGGCCTTAATTCGAACAAGATCATCTTTTTTGAGTACACCATTTAAGATCAATGCATCAGTTAGATTATCTAATTTAGGCAGACTTGCAAGTGAGGACGATATGTTTAGCTCAGTCAAAGTAGTGGTATTTAGATTTAGATTACAAAAGAGTAGGGAAATTTTAGATCATATACAAGCAGGAAACGCGCCATGGGGTTAGATATCATGTATAATTCGTACAAAACATATCAAACAGTTTTGGCCAGCAAGCAACATCAACTATAGAATCTCAAATTTCTTGTTTACATTATCAACAACAGATTTTAAAACTAATAAGTATCTTCCTGCATGGAGACTCTTGCTTGTGTTGACAAACCAAAATTAGAAATGAATTTGCCTTTAGTAAGTGTAATTATTAGAACTAATGTGCAACGGAAGGGATGCTTAGCTGAAGCTATTGATTCGGTTCTTAAACAAACCTATCAATATATTGAGCTGGTTATTGTAGAAAATGGATCAGAAGAGCTAGAAGATTGGTTGTCGAGATATGAGATTGAGAATGGATCCAGGATTATAAGTTATTATCACTCGGCATTTTTTGATCGTTGTGCTGCGGGCAATATCGGTTTGGCTGAGGCGAAGGGCGAATACTTATGCTTTCTTGATGATGATGATCTTTTTTATCCAGAACACATACAGTTCTTAGTCAGCGAATTAGAGGCACGTAAAGACGTCGCCGCAGCGTATTCATTGGCAGAAGAGATCCCTAGTGAAATATCAAGTTACACACCTTTTATTCATGAAGATGGTACAAAAAAGCTCTCGTTTCAAAGAACATTTAGCCGTGGGGCGTTATTTGTAAATAATAATCTGGCAATACAATGTGTGCTTTTTAGAAAATCATTATTTGTTAAACACGGCGGTTTTGATCCTGAATTAGAGCGACTTGAAGATTGGAATTTATGGGTACGTTATGCTAGCAAGGATGATTTTATTTTTGTAAACCATGTGGGCAGTATGTACCGCACACCTTTTAGTATTCATGAAATTTTATTGCGCGATAAAATGTTAGATCGTTATTACTCTAGAGCGAGAGAAAAGCAAAAAGACGTTGTAGTTGAAATTGATGAGAAATTAATAACAGAAATACTTGCCGAAATCTTTAGGGTGACGAAAATCACTTCATTAGTCTTTTCAAAATTTTCAAAAAGTATGGTAATTAATTCTTATACTTTTAAGCAATCTTTTTCTAAACATAAGGTGAATCAACAGCAGAAGTATACTTCGAATGTTCTGGAAGCCATAAAGTTAGCTAACCAAATAGTATTAGAAAAAAAGTTGTTATGGATGATGCATAGAACTGAGACTACGCTTAAAAAACTTCTACATTTGAGTTTGTTTAAGCGCCTTTGGTTTAGAAGTTAAAATGACTTTTGATAAAGTGAAAGTTGGGCTTGAAATAGCAGAGTGTTTGAAAAATTTATTTTTTTATAGAGTTTTATTTAATAGATGGAGTAGATCAAATTTCACGAGTGTAAGGACTTAATTAACTGAGGTTAGAGCTGAACTATATTTATTATGAAAAATATTCATATTTACACAAGTATCAATCTGTATTATTTACCTAAGGCACGAGTTCTGGCAAATTCTGTCAAAAAGCTTTGTCCACAAGCTACATTTCATTTAATGCTTTCTGATGAGATTCCAGACTGGTTGAGTTTGGATCAAGAACCTTTCGATCATATTATTGTTCCTGAAGATTTAGGCATTGAAAATATAAATAGCTGGATTTTCAAACACTCCGTTGTTGAACTTTGCACAGCAGTCAAACCATTTGCAGCTCAAAAAATATTAGAGCGCGATGATACAGATGTTCTTTTCTATTTTGATCCCGATATAGTTCTTTTCTCAAATATTGATGATCTGATACAACGAGCCTGGGATAGTAGTATTCTTCTTACGCCTCACGTTACTGTTCCAGAAACTGAGATTCAGGCAATAAGAGACAATGAAATCTCTTGTTTGAAACATGGTATTTTTAATCTTGGTTTTTTGGGTCTAAAAAATGATCAGGAAGGAACAAGGTTTGCTAAGTGGTGGGGGGAACGATTACTTGATTTTTGTTACGACGATATACCTGAAGGGTTATTCACAGATCAAAAGTGGTGCGATTTTGCACCTGTTTTCTTTCCCTCTTTAGATATCGTCAGGGAGCCGCAATATAACGCCTCCACCTGGAATTACACATCAAGACAGTTTAGTGGTAGCAGAGAAAAGGGTATTAAAGTTAATCAAGTTCCACTTTGTTTTTATCACTTTTCAGGTTTTGATAACGGTGCGCATGAGTACATGCGTAAAAGATATCAAGCTGAGTGTTTAACTCTTAAAGAGATGGAAAGTTGGTATAAAGCTGTATGTGCAGAGTCGGAACATTTGATGCCCAAAAAGTTAAACTGGAAATACGGAAGTTATGAAAATGGGGAGCCAGTTCTGAAAGAGCATAGATTAATGTATCGCAAACACAGTGATTTAGAAGAACATTTTCCGAACCCTTTCGAAGTAGATACCAATAGCTTTTTCGCCTGGTGCAAGTCTAATATCAATAAATCAAACGGTACCAGAAAACTGCATTTGATTAAACATTTTAGGCCACTATATCGACACTTGCCGTTATCGCTAAAATTGAAATTAAAAGCATTCGCGACAGATCTAGGGATATATTGAGCAACAGTCAAATAGTAAAATATTTAAAAGATCTTGAAAATATAGAAAGTGTCACATCTATAAAGATACCAAGTCTCTATAAAAATAAAACTATACCTGGTGAACTTAACTCTTTAAGACTGAATTGATGTCATGAAGTTAAAGCAAATTATTGAAAAGCATCTTCATCCTATAATACTAATAATAGCCACGTGCTTCACATGTTTAGTTATATTTGGAACGTTTATATTCGGAAAAAAGCTAATTATTTTTCGGGATATTGGTAGTGATACATTTTATTCCTATTATCGGTTTTATTATTATTTAGCTGATTTAATCCATAACTTAGAATTTTCATTCTGGTCTTTCAAAATGGGTGTTGGTACGAGTGTGCTAACGCTGTACGCATTTTTATACGATCCCTTTTCACTTGTTTATTACATCGTTGGTGCAAGTAACGTCTCAATTGCGATTACTTATGTGTTTATATTAAAAATATTTTTTGCTGCGTATTTTGCATATCTATATTTTACTTATATAAAAGTAGGGCATTTCGCAACAGTAATATGTTCTTTTCTTTTTGCCTTTAATGGTTATTTGATGCTGTGGGGACAGCACTATTATTTTGCATCAGTTGTTATTTTCCTGCCTTTTCTTTTGTATTCACTAGAAAGGTTCATGCAAGAAGATAAATGGTTGTTGCTGCTGGTTGTTATTGCTTTATTGTCACTAAATATTTACATTTTTTACCAGATGTTTATCTTTGTTATTTTGTATTACATTTTTAGATTTTATGATAGATATGGGTTTGATCTAAACTTGTTTTTACGAATGACAGGAAAGTTTATTATTATTTTCTTGCTAGCTATTACATCTGTTGCAGTATTAATTCTACCCGAATATTTCATATTATCTTCAAGCCCGAGGGTAGAATCGAAAGGGCTTTCTGGCTTGCTTGATTTCAGTTTTAGCTTCAACACAAAGGAATACTATTTTTCGATATTTAGTCGGCTTTTTTCGAATAACTTGCAAGGGGTCGGATCATATTATAAAGGTTTTATAAATTACTATGAATCGCTACAACTTTTTTCAAGTTTGTTATTTCTGATATTACTGCCTCAAATATTCTATTTGTTTAATAAAAAGCAAAAAGTAATAGCCTTGACAGGAATTTTGATAGCGGTTGCATTTATTACATTTCCTTATTTTGCGAATATGATGAATGGATTTCAGTATCCAGCATATCGGTGGGGATATAATATTATTTTTTCAGAAATTTTATTAATAGCTTTTGTCTTAAAAGCTATTAATGAAGAAAGGAAGATTAATTTAAAACTATTATTTATATCGAGTGCGCTTGTAATTTTAAGTATGTTATTTATTAATTACCAGTATATAAGTGAAGCCAAAATATATGAGAGTAATTTAAATAAAATTATAAAAATCACCGTAATACTTGCTTGCTACATGCTAGCATTATTTTTTCTTGTTAAACGAGGATATAGAAAGGGAGCTGTTTTAACTTTTATGATGTTCTTTTTAGTGCTGGAAATGATAGAAGAACATCATGATACTTTTAAAAAAAGAGGTACTGTTACTAAAGGGCTTGAAATTGACAAAGAGAGAGTGAAGAATCATTCGAGTATTTATTTATTTGGCTATACTCGTGACGTTGTCGAATATCTGGAAAGTATTGACGATAGATTTTATAGAATTGAAAAGAATCGATGGATAGGTAGCATGAATGACTCCGTAGTTCAGGGATATAATGGTCTAGATACTTATAACTCTTTAAATACGCCATCTTATACGCAATTTACTCAAGAACTTAACATTCCTGTAATTCCAGGTGCTCCAGGCACCGTTCACGGGTGGACATCGCTTCAGAGGCCTTACCTTGCAGATCTGTTAAGCGTTAAATATTATTTAACAAAAGATAAAAAAGTAAAACCAGAAAACACAGTTTACTTAAAAACTATTGGAGATATACATATTTTCAAACGCAAGGGAGCACTACCTTTTGGAGTTGTATTTGAAGAATATGTAAGTCCTGAAAAGTTCTTTGCGATTAGTGATGAAGCGAAAAGAAATTCTATCTTGTTAAAAGGCTTTTTACCGACAGAAGATCTATTATTGAACGAACAGTTTAAGGGACTAACTGAGAGTTCGTATGACGAAAATGTAGGTCGGGTTAGCAACTTAGATCGCAAAAGAGAGATGACAATTGAATCATTTAAGGATGATGAGATTAAAGGAAACATTACTCTAACATCAAAAGGAATGTTATTTTTGTCGATACCTTATGCACAAGGATGGCGAGCGACTGTTAATGAAAAACAAATAGATATTCAGAAAATAAATGCTGGCTTTTCTGGTTTGTTATTAAGTAGAGGTTATCACCAGATAAAACTTAAATATATTCCTCCGTATTTCTATGAAGGACTCATCGTAAGCTTGTTTAGTGTAATAGCTATTTTTGGATTTTTTGTAAGAGAAAATAAAAGTAGAAGGATTATTCGGAGATAAAAGAAAAATACTCAAGCCCCTCTTAAAATTATTCTCATCAAAATGAAATTTATAATTGTTGAAAGTAGTATAACAAAAAATATAGCAAACCTTTCGTGAATACCTGATAGGACTAACTGATCAAGGCACCATAAACCAAAGCTAAATACTGTTAAGTAAACGACAGAAATAGCGAGCTTATTTTTGACGGAGTTTTCACAACCAATAAAAACCTTAGAGGGATAAAAGATGATCAGAAAAATTAAGCCACATAGCCAACTAAATATATAAGCCGCGTTGTACGAAAAGAAAATTAGTAAGAATTGATAAATAGCGATGGTTAGAAGAGTATTAATTCCACCAGCAGTAATGAACCTCAATGCATCTGATTTTATGTTTTTGTTGTTAAAATGGTTCATGGATTAACGGAATCATGAAGTAAACTTTTCAAATTTCTTTCGTTTTTCCAGGTATATATTAAGAGGTAGGTTAAAATAGATCTTACTGCTATCTTCGGATATCTGTTTAGCACCAAACTTTCTATGAAAGGAAAGTACACTTGTATTTTCTTTTATTACTTCAAAATGTGAATTGGAAAAATTTAAACTTTCAAAGCCAAACTTATAGACAAGAAGCGCACTTTCTATTGCTGCATAGCGAGTCTTTTTTTCATTTAATATCCAACTACCCCAACTAAAGGAATCGTCTTTGAAATCATATACTCTGACTGTTCCACACTGAGAACCATCAAGTCGCTCTATTATGAAATAGAATTGCTCTTTTTTTGATTCATCTAATTTATATTGCCGAATCCAGCGACGTTGCCCATCAAGGTCATCACCTACATTAGAAAGAAATTTGTTGTATCGTTCATCTAGACGTAATGAAAGAATAAATTCTGCATCATCTTCTTCGACGAGCCTTAACTGAACTGTCCTACTGAGAAGATCATTAGTAGCTGGATTATTTTGCTTGATTGACATAGTTTATAAATTCCGAATAGTCTCGGATATAGTCATCGTTATCATAAGGATGCGATGCGAAAACCATTAAGACAGCATCAGAGGAAAAATTGAACTGTATTCCCCAAATGTTTGCGGGGATATATAAACCTAGCGAAGGGTGGTTTAACTCTACTTCTTTATGTCGTGTACCATCATCGATTTTAATACTTAGATGTCCATGTATAGCAACTAGGAATTGTTCGCACTTTTTGTGAGCGTGCTCACCTCTTAATTTATTACTTGGGACGTGATGAACAAAAAATTCTCTTTGTGGGCGAAAAGGGAGATCTTTTGAGAATTCTATCGCCATCAGGTTGCCGCGTTGGTCTTCAAAATCTGGCAGAGGCCAGAGCTCGCAGGAACCGACATTGAGATTGGTCTTTGTAGTTATTTTATTTAATGTCATGTTTTACTTTTGGTAATATTACTAATTATATTCAGAGGCCTTTTTTTAGTATTTTCAAATGCTCTCCATAGATAGCAACCTATTATGCCTTGCGTAAAAAGTAGTATTGAAAAAAGAAACATTATGATCAAAATCAGAGTTGTATACCCCGGTGTTTCGATTAAACCAAATAATTTTCCTAGTAACGTGACGAACCCCAGAGAAAAAGATATCAGGCAACCGAAAGCACCTAACCAGAGTACCGCCATAATAGGGAGATCAGAATATGAGAAAATGCTATCTAGCATATATCGTAATCTTTTTCTCAGACCCCAGGCGCTTTCGCCATGTTGGCGTTCTTGTCTTTCGTATGGAATAAAATCACGTCTATAACCCACCCAGAAGAGTTGTGCGATTAAAGAACTGTTCGGCTCCTCTATTGAAAGTATGGTTTTTGATACAGTGCGGTTACAGGCGAAAACATCTACGCCACCTTCAGGTATTTCAGGCAAAATAAATTTTCTATATAGCCTCCAGTATGTTTTAGCTAAAAACTTACGAACAGGTGGATCTTCACGTTCAAGTCTTTTTCCAAAAACAATATCCGATTTATCTTTGGAAAGGTGAACAAAAAAAGTGTCGATCAATTCTATCGGTTCTTGTAGATCTGCTGCCATGACAGCAATATATTTACCTTGGGCATGTTCCATGCCTGTTCGTATTGCTGTGAAGGCACCAAAATTCCGGCTGTGGGAAATTAGCTGTGAATGGAAAGGTAGATTATTTAACTCAGAAAGTAACAACTGATATGACTCATCGGGCGAACCATCTACTACAAAAATGGTTTCAAAATTATCTTTATATTTTTTACTAAATTCAGAAATTGCGCTAAATAAATGAGGCAAGTTTTCCTCGTTATTGTAGACAGGAATAATCAGGGAATATTCGATAACGTTACTATTTTTCATTTTCTAGTTTGATTGCCATTCAGAGAGTGCATTGTATACGTGGACTATTTCTTTTTCCTTAAGAAAAGGAAAGCAAGGAAGACTGACGATAGTTTTTGTCACTTCTCGTGTAATCTTAAGGTTGGAGGTTTCATCCCAACGTTGGGATGAATTTTTCCACGCTTTTTGATCGCAGTCAGCTATTGGATAATGAACGTCAACTGAAATATTTTTTGAGCGCATAAACTCTATAAAAGCATCTCGATGTTTGACTGTGACAATCGCTAAATGACCAACATAATCCCGATCAGAATAATCTAAGAATGATAGATTTCCCCCTTCAGCTTGTTTATAACGCTCTATTATTTGTATTCTTTTTTTATTGTAAAGATCTAAATGAGGCAATAAACAATTTAAGATTCCTGCTTGAATCTCATCCATTCTAGAGTTTCGTCCATAAGAGATTCCGACATTATATTTACTATTCCAGCCGTATTGATGCAATTGCTGAGCTTTTTTATAGATTTCAGGATCAGATGTCGTAATAGCTCCACCATCACCAAGTGCACCAAGGTTTTTTGTGGGATAAAAACTGAATGTCGCGACATCACCCAAACTACCAACGCGATCATTATTAACCTTTGCACCGTGAGCCTGTGCACAATCTTCAATGATCGGTATGTGTTGGAAATTGATCTCCGTTAATTTTTTTCGGACTTCAGAAACATTTACGGCAGCGCCATACAAATGTGTAATTACAATTGCTTTTACAGATGGACTTATACATCTGAGTAAAGATTCTGTATCAATAAGATGACTTTTTTTATTTATATCAGCATAAACGGGTGTCACGCCGATTGTCCTGCATGCTGCTGTTGTATAACCTCCAGCATTTGCGACGGTGATTACTTCATCATCTAAATTGGGGTTTTGAATTGTTGATCGAAGTGCGATTTCGAGTGCATCGGTCCCATTTGCGACTGGCAAGCAATATTTTACGTCACAATACTTTGAGAAGGATTGAGCAAAATTTTCCGTTTCTTTACCAAGAAGCCAATGGCCGCTCTCAGCAGTTTTTATCAAAGACGACTGTAGTTCAGCTTTATGCGCTTGGTATAATCTTGAGGTGTCGTTAAAAGGTATAAACATGCTCATGTTTGAGATCTACTAGCAATAATATTGTTCATACAAAGAGCTAGTGACTTAGTCCATTCTGGACATTTGACACCAAAAGTATTAGAAATTTTTTCTAATGAAAGTTGAGAATATTTAGGTCGTTCCGCAGGTGTTGGATATTGTTCGGAAGGTATTCCGGATAATATCAATTTTTCAGAATGTTCTAAGTTTCCTTTAGCAAGGCTTTTGATCATTTCTGCAAAACCATACCAGGAAGTTACTCCAGAACAAGTAAGATTATAAACCCCGTTGATTTTATTTAAATCACTATAATTATGAGAATACTTAGATAAAACTTGTTCACTGATCTCAGCAATAGTTCGACTCCAAGTGGGGGCACCAAATTGATCGTTCACAATATTAAGTGATTCTCTTTCTTTCATTAATTTGAGCATGGTCAATAAAAAATTATTTCCACGATGAGAATACACCCAACTTGTTCTGAAAATTAAATAAGGTATTTTTTGTTCTTGTATCGCCAGTTCGCCCAATAATTTACTCTTACCATAAACGTTAACAGGATTGGTTGGATCGTCTTCAAGATAGGGAGTTTTTTTTGATCCGTCAAAAACATAATCAGTCGAATAATGTATTAAAGTCGCGCCAATTTTTTTCGCTTCTTCAGCCATGATTCCTGGAGCAACGGCATTTACAGCCATTGCTAATTCAGGTTCTTTTTCCGCCTGATCAACAGCTGTATAAGCAGCAGCATTTACAATTAGATCTGGTTTGACATTCTGGATAGTTTTTCTTAAGCGATTTTGATCACTCAAGTCGAGAGTACTACGATCAAAAGTAATCACTTTTCCCAAATTGTTAAAAGTCCGTTCTATTTCCCATCCGAGTTGTCCATCCTTTCCTGTTAGAAGAATGGTTTTCATTCATAAACCTCACATTCGTTTAAGTGAATGCCAGTTTGATCTTTTTCTGAAAGAGTAGGTTTTACTGAAATTGGCCACTTTATATTCAAACTGGGATCATTCCATGCAAGGGTCCGCTCGTGTTCAGGTGCATAATAGTCTGTTGTCTTGTACAAAAATTCTGTTGTTTCTGACAAAACAATAAAACCGTGTGCAAAACCTGGTGGAATCCAAAGCATGCGTTTATTTTGTTCTGAAATAATTTCACCTACTGCTTTACCAAAAGTAGCAGAACCTTTCCTGAGATCTACGGCGACATCATAAACTTCGCCAGAGACAACCCGTACTAACTTTCCCTGAGGCTGCTTAATTTGATAGTGAAGTCCGCGTAAAACATGCTGGGTTGATCGTGAGTGGTTATCTTGCACAAAGGTAAGTTTTTGATTTAGAAATTCATGAAAATTTTTCTCGTTGAAACTTTCAAAAAAGAAACCACGTTCATCACCGAAGACCTTCGGTTCAATAATAACTACATCTGGAATATTCGTTCTGATAAATTTCATATCAAAATATTTTCTTCGAGTATCTGGAGTAAATACTGACCATAATTATTTTTAGAAAGAGGAGCCGCTAATTCTCTTAATTGATCCGATGAAATATGTCCTAAGCGCCATGCGATTTCTTCTGGGCAAGCTATTTTCAAACCTTGTCTTCTTTCCACTGTTTCGATAAATGAAGATGCTTCTAATAGCGTTTCGTGGGTACCCGTATCCAACCATGCATGTCCACGACCAAGTACTGAAACTTCTAATTGATTTCGTTCAAGATAAACTTTATTTACATCTGTTATTTCAAGTTCGCCTCGATCAGATGGTGTAATACTTTTTGCAATTTCGACAACTTGGTTGTCATAAAAATAAAGACCTGTGACTGCATACCGAGATTTGGGTTTTTCTGGTTTTTCTTCCAGACTAACGGCAATCCCTTTTTGATCAAATTCGACAACACCATAGCGTTCTGGATCATGAACGGGATAGGCAAAAACAGTCGCACCATTTTGACGTTCTACCGCTTGTTTTAGATCAGATTGAAAATCATGGCCATAAAAAATATTGTCACCAAGGATTAATGCACAATGATCATTGTCGATAAATTCCTCTCCAATAATAAAAGCTTGTGCGAGTCCATCGGGTGATGGTTGTATAGCATATGAAAGATTGATGCCTAAGTTTGAACCATCCCTAAGTAGCGCTTCAAAACTTGGTGTGTCCCGAGGCGTTGATATGATTAAGATGTCTTGTATACCCGCGAGCATCAACGTGCTGAGCGAATAATAAATCATCGGCTTGTCGTAAATAGGTAATAATTGTTTTGAGATGGATTGAGTTATTGGATAAAGACGCGTGCCTGATCCACCAGCCAAAATGATGCCTTTCATGAATTTTCTCTCGTAGAATAATTTTTATTGATCCAATTTTTGTAGGCGCCACTGGTTACATTATCAACCCAATCATTATTAGTAAGATACCATTCAACGGTTTTTTTGATCCCGGATTCAAATACTTCGGAAGGTTGCCAGCCTAATTCGGATCCAATCTTAGTCGCGTTGATTGCGTAGCGACGATCATGCCCAGGACGATCCGTTACGTAGGTAATTAATTCAGAATAAGGGTGATCAGCAGGTCTTAATTTATCAAGAATTGAGCATACGGTATGAACCACATCAAGATTGTTTTTTTCACTATTTCCACCGATGTTATAAACCTCACCGACGCGACCTTTATCTAAAACGGTACGAATGGCTGAACAATGATCACCAACATATAACCAGTCTCGGATATTTTGCCCATCGCCGTAAATAGGCAATGGTTTTTGATTCAATGCATTTAAAATGATCAAAGGGATCAATTTTTCAGGAAATTGTAATGGTCCGTAATTATTAGAACAATTTGTCGTGAGAACTGGCAATCCATAGGTGTGATGATAGGCGCGAACTAAATGATCTGAAGCTGCTTTCGAAGCTGAATATGGACTATTGGGAGCATACGCATTTGTCTCTGCGAAGGCTGGATCATCTTTTTCTAAGGATCCGTAAACTTCGTCTGTCGAGACATGTAAAAAACGAAAAGCTGTTTTCTCATCTGAGGGTAACTGTGACCAATATTGTTTCACTTCATCAATTAAATGAAATGTTCCATTTACATTGGTGAGTATAAAAGCTTCTGGACCATGGATTGATCGATCAACATGGCTCTCAGCAGCAAAGTTGAGAACGGCTCGAGGTTTATGCTCGAGTAACAATGAGCGAATTAAGTCTCGGTCACCGATATCGCCCTGCACAAAGGTGTAATTATTCTTGCTTTCTAGACTTGCCAGATTTTGTAGATTTCCCGCGTACGTTAGTATGTCCAGATTGATGACAGGCTCATCTTGTTCGTTGAGCCAATCTAACACAAAGTTTGAGCCGATAAATCCAGCTCCACCAGTAATTAATATCATAGATTAGTGACCAGAAGCATTACAAAGATTATGATGGTGCTTTCGAATATCCTAAGAATTTAGAGGGTTTGATTTTTGGCTGCAACCTTAACAAGTACGCCGTTTTTTCTCAAATGCTTATTTTTTGATTGTTCATTCCTCTGGCGTTAATACTAAATGATCTGTTTTTTTATATTAATACTGCTATTTGCGCTCTTTCTTACGCATCACATTTATCAATACGCGGTTCGTCATTCGTTGATGGATATTCCTAATCAACGCAGTTCACATGATAATCCGGTTCCGCGTGGGGGCGGCCTTGCCATTGTTGTAATTGTTTTAAGTATCGTCTTAATAACAGGTTTGATGGGTTATTTAGATTGGGAGCTTGTTTCAGCACTAGTTGGCGGAGGCGGACTGGTAGCACTTATCGGCTGGATAGATGACCATAAAGACGTTCCCGCTCATATTAGGCTTGTTGTACATTTCCTGGCCGCTATCTGGACCGTTTTTTTTCTGGGTGGCTTTACTAGTCTCGAACTTGGACCATATAACGTAGCATTAGGGGACTTTGGTTCATTCATCGCGGTTTTAGCTCTTGTCTGGATGACGAACTTGTACAACTTCATGGATGGTACAGATGGTTTTGCTGCGGCGCAGACAATTAGTGTCTGTGTATTCATGATCTTTCTTTTTGCTAGCGCAGGAGAAGTTGGATTAACGATAATCATGTTGGCGATGGCTGCAGCGACGACTGGTTTTTTGTTTTGGAACTGGGCTCCGGCAAAGATATTTATGGGAGATGTTGGGAGCAGTTTCCTTGGTTACTTTTTCGCTTCGGTCGCAATAATAGGCGAAAATACCGGAGTTGCGCCAATAATCATTTGGTCAATTTTACTTACCTTTTTTTTATGGGACGCGACTTTAACATTAATTCAGCGTATTTTTGCTGGCGAAAAATGGTATAGCGCGCATCGTAGCCATGCTTATCAAATGATGGTGCAACGTGGGTTCAGTCATCAGAGTCTAGCACTGTATTTTTGTGTGATCAGCGTCACGTTTCTATGGCCTATGGCCTGGTTTGCAATGAACTACCAATTGTTAATGACTGTCATAGCGATTAGTGTATCGGTCATCAGTATTGGTTTATGGAATACAATACGGACTAAGGGACGTAATAACAGGGGGGATTAATGCGGTTCGGAACTCAGACAGCGGCAGTAATGTTTCACGATCTGTGCATGGTTATATTTGCATGGCAATTAGCCTGGTTTGCATGTTTTGACTTTTCGATGCCCCCCACTGCTTTTTGGGAAGCAGATCTTCAAGCGTTACCATTCGTTATCATTATTCAATGTTTTATAAACTGGCAGCTAGGTCTATACAAAGGACTTTGGCGTTTTGCTAGTTTGCCTGATCTGTGGAACATTGTTCGAGCAGCAGGTTTAGGTGTTATCGCGATTGTTTTGATTTCGTTTGTTACCACTCGATTAGATAATTTCCCTCGTTCACTTCTAATTTTTTATCCTGTCTGTTTACTTTTTCTTCTTAGTGGCCCACGCCTTGGATATCGTTTTTGGAAAGACCACACATTATCGCTGAAAAGTATTTCTGGTGTTGAAAGAGTGCTTGTTATTGGTGCTGGAAGAGCCGGCGAGACAATGGTTCGCGACTTACTGCGAGATAGCAATTATATAGCCGTTGGTTTTGTTGATGATAACCCTAGACTACATAAACGAAAGATCCAGGGTATCCCTGTATTGGGCGGTTTGGGATCACTGGAAAGAATAGTTGAAGAATCAGCCATCGATTCTTTATTGATTGCAGTCCCTTCCGCTACAAAGGCACAGATCAAAAAAATAATTACCCTCTGTGAGAAAACGGGCAGACCTTTTCAAATGCTGCCAATGATTACTACAGATTCAGCTGGGGAAATCTATAAGCAAAGTTTGAGTGATGTGAGAGAAGTTTCCATTGATGATCTTCTCGGTAGAGATAAGATCGAACTTGACTGGTCTATCATTCGTAAAGGGATTGCGGGTAAAAGAGTCTTGGTTACTGGCGGTGGAGGTTCCATAGGATCAGAATTGTGTCGCCAGATTGCTAAACTGAACCCTGCATCAATAATGATTTTTGAACAGGGAGAATTCAATCTTTATGATATTGACAGAACCTTAAGATTAGAGTTTCCTGATTTATTGCTCGAATCCAGGTTGGGTGACGTACACGATATGGTATCTATAGACGCTGCGTTTAAATCATTTCGTCCTGACGTCGTCTTTCATACAGCCGCTTATAAGCATGTTCCAATGCTACAAGGACAGGTGAGAGAAGCATTGCGAAATAATGTTCTGGGAACACGCGTGGTTGCCTACGCTGCAGATAAATATGAATGTGAAAAGTTTGTTTTGATCTCAACAGATAAGGCGGTTAATCCCACGAGTATCATGGGAGCGAGTAAACGAATCGCAGAGATGATGTGCGAAGCTAAAAACACAGTTTCGAAAACGCGTTATATCACTGTCCGGTTTGGAAATGTCCTTGGTTCGGCTGGTAGCGTTGTCCCGCTATTTCAACAGCAAATTGCAGCAGGTGGTCCCGTTACTGTGACTCATAAAGAAATGACACGGTTTTTTATGACAATCCCGGAAGCCTGCCAGTTAATCCTTCAGTCAGGATCTATGGGTGAAGGTGGGGAGATTTTTGTTCTCGATATGGGTGAGCCTATTAGCATCCTCTATCTTGCGGAACAGATGATTAAACTTTCCTGGAAAAAGCCTGGTCAGGATATCGAAATTAAGTTTACAGGACTCAGGAAGGGTGAAAAACTGAGTGAAGAATTATTTCATCATGATGAAGATCTGGTTGGAACGGGTCATGAAAAGATCCTGCTTGCTAAACAACGATTTGAAGATTGGCCGGAATTTGAAAAAATGATCGAACAGATAGAGACTGCCTGTGGCATTTATAATGAAGAAAAAGCGTTGAAAGTGGTACAACAATTAGTTCCAGAATTAGTACATGATCCTATTCAAAAAGAAGAGCAAGTTGAGCTTCATCCCATTACCGAAGCGCATTCAAATATTATCGCCTTCGAAAAAAATTAAGGAATACTGACAATGACCGTTGTCGTTAAAAAAGCAATTTTCCCTGTTGCTGGCTTGGGTACGCGATTTTTACCCGCAACTAAGGCAAATCCAAAAGAAATGTTACCGGTGGTTGATAAACCTCTGATCCAATATGCGGCAGAAGAAGCCGAAGCTGCTGGAATTACAGAATTGATCTTTGTGACGGGTCGAAGTAAAAATTCGATTATTGATCATTTTGATAAGGCTTATGAACTTGAAGCCGAACTTGAGAAAAAGAATAAACAAAGAATGTTAGAGATTGTTCAAAACATTCTTCCACCTAAAATTTCTTGTGTTTATATCCGTCAGGCGGAGCCCTTGGGCTTAGGACACGCAATCCTTTGCGCAAAACCCGTTATCGGGAATGAACCGTTTGCAATTTTGTTAGCCGATGATTTGATTGATGGTGGAAAAAAAGGTTGTCTCAGCCAAATGGTCGAGGTTTTTGATCGACATAATAACGGCGTAATTGCTGTTGAGAGAGTTCCTCAAGAAGATAGTGATAAATATGGGATTGTTGAAGTACAGAAAATAGAAGACAAGGTGAGCCGAATCAAAAGCATTGTCGAAAAGCCCGATCCTGCCGATGCTCCTTCAAATCTTGCCGTCGTTGGTAGATATATTTTACCGCCAACAATAATGGGTATTCTGGAAAAAACCGGAAAAGGTGCTGGTGGAGAAATTCAGTTAACCGATGGCATTGCAAAACTACTTGAGAAAAAAGAAGTGCAGGCATGGGAGTTTGATGGAACTCGTTATGACTGTGGATCGAAGCTGGGTTACCTACAAGCTACGGTTGAGTATGCTCTCAAACATCCCGAACTAAAAGATAGTTTTAAAGATTACCTATCTAACTTTTCCAAGGTTGCAAAGTAACACTTTTAAAGTTTAATCATGTTCTCTTATTATTTTTCTCAACAAACAAATCTTGGTGTTGAATACTAAAACAATAAAATTATTCTCTAAATCTTAAGAGAATTGATCTGAAATTAACATCTAAATTGATACGTTGCTGAATTTCAAATTAAGATACTTACTGAAGAATTTCAGTAAGTTTGTGATTAAATGGCTCCTCGGGACGGGCTCGAACCGCCGACCTAGTGATTAACAGTCACCCGCTCTACCAACTGAGCTACCGAGGATCAAAAATCGAACGCGTATGGTACTGATCAGAGTCGATCAGGTCAATGCAGTTATACAGTTTTTTCATCTCTTAATTCTGTCAACCACATCCTGTATACGAAACTTAAGCTAACGCTTTTGATATTCTACTTAGTGACTCTTCCAGTAATTCCATGCTGGTTGCAAATGAGATCCGGATACAACCAGAAGCACCAAATGCTGAGCCTGGAACAATTGCAACTTCTGCTTCTTCTAATAAGAATTCTGCTAATTCAAGGTCGTTGCTCACCGAAGGCAATCTTTCGATCACCTCGCTTAAATCTGGAAAGCTATAGAATGTACCTTCTGAAGGACGGCATTGGACGCCATCAATTTTATTCATCTCCTGGCAAACAAAATCATGTCTGGTTTTGAACACATTACACCATTCACGAACAATATCCTGATCACCCGTTAAGGCGGCCTCTGCTGCAAACTGTGCTGCTGAAGATGGGTTTGATGTACTTTGAGACTGAATTTTTTTCATTGCTTTGATCACATCTAAAGGACCAGCTGCATACCCGATCCGCCAACCCGTCATGGAATAGGCTTTAGAGACTCCATTTAGAACGACAGTTTGATCATAAAGTTTTGGGCAGGCATTGACGATATTTGAGAACTTATTAGCACCCCAAAGGATGTGCTCGTATATATCGTCAGATGCGATCAAAATTTCTGGGTGATCAATCAAGACTTCACCCAACGCACGAAGCTCTTCATCTGTGTAGTAACTGCCTGTTGGGTTCGATGGACTATTCATGATCAACATGCGCGTGTTTTCATTGATGGCACTTTTTAGTTGCTTAGGAGTGATCTTGAAATCATCTCTAATTCCAGTTTTCAAAATTACAGGTTGCGCTCCCGTTAGTTGAACCATGTCAGGGTATGAAACCCAATATGGTGCTGGAATAATCACTTCATCACCGGGATCAAGCACGGCTTGCATTAGATTGTAGATACTATGCTTACATCCAACGGAGACAAGAATTTGATCGAGATTATAATCAAGATCATTTTCCTGTTTGAATTTATTTTGAATTGCTTTCTTAAGACTTGGTGTACCATCAACCGCGGTATACTTTGTATATCCGTCTTCAATCGATTTGATCGCTGCGGTTTTAACAAAATCTGGTGTGTCGAAATCAGGCTCGCCGGCAGCAAGGCTGATAATGTTTTTGCCAGCTGCTTTAAGTTCCGCCGCTTTTGCAGAAACGGCCAGAGTGGGAGAAGGTTTAATACTTTGAGCTCTATGCGATACTTTCACGATTTTAATACCCTAAACTGAGTTATAGAAACGAAATCGCGTGTAATATACTCGAAGTTTTGTTACAGAGCACCAACTAAGTTTGGATTTTTGTGACAGTTATTCAAATGTTACTCAATATCCTTCATTTTCACCTTAATTATGACTATAAAGTCCTATGAACCAGCAATTTAAGTTGCAATCAGAATATTCTCCGGCGGGTGACCAGCCTGAGGCGATCAAAAAACTCATTGAAGGGCTTGATAATGGACTTGCTTCGCAAACATTATTGGGGGTTACCGGTTCTGGTAAGACCTATACCGTTGCAAATGTGATCGCACAGAAACAACGTCCGACAATTGTACTTGCACATAACAAAACTCTAGCAGCTCAACTCTATGGAGAACTGAAAGAATTTTTCCCAGAGAACGCGGTTGAATACTTTGTTTCTTATTATGATTATTACCAACCTGAAGCTTATGTTCCGGCTTCTGATACCTATATAGAAAAAGACGCGTCGATTAATGAGCACATTGAACAAATGCGTTTATCGGCAACCAAGGCATTATTAGAACGATCAGATACGATCATTGTTGCAACGGTTTCTGCTATTTATGGTTTGGGAGATCCAGATTCTTACCATAAAATGGTCATGCATCTAGTTCGCGGCGAAAAAACAGATCAGCGAGATATCATTCGCCGTCTGGCCGAATTGCAATATAACCGTAATGATATTGAATTACATCGTGCAACGTATCGAGTTCGTGGAGAAGTGATCGATATCTTTCCAGCAGAATCGGATCGTGAAGCGGTTCGAATTGAAATGTTTGATGATGAGATTGAGTCACTTGCCTATTTTGATCCATTAACGGGTGAAGTGATACGAAAAGTACCTCGTCTGACGGTTTATCCTAAAACGCATTACGTCACCGCAAGAGAAGTCATGCTAGCTGCGGTAGATAAAATACGTGTTGAGTTAGATTCACGGCTGCAAGAACTGCAAGATCTAAATAAGCTTGTAGAACGACAAAGGCTTGAGCAACGTACACGGTTTGATATCGAGATGATTCTTGAGATTGGTTATTGTCAGGGTATCGAAAATTATTCTCGCTATTTGTCTGGTCGAAAACCAGGCGAACCGCCGCCAACGTTATTTGACTACCTTCCTGATAATGCGCTTTTAGTCATTGACGAAAGCCATGTTTCTATTCCCCAATTAGGTGCGATGTATAAAGGTGATCGTTCGCGAAAGATGAATCTTGTCGAATACGGATTCAGATTGCCTTCTGCCCTCGATAATCGTCCGATGCGGTTTGATGAATTTGAAGATATTGCACCGCAAGCGATTTTTGTTTCAGCTACACCAGGAACTTATGAAGATGAAAAAGCCGGGCAAGTTGTTGAGCAAATTGTCAGACCAACCGGTTTACTAGATCCGCCCGTAGAAGTCAGGCCGGTTGCCTCTCAGGTTGATGATCTATTATCTGAAATTACCCTTCGTGTAGCAAAACAAGAACGTGTACTAGTCACAACCCTAACCAAACGTATGTCTGAAGATCTGACGGATTATATGGGCGAACATGGCGTCAAAGTCCGTTATTTGCATTCTGATATTGATACCGTGGAACGTGTAGAAATTATTCGTGATTTACGTTTAGGAAAATTTGATGTGCTGGTTGGGATCAATTTATTACGTGAAGGCTTGGATATTCCTGAAGTTTCCCTGGTTGCAATTTTAGATGCTGATAAAGAAGGGTTTTTGAGATCTGAACGATCTTTAATTCAAACCATCGGTCGAGCAGCTCGGCATTTGGAGGGAAAGGCTATTCTCTACGCTGACAAAATAACGGACTCTATGAAGCGCGCAATGGATGAAACCGAACGGCGTCGAAAAGTTCAGGCTGAATTTAATCAAGAACATGGAATTACTCCCAAAGGGATTAAGAAAGCCGTTGCTGACATAATGGAAGGAGCGCGAGCTAATGTGGCTGATCATAGAAGTGTAAAAGCGGTTGCTGAAGATAGCGCAGACTACGCAGTAATGACGCCAGAAGTCTTGATGAAAAGACTCAAGCAAATGGAAGATCAAATGTATCGACACGCACGTGATCTGGAATTTGAAGATGCCGCACGCATGCGGGATGAAATTGAACGGTTGCGTGAACAAGGATTAAAGCAGGGGGTGTAATCTGTCCGAATTTCTCTAATAAAATACATGACTCCCGAACATTTAGTACAAACTGTATTAAATTTTTGTGTATAGATTTCCGGAATAGCTTACGAAAAAGCTCGATACACACTTTTTGATATAGGTTAAGTAGAATCCACAATTACAGTGATCAAAATTATTCGGAAACTTTCCATGCTTAAATTTAAGTATATTGTCTATTAGCCGATACTAAAGGATTGAAACTTCACGGAAGAGATAGGCTTGTCAATAAAAGAAATATCAATTGATCAATTATGTGTTGGGCATTATGTAAAGCTTGATGGTGCGTGGACGGATTATCCGTTCATGTTCCGCGCTTTCAAGATCAAAACTAATAAGCAAATAAAGATCATTGTTGAAATGGGCGTGAAGACGATCATGATCGACACCGCTCGTAGTGATGTTAAGGTTCCTGAACTCGAATTAGCAACCGCGTCGGAAGACTTTGATGAAGACGTTCCAGAGCTGGATTTTGATGAAGAAGTGGAAGAAGAGATTCGCGCTGAAGAAATCTCTGAAGAAGTTGCGTACGCACAGGATCAAAAAGCACGTAAAGATAGCCTGAAACGTAGTGAAGCGGCGTTTTCAAATTCGACAAAAGTTGTAAAAGATCTCATGAAAAATATGCGTGCTAAGCCAAAAGAGTCATTGGCCGCTGCGGAAGATCTTGTTAATGATATTGTTGATTCTGTTGTTGAGAATCCACATGCAGCTGTTCAATTGGTAAATATTAAAAGTCAGGATGAGAATAGTTACTTTCATATTGTTAATGTGACTATGTTGTCGCTAATTGTTGGTAAGGAATTAGGCTTAAATGACATGGAGCTTAACCACCTCGGTGTTGGAGCCATGTTGCATACATTTGGACAACTTAAAATACCGACGCAAATTTTACGAAAAACCAAACCATTAACGGATATTGAACGAAGAACTTTTCAACTTTATCCAAGATATGGCGTTCAATTAGCTGAAAAAGTAGGGAAGTTACCAAAACCAGTTATTGAAATTATTGGTCAACATTGTGAGTTTGAGGATGGTTCAGGCTTCCCTGATCAGTTAGTAGGCAGCCAAATTACTAAGCTTAGTAAGATTGTCGTTGTCGCGAATGCTTACGATGATTATTGTAATAACATCCAAAATTCGAAGCTTCTAACACCATATGAAGCGATGTCGTTTATGTATTCACAAAAGAAGTTTGATAAGAATATTCTTTCTATATTTATCAATAGGTTGGGTGTTTATCCACCAGGTACAGTAGTCAAATTGTCTGATGGTAATATTGCTGGAGTGATTGCGATCAACCGAGATAATCCGTTAAACCCAACCTTACTCGTCTACAGTACGGATATCCCTAAAGAGGATGCCAGGATTATTGATCTGGCAACTCATGATGAACTAGAGATCAAAAAGACAATCCGTAGAAATGAAGTGCCCAGAGAAGTTCTCGCGTATTTGAACTTTGGAGATTCGCTAAACTATTATACCGATCCAAACTCAAATAATTAATTCAAGTTATGTTTAGAATTAGTTTTGTCTCAACGTCGAGCTAGCCTAAAAAATAGTTTTAATGTATCCTCCCCGATCTTAAGTATAGGCGCGTAGCTCAGTTGGTTAGAGCACCACCTTGACATGGTGGGGGTCGGTGGTTCGAATCCACTCGTGCCTACCAAAATTACCAAAGCACTGTTCATCAAAAAACGGTGCTTTTTTATTTAACAACATCAACCTGAAGATGATCTCTCGTATTGATCACAATGGAGCAATAACATGCCTACTATTACACTTCCCGACGGTAGCCAACGTCAATTTGAAAACTCCGTAAGCGTTCATGATGTCGCAATGTCGATCGGCGAAGGACTTGCGCGTGCTGCATTAGCAGGGAAGGTTGATGGTGAACTTGTCGATACTTCACATCAAATTGATCAGGATGCTGAACTTGCGATCATAACGGCCAGAGATGAAGAAGGCCTGGAAGTTATACGCCATAGCTGTGCGCATTTATTAGCACAAGCAGTAAAAGAATTATTCCCGACTGCGCAAGTTACCATTGGTCCCGTTATTGAAAATGGCTTTTATTACGACTTTGCGTATGAAAGACCATTCACGCCAGAAGATTTGACTGCTATTGAGAAGAAAATGAAAGAATTGTCAAAGCAGGACTTTCAAGTAGAACGCAGTGTTATGGCACGTGATGAAGCGGTGAGTTTTTTCCGTGACATGGGCGAGGAATACAAAGCTGAGATTATTGCATCAATTCCAAGTGATGAAGATTTATCGCTTTATAAACAAGGAGAGTTTATTGATCTCTGCCGAGGACCACATGTTCCGAGCACTGGCAAGATCAAAGTCTTTAAATTGATGAAGTTGGCTGGAGCTTACTGGCGCGGTGATTCAAATAACGAAATGCTGCAACGCGTTTACGGAACTGCCTGGTCTGATAAAAAAGATCTAAAAGATTACTTACACCGTCTAGAAGAAGCAGAAAAGCGCGATCATCGAAAGCTAGCAGTTCAGCAAGATCTTTTTCATATTCAACCAGAAGCACCGGGCATGATCTTTTGGCATGATAAAGGTTGGACGATCTTTAAAGAAGTTGAAAACTATATTCGCAATAAGATCCGCCTACATGGATATGAGGAGGTTCATACACCTGAATTAGTGGATAAAAGTTTGTGGGAAAAATCGGGTCACTGGGAAAAGTTTCGCGAAGATATGTTTACGACTAATTCCGAAAATCGGGATTACGCGGTAAAACCAATGAATTGCCCATGCCATGTGCAGATCTATAATCGCGGGATCAAAAGCTATAGAGACCTACCTTTACGGATGGCCGAATTTGGATCTTGTCATCGAAACGAAGCTTCAGGAACATTGCACGGTTTAATGCGTCTGAGAAATTTTGTTCAAGATGATGCGCATATTTTTTGTACAGAAGATCAAATTCAAGATGAAGTATCCGACTTTATTGATCTTTTATATGAGGTGTATGAAGATTTTGGCTTCAAAGAAATTATTATTAAATTATCGACCCGACCAGAAAAACGTGTTGGTGGCGATGATGTTTGGGATAAGTCGGAAAAAGCGCTTGAACAAGCTTTGGATAATAAAAAGCTTGATTGGGATTTACAACCAGGCGAAGGCGCATTTTATGGCCCGAAAATTGAATTCTCTTTAAAAGATTGCATTGGTCGAGTCTGGCAATGCGGCACTATTCAGGTTGATTTTTCCATGCCAGGAAGATTAGGAGCTGAATACGTTGCTGAAGATGGAAGCCGTCAAACGCCTGTGATGTTGCATAGAGCAATATTAGGATCATTGGAAAGATTTATTGGAATATTGATCGAAGAACATGCGGGATCATTTCCGACATGGCTGTCACCGACTCAGGCCGTAATAATCAATATTACTGATTCTCAGGCCGAATATGCATCAAAAGTAACAGAATCCTTGAAAAAACAGGGGTTTCGTGTGATTCCGGACTTGAGAAATGAGAAGATCGGGCTTAAAATCCGCGAGCACACTTTACAACGCGTTCCCTACATGCTCGTAACAGGTGATCGGGAAATTGAAAATGGTACCGTGTCCGTGCGTACTCGAGAAGGAAAAGATCTCGGGGCAATGACTCCTGAAGAGTTTGTTAACCATCTTCAGCAGGATATTGATACACGCGGTCATGTTGTTTTGGAGGAATAAAACATCGCAGCTGATAAGAAGAATCGCGTTAACGACGCGATCTCCGCTCCTAAGGTTAGACTTATAGGTGCGGATGGAGAACAGGTAGGCGTAGTAACGCTTGAAGAAGCAAAACAAAGCGCCGCCGATAGCCGAAAAGATCTGGTAGAAATAGTACCGAATGCGGAGCCACCAGTTTGCCGCATCATGGATTTTGGTAAGTTCAGATTTGAACAAAGCAAAAAGCGTAATGCCTCCAAGAAAAAACAAAAGCAGGTGCAGATTAAAGAAATTAAGTTCCGGCCGGCAACGGATGTTGGTGACTACGATATTAAGCTGCGGAACCTGACGAAATTTCTAAACAACGGTGACAAAGTGAAAGTGACCATGCGATTTCGCGGCCGAGAAATGGCGCATCAAGAAATTGGTATGCAGATGCTAAAACGTGTTGAGGCTGATCTTGAAGAATTGGGAAGTGTTGAACAATTTCCTAAGATGGAAGGACGGCAAATGGTGATGGTGATAGCACCGAAAAAGAATTAAATGCTGATAATTCAGAAATGAATTTATCAGAATAGCTAGACAATATTGGAGAAGACAAGTAATGCCTAAAATCAGAACAAATCGTGGTGCGGCTAAACGTTTTAAACGTACAGCATCTGGCAAGATCAAACATCGCCAATCGTTTACCAGCCACATTCTGACTAAAAAAAGTCCGAAGCGTAAACGACAGTTACGAGAGAATATCGTTTTATCATTGCCTGATAAAAAGCTCGTAGATAAAATGTTGCCTTACATGTAAATAGAAAGTCAGCTGAATAGAACAGACAAGAAGATCAGCCAAAAGATCAGAAATATTGAGGAATTAAGAGATGCCAAGAGTAAAAAGAGGCGTAACAGCCCACGCCAGACATAAGAAAGTCATCGCGCAAGCGAAAGGCTATAGAGGTCGACGTAAGAATGTATATCGTGTAGCTGTACAAGCAGTTACAAAAGCTGGTCAGTATGCTTATCGAGATCGACGTCAGCGTAAGCGTCAGTTTAGAGCTTTATGGATTGCACGAATAAATGCTGCGGCAAGATTGAATGGCCTGTCTTACAGCAAATTCATAAATGGTTTGTCAAAAGCCTCGATTGAAGTAGATCGTAAAATGCTGGCTGAGTTGGCCGTTAATGATGCCACTGCATTCAGTCATTTAGCAGAGCAGGCCAAGAACGCACTGGCAGCTTAATTACACTGGTGTCTACCAAAACAGGTAGTGCACTAATGGATTGCAGACTCAGGGGAAAGGCTTAAAACCTTTCCCCGTTTTGTTTCATAATCAAGAAAAAATCACATGAGCGACATTGAAAAAGTCGTCGAAGGTGCTCTTCAAACTATTGAAGCTTCCGAAGACCTTGAGACGTTAGATCAACTCCGAATTCAATATCTTGGTAAGAAAGGTGAGTTAACCGCCTTGCTGAAACAACTCGGCCAATTGCCAGCAGAAGAACGTCGTGAGGCTGGCCAAAAGATCAACACAGCGAAAGAAAATGTTTCTCAGGCGATTCAGTCTAAAAAAGATAGTTTGGAAATGGCTATTCTCAATCAAAAACTAGCGTCTGAAACAATTGACGTTACACTGCCAGGCCGAGGACAAGAAACAGGAGGGTTACATCCCGTCACGCGAACATTAGAGCGGATAAAGTCACTTTTGATCCCTGCTGGTTTTGATATCGTTGAAGGCCCTGAAATCGAAGATGATTTTCATAATTTCGAAGCATTAAATATCCCCGCTGATCATCCTGCACGTGCAATGCACGATACCTTCTACATCAATGATCATACCGTGTTGCGAACACATACCTCACCCGTGCAGATCAGAACGATGGAGAATCAAAAACCTCCGTTTAAGATCATTGCACCAGGTCGGGTATTTCGATGTGATTCTGATCTCACCCATACGCCAATGTTTCATCAGGTGGAAGGTTTGATGGTTGATGAAAATGTCAGTTTTGCGGATCTAAAAGGACTTATTCAAGATTTTCTCCGTGCATTTTTTGAAAAAGAAGAACTTCAATTACGTTTTCGACCATCCTATTTTCCTTTTACTGAGCCTTCAGCAGAGGTGGATATACAATGCGTTATGTGTGATGGAGAAGGCTGCCGAGTTTGTGGCAAGTCAGGCTGGTTGGAAGTTCTAGGATGTGGAATGGTTCACCCCAACGTTTTTAATTCTGTTGGTATTGATAACGAGAAATACACCGGACTTGCTTTTGGATTAGGTGTCGAACGACTCGCGATGCTTAGATATGGGGTTAATGATCTCCGCTTGTTCTTCGAAAATGATCTCCGTTTCTTGAGACAGTTCAGGTAAGTTTATGAAATTCAGTGAAAAATGGTTGCGGGAAAGTGTCAATCCAGCACTCTCTACAGATGAACTATCTGATCTATTAACGATGGGCGGCATGGAAGTTGATGGTGTAGAACCCGCTGCACCAGAATTTTCCGGTGTAGTCGTAGCAAGAATCGTTTCAGCAGAACAACATCCCGATGCAGATAAGTTACAGCTATGCAAAGTTGATTTCGGTGGTGAAGAACTGGTGGATATCGTATGCGGTGCTACAAATGCACGACAAGGCTTGATGACAGCCCGTGGTACCGTGGGTGCTGTTTTACCTGGCGGGATGTAGATCAAAAAGGCCAAAATGAGAGGCGTTACTTCTTTTGGAATGTTGAGTTCAGCTTCTGAATTAGGCTTGGCGGAAAAAGCTGAAGGTATTATTGAATTACCAGAAGATGCGCAAATAGGTCAGGATTTACGTGACTATTTCGATCTGGATGATTCCATAATTGAAGTTGATCTAACACCAAATCGTGGTGACTGTTTTAGCATACGTGGTATTGCCAGAGATGTTGGCGTTCTGAGCAATAGCGATGTTCTGAGTAATGATGTTAACGCAGTTAATGCTACTTCTGATCAGACTTTTTCGATCGATATTCAATCACCTGGCGGATGCCCAAACTACGTTGGCCGAGTGATTACTGATATTAATACCAATGCTGCCACGCCACTCTGGATGCAAGAACGTCTACGTCGTAGTAGCCTTCGATCAATTCATCCGGTTGTCGATATTACAAATTATGTAATGCTAGAACTTGGGCAACCGATGCATGCATTTGATCTGGCCAAGTTAGAAGATAGAATTATTGTTAGAAAAGCACTTCAGGGTGAAAAACTGACATTGTTGGATGAGCAAGAAGTTGAATTAGATAAAGACACGTTGGTCATTGCTGATCAAAAAAATGCGTTAGCCTTAGCTGGAATCATGGGTGGATTAGATTCATCTGTGACGGAGAGCACAACGGATCTATTTCTTGAAAGTGCATTTTTCACACCTGCTGAAATGGCAGGTAAAGCCAGAATGTATAAAGTTCAAACAGATTCTTCACATCGTTTTGAACGTGGTGTTGATTTTCGACTACAAGCTATCGCCATAGAGCGAGCGACTCAGCTTATTTTAGACGTTTGCGGTGGTAACGTAGGTCCAGTTTTGCAGCAAAGCTCAGAAGAAAATTTGCCCGAAAGATCAGCAATCGAGTTACGAAAAGCAAGAATTACTCGTGTGCTTGGTGTTGAGTTTGATAATGATTATATTGAAACCAGCCTGACACGGCTTGGGATCGCCATAGAGAAAACCAAAGATGGTTGGGCTGTAACATCCCCATCACATCGCTTTGATATTGCGATAGAAGCAGATCTGATCGAAGAAATTGCTCGTGTAAAAGGTTACAACAACCTTACAGTTAACAATCCGGCAGTCTCCATGGTGATTAACCCCCGCACCGAGGCTCAACTTGATATAAACAGTCTACGAAACATACTTGTTGCAAAAGGTTATCAAGAAGCGATCACATATAGTTTTGTTGAGCCTGCTATGCAAAATAGCTTAACCCAAGAAAGTTTTACTGAACAAGAACAAGCTGCTATTGATTTAATGAATCCTATCTCGAAGGATATGTCAGTAATGAGAAGATCGTTGTTAACAGGATTATCTCAGGCATTAATTTATAACCTTAACCGTCAAAATGATCGCATTAGACTATTTGAAACAGGTATGGTTTTTGTTAAAGAAAATGATCAAATTGTACAAAAAAATGTTCTCGCGGGGATTACGAGTGGTGATACATTCCCAGAGCAATGGGGATCAAGTCCTAAGACATTAGATTTTTATGATCTTAAAAACGATGTTGAGGCGTTACTATCACGAGCTGGTAACTTGTCTAACTACGAATTCAAAAAGGCCAATCATTTTGCTCTACATCCAGGACAATCAGCAGATATTTATAAGAATGGGCAAAAAATTGGTTACATGGGTATGTTAAGCCCAGTAGTCACTCCTGCATTAGGCTTAGAAATTGAAACTGGCTTCTTCCAGTTAGATCTGACGACAGTGCTTGATGGAACGTTACCGAGCTTTTCAGCATTATCTAAGTATCCATTTGTACGGCGTGATATCAGTTTGCTTGTAGACAAAGATGTAGAGGCATCAAAGATTTCAAGCTGTATTAAAGGAAATAAGTCACAAATATTAAAAAATGTGCAGTTATTTGACATTTATCATGGCGAAGGCATTGATTCAATGAAAAAAAGTGTGGCGTTGGGCTTGATCTTTCAAGGAACTTCGAGCACTCTTGTAGATCAGGAAATTGACGAAATTTTAGAAAAAATACTATCTAAGTTAAAAAGTGACATAGGGGCGACACCTAGAATATAAAGTCACCATTTAGCATTGATTGAACGACCAATATCACGAGGAAATATGGCACTCACCAAAGCAGATATGGCAGAAATGCTATTTGATGAGCTTGGATTAAACAAGCGGGAAGCAAAAGAACTGGTAGAAATGTTTTTTGGAGAGATCCGCACTGCGTTAAGCTCAGGGGAACAGGTTAAATTATCCGGGTTTGGTAATTTTGATTTACGTGATAAAAGCCAACGTCCAGGACGTAACCCTAAGACAGGTGAAGAGATCCCAATTAGTGCCCGTAGAGTTGTGACTTTTAAACCAGGACAAAAATTAAAAGCCAGGGTGGAAGCTTATGCTGGAAGCAACTAATAATAACGAATTGCCAGTAATACCAGGGAAGCGGTATTTTACTATTGGAGAAGTTAGTGAACTATGTGCGGTAAAACCACATGTCCTGAGATATTGGGAGCAAGAATTTCCACAATTAAGTCCAATCAAAAGACGTGGTAATCGTAGATATTACCAACGGGAAGATGTTATTTTAATCCGTCAAATACGTAGTTTACTGTATGAGCATGGTTTCACTATCGGTGGAGCAAGACAGAGATTGTCTGGAGATGAAGTAAAGGCTGATTCAGATATTAGTAAACAAATTGTCAAACAACTTCGAGGTGAACTTGAAGAGGTTTTAGATATTCTCAAACGATAGTTTTTCATTCAATCCATACAAATATAAATCATTTCTATTTAAATCCTAATAGCCACTATTGTTATTCGGGGCGTGGCGCAGTCTGGTAGCGCACCGCAATGGGGTTGCGGTGGTCGGAGGTTCAAATCCTCTCGCCCCGACCATAAAATCAATCACTTAGTTTCACCTTCTCTGTTATGTGAGTTAGACTTAGATGTCTCAGTCACATGTTCAAACTGCTAAGTTGATCAGCTAGATCATTCTTAATCTAGCGTCCTTTCAAGATTCTATTTCTGCTAGAACCATCTCAAAATTAAAGGATTGTCGTTAATTGACGACAAACTCTTTGTTACTATGTTGTTTAAGAAATATCTTCAAAGGTCAATAATTGCTTCTCTGACAATGTTTTTCAGTGAGATTGTAAGTCTTTGGCTATTATCTTGGGCAGTGTGTTTTTTAGTTTTTTAGCGAATAGAGGAAGTTTATCAATGTGTGGAATAGTAGGTGGCGTAGGCCAACGTGATATTGCGCCAGTCTTATTGGAAGGTTTGAAGCGACTTGAATATCGTGGCTATGATTCTGCTGGAATGGCCATAATCGATCAAAATTCTGTAATTGATCGACACAGGGTTTTAGGCAAAGTTGTTGGATTAGAAGAAGCATTAGAAAAAGAACCACTTCCCGGCTCATTGGGAATTGCACACACACGTTGGGCAACTCATGGGGAACCTAGTACTGCAAACGCTCATCCGCATATTTGTCGTGGAAAAGTTGCCGTAGTTCATAATGGGATTATCGAAAATCACGAAGTTCTTCGTGAAAAACAACAAAAACAAAATCATAAATTCACTTCACAAACTGATACGGAAGTAATTGTTCATGAAGTTTACGATCACATGCAATCGGGTAAAAGCTTACTAGATGCTGTTCGTGCGACAATTCCAATATTAGAAGGTGCTTATGCACTAGGTGTTGTCAGTAATGATGAGCCAGATCATTTAGTGACTGCACGGTTAGGCAGTCCGCTTGTTATAGGCGTAGGCATTGGGGAGTATTTTATTGCATCTGACGTTTTTGCATTATTACCAGTAACACAACGCTTTATATTTCTTGAAGATGGGGATATTGCAGATATTCGAAAAGATTCGTTGGTTATTTATGACGAGTCCGGAAACATAGTCGATCGTCCAATAACGACATCAGAATTGTCTGCCGACGCTTCTGATAAAGCTGGTTATAGACATTACATGTTGAAAGAGATCTTTACTCAGCCACGTGCTATAGCAGATACGCTGGAAGGTCGAATCATAAATGGCAAATTAGCCGAAGGTGTTTTTGGATTAGATGGAGACAATATATTAGATCAGGTTAAAACCGTTCAAATTGTCGCTTGCGGTACAAGTTATCATGCCGGGTTGGTGGCTAAATATTGGTTAGAGTCTTTGGCTGGTGTTCCATGTCAAATCGAAGTTGCTAGTGAATTTAGATACAGAGAGCATGTTGTCAGTCCAGATACTTTGTTTTTGACGATTTCACAGTCCGGCGAAACCGCCGATACTTTAGCTGCGCTGAAAGAAGCTAAAAAATCCGGTTTTGATCATTCAATGGTGATATGTAATGTACCTGAGAGCTCGCTAACAAGAGAATCTGATCTCGTTTTATTGACACGTGCTGGGACAGAAATTGGTGTAGCTTCAACCAAGGCATTTACTACACAACTGGTGGCTTTAATGCTTTTGGTTATTGCGCTTGGTCGTAGAAGTGGCATGAGTGAAGATCAAGAAAAAGAGCTTATTTCCCAGCTTGAGAGCTTGCCAGGCAAAGTTAATGCTGCACTGGAATTAAACGATAATATTGAATCTTTATCCAAACGATTTTCACATAAACACCATGCTTTGTATTTAGGTCGTGGAACGATGTACCCGATTGCAATGGAAGGCGCTTTGAAGATCAAGGAAATTTCTTATATACATGCGGAAGCCTATCCGGCGGGTGAGTTGAAGCATGGGCCATTAGCTTTAGTTGATGAAGACATGCCTATTATTGCAGTTGCTCCTAATAATAGTTTGATCGAAAAGTTGAAATCAAATTTAGAGGAAGTACGTGCTCGTGGCGGTGAATTAATTGTTTTTGCTGATGTGAACGCAAACATGTCTGATTCTGAAGGTGTGACTGTTTTGAACGTTGCGTCAGTTGAAGATGCAATAGCGCCAATTATATACACTATCCCGTTACAGCTATTTTCTTATCATGTCGCCGTTATTAAAGGAGCTGATGTGGATCAACCGAGAAATTTAGCAAAATCGGTAACGGTTGAGTAAAGTCGATTATGTCATCGATGAATACAATGAAACGTAAGTTTTCTTTCTGTTCAAGCTTTTTCACAGTTGGATATGGTTAGAGTTCGTTCAAGTTAATACAATCATTAATTAGAAATAAACAGATAACGGAACATTGTGAGCAAAAATACAATCGATCAGAATTCCAGGATATTAGTTGTTGATGACGACAGCGATATACTTGCGCTATTTTCAAAATGGCTTAAAGCTGAAAATTTTGATGTGGTTGCTGTTTCTTCTGGAAGAGACGCACTCGCACAGATCAGTATAGCCAGGCCAGATATTGTCGTAACAGATCTTATTATGGATGAAATGGATGGTATGGCTCTACTAGCAGAGATCCATCGTCTTAATCCTTTGCTCCCCGTTATTATGTTAAGTGGACAGGCAAATATTCCTGACGCTGTAAAAGCAACTCATTTAGGTTCCTCCGCATTTTTAACAAAGCCCGTAGATAAAAAAGTACTTGTTTCAGAAATTCGAAATCATCTACATATCAGTAATGGTAAGGCAAAAAGAGATCGCGCTTTTGGTCGTGACATCATCTTCCGTAGCTCATCTATGGCAGAATTGATCGCTCAGGGTAAAGCAGTTGCCGATGGAGATATCACCGTTTTTATCAGTGGTGAAACTGGAACTGGTAAAGAAATTTTGGCCAAAGCAATACATGAAGCGAGTCCTAGAAAAGAAAAACCTTTTATTGGCGTGAACTGTGGGGCAATTCCTGAACAATTGCTAGAGTCTGAATTGTTCGGACATGAGAAAGGTGCTTTTACAGGTGCGATGACGCAACATGAAGGTTTGTTCAAAGCAGCGGATGGTGGAACCTTATTTCTGGATGAAATTGGTGATATGCCTTTAGGATTACAAGTTAAATTACTTCGTGTCTTACAAGATTTTCAGGTGAGGCCTGTTGGCTCAGTACGTAGTGTTCCCATAAATGTCAGGATCATATCTGCGACTCATACTGATTTAGAGCAAGCAGTTAAAGATGGCAGGTTCAGAGCTGATCTTTATTATCGATTGAACGTTGTTCCATTGGAAATTCCTGGCTTGGCAGAAAGACCAGAAGATATTGAAATATTGTTAGAACACTACTTAGAAAAATTTGCTAAGAATAAAGGCGAGAAGAAGAAAGATTTTTCACCTGATGCGATTAATTATTTGATCGCTTCATCATGGCCAGGAAATGTTAGACAGTTGATTAATGTTGTAGATTTGTGTGCAACTTTGAACAAAGCTAATATTATCCCATTGAGCATGGCTCAAAAGGCGTTAGGTAACAAAGCGAGTGATCTTTTAACATTGAAGGATGCGAAACATTCGTTTGAAAAAGATTATTTGATCAGCGTTTTACAATTAACGAGAGGTCAGGTTGCTAACTCGGCACGAATTGCGGGTAGGAATCGGACAGAATTTTATAAATTATTAAGCACGCATAATCTTGATCCAGCAGATTTTCGAGATACGGCGACTGTCTCATAGATAGAGAAACATAATAAAAAGGAAGGGAGAATCAAAGTGGATACTATAACTATACAGTGTGATCCTGATCTTGAGGATTTGATCCCTGGCTATATGAATAATCGTCGCAAGGACATAACCGTTATTAGAGAATGTCTTAAGGACGACAACTTTGCTCAAATTCACACCTTAGGCCACAGCATGAAAGGATCTGGTGGCGGATATGGATTTGATGAAATTACAGACCTGGGTAGTAGACTCGAGTTGGCGGCACTTGCATCAAATAAGGATGAAATTGATCAGGTTGTTGAAACTTTAGAAGATTATGTTAATCGAGTAGAAGTGGTTTATTCTTAAGCACTTCTTTCTACGCTTCCAAAACCGGGGTCAGGTTTGAAACATAATCGATTACCTTCCAGAAGATTTATCTATTCAGTGACGACTATTCTAGGTTTGTCATTTACCTTAATACTATTCTTATTAGCCTGGTTTAATTCGATAGATAACGAAAAAAAAGAATTTGCTTTTGAGACAGTATCGTTAAGTTCCCTTGTTAATCGAGGAGTTTCTGCCGCAGATAATGTTACGATAACAGTAGCAGATCTTTTTGAGTCACAACCAATGATGAGTGAAAGTTCTTTTCATTCATTCGCAAAATCATTTATAGAAAGACATCCTTTTATTAGCTCGATTTCTTATCACGAAGCCAACGTGCAAAATTTACCTAGTTCCCTTAATAAGCAAAAAGCATCGCTGACGTGCGTTTTTTATGTGGGAAAAAATGGCGACAGAGTTTGCAATATTAGTAATACGCTAGAAACCACTGAGCAAATGAAAATAGCTGTAAATTCAGCATTAAATACGGAACATGTTGTCCCATCTCCAATGAATCAAGACGGTGAAAAAGCACCTAATTATATGTTGATAAAATCCGTCCAAGGAGAAAATAATAATCCAAGTTTGAGTGATGTAACGAAGCAAAATCTGGTAACAGTGTCTATAACACCCAAAGCGTTGATGGGTAATTCACTTTCAGAAGCATTGTCGATACGGTTACAAAGCGAGTCTGAAGGAATTGCCGGACGACAATTATTATTCAGGAAAAAGATCGAAGAAGATCTTTCATCAAAAGGCTGGAATATAACGAATTTGAGCGAAGAAGCGCTAGTTCAGTTTCCCTATTATTCAACTAAATTAACGATACAGCGGCCCGTTTATTGGGCGGATCTTGATCAAAAATTAATTCTGACAGCTTTGTTTCTTGGAGCAGGTGTCACTTTATTACTGATCGCGCTTGCAAGAGCCAAGGAAATACAGGCAAGAGAGTTACGTGAAAGAAACAGAGAAATTGAACGGCAAGTTGAACAACAAACTCGAGAATTAGCGACTACACGTGATCAGGCACTCGAAGCGTCTAGAGTAAAATCAGAATTCCTCGCCAGCATGAGTCATGAAATTCGCACGCCGTTAAATGCGATTATTGGGATGGCTGAGTTATTGTCCGAAACAAGGCTTTCTGGAGAACAAAACCGTTATGTAGACATTTTTCGTAAATCCGGTGAAGCATTATTGAGTCTGGTAAACGATATTCTCGATCTTTCTAAAATTGAAGCAGGACAACTCGTTATAGAAGAGATCGATTTTGATCTACCGCGATTAATTGAAGAAGCAACGGATATTTATTCCTTGAAGACAGATGAAAAAGGGATTGAATTGATTTGCCAGGTTGTTGCGGATGTTCCCGTTTGGGTGAAAGGTGATCCAGGAAGATTAAGGCAGATTATTCTCAATTTACTTGGAAATGCGATCAAATTTACCGAAAGTGGCGAAATTTTTCTAAGAGTAAGACAAGCGCCAGATCAGAATGATCCTTTGTTGTTACAGTTTTCAGTCGCAGATACCGGAATCGGTATTCCGATAGCAAAACTTGACTCTATTTTTGGTAGTTTTAATCAAGTTGATTCTTCTACCACACGCAAATATGGAGGGACAGGTCTAGGGTTGACCATTTCAAGACGGCTTTCAGAAATAATGGGTGGTCAGATGTGGGTAGAAAGCCAGCAAGGCAAAGGCAGTGTTTTCCATTTTACTATCAAGATACAGGAAGGTGAACCGATAGGAGATTTATTACCCATTGCTATCCCTGATTTGACGGGTCAACGTGTTTTAATAATAGATGATAATGATACTCACAGGCTTGTTCTTAAAGAGTCGTTATCGCAAAAAGGGATGATACTTACAGAAGCAAAAGATGGTTATTCTGGACTGGAAGCTTTTAAAGATGCCATAGAGAAAGGTTCTCCATATGATCTGATCATCTCTGATTTTCATATGGCAGAAATGAATGGTTTTGATGTTATGAAGACGATTAACAAAGAAGATAATCACGTCAGGACTGTTCTGATGTTGTCTTCTTCTAACTTAAATAACGATTTGGAAAAAATTAAGTCCTGCGGTGTAAATAACTACCTCGTAAAACCGATCAAATCCGAAGAATTATTGAAAGCGGTTGCTGGGACTTTATCGGTGTCGTTATCCAACGACAATCAACACCTGAATACCATAGAACAAAAATCGTTTATTAATTGTGCCCCTATTTTATTGGTTGAAGATAACGAAGATAATCGGTTATTGATCAATGCTTATTTGAAAAGAACAACATTTGAGATTGAGGAAGCAGAGAATGGTCAGATTGCAGTCGAAAAATTTGCCACAGGGAAATATAGTTTGGTTTTAATGGATATTCAGATGCCGGTAATGGATGGGCATACCGCAACCCGAGAGATCAGACGTTGGGAGAAAGAAAATCATTTGGAATCAACACCTATCGTAGCTTTAACGGCTCATGCCGTAAAAGAAGATATGGAGAAAAGTCTACAAGCTGGTTGTGATTCACATCTCACCAAACCAATTAAAAAAGCGACTTTGCTACAAACACTTGATAGATTTATGAAGTGATTAAATTATGATCTTTTACTCGGTGGTGATTTTTTATAAAATCCATAACAATTAACTATCTAAAATAGAGCTTGTTCACACTTTTGTATATCAATCTTATCTGTCGCTAGTTAGCGACAGAATTTCCGGTATTTAAAGATGGAATAATTTGATGATTGTTACAACAATGTTAAATGTAACATGTTGTTATTAAAAGGGTTATTTCCTTGTTTTTCATAAAGCAAATCTGCACTATCTAAGTAGTATTTAGTTAGTTAAAGGTGCCGTCTCTACTTTGTCAGGCAAATCGTTCGATTATTGTTTATATTACTTTAAAGATTCTAGCCGGGTAGCCGATAAAAACTATAGAGAGTTACTATTAGTTAGAGACCCATAAGGCTGGAAGCAATATTACATATGTATAGAATCTTCAGACATTACGTTCCAAAAACAATAATTATGTTAATGATGGTTGAGATTGCCATTTTTTTCGTGTCTGTTTATCTGGGTGTGATCTTACGCTTTTACGATTGGGCTTCTTTCCAGGTTTATAGTATTGAAGGAACGCTCCAATCAATTTTTCCTCGCGCATTAGTCTTTACGCTCGTCATGTTTGGTGTGATGACGACAATGGGTCTTTATCAACGGGATTATCGAGAAGGATCAAAAACGACGTTTGTAAGAATTGTTGGTAGTTTCTTTATTGGCCTTCTATTGATGGCATTAGTTTTTTATATGACGCCTAACTTAATTCTTGGTCGGGGGGCTGTTGGGATGGCCTTTTTCTGTGCCTTTATCGGGATTATTTCCAGTCGATTTCTTTGCTTTCATCGTACAGACACTGCATGGCAGAGGAACTTATTGATCTTAGGTGTGGGTCACACGGCGCAGCTCATTGGCCAGCTCAAACGAAAAACAGATCATCGAGGTGTTAATTTAGTTGGGTTTGCTCTGGTCGGGAATGATGAGCAAGTAGTACCAGATGAGCGAATCATTTCACTTGAGGAAACACAACTTATGGATTTTGTGACATCAAGTGAGATTGATGAAATCGTAGTTGCGGTGGATGATAGAAGAAATAGCATCCCTGTCGATGATATCTTGCAATGTAAGATGCACGGTGTTCACGTTATTGATGTATCAACTTTCTATGAACGTCAGCTTGGGAAAATGAAACTAGACTCCTTACACCCAAGTAATTTTATTTTTGCAGACGGGTTTACGCAGGCAGTTTTAAAATCTTCTGGTAAGCGAGTATTTGACGTTGTTGTTAGTGCGATACTCACAATTTTATTTTTGCCGATGATGGGGCTTACTGCACTCGCCATTTTTATAGAGTCTGGATTTAAAGATCCAATCATTTATCGACAAGTTCGCGTGGGCTTAAATGGCAAACATTTTGAAATTTTAAAATTTAGAAGTATGCGAGTTGATGCGGAAAAGAATGGTGTTGCTCAATGGGCGCAGTCGAACGATAGTCGTGTTACTCGGGTTGGTGCATTTATACGTAAAACACGACTAGACGAATTACCGCAACTATATAATGTTCTTCGTGGAGACATGAGTTTTGTGGGTCCTAGACCGGAGAGGCCACAGTTTGTCTCTGAACTCGCAGAAACGATCCAATATTACGAAATGCGCCACCATGTAAAACCAGGCATAACAGGTTGGGCTCAAATTTGTTATCCCTATGGTGCTTCAGTAGAAGATTCACGTGAAAAGCTTCAGTACGATTTGTATTACTTGAAAAATTACAGTCTGTTTCTGGATATCACTATTTTATTGCAGACTGTACAAGTCGTAATTTGGGGTAAAGGTGGGCGTTAGAGCATTTTTTGTTCTTGTGATTTTTAGGTAAGTCAAAAAAAGTAGTGTAATAGTATTAATAGATTTTAAAGCCTTAAGCGTTGTTAATTTGTTGTTTGACCGGTTCGGAGCTAATGTAAACTTCTGTTAATATTGTGATTGTGGGGTACAAGTTTCGCTTAATTTGAGTAGCAGAATAAAGTTCATGCTCTAGGATCAAAGTTAGACAAAGGATGGTGCGTTTCTCTTGCAAAGGGATATGTAAAATTTAAATTTTAATTTAATTGAAGAATTTTTATAGTTATGGAAGAGACAATAGATCAGGTAAAAAATCTTTTTAGGAGTTTTTGGGAAAATCGTTGGCTGGCTTTGATGGCAGCAATTTTATTCTCAATTATTGGCTGGGTAGCCGTGATAGTCACACCAGACAGGTATGAGGTTGCGAGTCGAGTATATGTTGACACGCGGTCAATGTTAAAGCCTCTATTGGCAAACATCACCGTAGAAAGTAGCGTGACTGAATCAACTGCTGAAATAATGAAGCGGACGTTACTTTCGCGGCCTAATTTAGAGATCGTTGCTAGTAGATCTGGATTGGACAAGAAAGTTAGCACATCGAGAGGCTATGAGAAAATGCTGAAGAAACTTTCCGAGAAAATCATGATTGGTGGCGGAAAGGAAGAAAACAATATCTATAGTGTTATCTATACTCATAGCGATCCAATTGTTGCAAAAAATGTGGTTCAAACATTATTAGATTTGTTCATTGAAAAAGTCGTCAGTGCGAACAGGCTAGATACGGATGTTTCAAAAAGATTTTTAGATGAGAAAATTGCGGAATACGAAGTAAAACTACAGAGTGCAGAACAACGGCTAGTCGCATTTAAAAAAGAGCATCCGGGCGTAATCGCTAATGATGATAGAACCTATTACACGCGGTTAGAAGCAATGAAAACTCAGTTGCAAACTGCAAGATTAGATCTACAAGAACGCGAGCATCGTCGGACAGCTCTTGAAAAACAATTGAGTACAACTCCCAGTTACACAACAACCGGCGGTGGTGTAATCGGTGGCGTTCGACAAAGTGCAAGTTTACCAATTGATATAAATATTATGACTGCCCAGGCAGAACTTGATGGTTTATTATTAAAATATTCAGAAGCACACCCTGATGTTTCATCTGCTAAAAGAAGACTACAACAGCTGCAAGCACAAAAAAGTGCGGGTGTGACTGGTGTCGTAGCTAATACAGGTGGTGGTAATCCAATTCGAACAGCACCAGTTTCTGTGGCTAACCCGGCTTATCAAACTCTAAAGCTCGCTTATGGTGAAGCTGATGCTATGGTAGCTGCACTTAAGACTAGAGTGTCAGAGTATGAAAAAAGATTAGTTGAGATGGAAGCTTCGGTGGATACCTTGCCTGATATTGAAGCAAAGTTAGCAAGTCTTGATCGAGATTATTCGACGAATAAAGTCGAGCATGCGGAGCTATTAAAGAGAAGGGAAGCTGCAAGTCTTACAGAGGATGTCAATAACACGGATAAACTTCAGTTTGAAATAATTAATCCACCTCGTGTTCCGCTCACTCCGATTGGGCCAAATAGATTTAAATGGTTAACGATGGTGTTCTTGCTAGCACTAGCTGCCGGAGTTGGAGGTGCTATTTTCTTGTCCCTTATGCGCCCCAAAATCTATAACAAGCAATCTATAAAGCAATTAACTACCCTGCCAGTTTTGGGGAATGTCTCACAGTTAAACAGTGTTGGAAGCCACTTGGCAAAAGGAGCTGGTAATATCTCCTATTCACTAGCATCAGGTGTTTTACTACTAGTTTATGCAACTTTAATGTGTGCATATTTGTTTGATGTTGATTATGTTCGTGACTATGCTGGATTTGGTATTGAACAGGTGGAAGAACAAATAGAAGGTAATGTTGCGAGTCCGATTAAGGAAATGTTGGAATAAGGCAAAGTATTGAGAAAAATATTATGAGCATCATAGAAAAAGCAGTAAACAAGCTGACGAATGACCCTATAGAGCCAAATAGAATTGTTCAGAAAAAAGATTCTGAGAATGTCTCCCAAGTTTTTGGTGCGGTTGTTGCCGAAGCTGATCGTGTGAGTGGTCACCGTTTTTCCAACACCAAAGAGGCTAGTGATGAAAATCAGTCTGTTGAAGAAAGTGCAAATGAAACAGTCAAAATAGATCTAAAGCTATTACGCAAAGAGCAAGTTGCTCTGGTTAATGATGATAATCCGCGCCTTGACGAAGAGTTGAGAATGATCAAGCGTAGATTGTTAGTGAATGCTGCCGGATTAGGTGATACCTCAATAGAAAAAGGTAATCTAATCATGGTAACAAGCTCGGTTCCAGATGAAGGTAAAACATTTATCGCTATAAATCTTGCTTTAAGTATTGCACGTGAGATTGATCGAAGAGTTATGTTGATTGATGCTGATGTTGCTAAATCAGATACGACTAAAAACTTTGGATTGTCTGATAAGCCCGGACTCACGGAGCTATTAACCGGAGAATCAAGTTTTAATGAAGTCTTAGTTAATACCGATATAGAAGGGCTAACGATTTTACCTACTGGTAAGAAAGTTAATAACGTGACTGAGTTAATTTCGAGTAACCGGATGGCAGATTTGATAAATGATCTATCTAGCCGTTACAAAGATCGGATCATTATTTTTGACTGTCCACCAATCTTAGTTACTAGTGAGGCACCTGTTTTGGCAAGTCTGGTAGGACAAGTAGCTTTTGTAGTACGTGCTGGTGAAACGAAAGAAAAAGAATTTGTTAGTGCGATAGAGCGTCTTGATCACTCAAAATACGTAGGTTTGATTTTAAACCAAAGTGATGAAGAGAGTGGCTCAAGTTACTATGGCTACTACCACAAATCTTGAGTATTAATTAGAGTTGAAGGATAAAAAACGTTATCACAGAAAATAAAAATAAATCACCAGTGTGAACTAAACTTATGTATCGAGAATATTACAATTTTACGGGTAAACCCTTCCAAATTACCCCCGACCACCGTTTCTTTTATGAAAGTAATGGCCATAAGCGAGCCCTCTCTTATCTGTTGTATGGAATAAAAGCGATGGAGGGGTTTATTGTCATCACCGGCGATGTTGGGACAGGGAAAACAACCTTAGTGAATGCATTATCTGATGAACTTGAAAATAAGCACATTGTTGCTGCCAAAGTTGTAACAACACAAGTTCAAGAAGATGATCTACTAAGAGTCGTTGCCGCCGAGTTTGGGCTTTCGTATGACGGAGTATCAAAAGCTGTTTTGCTTAAAAATCTTGAGACATTCTTTAGACAACTTGCACATGAAGGTAAAAGAGCACTTCTACTGGTCGACGAGGCTCAAAATTTGCCTCCTCGGTCAATAGAAGAGCTACGAATGTTATCGAATTTTCAGATGGATAGCAGAGCACTATTACAAAGTTTTTTGTTAGGGCAAAGAGAATTCAGGGCCACGATGCGGTTACCTCAATTCGAACAGTTAAGGCAACGTGTAATTGCGGCTTATCACTTAAAACCAATGACCAGAGATGAAACGGAAGGGTATATCATCCATCGTTTGAAAATGGTTGGCTGGGTTGGAAATCCGCTATTTACTGATGAGGCCTTTGATGCGATTTATGATCATGCTAAGGGGATCCCGCGAAAGATAAACGTCTTTTGTGACCGACTATTACTTTGCGCAGCTCTTGAAGAAAGTAACGAAATTGGTAATGAAATTATTGAGATGGTGAGCGGGGATCTTGTTGAAGAATCCTGGGGTACCGATGATCTCGACCCAGCTGCAGGTCCTGGACAGGTGAATCCAATTAAGTCTGAAGTTCCTAATGTTGATAGTGCGGCTAATGGGCTACTACAACAGGAACAATTGATTAGTGCAATTGGTAACATGATGGATAGCAAGCTCGAAGAGTTTAAGAAAAAGCAGAAACAGATCGAGAATAATGATCTAACTGCAAAACTTGCATCGATTGAAAAAAAAGGGGCGGCTGTCATCCAGAAAAACAGTGAATCAAGTAGGGTGGTACAAGGCTTTATTCCTCCTACGGAATCAAAACCTGGCGAATCGAGTTAGTCGGCTATTTGTCGTGTACACAAACGTAATATGGATTATTCGTAGTGCAAAATAGGGAAATATTAATTGTGCGAAAATTATTAATTTTAACTGATACAGTTGTCGGTGGTAGAACGGGGGGCGCAGAGTCTCACCTTTGGAATTTGTTATTAGGTCTCGATACTAAGACCTGCTCTGTTGATGTGATCTATTTTGATGCAGATAATACGCTTGAAGATCCATCAGACACGCAGCATTTATCAAAACTACCAAATATTAACTTTCAACGAATACCTGTCAAAAGAGTGTACGCACCATCCTCAGTAAAACACTTGATCAAAATTCACAAGATTATGAAAGCTGGAGAGTATGATTGTGCGATGTCTTTTTTTGAAACGTCAGATGTTGTCGTTGGGATAGTTGGGTATCTCGCTGGGATTAAAATGAGAATCTCGAATAGAAGAGATACAGGTTTTCGGAATAGTAAAAAACTAGCAGTTGCATACCGAGTTGTAAATAAGTTTTTTACGCACTTCATTGCCGTTTCCAGCGCGGTGAAAGACTCTATTATTGATCAAGGTGTTTCTGCAGAAAAGGTAAGAGTTATCTACAATGCGGTGGATCTTAAACGTTTTCAGAATTTAAAAGGTAATGAGATCAGAAAACAGATAGGTATAAAGACCAATGAACAAATCTTTGGGATGGTTGCAAATTTATATCCGGTAAAAAACCATTCCTCTGTTATAAGTGCGTTAAAAATATTACATGGAAAAGGTAAGAATGCACATCTTGTGCTCGCTGGTGAAGGTTATTTGCAGGAGCAACTAGAAGAGCAGGTTTCTAGTTTAAGCCTGAAATCTTATGTACATTTTTTAGGTCCTAGAGATGATATAGAACATGTACTTGATGCGATAGATGCATTTGTACTAGCAAGTCATACTGAAGGACTTTCAAATGCTTTATTAGAAGCAATGGCCGCAAAAAAACCTACGATAGCATCTTGCGTTGGTGGAAATGTTGAGGTTGTTGAAGAAGGTGTTGATGGGTTTTTAGTATCTACTGAAGCTGATTCAATTCTAGTTGCGATGGAAAAGCTGTTTGATTCTAAGACACTCCGTACTGAAATGGGCTTAAAAGGACTGGAACATGTTAAACGACAATTTTCTTATGAAAAGATGATGGCTAGTTATATGGAAATCATTAATAAAAAAGTATCAGTTAATGAGTTGAAACATCCAGCATCATCTATACTCTGACCCAGCCAATAATCCATGTCCGAATCAGTAATTATAAAAAAATCACCTTCCTATTCACCTTCTCAAACGGGAGAAGATGGGGATATTAAGGCAAATTTTGTGCTGCTGTTTTTGATCTTTCTGATCCCACTGCAAAATATATATATATCTAGATTACCGAGTTTGGGTGGCGGACTAAATTTACTCAACATTTGTTTTCTTTTCTCATTTATTATTTGGAAAACACGTTCCGATTTAAATATAAAAACACCAACACCGCTTAATAAGCCCATTGTCTTTTCAATGCTTTCGCTCTTACTTGCTTTATTTATGCACAACGTGACACTGGGCGTGCTTCCACCGATACTTCTGACGAATGTTAAAGATGTCCTACTCGCTCCGTTTTTGTTCTTTCTTACGCTAAATTGTGTTCGTGACAGGAAGGGAATCGTCCTCACTTTAGGTGCGACTATTCTTCCCCTTCTTTATATGTTTCGAGTATTTTTTGCGCAACACAGTGCGGTAAACAGCTATCACTATGATCATGATCTTAGAATAAGTGGAACGTTTACCCTGCTTGGTAGTAATGAAATAGCTACATTTTATTCTGCGTACACGTTTGTATTAATAGCGCTATACTTTTTTATCAAAACGACCAAAGTACGTTTGATTCTTGGCTTTTTGATCCTCTTAAATATATACAGTCTTGTATACAGTTATTCTCGTGGTGCTTATCTCGGATTTTTATTAGCGATAATTGCAATATTGTGGCACACCAGAAGGAAGTTAGTTTTCATGCTTATTCCTGCTATGTTTATCTTTGGCGGTGTAATGCTTAATTTCTTACCAGAATCTGTACAAGAAAGATTTGAAAGTACCTTTGAGGATGAATCCGAGCGTGACGAGTCAGCTCAATCAAGGTTTGTTTTCTGGGAACTTGCAATGGAGCAATTCTGGGAGAGCCCCGTTATTGGCCATGGATATTTGACGTTTATGGAACGTAACCCAGCAAAGTTGGATACGCATAATTATTATCTCAAATTACTCGCCGAACAGGGAATAATAGGCTTCATTATTTTTGTAATTATTCTTTGGCGCGCAGCAAAAGTTGGTAAGAATCTTTATGATGAATCGGATGATCCGCTATATAAGGCACTTGGAATTGGTTTATTTGGTGTTGTTGTCAGTTTAGCTGCAGGTAATATATTTGGTGATAGATTTACTCATTACCCACTTTCTGCATATTTTTATGTTTATTTAGCCATTGCGTTGAGAGCATTAATAATAACAAGAGAAAACAGCCCGACTTCTGGCATAATTTTGCGTAGATTCTAGTGGAAGTAAAAGTTCTGCATTTGCGTTCAAGCGCAGGGTTTTATGGGGCTGAACGCGTCATTATGACCTTAATGAAATGCGCGCCGAATGATAATTTAGATACAACGCTAGCATGTATCGAAAATTATCTTACCCACGATCAATCACTACTTAAAAGTGCACAAGCTTTTCATCTACCCGCAATTGAAATTCCGTGTAAGTCGCGTATAGATAAAAAAACTATCTCTCACCTCGTAAGATTCTGTAAAGAAAATAAGATAGACATAATTCACTCTCACGATTACAAGAGTCAATTTTATGGGATTGTTTCGTCAAAACTTGTAGGTTGTCACCAAGTTGTCACATTGCATGGTAAAACGTCAGGAACTATAAAAAATCGTGTCTATGAATTGGCAGAGAACTTGTTTTTACGTATGGTGGATCATATTACGGTTGTTTCTGATCCACTCTATAAAGATCTGTCTAAAACGGGCCTGAATAAAAAGCTCACTCAAATTTCAAACGGGGTCGATGACAAAACGTTCAATCCCGATACAAAAGGTTTTAGTAAAAAACATTGGGGCTTCGACCAATCAGATTTTGTTTTTGGAACCATAGCAAGAATGAGCGAAGAGAAAGGTCATCGTGTTTTGATCAAGGCGTTTTCAAAGCTTACAGAGAAATATCAAAATATAAGATTATTGTTAGTTGGAGACGGCCCGCTTTTTAGAGAATTGATGGAAATGGTTAGAGGACTAAACTTACAAGAGAAGGTGAAATTTGCAGGTTCTCAAACGGAAGTTGAGCGCGTTTTAAATGATCTTGATTGTTATGTTTCCCCCTCTCATACAGAAGCGATGCCGATGAGTATCCTTGAAGCAATGGCCTGTGCATTGCCTGTAGTTGCAACGGATGTTGGATCAGTTGGACATTTATTAAGAGACGACTATGGAAAATTGGTTCCTGCGGGCGATGTAAACGCTCTCGCTAAACAAATGGAGTTAATTGTTGTAGATAAGCAATACGCAAAAGAATCCGGCGTAAATTGTAGAAGTAGAGTTGAAAGAGAATTTAGTGCCGAAATACAAAGCGCTGAATATAGTAAAATTTACCGTTCGGTTTGTGCTGCCAATCAATAATGAAATTAGAAAATACACTCCGAAAACATAGTAAGCGTGCTGTCGCTATCGCTTTAAAAAAATCTGGTGCGATAGAAAAACGCCTTGAAAAAGGTGGTGTGATCATTTTGATGTTTCATAAAATCAATGATGGACACGACCCGCAAGGACTTACAATTTCCCCGCTTATTTTTGATCGAGTGCTTTCCGAGCTCAAAGAAAGAGCTGATGTTGTTTCTGTAGAATCGCTGTTTGATAGTAATGGAGATTTGATCGTTGATGATAAGGTGAAATTTGCTATAACGTTTGACGATGGCTACCGAGATAATTACGAAAAAGCTTTTCCTATATTAAAGAAACACAATGTGCCAGCTACAATCTACTTAAGCTATGGTCATATAATGGGTGAGCGTACATTTTGGTATGAAAGAGTGATGTCTGCATTACAAAATTCAGCTAAATTAACCATCGAGCTAGACGATTTAGGTTTTGAAAATTTTAGCCTTAAAACACAAACCGATTTAGAATTGGCCATTGACGAAATAATTTCATGGTTAAAAAGCTTTACTGATCAGGAAAGAATGAATAAGTGTGATGATATTATTCAACGCCTTGAGGTTGCGCCAGATCAAATAGATGTCAGTCCTATGTTATCGTGGGATATGGTAGAAGAAATGAAACAGGATTTGATCCATTTTGGTTCGCATACGCTAACGCATCCAATTCTCTCAAGGGAAAATAAAGAAACAATAGAGAGAGAAGTTGTCGGATCAAAAAAAGTTATAGAAGAGAAGCTTGGTCAAGAAGTGACTGGTTTTGCTTACCCGAACGGGGAAATTGGTGATTACAATGATACGGCTCTTGAATTTGCAGCTGTTACCTATCAACATTCCTGCACAACTATACCGGGAATTAATTATGCAGGTCAGGATCCTTATCAGTTGAAGAGAATTAATATTGATCCGAAAATGTGTACCAATGACAAAGGTGCTTTTTTACCGGCTCTTTTTTGGGCAAAAGTATCCAGGCTGATTTAACCGAGCTGCCAGTCGTTGGACTGATTAAAAAATTCTATACTACTCACAATGGATAAACCTGCAGATAAGCTCAAGGTTGGATTGATACTCGATAACTCGAGTAAAAAGTCGGTTTGGGTATCGCGTCTAATTAAAGATATTGATGAGAGTTCATTCGCTGCTGTTGAAATTACCCTTATTTCCGATGCACCGGAACGAGCAGATACGTGGAAGCATAAGCTCTACACTGCATTCTGTGAGATGGAGCGTTATCGATGGTCTTGTACAGAGCAAGATCGTTTATGGCTCGATAAAAATGATCTGCTGGAAGAAAAAATCGAAGGCTATACCTTAAATCTAAGTAACCCATCTCAAGAATGCATTAGTGCAATTAATAATGCGAATTTGGATGTTTTGTTAAACCTGACTCAGGTAAACATTTCTGATCAAATTTTCTCTGATATCAAAGCAAATATCTGGTCACTTCACTTCAAAAATGGAAAAGTAAATAAAAAAACTTCTCCTGTTGGCTTTTGGGAGATTTATGACAATTCACCGACAATGAAGTGTTTGCTGACAGAATCCACGGGTAAATTATTGTATCAATCTGTTCATCCATTGGATGAAAATTTTTCGGCTCGTTTAACTCAGAAAACATCTTATAGAGTTGGTTACACGACAATTTTGAGAAAACTCGAACAGCTATATAACTCAGATGTAGATCATTTTTTGAGTAAACATATCGAATTTACAGAAAAGCATCTTCAAGAGTCTAACGATTTTCGTTCTGGTAAACCTGGCAACTTAAGAATGATCATTTTCTTTGCAAAGAAAATTTTTAATTCTTTAAAAATGCGCGTGATTAACGCGTTATATGTACAAGAGTGGAGTTTGCGTTATGAGCTTGCAGAAGGCCTCTCAATGGAATTTGATCAATTCGAAAAACTTGAACCTACACTTGGTGGTCTCTGGGCAGATCCATTTATTATTCATCGGGATAATAGTTATTTCTTATTTTTTGAAGATGCGATTACTGATCAGGAAAATGCTGATATCTCAGTGGTCAGAATTGAGGAAAATGGCAGCATGGGAGAGATCAAACCCTGCTTAATTAAGCCATACCATTTATCTTATCCCTACGTGTTTTTCTGGGAGGGGGAGTATTACATGGTTCCGGAAACGGGTGGCAATCGTACTATCGAAATATACAAAGCATCTCATTTTCCTGATCAATGGGAATTTCATAGTAATTTAATGGAAGATATTCGAGCGGCCGATACCACGCTATTATTCCATAAGGAAAAATGGTGGATGTTTACAAACTGTAGTCACTTTAGAGGCGTCAATGTTGATTCGGAATTATCAATTTACTATGCGGATTCACCTCTAAGTCAAGATTGGACATTGCATCCACAAAGCCCCGTTGTTTCTGATGTCAGAAGAGCGCGTTCAGCAGGACGAATATATGAGCATGATGGGAAACTAATCCGGCCAGCTCAAGACTCTTCTGTTAGATATGGTTATGGATTCAGGTTAAATGAAATTATCACATTAACTGAAACTGAGTACGAAGAGCGTGAAATTGATTTTATCGAGCCGGACTGGGATTCTAGTTTATTAGGAACGCATACAATCGCACATGAAAAAAACCTGACGGTTATAGACGTACTTTCACGACGATCAAAATATTTCTGAATAACCAAATAGTAGAAATATCTATTAAAGTAATCAGTTTTAAGAAAAGCTTAGATTCTACAAGAACATTAAAAATAACTAATAGATCCTTACTTTCCGACTAAAGGTTGGCATGCTTTTTTCATAAGCTTATTAATGAAATTAGAATGAAGGTACGAGTTTTGAAAAAAATGCGAAATGTGATTACCGCGATTTTTTTGTTGTTAATAACTGGGAATGCTGTGGCTGATACTTTGTTGATTGAAGCAGTAGAAAAAAATTCAGACGTTGAACGCCCTGTTCGTGGGACAACAATGAAAGAAGTTGAAAAGATTTATGGTGAAGCGATCAATAAATATAATCCGATTGGAAAGCCACCGATCACGAAATGGGTTTATACGAATATCACAGTATATTTTGAACGAGGTTATGTCATTCACTCTGTAGTAAACCGTAAGAACTTGACAGGAAATTGATCAGATTTTTATTTGATCTTAGAACGTCTGGAAGGAGAAATATAATCCTTCGCATCAAAATCAATTAACTCTTTTCCAGTAAAAACCAGGAAGTGTTTACCCTTCGCGCGCGCAATCATTGTAACGCCAGTTTTTTGAGCTAGTTCAAGCCCCATCTGAGTGACTCCGGAACGTGATAGTAAAATCGAGATCCCCATTTGAGAAACCTTAATCACCATTTCTGAAGTCAGTCTCCCAGTAGTATAAAATATTTTCTGATCACCGGTAAGATATTCTAGCCACATAATTCCCGCTATCGCATCGACGGCATTGTGCCGACCGACATCTTCAATAAAAGTCAGGATTTTATCTTGCTCACATAATGCACAACCATGAACAGCACCGGCAGATTTGTAGACATCATTATATTCACGCATGTTGTAGAGCAGATCGTAAATGACCGATTGTTTGAGTCTAGGTGGTTGCAGTTTTACATCGTCTAGTGACTCCATGATTTCCCCAAACATGGTTCCTTGTCCACAGCCAGTAGTCACCGTTTTTTTTGCCAGTTTTTGATCAAGATCAGCAATAGGGCTTGTGGTTGTGACCGCGGCGGCACTCGTTTCCCAATCAACTTGAATAGCAGTTACATTTTCAATATTTCTGATCAGATTTTGATTTTTCAAATAGCCTAATACTAAGGCTTCGGGATGACGACCGAGAGTCATTAATGTAACTATTTCTCTTCGGTCGAGATAAATTGTTAGAGGACGTTCGCCCGCAATCTGTACTTCTCTTTCAGCACCATGTTCATCATAAGCCAAAACAGAACAGGTTGGGGATAAACCAGCCTGAGTCATCTCAGGGCGATAAAAATCTAATTTGGAATCAGCCACCTGTCGTGTTCATATGTCGGAACAAAATGGGTTTTACACTGAGATCAAAATTATGACCCTCAGGTTTGATCTTCATAGAATCCCGAATAGCTGTTTTTAACTTTTGAATATCGCCAGGATTTGATCGAATAATTTTTCTTAGATCGACAGAATGCTCCTGGCCAAGACATAATAATAACCGACCTTCTGCGGTGACTCGGACACGATTACAATCGGAACAAAAATTATGACTGTGCGGAGAGATAAAACCAACACGCGTTTTAGTGTTTGGAATTTTGAGATAACGTGAAGGGCCATTCGTTTTTTCTGTTGTCGAAATAAGATCAAAAGTCTTACCCAGTTCCTGTTTGATCTCATCACTTGAGTAGAAAGACTCTTGTCGACTGTGATCATCGATATCGCCAAGTGGCATTTCTTCTATAAAGCTGATATCCATTTCTCTTTCGATAGCAAAATTGACAAGATCGGCGACTTCATCATCATTTCGATTTTTCATGATGACAGAATTGATCTTAACCTTTTGAAACCTGGCTTCGAGTGCCGCATCAATCCCAGCTAAAACCTTGTCTAGATCGCCCACACGCGTAAGCTCTTTGAACTTGTCTTTCTTAAGCGTATCCAGACTAATATTAATGCGTTTGACACCAGCAGCTTTTAGATCAGCAGCCATATGAGGCAGTTGTGACCCATTAGATGTAAGTACTAATTCATCGACGCCAGGAAGTTTTCCGATATTGTCGAATAGCTGGATGACATTTTTTCGTACCAGCGGCTCACCACCGGTGATTCTTATCTTGCTGACCTGAAGTTCTGAAAATGCACGTGCGATGAGGCTCAATTCTTCTAACGTCAAAACTTGTGCTCGCGGTACAAACTGCATGTCTTCGCTCATGCAATAAACACAACGGAAATCACATCGATCTGTTACAGAAATTCGAACGTAAGAAACAGTCCGGCCAAAAGAATCGATTAATGGTGAGTCAAATTCGTTTTTATCCATAGCGAAATTATACTCCAGACTTGGGGCTTGTGCTTGACATAATCAGCAGGATTAGTCACTCTCGTTAGCCACTAAAAGGAGGGGTTTCTCCTACGTAAGTAGCTAGCCTCTTAAGAAAACTATAATAAAGCAAATATAATAAAACTAAAAATAATTTCACAGGAGTCTCGCAGATGTCTGGTTTACTTTCGAAAGAACGAATTGTCGCAAAGCCTGGTTTTAATCGCTGGTTAATAGCACCCGCAGCGTTAGGGATCCATCTTTGTATTGGTTCTGTTTACGCATGGAGTCTTTTTAACCCGGCATTGATTAAACGAATTGGCGTTGTAACCAGTGCGGCTGATGACTGGTCTTTAAAAAGTGTTGTATGGATCTTTACTGTTGCGATTGTTTTTCTTGGTTTATCTGCGGCACTTGCGGGCAAATGGTTAGAAAAGGTAGGGCCAAGAAAAGTAGGAACCGTCGCTGCATTATGCTGGGGAGGCGGTTTTCTCGTCGGAGGATTAGGCATTCTTTTAGGTGATCTTTGGTTACTTTATTTAGGTTACGGGGTTATTGGTGGCTGTGGCTTAGGCCTTGGTTATGTTTCTCCTGTTAGCACGTTGATCCGCTGGTTTCCAGATCGACGGGGTATGGCGACAGGGATAGCGATCATGGGTTTTGGTGGTGGCGCGATGATAGCCAAGTTTTTGATCGGGCCGATTATGAAATCTTATTATCAAGCACCTGAATATTTAGGCTCAATCGACAGTGTTAATCTTGTCACGGAGGCGGGTCGTAGGATGGTCGAAGTTGGCGGCCAGTTGAAAGAAGTGGTTGTCGTTGGAGCAAATGATGTTGCTAGTATGCTCGTACCGGGACCGGAAGGTGTTTATCTCGCAGGAACAGGAACTGTTGGTGTAGCAGAAACGTTTTTCACTTTAGGTGCTGTGTATTTTGTAATAATGCTGATTTCCGCATTTTCATACCGTGTCCCTGCAGAGGGTTGGAAACCACAAGGTTGGGAGCCACCTAAAGAAACTGCCAAGCACGGTATGATCACACAGCACCACGTACATATTGATCAAGCACTTAAAACACCGCAATTTTACCAACTCTGGATCATGCTGTGTTTGAACGTAACCGCCGGTATTGGTGTGATTGCTGTAGCAAAAACGATGGTGACAGAAATTTTTGGATCTACATTGCCTGATATAGTTGATCTTGAATTTGCCGCAACTTATGTACTGATGTTGAGCTTGTTTAATATGGTGGGACGTTTCTTCTGGGCCAGCACCTCCGATTATATCGGTCGTAAAATGACCTATTTCATCTTTTTTGGCTTAGGTATAGTGCTTTATAGCTCGATTCCTTACTTTGCCCAACAGGTTAGTGTTAGCCCATCGATTATGTGGCTGGTACTTTTCTATGGCGCGACTATGATAATCTTCACGATGTATGGTGGCGGTTTCGCAACAATTCCAGCATATTTAGCAGATATCTTTGGAACAAAATATGTCGGTGGTATCCATGGTCGATTATTGACCGCATGGAGTACTGCAGGTGTGCTTGGACCTTGGGCTATTACTTCATTACGAGAAAGTTCAGTCACAAACGCCATAAAAGGCCTGGTGGAAAGTATTGATCCATCTAAGTTTCAATCGACTTTTGGGGCAGGTATTGATCAACTAGATAAGTTGGTGGAAACAAAAACAGTCACGATTTCCAAATTAATGGAGATTGCACCTGCTGGCACGATTGATCCTACGCCCAACCTCTACAATCAAACAATGTATTTAATGGCAGCTTTGTTGTTTATTGCTTTGCTTGCCAACCTGTTTATGAAACCTGTTGACCCTAAGCACCACATGACCGAAGAAGAATTAAGAAACGCCTGATTTTTTAGGCGTTCCCTACGATTACACTCAACAAACCAAAGGGAATAGACCTTTAGATATATTTATATTCTTTTTAGTTTGGTCGATACTTACGTCATGACTAAGGTTTTAATATAAATCATAGATATATGGAGAGTCTGCTATGAAATTATTACGGTTGTTTTTCTTGAGTTTTTTATCACTCACTCTTATACCGGTTGCAAGCTTTGCAGTGGAAAGTGAGCAGTCTGAGGTAGATGTGTGGAGTGCTTTTATAAAACCAAAACACTTTCAAGACAAAACGCTCAATGAAGGCGAATCTATAATCCAGCTAAACGTACCTTATCGAGCGGAAGATGCTTCTGTTGTTCCTATAAGTATCAATGCTCAAATCCCACAGACTAAAGATCGTTATATTAAAACGGTTTATTTATTTGCAGATAACAACCCTGAACCTCTGGCGGGCACTTTTAGACTTACACCGGAGATGGGTAAAGCTGATCTTGCAATGCGTATAAGAATTGATCAGTACACGAGTGTCAGAGCAGTTGCTGAAATGAATACGGGTGAACTTTATATGGACACGAAATTTGTCCGAGCTAGTGGTGGTTGTTCATTACCTCCACCTTTTTTAGAACTTCAAGCGGCTAAAGAACACATTGGTGAAATGAATTTTCGATCAGTAGGCTCTAGTAAAGAGGAAGGTACTTTAGGGCAATTGCGCATTCGTCATCCTAATGTAAATGGATTACAGCTTGATCAGCGAACGCGTTCTATTATTCCTCCTGATTATGTGACCAAAGTAGTGATCAGCTACAACGACACACATATAATGACAGCTGAGACAGATATCTCTATTAGCCAGGATCCTAGCTTTCGTTTCTTCTTTAACCCTGATGAAGATGGCGAACTGAAAGCAGAAATGGAAGATTCAAAAGGCCGTAAATTTTCAAAAGTATTTAAGGTCAATCCAAAATGACTCAGGTTTCTAACATAAACTGGGCTTAGCCTCTAGATCGTAGCCAGGGGTTTATGCTTGCTTGAAAAATTCAGGTAAAGAGGGCAGTATTTAAAGTTAAAACGTAGATCTATTAAAACGCTATACCATTATAAGGAAGGTAAATGGGAAGGTTACTCGTTGTGATCGGCTTTGTTGCTTTAGCAATTCTTGCCTTTTTATGCATAAACAAACACAGCCCAAGGATTGAAGATGATCTTGTAAAGCGCACTCAACAGGCGCTGTTGTCTGAGGATATAGAATTTGCTGACGTTGGTATTGATGGCCGTGACTTAATTCTAACAGGTGTTGCACCCAACGAAGTTTTACGAGAAAGAACGGCTGAACTGGCAAGTATGGTAAAGGGCGTTCGAACCGTAAATAACCAGATATCACTATCTCGCGTCAATGCAGCAGAAAAGGCAGATCAGAATCAGAAAGAGAAATTAACAGATTTAGCTTCAAGCACAGATTCTCCGCAAACTGAAAAAGCTTTAAAACCTGGAAATCAATTAAATGGTTCTGAGTTAAGAGAACTTCAACCGCTAGATACTCAACCTGCCAGCACTTTTTCCACATTGTCAGGAGCTTATACGACTGAAATTACTCAAAAAGATGGGCACCTTGTCTTGAGCGGAATGGTGCCTGATGAAACCACAAAATTATGGCTAGTCAAAAAAGCTGAACAACAATTCGGTATTGAGAATGTTACAGATCAAACAAAAGTTGTTTATGGTGCTACACGAGGTTGGCACGCAACGATAAAAACGGTACTGGAAAATATTAGCTATCTTCAGAATATTAATGCAACGCTTAAGGATAATAAACTTGAAATTTTTGGGCAAAGTTCATCTTCCAGATTAATTGATCAAATAAAGGCTTCTATAAATGAAAGCCTTAGTGATCGTCATACTGTTGACTTCAACTTTGAAGTCGAAGAGCCTGAGCCATTTCCAGTCTATATAGCTAAGGATCCCCAGCCTTTAAATAGCCAACCCGCTCAAACGATGCCCTTAGTACAAGAAAACTACCAGACGGAAATTGTTTATGACTCCGGCAAACTCGTTTTCAAAGGCCATGTCCCTGATCAATCTGCTCGTGTCTGGTTGACCGATTTTGCGAATGAGACATATGGCAAAGATAAAGTTAAGGATTTAATGAAAATTGCTAGAGGAAATGCCAAAAGTTGGTACTCTACGGCTGAAACGGCGTTAAATAAACTTGCTTTACTTGAAAAAGGGAAAGCTATTTTAAGAGATTCAGAGTTACTAATCTCCGGGCAAGCATCCTCAACCAAGGTTAAAGCAAAAATTGAGCAAGCAAGTAATTCGGATAATAGCGATGTTGTCATAAGTTATAATATTTTGACGCCTGATAGTAAAATTACAATCTCTAATACGACGACTAAAATATGCCAGGAGAAATTCAATGATCTGCTCAAAAATAAACAGATCTTATTTGATGTTGGTAAAGCGGATATAAAATTAGAAAGCTTTGTTCTTCTTGATCAATTGGCTTACGTGGCTGTAAAAGAATGTCCCAAAACTAAAGTTGAGATAGCTGGACATACCGATGATCAAGGAAATGAATCCTACAATCAACAGCTGAGTGAATTACGGGCTAAGTCAGTCGTTAAGTATTTACAAACGAAAGGTGTTGCATCAAATAATTTTCAGGCTGTTGGTTATGGGGAGCTACAACCGATAGCGGACAATTCTACTCAAAAAGGAATGACAAAGAATCGTCGTATTGAATTCAATGTTCAGGGGAAATAGTTCATGGGATATTTAATAGCTCAGATATTAGCTTGTCTTATGCTTGCGGCATTAATTGGGGCAATTATCGGTTGGTGGTTAAAAAAAATAGCTTGTGACGGCAGGTTTGCAGAGTTAGAAGAAGACTATCTACGTAAGCTAACTACTCTGGAAACTGAACGTGATGCTTTTCTGGCAGATTATAATAATTCTAATCAAGTGGTAGCAAACTTTGTTGGTGGGGAGGTTGCAGCAACCAGTCAAATCAGTAAACAAAACGATCAATCAAATTGGCCTTATCCAGTTGAAGAGGTCGAAGGTATTGGGCCTGCTTATGGTGAAAGACTGCGGTCGATCAATATTGATACAACAGAACGATTACTTTTGGGATGCCGTGAAGCATCTAGACAGGTTGAAGTCTCTAAAGTGGTTAAAGTTGAACCCTTCGTTGTTGGGAAATGGGTCAGTATGTCGGATATGATGCGAGTGTCGGGAATCCATGGACAATATGCCGAATTACTTGAGGCTTCTGGTATTGCTTCTGTGGGAGAGCTAGCTCGACAGGATGCGCCAAGCTTAGCAGGGAGAATGGTCAGCGTGAATGCTGAAGAACATAGAACACCCACGGTACCTGACAGCGAGACAGTTGCTAGCTGGATAGAAATCGCGAAAGATCTGCCTAGCGTTATTAAAAGTCTTGTCCCTAAATAACTCCAACAATTTTCTTTATGTAAGAAAAATCATGTTTTTAAACTTTTTAAGTTGAAATAAAATGTTCGCAAGTAGTATTAAGTTTCCATACTGAGCGTTTTGTAATTGATTTCCCATGTTCCAGACGGTATGCTTGCCGCCGCATCAATATGCCAAGTAATTGTGGCCTAAAAAGTGAGGTTTTAATAGAGTGCGTAAACCATTGGTAGCAGGTAACTGGAAGATGAATGGAACTCTCTCGACTATTGATCCGCTAGTTTATGGGATTAAAAGTGGAATCACAGGATTGGATGGAGTTGAAGTTGCGATTTGTCCTCCATTTATTTATCTCGAGCATGTTTCGAGTTTGCTCAAGGAGAGTCCAATTTTATTGGGGGCTCAAAATGCGTCTAATAAAACTGAAGGTGCGTTTACCGGTGAAGTATCTTGTGAAATGCTCAACGACTTTGGTTGTCATTATGTCATCCTTGGTCATTCAGAAAGGCGTAGCCTATATGGCGAGACCAGTGATTTAGTTGCTGAAAAGTTCATCCAGACACAAGCAGCTAATTTAGTCCCTATTTTATGTGTAGGTGAATCACTGGAAGAACGCGAAAGTGGTAAAATGGAAGGCGTGATTAGTGAACAAATGCGCGAAGTCCTAGACAAAGTAGGAGCGGAAGGTTTTAAGCAAGCCGTAATAGCCTACGAACCCGTTTGGGCAATCGGTACGGGATTAACTGCAACCCCCGATCAGGCACAGGAAGTACATAGTTTTATACGAGATTTAGTGGCAGAATACGAACAACGGCGCGAAGTGGCTGATCAAATACGTATATTGTACGGAGGCAGTGTCAAACCAGACAATGCGGCAGAAATATTCGCTATGAAAGACATTGATGGTGGTCTAATAGGTGGTGCCGCACTCAAATCTAAAGATTTTTTAGGAATTTGCCAAGCAGCAATAGTTTAGTTAGCGTGGCGCAACGGAGTAAGTAATGCAGTCTATTTTATTGATTTTACATGTATTAATGGCCTTATCTTTAATTGGCCTGATTTTGATTCAGCACGGTAAAGGTGCCGATGCAGGTGCTGCTTTTGGTAGTGGTGCGTCTTCCACAGTATTTGGTGCGTCAGGATCAACTTCTTTTCTAACGCGAGCGACAGGTATTCTGGCATTTGTCTTTTTCGCCAACAGTTTTTTCCTGTCCTATCTTTCAACCACAGGCGTTGAGAGAGAAAGTTTGATGGGTACAGTTGAAAAGACAGAAACCATGGTGGATCAAAAAGTCCTTGATACAACGAAAGTAGAGCAAAAATCAGATGTTCCAGTAGCACCTGAACAAACAGGCCAATCAGATCTGCCGGTTATTCCAGAATGAGTACCAGAGGAAGTAAAAGACTTGCCGATGTGGTGGAATTGGTAGACACGCTATCTTGAGGGGGTAGTGGCGTAAGCCGTGCCGGTTCGACTCCGGCCATCGGCACCATTAATGGTGTTTTAAGTGTAAAATATCCGTATTTCTTTTATCGATACTCTCAATGATAATTGAGCAAAAATAAAATTTCGTGTGAGGGTGCACGTTATAAACAATGCTTGAACAATACATACCGGTACTAATTTTTCTTGGCGTATCAACCGTCATCGGTATCGTATCCCTTGTACTTGGGCACTTAATAAGCCCGACCAAACCTGGCGAAGAAAAAAACTCTCCTTACGAATGTGGTTTTGAAGCTTTCGAAGATGCACGAATGAAGTTTGATGTTCGTTACTATCTAGTCGCCATTTTATTTATTATTTTTGATCTGGAAATTGCTTTTCTATTTCCCTGGGCGACAGTGCTAGACGAACTAGGGTTGTTTGGTTTCGTGGCAATGCTAATTTTCCTTGGCATTCTAGTGATTGGTTTCATTTACGAATGGAAAAAAGGAGCACTTGAATGGGAATAGAAGGCGTTTTAGAAGAAGGATTTGTTACAACTTCTGTTGATAATGTTGTCAATTGGGCGCGAACGGGATCATTGTGGCCGATGACATTTGGTCTTGCTTGCTGTGCTGTTGAAATGATGCAGGCTGGCGCTTCACGTTATGATATGGATCGCTTTGGGGTGGTTTTTCGACCAAGTCCTCGGCAATCAGATGTAATGATAGTCGCCGGAACGTTGGTTAATAAAATGGCTCCAGCATTACGTAAAGTTTATGATCAAATGGCCGAACCACGTTGGGTAATTTCAATGGGTTCATGTGCTAATGGTGGAGGTTATTATCATTATTCTTATGCAGTTGTTCGAGGCTGTGATCGTATTGTCCCCGTAGATGTATATGTGCCTGGCTGTCCTCCAACGGCAGAAGCGTTGCTATATGGAATTCTTCAGTTGCAGAAAAAGATTAAAAGAACCAACACAATTGCTCGGCCAGCTCAATCCAGTAAAATTGGTCAGGAGTAATAAATCGAAATGGCAACTCCCAATATTGATCAATTCAGTTCACAACTTAAACAAAGGTTTGCTGAGCGTATTGATCATTATGAAGTCTGTACTAATCAAATTATTCTTGAAGTTTCAGCCAGTAATTTAATTGAAGTCGCGACAGCATTGCGTGATGAAGCACCTTTTGAATTTGAACAATTAATGGATTTGAGCGGTGTTGATTATTCAACCTACGGACAAGACGACTGGCAGACTCAAGAAGCCACGAGCTCGGGTTTTAGTCGCGGCGTGACGACTCACGAAGCGGCAGATGGTTTCGAGCCAAAACAATATGCAGTTGTGTATCAGCTACTCTCGCTTAAAAACAATCAGCGACTACGTTTACGTGTTTTCGTTGAAGATAAATCATTAATCCTTCCATCGGTTGTTTCAATCTGGAATTCTGCCGATTGGTATGAAAGAGAAGCTTTTGATCTATTTGGAATCTTATTTGATGGTCATCCTGATTTACGACGAATCCTGACTGATTATGGTTTTATCGGGCATCCATTCCGTAAGGATTTTCCATTAGAAGGTAATGTAGAAGTACGTTATGACGAAGAAAAGGGTCGGGTAATTTATCAGCCAGTCACGATTGAAAGCCGAGTATTAGTTCCTCGCGTGATCAGAAAAGATGATCAGCTTTCTGATGAAGAAGAACAGGATCAAGATCATGCCTGAGATTAAAAACATGACCTTGAATTTTGGTCCTCAGCATCCCGCTGCGCATGGTGTGTTGCGTTTAATTCTTGAGATGGATGGTGAAGTCATTGAACGAGCAGATCCACATATTGGCTTGCTCCATCGAGGGACTGAAAAGTTAGCGGAAAGTAAGCCGTACAACCAAAGCATCGGTTATATGGATCGTCTCGATTACGTTTCGATGATGTGTAATGAACATGCGTATGTATCCGCGATTGAAAAATTGCTCGTCGTTGAACCACCGATCCGTGCGCAATATATTCGTGTAATGTTTGACGAGATTACTCGAATTCTAAACCACCTGATGTGGCTCGGTACACATGGCCTCGACGTTGGTGCGATGACAATGTTTTTGTACTGCTTCCGAGAACGTGAAGATCTAATGGATTGTTATGAAGCAGCCTCGGGAACTCGTATGCATGCTACCTATTATCGACCGGGCGGTGTCTATCGAGATCTTCCTGACAGCATGCCGCAATATCAGGAATCCAAGTGGAAAGGTAAAGGTCGAGTTAAAAAATTAAATGAAAATCGTCAAGGAAGTTTGCTTGATTTTATCGCGGATTTTGTTGATAGATTTCCGGCCTGTGTTGATGAATATGAAACTCTTTTGACAGATAACCGAATCTGGAAACAGAGGACGGTTGATATTGGTGTTGTCAGCCCTGAACGTGCAAAACAAATGGGTTTTTCGGGGCCAATGCTTAGAGGTTCCGGAATTGTATGGGACTTACGCAAGCAGCAACCTTATGAAGTTTATGATCAAATGGATTTTGATATTCCTGTCGGTACAAATGGCGACTGTTATGATCGTTATCTTGTTCGTGTTGAAGAAATGCGTCAGTCAAATAACATCATCAAACAATGCGTAGAGTGGTTAAAGTCAAACCCCGGTCCGGTAATTTTAGACGACTATAAGTTGATACCTCCAAAACGTGAAGATATGAAGGGCGATATGGAATCTCTGATTCATCATTTTAAATTATTTACAGAAGGTTACTGTGTACCAGAAGGTGAAGTCTATTCGGCAATTGAACATCCAAAAGGCGAGTTCGGCATTTACATGATTTCTGATGGAGCTAACAAACCTTATCGTGTGAAAATACGTGCGGCAGGTTTTGCACATCTTGCTGCGATTAATGAAATGGTTAAAGGTCACATGCTGGCGGATGTTGTGGCGGTGATTGGAACACAAGATATTGTTTTTGGAGAAATAGATCGATGAGCCATTCCCAGTCTGATCAACCAAATCCAACAATTATTTCTGATCATACAAAAAGTGTTATTGATGACTGCTTGAAAAAATTTCCGGCGGATCAAAAACAATCTGCCATTCTAGGAGCATTACAAGAAGTACAGCATGAGAACAAAGGGTTTATAACGGTTGAATTAATGGATGCCGTTGCAGAATATCTTGATATGTCAAAGATCGCCGTTTACGAAGTGGCAAGTTTTTATTCGATGATAGAAACGGAACCAGTTGGACGTCACAGCATTTCTGTATGCAATAATATTTCATGCATGCTGAATGGTGCGGATGATTTAATTGATCACATTGAGAAAAAATTACAAATAAAGACCGGAGAAACGACAGAGGACGGCCGGATATTTCTAAAGCAAGAAGAAGAGTGTTTAGCAGCTTGTTGCGGTGCGCCGATGATGATGATTGATCATGTTTACTTTGAGAATTTAACCACTGAAAAAGTCGATCAAATCCTGGACGATCTTGAATGAGTAACAATAAAAATATATTGCTCAACCAGACCTGTTTTGAAACGCTACAGTTTGCGGAACCGTGGCTATTAGAAAATTACAGGTCACTCGGCGGTTATCAGGCCTGGAATCAAATTCTCAATGAAAAAATTCCACCAGATGCATTGATAGAAGTGATCAAGGATTCAGGATTACGCGGCCGTGGCGGCGCGGGTTTCCCAACTGGCGTTAAATGGAGTTTTATGCCCAAAAATGATCAACAGAGTTATATCGTTTGTAACTCTGATGAGAGTGAGCCAGGCACGTGTAAAGATCGTGATATTTTACGATTTAATCCGCATGCACTTGTCGAAGGAATAGCCATTGCGGGTTATGCAATCGGTGCTACCGTTGGATACAACTATATGCGCGGCGAGTTTATGGATGAACCTTCCAAGCGTTTCGAAAATGCACTTCAAGAAGCGTATGAGGAAGGTTTGTTAGGAAAAAATTTAAAAGGCAACGGTATTGATTTTGATCTATATGGATCATTAGGTGCTGGTGCTTATATTTGCGGTGAAGAAACGGCGTTATTGGAATCTCTGGAAGGCAAAAAAGGACAGCCACGTTTTAAACCGCCTTTCCCAGCGAACTATGGTTTGTATGGACGACCAACGACAATTAATAATACCGAATCTCTGGCATCTGTTCCGACGATCTTCAGGAAAGGCGCGCAGTGGTTTGCCGATCTGGGTATTCCGAATAATGGTGGATCAAAAATATTTTCAGTCAGTGGCCATGTCGCTAAGCCAGGAAATTTTGAGATACCGATGGGAACAACATTCAAAGATTTGTTAGAACTCGCGGGTGGTATGCGCGAAGGTCGAACCTTAAAAGCCGTGATCCCTGGTGGTTCATCGGTGCCGGTTGTACCGGGCGATCAAATGTTAGAAACAACGATGGACTACGATTCTATTTCAAAAGCGGGATCGATGCTTGGATCGGGAGCCGTGATCGTCATGGATGATACGACTGATATGGTCAAAGTGTTACAACGATTATCTCGTTTTTATTATGCGGAATCCTGTGGACAATGCACTCCATGTCGCGAAGGTACGGGTTGGCTGTATCGCATGCTGACGCGAATTGTTGATGGTAAAGGTGAAATGGAGGATTTGGAAAAACTTGAAGACATTGCTGGAAAAATAGCAGGTAGAACGATTTGTGCTTTGGGAGATGCCGCTGCAATGCCGGTGCAGGGAATGCTGAAACATTATTTGCCGGAGTTTGAATATTACATTATCCATGGACATAGCAAATTACAAGCTAACCGGGGAGCTGCTGCCTGATGTCAGATTCAGATCAATTCGTTAGCATTGAAGTCGATGGGAAAACCATGCGGGCTCGGAAAGGATCGATGTTGATTGAGACAACCGATGCGGCAAATGTAGACATTCCGAGGTTTTGCTATCACAAAAAATTATCAGTCGCATCCAATTGCCGAATGTGTCTGGTTGAAGTCGAGAAAGCTCCCAAACCATTACCTGCCTGTTCAACGCCTGTCATGGAAGGCATGAAGGTGTTTACTAAATCTAATTTAGCCAAAGAGGCACAAAAATCCGTTATGGAATTTTTGTTGATCAATCATCCGCTTGATTGTCCGATTTGTGATCAAGGTGGTGAATGTGAGTTACAAGATCTTGCAGTTGGATATGGTAGCGATGTTTCGCGTTATTCGGAACAGAAACGAGTCGTAAAAGATAAAAATATCGGACCACTGATTCAAACTGATCTGACTCGTTGTATCCACTGTACGCGCTGTGTACGCTTTGGTGAAGAAGTGGCTGGTATGCGCGAAATGGGTGCCACAGGTCGTGGCGAGAATATGCAGATCGGCACTTATATCGAAAAGGCAGTTACATCAGAACTATCCGGGAATATTATTGATCTTTGCCCGGTTGGTGCGTTGACTTCAAAACCTTATCGCTACACGGCGCGCGCTTGGGAACTTAGACAACATGACAGCATTGCGCCGCATGATGCGGTGGGTTCAAATGTTCATTTACACGTAAAAGGTAATACCGTAAAAAGAGTCGTGCCGAAAGAGAATGAAGCAGTTAATGAAGTCTGGATTTCTGATCGAGATCGTTTCAGTTATGAAGGATTAAATAGCGAAAAACGTTTGCAGAAGCCCATGATTAAAGTTGATCATAAATGGCAAGAAACAGATTGGGATAACGCGCTTGAATTTGCTGTTGCAGGGTTAAAGAAAATTATTCCTACAAAAATTGGTGCGCTCGCTTCCCCAACCAACACCTTGGAAGAATTATTTTTATTTCAGAAACTGATGCGTGGAATGGGCTGCGGAAATATTGATCATAGACAGCGGCAGGTAGATTTTAGTGATCAAAATGATCTGCCGATTTTTCCCTGGTTAGGACAAAATATTTCTGATCTGGAAGATCTCAGCTCGGTATTGCTAATCGGTAGCAATGTTCGTCAAGAACTCCCACTAATTAATCATCGCTTACGCATGGCATCAGAAAAAGGTGCCGAAATATTTGTTATTAATCCGGTCGATTTTGATTTTAACTGGCAGTCAACTGGTAGTGTTATTTTGCCACCTTCTGAAATAGAAAGTGTTTTATCCGGCGTAGCAAAAGTACTGCTCGACAAGCAAAATTCTAATCAAGAAATCGACGATGAAACAACTAACTCTTTGAAAGATATTGAGCCAACCAGAGAGCAAAAAATTATTGCGGAAAGTTTAAGGAGTAATGATCAATCAGCCATTTTTCTTGGTCATATTGCTGCATCGATTCCTAATGCTAATCGACTACGAACTTTATCAAATTTAATTGCGAAACTAAGTGATGCGAAATTGGGTTACTTCCCTGAAGCGGCAAATACGTGTGGTGCCTGGTTAGCGGGAGCGGTTCCTCATCGCCAAGTTGGTGGCCGTGAAGTCGATAAGGTTGGTTTAGATGCTCGAACTATGTTTGAACAGGGTATGAGAGGTTATGTACTACTAGGAACGGAACCTGAACTTGATTCACTAACCTCCGTTGCTGCGGTTGAGTCATTGAAAGCGGCTGAATTTGTTGTATCTCTTTTTGGTTTTCGATCAGAGATTATGATGGATTATGCTGATGTGATTTTACCAATTGGTTTATTCGCAGAAACATCCGGTACTTTTGTAAATTTAGAAGGTCGATGGCAATCTTTTTCTGGTGCAGTCAAACCAAAAAATGAAGCACGACCTGCATGGAAAATCCTTCGCGTATTAGGAAATAAATTTGATCTGGAAGGGTTTGATTACGACTCTTCACTAGAAGTTTTGGATGAAATTAAAAGCCTCTCTAAAGAAATAGAACCTGATAATCGAATGGAAAAAATATCTCCAAGAGAAATTCAAAAATCAGGACAAGGTATTGAGTTGGTATTTGAGACGCCGATCTATTTTACCGATCCATTGGTTCGTCGAGCAAAAGCCTTACAACAAATGCAAGATGTTGAAGAGAGTGTTCTGCAAATCAATTCTGATCTTGCAGATCAATTGAGAATTGATCATGGTGAACATGTGCGAGTGCGACAAGGTGAGCTTGCCGTAGAATTAAAATGTTTGATCAATAATCGCGTTCCATCTAGTTGCGCGCTCTGGCAACGTGGCCACAAACCTGAACCTGATTTCGGTTTAAAACCGGGTGAATTTGCTCTGGAGAAAATCAGTTGATGACTTCGTTAGAAGTTTGGTTTTCTGGTTGGTTACCAGAACCAATACCAATGCTCATAATAATTATGATCAAAATAATTGCGATTGTTTTACCGATTATGGGTTGTGTTGCATATCTCACATTTGCGGAAAGAAAAATTATCGGTTTTATCCAGATGCGCGTTGGGCCAAATAGAGTTGGGCCAGGAGGATGGTTACAACCAATTGCAGATGCGATCAAGTTATTAACAAAAGAAATTATTCTTCCAACAAAAGCGAGTAAGACACTTTATTTTTTAGGCCCGATAATTACGCTAGCTCCAGCACTTGCTGCCTGGGCAGTTATCCCATTTGATGATCTGCGCGTGTTGGCTGATATCAATGCTGGATTACTTTATATTCTCGCGCTAACTTCATTGGCGGTTTATGGCGTTTTGATCGCTGGTTGGGCATCAAATTCCAAGTACGCTTTTCTAAGTTGTATGCGCGCTTCGGCACAAATTGTTTCTTATGAAATAGCGATGGGTTTTGCATTGGTTGGCGTTTTGATTGCTGCGGGAAGTTTGAATTTGAGAGAGATCGTACTCGCACAACAAGGCGGTATTGTCCATTGGTTCTGGTTGCCACTACTGCCATTATTTGTGATCTATTTTATTTCAGGCGTTGCAGAAACAAATAGAGCACCGTTTGATGTGGCGGAAGGTGAGTCTGAAATTGTCGCTGGGTTCCATGTGGAATATTCTGGTATGGCCTTCGCGTTATTTTTTCTTGCTGAGTACGCAAACATGATTTTGATCTCAGCACTTTCGGCAATCATGTTTCTCGGAGGTTGGTTATCGCCATTTCAAGGAATAGAGATCTTAGAAAAATATACTTCCTGGGTTCCTGGAATTTTATGGTTGATCCTCAAAACCTCTTTCTTCTTATTTCTTTTTCTCTGGTTTCGAGCGACATTTCCTCGTTATCGTTATGATCAAATTATGCGCCTGGGCTGGAAAATATTTATTCCATTAACAATTATCTGGATTGTTGTTGTAGGAGGCATGGTCGTGTTTGAAATTCCGCCGTGGTTTGACGCATGAAGATGTGGAATATTATAAAAAGTTTATTTCTGTGGGAATTGATCAAAGGCCTTCGTCAGACTGGCAGTCACTTATTTGGTCGAAAAATTACGGTTCAATATCCAGAAGAAAAAACGCCGCAGTCTCCGCGTTTTCGAGGGCTACACGCGTTGCGTCGGTATCCCAATGGCGAAGAGCGTTGTATTGCCTGCAAACTCTGTGAAGCGGTTTGCCCAGCTGCCGCAATCACCATTGAGTCAGAAGCGCGCGAAGATGGTTCCAGACGTACGACAAAGTACGAAATTGATCTGAGCAAATGTATCTATTGTGGTTTCTGTGAAGAGTCTTGTCCGGTGGACTCCATCGTTGAGTCTCGTCATTTTGAGTATCACGCCGAGGAACGACATGAGTTGATAATGACGAAAGAAAAGTTATTAGCCAATGCCGCATTGTTAGAAGATGAGATCGCGGCTGATCGAGAAGCGGAGGCTAAATACCGATGATGGGAATCCCTTACGATCTACTGGTTTTTTATCTTTTCGCAAGCATCTTAGTTTTTGCGGCATCGATGATGATTTTTGTAAGAAACCCTGTCCACGCTGCATTGTTTTTAGTCTGGGCATTTTTTGCCAGTGCCGGGATCTGGATGTTGTTAGAAGCTGAATTTCTGGCGATTGTTTTGATCCTTGTTTATGTTGGTGCGGTGATGGTGTTGTTCCTTTTTGTTGTCATGATGTTAGATATTAATTTAGCAGTTTTAAAAGAAGGTTTTGTTAAATTTTTATTGATCGGCGGGGTGATCGCAGCTTCTATGTTGGGCTTAATGATTGGCGTACTTCGACCAGAAAAATTTATGGCGGACAAGTTCATTCCACCTGTTCGACATACGGCTGAATATAGTAATACCGAAGAACTTGGGCGTGTTTTGTATACCGATTATGTTTACGCGTTTGAGATTGCGGCAGTGATTTTATTAGTGGCGATAATTGCTGCGATTATGCTGAGCTTACGCAAAACGCGTAGCAATAAAACCGCTGATCCAGGACAGCAAGTGTTGGTTAAAAAAGAAGATCGTTTGCGTATCGTAAAAATGCATCCCGTTAAAAAAGAAGAGGCAAGCTGATGTTAGGCCTTTCTCATTTTCTTATTCTCGGCGCTATTTTATTTACGCTAAGTGTGACGGGGATTTTTCTGAATCGAAAAAATCTGATCATTATTCTTATGTGTATTGAGCTGATGTTGTTGTCGGTGAATATGAACTTTATCGCCTTCTCTTATTTCGCTGGTGATATTGCAGGGCAGGTTTTTGTGTTTTTTATTCTGACGGTAGCAGCAGCAGAAGCAGCGATTGGTCTGGCAATTCTTGTTGTACTTTTCCGTAACCATGACACGATCAATGTCGCTGAGTTGGATGAATTAGAAGGATGATTTTTGATCTTGCACTCATCGTTGTTCTTGCACCGCTAATTGCATCGGTAACAACAGGTTTATTTGGAAAACAGGTCGGTCGATTCGGTGCGCATTGGCTGACGATAATTGGCGTTGGGATTAGTTTTGCACTTTCGATGATCATTTATATGAGTATTGTTTGGGGTAATGAACAAGCCATTAATACCAATATTTATACCTGGTTGAGTAGTGGTGGAATTGATTTTCACGTTGGTTTTTTGATTGATGAACTAAGCGCAACGATGATGGTTGTGGTGACGTTTGTTTCATTGATGGTGCATATTTATACCATCGGATATATGCATGATGATCCGGGCTATCAGCGTTTCTTTTGTTATATTTCACTGTTCACTTTTGCAATGTTGATGTTAGTGATGGCGAACAACTTCATGCAGCTTTTTTTCGGTTGGGAAGCAGTTGGTTTAGTGTCTTATCTTTTGATCGGTTTCTGGTATAAAAAAGATACGGCAATCTTTGCGAACCTAAAAGCATTCCTGGTTAATCGGGTTGGTGATTTTGGCTTCCTTTTAGGTATTGCCGCAGTGTTGATGTATTTCAACTCGATGGATTATGCTGAGGTATTCCAGCAAGCCCCAGCGATGGCTGATAAAACGATCAACATCTGGGCAGATAAACAATGGTCGTTGATGACCGTAATCTGTATTTTATTGTTCATTGGTGCGATGGGAAAATCTGCACAAGCACCTCTGCATGTCTGGTTGCCAGATTCAATGGAAGGCCCCACGCCAATCTCGGCACTGATTCACGCCGCTACCATGGTTACGGCTGGTATATTCATGGTGGCCAGAATGTCGCCGTTGTTTGAACTCAGTGAGACTGCGTTGAGTTTTGTGCTGGTTATTGGTG
>JBGCGE010000049.1:0-39603 GCA_045110495.1 Gammaproteobacteria bacterium
GAAGGGTCATATGTAATGAGTGAAGTAGAACTCGAAGAAAACTGGAAAGATAAATATTTTAAACTTTTGCTCGATCAGGAAGATGCAGAAAAGGAAAATGAAGAGCGACTTTCGGGTGTTTATAAAGAACTTCTGCGTTCATTTAATCATTTCCATGGTCGTGATGATCTACTTGATAAGGCCATCGTTGGACTTCCAAAACAAATAGAGTCTGAGAGTTTTTCGATTGATGTTCTCAAAGATTTAAATCGCCAGATTACGAATATTGATAATGATCTTGATGATGAAGCTGAATTGAGTGATCAGAATTCGTCTAGTAAGAAAGAAGAAACCGATGGCTTTGCAATTGCAAAAGATTCCCTTGAATATTTGATCGAACAACTTCCTGGTGATGTGCTAAACAAGCTTATCTCTGAAGAAAAAAATATTGATCTGGACTGGGTTGTGGATGTTGTTTCATTACGTGCACTTATTGATGAAGTTAAAAATGCACTTGTCACGGTGATTAATGAACGTAATAAAAATATTAAACAACTCTCCTCTTTTTTGAATGGTGTTGCAAAACGACTGGATGGAATTCAGTCACATTTAAAAGAAGAGAAAGATGATCGAAAATCCAGTTCTGAGGAGCGTGATGATTTAAGTAAGTTGGTTGGTGATAATCTCAAAGGTATTCGTGACTCTGTAAATAGTGCGGATGATCTAGACGTATTACAGCAGGAGATAGAATCACGTATTAATGAGATTGACACCAATGTGACAAGCTATGTTGAGTCTGAAACGAATCGACAGGAACAAGCTGGAGATTCGTCATCTGAGCTTGAAGAACAACTTCAAAAGTTGCAAACACAAACGACACAACTGCAAAAATCTCTGGATGCTGCCCGTACAGAAGCCGTGGTTGATCCTCTCACTGGTGTTTCTAATCGCCGAGCTTATGATGAGCGTTTTCAAATTGAATACTCACGTTGGAAGAGAAATCATGAACCTTTAACTCTCGCAATAATTGATATTGATCATTTTAAGAAAATTAATGATACACATGGCCATCCTATCGGCGACAAAGTGTTGAAAGTGGTTGCGGGTCGAATTCAACAACAAGTACGTGAAAGTGATTTTTTTGGCCGAATCGGTGGTGAAGAATTCGCGTTTCTACTAGTTAATAGCAATATTGATGATGCGAAAGAAAAAATTGAAACGCTACGAAGTAGCGTTGAAGAATGTAATTTTAGAGTCAAGAAAAAGAAGTTTCAGGTCACAATTTCTATTGGTGTTGCGAGCTTTAAAGGAAAAGATACGATAGAAACCATTTACCAACGTGCCGACTTAGCGTTACTAAAGGCAAAAGAAACTGGGCGTAATAAGTGCCTGACGGAACTCGATCTAAAATAAACAACAAGATCAAAATTAAATCACAGGCGTGGTATCCTTCCGCGCCTTATGGCATTACTACAACTTAAATCTATCCACCTTGGTTTTGGGCTTCCTGCGTTATTGGAGTCGATCGACTTTTCGATTGAATCGGGAGAACGTGTCGCTCTGGTTGGCCGAAATGGAACGGGAAAGTCTACACTTCTCAAGATTATCGATGATCAGATCAAAGCTGATTCTGGTGAAATCGTTCGACAATCAAATCTTCGCGTTACCCGTCTGGAGCAAGAAGTCCCACGAGAACTAGAAGGATCCGTTTACGATGTAGTCTCTGAAGGCCTCGGTGATTTAGGTCACATAATTGCTGAATATCATCACATCATCCATGAGCTGGATAAGCCCGGTAATATGGACAAGATGGCCAAACTGCAGACTAAGATAGAACAAGCAGATGGTTGGGAAATGGAGCAGCGGATTAATCAAATTATTAATCGTCTGAATCTACCTGAAGATACAAATTTTGAATCACTTTCTGGTGGCTTGAAACGCCGGGTTCTGCTGGCGCGAGCGTTAGTAAATGATCCGCAACTATTATTGTTGGATGAGCCAAGCAACCATCTTGATATTGAAGCGATCCAATGGCTGGAAGAATTTTTGTTATCCGCAAATATCACGCTAATTTTTATCACTCATGATCGAGCTTTTCTAAAACGATTAGCGACACGTATTGTCGAAATTGATCGCGGTCAACTGAACAATTGGCCGGGTGATTACGATACTTATTTAAAAAGAAAACAAGCAGCGCTGGAAGAAGAAGAAAAAAATAATGCACTTTTTGATAAGCGTCTGGCGCAAGAAGAAGTCTGGATCCGACAAGGAATTAAAGCACGTCGCACACGAAATGAAGGCCGCGTTCGCGCCTTAAAAAAATTACGTGTAGAGCGGGCCGCACGCCGACAAAAAATCGGCACCGTAAAAATGCAAATTCAGGATGCAGAAAAATCTGGCAAAATTGTTATTGAAGCAAATGATATTTCCTACGCTTATGATAAAAATAACATCATAGAAAACTTCAGTACGACAATAATGCGTGGCGACAAAATAGGTATTATCGGGCCCAATGGTGTCGGTAAATCGACGCTGATCAATTTATTACTTGGTCGTCTAAAACCGGATTCTGGAAAAATAAAACAAGGTACAAATCTTGAAGTCGCGTTTTTTGATCAATTACGGACAGAACTAAAACCTAATCTTACCGCGCAAGAAAATGTTGCGGGTGGATCAGATCAGATCTTGGTTGATGGACGTTCAAAACATGTGATCAGTTATTTACAGGATTTTCTTTTTGCGCCGGAACGCGCGCGTTTACCGATCACAAAATTATCCGGTGGTGAACGAAATCGATTACTACTGGCAAAATTATTTGCGACGCCATCAAATGTACTGGTGATGGATGAGCCGACGAATGATCTGGATATTGAAACGCTGGAATTATTAGAAGAACTGGTGATGAACTATCAGGGGACGCTATTACTCGTCAGTCATGATCGAGATTTTATCGATAATGTTGTAAGTAGTACTTTGGTATTTGAAAATGATCATTTGAATGAATATGTCGGTGGTTATGACGATTGGTTACGACAGCGACCTTCTGAAGAAAAGGTTAAAAAGCCTGATCAAAAAAAGCAACAAGAGAAACCTGACGAGAAAAAGTCGAGTAAAAAATTAAGCTATAAAGATCAGCAAGAACTAGATCAATTACCGAAGTTAATAGAAGAACTGGAAAATCAACAGCAAGCCTTGCACGATGAAATGGGTGCTCCTTCTTTTTTCAAACAAGAACAAAAATTAATTGATCAGAAGAATGCATCGCTGGCTGAAATTGATGAAAAACTAAATGAAGCTTATCAACGTTGGGAAGTCTTAGAAAATCTTTGATAAAATAATACTATGCTAAAAAAATTACTTATTACATCGTTATTAGTTTGTACACACTTTAATTTAAAAGCTGAAGAAAAGATTGTTTTTCATTTGCCTAAGTGGGAGATCAATTCAGAAGAAAAAACAGATCAAGAAATGATGGCTTCCTATAAACCACTCAGGCCCATTTCTTCAGAAATTGAAGACCAGGTTGTTATTAAGACACTCGTTGGGAAAACTGACAGCACCGCACAAGCGTGGCTAGAAAAATTGCGTGAAGATCGTAAAATAGAATGTAATCATTTCAGCCTGATCGAAATCCCGGTTATGGGTGCTGATCCAGCTCCAGCCGTTGGACAAGTTCTTTACTGTGGACAAGAAAAAGAATCAGGCAATGGTGTTATCAGCATGCATCGTGTGACTGAAGGCAAAGAGAATCTTTACGTGATTGAACGGCGTTGGACGACCTATCCTTTTGATCATCCGGAAACTGCTTTTGTGGTTCGTGAAGAACTAATGCCGTGGATTCGACAAATGACGCAGGCATTTCTGACTGAGTAAGACTTTCATTTATACGCAGGGTAAAATTGCCCTTCCATTTTTGATCATATAATTCCCGGCAATAAGCCGCATCAATAATTTCATGGCCTCAATAACACCTCAAATTGGTTTCGTCAGCCTGGGTTGTCCCAAAGCACTGGTCGATTCAGAACGTATTCTTAGCAAACTTCGCGCAGAAGGTTATGGTCTTTCAGCCAGCTATGAAAATGCTGATCTTGTTGTCGTTAACACCTGCGGTTTTATTGATTCAGCGGTTAAAGAGTCACTCGATGCAATTGGTGAAGCGATGAATGAAAATGGTCAGGTAATCGTCACGGGTTGTTTGGGTAAAGATTCACAAAAAATACGTGATGCCTATCCTGACGTGTTGGCCGTTTCCGGTGCGCATGCTTATGAAGAAGTGATCGGATCTGTACATGATCATTTACCGCCACCACACGATCCGCATATCAGCTTAGTCCCGCCAGAAGGGATCAAATTAACACCGCGACATTACGCTTATCTGAAAATTTCCGAAGGTTGTAACCACCGTTGTTCTTTCTGCATTATTCCTTCGATGCGTGGCGATTTAGTCAGTCGGCCGATAGGTGATGTGATGCGTGAAGCAGAAAAACTGGTGGCGGCTGGCGTTAAAGAATTACTGGTCATATCGCAAGACACCAGTGCTTATGGTGTCGATATAAAATACAAAGAAGACGATTGGAACGGAAAAACCTATCGCACACATATACAAGATTTATCCGAAGCGTTGGGTGAGCTCGGTGTTTGGGTGCGGATGCATTACATATATCCTTATCCGCATGTAGATAAGTTGATACCGCTAATGGCCGAAGAAAAAATTCTGCCGTATCTCGACATTCCAATGCAGCATGGTAGTCCTAAAATTCTCAAAGCGATGCGCCGCCCAGCCGCGGCAGAAAAAGTGTTAGATCGGATTAAATACTGGCGATCAATTCGTCCAGATATAACGATTCGCAGTACGTTTATTGTCGGCTTTCCTGGTGAGACGGAAGTAGAATTTGAAGAGTTATTAGACTTTATTCGTGAAGCTAGACTCAACCGTGTTGGTTGCTTTACTTATTCACCTGTTGATGGCGCAAAAGCGAATGAACTGGCTGGACATGTACCTGAAGAAATAAAACAAGAACGTCTGGAGCGGTTCATGGAAACCCAACAATTGATCAGTGAAGAATTATTAGAAGAAAAAATAGGTAAAGTAATGACGGTGCTGGTCGATACAGTAGATGGTGAAAACACTTTAGCAAGAAGTGTAGCCGATGCGCCCGAGATAGATGGGCTGGTAATTATCGAGAATGAACAACTCCCTGTAGGTGAATTTGTCGACGTCGAAATCACGGATTCTGGAGAATATGATCTTTGGGCAAAGATGGCAGGATCATAATTGTTTAACTAATAACGGACATTATTTTCAGGCTTAACATAGTGAATAATAATGGACTAAGCTGTAAGAGGAAGAGTTTATGAAAGCACTAGTATTGTTTCTTGTGACAATCACATTTAGCATTTTTACCAATGCAAATCCCTTGAGCGAACAACTTGCTGCTAAGCCTTCAGAGGAAAGAGCTGAAATTTTTTCAGTACTGATGAAGCAGCAAGCCAAAGCTTGTGGTGAAGTTGGTAAAACATTACTGCAAGGTTACACTCAAGACGATGATGCATATTGGAGTGTGGCTTGTAATAATGGCTCATCCTATTCTGTGCTGATATCAAAAGAACCCGTACCACCAATTGTTTTGAGTTGTAGTGATAAGAACCTTGAAGTTGAATGCTTTGAGACGTTTGAAAAATAAGCATTAACTAAGCTCTGATCAAATGTTGATCAGGGCAATCTAACAATAATTTCTTCTATCGGTTTTCTTTTTGAATTAGGGATGTCATCAGGATAGCCGTACCAGATTAAACCAACGACAGTTTCTATTTCTGGATCGACCCAGATCAGATCATAAAATTTTTGATCGCGAGTTACATCTCCCGTGGTCCATTTTATTCCAATATCTTTTTCCCAGAGATATAAGGAAAGATTTTGTATTGCACAAGCGCATGCCGCATAGTCTTCTTGCTGCTGTAATTGATCGCTAGACTTAGTCATAGTAACAACCAACCAACCTGGCACTTTGGACCATTTTTCGCGTTTTTTGTTAGCAGCGCGAGCTCCTTTTTTCTTGTCGACTATTTTCGCATTCAATTCAATGACAGCTTGTTTGGTCTCTTCACCCAGCAGATAAAATCGCCAGGGTTCTGTGAGATGATGGTTTGGTGCCCAACTTGCCATTTTTATGGCCTTCTGGATTATTCTTTCTGATGGAATTTCCGATTTGAAAGAACTGATCGAGCGTCTTTTTTTAATAAGATTTTGTATATTCATATTTAATTGATCATTGGTCGTGAGCTATTACACTTCCAGCATTCGGTGAATTGGCTTTCGATCCATTCGCCACAGCCGCACTGCCATTCTCGTTGTGATTGTTCTGGTTGTAATATTTTTTCTATAAAAGATTTTGCCAGTTGTTCTTCGTTGTCATCTAACACCCAAATTTCTGGCCAGGTTTCATGGGGAGGAATTTCACCAACAGCACCTTGTAGCATTTCGTTTTTGATCAGACAGTTTATTTTTTGATCTTGTAGCAAATTATGAAGATAGCCGATCATAATATTGTCGCTGGAGGTGTAAACTTTTTTCATCTGCCGACATTAACATATAGCCATCTCACTATAAAATCGAACATAAAAAGCGGTTATTTTTTCGTCAGACTTTGTAGTTTAGTTTGATAATAATTTCGGATATTACCTGCACCAAACGCCTTTTCAGTTAATAAACCCCTGACTTTAGGATTGTTCATTATCGCAGTCAGTTGGCTACATCAGCCCATGGGATTAAAAGTTAAGCGAAGTTAATTTGTGCTTCAAAGTTAGTTCTGGAGTCTGCATTGCTCATTGCTTCTTCAAGATCTATTCGGTCACTAAGATAGAGTTCATACAACGCACGATCAAATGTTTGCATACCGCCGTCACCGCTGTCATGCATCGCTTCTTTTATTTGATCAAGATCACCTTTGAGAATTAAATCTGTAATGTGTGGATTATTAATCAGAACTTCTACCGCGGGTAAGCGTTTGGTATCAACCCCGGTGACTAGTCGTTGAGAAAGTACCGCCCGCAGGTTGATCGATAAATCCATTAATAACTGCTTATGATGATCATGTGGAAAAAGATTGATCACACGTTCAATCGCCTGGTTAGAGTTATTTGCGTGCATGGTGCTTACACAAAGGTGACCGGTATTGCATAGTTCCAGGGCTGCTCCCATCGTTTCTCGATCACGTATTTCACCAATCATAATAACGTCGGGTGATTCGCGCATGGCACTTCTCAAGGCGGCTGAATAGGAGTGAGTGTCCATACCTATTTCGCGTTGGTTGATAATGCACTTGGCATTGGGGTGCGAGTATTCAATTGGATCTTCGATGGTGAGAATGTGGCCTGGAGCTGCATGATTTCGATAAGAAAGCATTGATGCTAATGTTGTTGATTTACCAGAACCAGTAGAACCTACCATCAGGATCAAGCCGCGTTTGTTCATGATAAGTTGCTTTATGATAGAGGGTAATTCAAGGTCTTCTATCGACGGAATCTGGTTTGGGATCAACCGCAAAACCATGGCCAAACTGCCTCGCTGTCGAAAAATATTCACCCTGAAGCGGGCATTTTCTTCTTCTAATTCTATGGCAAAGTCTACCTCTAGATCGTCTTTTAATTGTGTTCGTTGGCGATCAAACATAATGCCGTAAACGGCTGATTCTACTTGTTGCTTTGTAAGTGTCATTTTGCCAACAGACATGATGACACCTTCTATTTTCATTTTTACAGGTGCATCGCCCGTGAAAAAAAGATCAGATCCTTTTTTTTGTACCAGCAATTTCAGGAAAGGGGTGATATCCATATTTGATTAATTTGAGTTCTTGTGTGGTGCTATATATTTTTAGTACATCAAACCGGTTGATTCATCTGTTGCGACTAATTCGATCTTGTCAAGTCCACCGAATTTGTCAGAGTCTTTCGCTTCTTTACCTTCAAGTTTGATGCGTAGTCGTAGTTCATTCATTGAGTCAGCATTTCTTATTGCATCTTCGTAGGTGATCAAATCATCTTCATAAAGATCAAATAATGCCTGGTCGAAAGTTTTCATTCCGAGCTCGTTGGACTTACTCATTATTTCTTTAATCTGATGGGTCTCTCCATTAAGTAACAAATCAGAAATTAAAGGGGAGTTGAGCATTATTTCTATCGCAGCGACTCGGCCTTTACCACCGGCTTTTTTCAATAAACGTTGTGAAATAACGCCTTTGAGGTTAAGTGATAAATCCATCAACAGTTGTTGACGTCGTTCTTCTGGGAAGAAGTTGACGATTCTATCCATCGCCTGGTTTGCGTTATTCGCATGCAGTGTTGCAACGGCTAAATGACCTGTTTCTGCAAATTGTAGCGCCATTTCCATTGTTTCGCGGTCACGTATTTCACCCAGGGAAATGACATCGGGTGCTTGTCGTAAAGTGTTTTTAAGTGCAATTTGCCAATCTTCCGTATCCATGCCCACTTCGCGTTGCATGATGATGCAACCTTTGTGTGGATGAACATATTCAATGGGATCTTCAATCGTGATTATGTGGCCTTGTGTATTTTCATTCCGGTGATCGATCATCGCAGCAAGGGAAGTCGATTTACCACTACCGGTGCCGCCAACCATTACGACTAATCCACGTTTTGTGAGTGATATTTCTTTTAGTATTTCAGGCAAACCAAGCTTTTCGAGTGTTGGGACTTCTGTTTCGATAGTTCGTAATACCATACCTACATGGCCGGATTGAACATGTGCATTAGCTCGAAATCGTCCAATTCCTTTCGGTGAAATGGCAAAGTTACATTCTTTGGTGGCTTCAAATTCTTTTATATTGCGATCTTTCATAATCGCATAAGTGAGTGCTTTGGTATTGTCGGGAGTAAGTTCTGTTTTCGAAATCGGCGTAATATTGCCATCAACTTTGATTGCAGGTGGAAATCCGACCGAAATAAATAAATCTGATCCTTTCTTATTGGTCATCATCTGCAGGAGATCCCGCATGTAGCCAATAGCTTGTTCTCGTTCCATGAATATTTCCCTGTTTCAAACCTGTACCAGGTTATCGACAGATCAGAATAATTCTTTATTTATGGCTTTTGTTTTCGCGGCTTGACGAGTAATAGCATTTTTGCTGACAAGATCTTGTAAACATTGATCAAGTGTTTGCATTCCCATTTGGGCACCCGTTTGAATCGAAGAGTACATTTGAGCAATCTTATTCTCGCGGATCAGGTTACGGATAGCAGGCGTACCGATCATTATTTCATGCGCTGCGACACGACCTCCACCAACTTTTTTCAGCAAGGTCTGGCTGACAACTGCGCGTAAGGATTCTGACAGCATTGAGCGCATCATTTCTTTTTCTTCAGCAGGAAAAACATCGACAATACGATCTATCGTTTTTGCTGCGGAGCTGGTATGTAAAGTACCAAAAACAAGATGCCCCGTTTCTGCGGCTGATAGTGCCAGACGAATAGTTTCCAGATCACGTAATTCACCGACAAGAATAGTATCTGGATCTTCACGTAAAGCTGATCTTAACGCTTCATTAAACCCCAGCGTATCACGATGGACTTCTCTTTGATTAATAAGGCATTTTTTACTTTGGTGAACAAATTCGATTGGATCTTCTACCGTCAGAATATGTCCGTATTCAGTTTCATTTTTATGATTGACCATGGCCGCAAGTGTGGTCGATTTACCTGAGCCGGTTGGACCGGTAACAAGGACAATTCCACGAGGGTAATCTGCTATGTCCGCTAAAATCTTGGGGGCACTTAGATCTTCAAGTGAGAGCACTTCAGATGGAATAGTACGAAAAACAGCCGCAGCACCACGTTCCTGATTGAAGGCATTGACACGGAAACGGGCAAGTCCTGGAACTTCGAAAGAAAAATCGGTTTCTAAGAATTCTTCGTAATCTTTACGGTTTTTATCATTCATGATGTCGTAGACAAGACCATGAACTTCTTTATGCTCCATTGATGGGATATTGATCCGTCGTACATCGCCGTCAACACGGATCATAGGAGGCAAGCCCGCCGAAAGATGTAAGTCAGATGCGCCATTTTTGACGCTAAAGGCCAGTAGTTCACCAATATCCATTAAATGTTCCCCTCATATAACCTGATGTAAAACGGTATAATCACTTCTTAAATTAGTCTTAGTTGGCCTGTATTACAAGTCTTAGCCCAACACGTTAAATACTTTAATATTAGCTATTGTTACTTAATCTAATACGCAAATAATGCGCCAACAACTTCGAAGATAATAATTAGTGTAATTATGAAAATCAGGACGATCAACGAATTTCAGCAAGAATTGGATAACCTGATCACTCAATATGGAGTTGCAGGAAATCGAGTTCAATTATTAGCCGTAAGCAAAACCCGCTCGGTTGATGAAATTTGTCAATTGGTTGCACAGGGTCAGCGATGTTTTGGTGAGAATTATCTTCAAGAAGCGATCGAAAAGATCGAGAGGCTTAAGCATCGAGATTTAGAATGGCATTTCATCGGTAAAATTCAGTCTAATAAGACAAAATTGATTGCGACTTCTTTTGATTGGGTGCACACCGTAGATCGATTGAAAATTGCTCAGCGATTAAGCGAGCAACGTCCCGAAAATTTACCGCCGCTTAAGATTTGCCTTCAAGTGAATTCCAGCGGCGAGATAAGTAAGGGTGGAGTAGACTTTGAGGTTTTGCCAGAATTGGCTAAAACGGTAAGTCAACTTCCCGGCCTGGAACTGAGAGGCTTAATGACGCTTCCAGCACCCACTGTGGGATTTGATCAGCAAAGACAACCTTTCCACCAACTTTGTCTTTCGTTAGAAGCACTTGCGCAGCAAGGGCTTAATCTTGATACACTATCAATGGGAACAACGAATGATTATCGTGCCGCTATTGCTGAGGGCTTAAGCATTCGGACAACTGAATCAGGCACACCGAAGACGACGATTATTCGGGTAGGTACAGCCCTTTTTGGGCCACGTGAATGAGTAAAAAGTGAATCGAAAAAAACCAGTTATATCTTTACTGATGAGAGAGTTTTCATGAACGATCAGAAAATCGTTTTTATTGGTGGTGGGAATATGGGTCGCTGCCTGATTGCTGGCCTGATCGTAGATGGTTATTCTCCCAGATCTATTCATGTCGTTGATCCTGATCCAAAAACTCGAGAGCTACTGGAATCACAATATCAGATTAATTTGCATGAAGATCCCCAAGCTGCGCTGGTGGATGCAGAAATTGTGGTGCTTGCAGTAAAGCCGCAAATTATGCAGCTGGCAATCAATGGAATGAAACGTTTTCTAAATGCCTCGCATCCATTGCTGATCTCTATCGCCGCTGGTATACGGACAGAAACACTCACAAAATGGCTTGGTTCTGAATCACCTCTTGTCAGGACAATGCCTAACACACCAGCCATGGTCGGAAGTGGCGCGACAGCATTATATGCTACAAAAAATGTCACAGATCATCAGCGTAGTATGGCAGAATCAGTTATGCGTGCGGTTGGAATCACTCAGTGGTTGAATAATGAAGCCTTGATGGATGTTGTTACCGCTGTTTCGGGAAGTGGGCCAGCTTACTTTTTCCGAATGATGGAGGCAATGGCTAAAGCGGGTGAAAATTTAGGTCTCACCGCAGAACAAGCCAGGTTGTTAACAATAGAAACTGCTTTTGGTGCTGCGAAAATGGCGCTGGAAAGTTCAAGTGATCCAGCAACTTTACGAAAACAAGTGACTTCGCCAGGTGGCACTACTGAACGTGCGCTCAAAGTATTTAATGAACAAGATATTGATACGATTTTTGAACAAGCACTTACTGCTGCAAAAGATCGATCAGAAGAATTAGCAATAGAATTATCGAACATATCGGGAGATTCCTAAAAGATGGGCTACTTCAGCAATGCATTGTCATTTTTGATCAGTACTGCGTTTGGTTTATACATTCTTGCAGTATTACTACGATTTTTATTCCAACTTTTCCGAGCCGATTTTCAAAATCCATTGAGTCAATTTATTCTTAAAGTCACTACACCGGCACTTCGTCCATTGCGCAATATCATTCCTGGTATGAAAGGTATTGACTGGCCTGCATTAGTTCTATTGTTCATCTTGCAAGTAGTATTGCTGGTTATTCTTGGCTTGCTTAATGGGCACATACCGCCGATAGGAAATTTGATCATTTTAAGTATAGCGAGCCTGTTAAAACTGACGATTTATGTGATTATGTTTGCTTTGTTTATTGTCTTTATTCTTGGTTGGGTGGCACCTGGTACCTATAATTATATGACTTCAATCTTGAGTAGTTTGACAGAACCTGTCCTTGCCCCCATTCGTGAAAAATTGCCAACAGCGGGTGGAGGACTGGATTTTTCTATGCTAATTGCGTTTATACTCCTACAACTGCTTTTAATGTTAGTCGTAAAACCACTTATGGATTTAGGTGCGGGTGTTATGTAAATTGTTTGGGTGTAAGAAAAAAATAGGCTAGGGAATATCAGCTTATTTTATAAATTAGGAGATAGATATGCGTGCAAGAAATTCGTTAATGTTCACCTTTCTAAGTTTGATCCTTTTCACTACTGCTAGTATGGCAGAACAGTCGCAGACGTTTGGAAAATATACCATTCACTACAATGTAATCAACACAGAAATACTTGATCCAACAGTGGCCAGCGGCTACAAAATCACACGAAGTAAAAATCGCGCCTTATTGAATATTTCTATCTTGAAAAATGAAATGGGAACTTCGGTAAAACCAGTCAAGGCAACAGTCGCTGCACTAGTGACTACTCTCAATTTACAGCAAAGCCAGGTTAATGTTCGCGAGTTGGAGGATTCAGGTGCAATCTATTATGTTGGTGAGATCCCGATCAAAAATGCTGAAACACTAAAATTCGAAATTAAGGTTCAGCCATTAGAAAGTGATGAAATTTATACTTTAAAATTCCAGCAAGAATTCTTTACAGAATAAAAAAGTCTTAATCATTTTTAAGCTTTAAGGAATGGTGAATAGCTCAACCCAACCAGGCGACAGTCAGATTAATATGGATCGCTCAAAACAGGTAGCGATCAATACCTCTGAAATGGATTGGCTTCCATCTCCCGCAAAAGGTGTTCTGAGGAAGCCTTTAGAAAGAGAAGCAAAAGAAACCGGTCAAGTTACCAGTGTTGTTAAGTATCAACCCGGCTCTGAATTCTCATCACATATGCATCCAAATGGCGAAGAAATTTTTGTTCTTAACGGTGTTTTTGAAGATGAGCATGGTAGTCACCCAGCGGGTAGTTATTTGCGTAATCCACCGGGATCCTCTCACGCACCAAAATCAAGTGTTGGCTGCGAACTTTTTGTAAAGTTGAACATGTTTCAAGAAGGTGACAGTGAAACGGTTGTGATAAATACTGATTCAAAAGAATGGTTGCCTGGAATTAACGAAGGCTTATCGGTAATGCCATTACACACTTTTGGTCTAGAAAGTATGGCATTAGTGAAATGGAAAGCTGGAACAATTTTCACACCACACGTACATCCCGGCGGTGAAGAGATTTTTGTCCTCGAAGGCACCTTGGAAGATGAGCATGGAGTCTACCCAAAAGGAGCCTGGATCCGTAGTCCAAATTACAGCGAACATCACCCAACCAGCAAAGAGGGTTGTATTATCTTTGTTAAAACTGGACATTTACCGACACTATAAATAAAACATAAAAAAATAGTAATAGCTCAAATTTAAGTCTCCCAGTCTTTCTTCAATTACACAATATCTCTCAAAAAATTAGCCAACGTTAAATAAAAAGCTCAAGCGAAAACAGATAAGCGCCGCTTAGTTTATTGTTATCTTCGTGAGTTAATTTATGAGAAAACTATTCTTTTTAATCTTAATCTGTGGTGGCATTTGGAAAATTAATTCTCATACGAGCAAGGTTATTCTTGGGCCGGGGGTAATGGCAAGTGAAAAACCTTATCAAAAAGAAATCAGTCCGCGCGTAGATCATATTCTGGGTGATAGTACTATTCAGGAGTTGGCTGAATTTCGCATTAAGGCTAAAGTTTTGTCGAAAGAGGAATATCGATTGGGTAAGGAAGCTGATTTTTCTCCTGTTGATCTGGCTTTGGGATGGGAAAACATGTCGGATGAAAGTGTTCTCGAAAAAATTACGATCTCACAATCAGGAAGGTTCTATCGGTGGCACGTAGATTCTTTTCCAATACCAAGACGTGAAATAGAGACACAGAGCGCAAACATGCACTTAATCCCTGTGAACGATTCAGTAGCAAACAAAATTATGAAAGTCAGGCAAGGTGATATTATTAAGATGTCGGGTAGTTTAGTTAATGTCATTTCTGCAGATGGTAATTGGCGCTGGAAAAGCTCACAAACGCGTGACGATACGGGTAATGGTGCTTGTGAACTAGTTTGGGTAAAAAACTTTCAAATAATCACTCCACACTAAACTTTCAATTTTGAGATTTGAACTTGGGGGCTTTCATACAAACAACAAAAAATTAGCTGTCTCATCATTAAAATTAAAGCACACGAGTAAGTTTTTTATTTTTGATCAAATTGAGAATAGATTAATACTTGTTCTTATTTTGAATTTTTGGACAGATTTCTAATTGTAACTGTGACAATTCACACCTCCCAAATTAATGAGATCAAGCTTAATTACAAATCATACGTCATGATCAAAGGAGCGTGATCAGAAAAACTTTCTTCTCGATAAATCTCTGTGGTTAGTGCTTTACCTTTTAAGCCAGGTGAAACGATCTGATAGTCAATTCGCCAACCAACATTATTGGCTCGTGCTTGACCTCGGTTCGACCACCATGTGTATTGATCAGGTTCTTGATTGATTTCGCGAAAGGCATCGATAAAACCAAGATCATCAAAAATTTTAGTCATCCATTCTCTTTCTTCTGGTAGGAAACCTGAGTTCTTTTTATTACCTTTCCAGTTTTTAAGATCAATTTCTTTATGCGCAATATTCCAGTCGCCGGAGATGATGTAATCACGTCCATCTTTGCTCATTTCTTCAAGTCGCGGATAGAATCGATCTAGAAAATCAAATTTTCTTGCTTGACGATCTTCACTTGAAGATCCTGAAGGTAAATAGAGTGAGATGACACTAAGGTTTCCAAAGTCGGCTTGAATAAAACGACCTTCGGCATCGAAATCTTCCCAGCCTAGTCCGATGATTGTTTGATCTGGTTTTTCTTTTGTATATAAAGCGACACCGCTGTAGCCTTTTTTTTCTGCATCATGAAAATGTGTGTGGAAACCAGCTGGCGCGACAATTTCATCGACGAGTTGATCAATTTGAGCTTTGGTTTCCTGTACGCAAAGCACATCTACATTTTGTTTGGGCAACCATTCAAAAAAACCTTTTCGATGGGCGGCGCGGATTCCGTTGAGGTTAGCAGAGATTATTTTCATTACTGTTCCTAAAGTTTGTTAAACTAACGTGCTTTACATTATACCCGTGAAACGATGCAAGAATATCAACAAGAATTTATCGAATTTGCCCTCGAATGTGACGTCCTGAAGTTTGGTAGTTTTACGCTAAAGTCTGGCCGGCAAAGCCCGTATTTTTTTAATACCGGGTTATTTAACACCGGCGCAAAGCTCGCTCGACTAGGTAATTATTACGCGCAGGCGATCATCGATTCAGGTATTGAATTCGACATGATTTATGGCCCGGCTTATAAAGGTATTCCTTTAGCGTCGGCGACAGCGGTTGCGCTGGCTGAAAAACATGATCGTGATGTGCCATATGTTTTTAATCGCAAAGAAGTCAAAGATCATGGTGAAGGTGGTATGACACTCGGCGCACCTTTGGCTGGAAAAATTTTGATCATCGATGATGTGATTTCAGCGGGAACATCTGTCAATGAATCGATCGAAATTATCAATGCGGCGGGTGCAGAACCTGCGGGTGTGGTGATTTCGCTTAACCGACAAGAGCTCGGTAAAGGAGAGTTGTCTGCGATTCAGGAAATTGAGCAGCAGAAAAAAATTCCTGTTACGAGTATTGTTGCGCTGACAGAATTGATCGAACATCTTTCTGATCAAAAAGGCGATCTACAAAATTATCTTGATCAGGTTTTGGCGTATAGAAAACAATACGGTGAGAAAAGTTAATAGTTTGCTAATCATCCAAGAATGAGTTTTAAACCGATTAAAATAGTAAGAACTTCATAGACTTTTTTGATCCAATAGTTTCCCTTTGCAATCGATAAATGCGCCCCTGCATAGCCACCAAGCAATGATCCTAGTAATAGTGCAGGCAACCAATCCCAACGAATTTCACTTAATAATCCGAGCATTAATGCACCCGCACCGTTCCAGAACATACCAACCAGAATGAGTGTGTAGGCAACTGCACGTTTGTATTCAAGCCCAAACCAGCGCACTAACCAAAGCGTCACGAAAAGTCCGGTTCCAGAAGTCAGTGAACCATTTAGTAGTCCGATCAAGAATAGAACAATACCACCGATCATATACCCTGAGCTTGTTCTATTCATTGACTGAGTTTGCTGTCCAAGTGACGGTTTGTGCCATGAGTAAATTCCTAATGAGATTGTTAAACATCCTAATGCTATTTCTGCCCAGCGATCTGGTATGCCAAGAATTATATTTGCACCGATCAAAACCCCTGGAACTCCTGTGGTCAATATAAAGGTAGCAAATTTTAGATCGAGCATTTTTTCGCGCGAATGTCGTAGCGTCGCGCCGATACCAAGTGCGACACTGGCAAATTTATGTGTGCCGAGCGCGATAGAAAAGGGTAAGCCTAAAAACAGTAAAGCTGGCAGCTGAATTAGACCAGCGCCACCGCCAGCAAAAGCTGAAAACAGGTTAGCCAGAAATGAAATAATGAAAAGGAGAATTTGATCATAGATGTTCATTATAGAAGCCAATTAGCGGCTAAAGTTTTTGTCTAAACTGCCGATGGTTTTACTATCAAGAAAGCTATTTTAGCAGCGTGGCTCACTATTACCTAAATTAGATAGTCTAAACGTTAAAGAAAAAGGATTTTCACATGACTTCAAATTCTCATCGTATTGTCATTATTTCAACACTTTTCGTAATCTTCATGTCGTCTTCTCAAGCTGGAATCAAATGTTGGAAAAACAGTGATGGTTATCGCGAATGTGGTGACTATATTCCACCAGAATATGCGCAGCAAGAGAGCAAAAAGTTTAATAAGCATGGTGTGACAACGGAAAAAAAGAGAGCTGCTAAGACTCAAGAAGAGCTTGCTGAGATAAAGCGGCTTGCGGATATCGAGTCCGAAAAACAAGCAAAGATCCAAGAAAGAGAAGATTCAGATCGTGTGTTATTAAATTCTTTTGCATCGGCGGATGATATTATTCTTGCACGTGAAGGCAAGCTTTCATCGTTGGCAGCAGAAATTAGCTTGCGTCAAACGCAGATAGAAAAACTTCAAATGAATCTGGATAAAATTGTTACTGTTGCCGCAGATATGGAGCGCCGCGGTGTGCCGCTAACAGAAAAAGTATTGGCGGATGTTGAAAATGTGAAATCACAAATTGCGGAAACTAAAACCTACTTAAAAGCTAAATATAAAGAGCAGGTTTTGGTCAAACAACAATATGATCAAGATCTGAACCGCTATAATAAACTGCAATCAGATGCGGATTACCAGGCAAGCGCGGAGTAAAAGAATTAAATTAGCTTTCTTAATTTAAAATAAATAATCCTTTTTTTAACAAAGGCCACTGTATCTCCCAATACTCGGTTGGTCTGGCTTTGAATCCTGATCGAACATAACGACACATTCTTCCATCTGCGATAGAAAGCAGGAGATTTGCTATTGAGCTGGTTGAGCCAGCGGGACGAGAAGCTCCTGCCATCGGCGCTTCTCTCAGGATCTGTTTAAACTGAGTTTCTAGCCGTTCGAACAATTGCGCCATTCTTTTTCGTAAACGCTCGTTTTCACCAATCAACGCATCGCCGACTAAAATTCGAGTAATGCCAGGATTTTTTTCGGCGAATCTTAATAGCACTAAAAGTAAATTTTCACAGCGCCGTGTTGGATCAGACTCTTCTTCCATAATTCGATTTGCCAAGCCGAAAATCGCATCTTCAGCAAAATCGATCAACGCCTCAAACATTTTGGCTTTGCTCGGAAAATGTCGGTACAACGCTGCTTCAGACACACCGACAGCCTTGGCCAACCGCGCTGTGGTGATGCGCGTGCCGGGACTTGTCTCTAGCTCGTGTGCGAGTACTTCGAGGATTTGTTGTTTACGATTATTTTTCTTATTCGTCATTCGTTTACTTCCCACTTATCTCTATGGAGTAGCTCCTCCTGTTCGACGGCCGTGGATAAGCGTTCCAATTCCTTGATCTGTAAAAATTTCCAACAAAACAGCATGTTCTACGCGCCCATCAATTATGTGTGAACTCACAACTCCGCTATGTACAGCGTCTAGTGCAGATTTTATCTTCGGCAGCATTCCTCCGTGAATGGTGCCATCTGTGATCAAATCATCAACCTGACTAGCTGTCAGACCGGTTAAAACATCACCGTTATTATCGAGTAGTCCAGCCGTATTGGTTAATAACATTAGCTTTTCCGCTTGTAGCGCTTCGGCCATTTTTCCGGCAACAAGATCAGCATTGATATTATAAGATTGGCCATCTTTTCCAACGCCTATAGGGGCTATTACTGGGATAAAGTTGCCTTGCACTAACATTTCAACGATAGAGGTATCAATGCTTTCTACTTCCCCCACGTAGCCAAGATCAATTATTTCTGGTGAGTCTAGCTCCGGAGAGTTTGACTCCATAATATGTTTTCGTGCGTGGATCAATTCACCATCTTTGCCAGTGAGACCAACGGCAGAACCATTATGTCGATTGATCAAACTAACAATTTCTTTGTTAACCAAACCACCTAAAACCATTTCTACTACATCCATGGTTTCATCATCGGTGACTCGCATGCCTTGAATAAACTTTGATTCTTTACCGACTCTTTCCAACAGCTTACCAATTTGAGGACCGCCACCATGCACAACAACTGGATGAATCCCTACGGATTTCATAAGGACAATATCGCGTGCAAAACTATTTTTCAGTTTTTCGTCGATCATCGCATTGCCACCGTATTTGACGACAATAATTTTGCCAGCAAACTGCTGGATGTATGGCAGTGCTTCCGTCAGGATGTGGGCGATATTTTTCGCTTGAGTGTTTTCAATGTTCATGGTGAGTATTGGAGCACTGAAAGGAACCCCGGATCAAGTTTTCCGGGGTTTAATGCAAATATTTATTTGTTGAATTTAGTAAGGTAGTTTTAATTTTGGGTCGAGTGCTAAAAGCTGTTCTCTAAAAAGTTCTTGAACTCGAGTCAGTGCGGCTTCGTTATCCGCTTCAAAACGCATGACCAGACAAGGTGTCGTATTTGATGGTCGAATCAAGCCCCATCCATCCGGAAAATCAACCCGTATTCCGTCTATTGTTCCTATATTCCCGTTACCAAAATCTGCAATTTCGCCGAGGCTTGCCATAAAAGCGCCATGTTGATCTTCATGCATGTCCACTTTCAATTCAGGGGTAGAGACGCCACCAGGCAGGCTACCTAAAATTTCATGTGGTTCCTGATCTGCTTTAGTCAGAATTTCAAGTAACCTTGCAGCGGTGTATAAACCATCATCAAAGCCATACCAACGCTCTTTGAAGAATACATGACCGCTCATTTCACCGGCCAAAAGTGCGCCGGTTTCTTTCATTTTTGCTTTGATCAAAGAATGCCCCGTTTTCCACATGGTGGCTTTACCGCCAGCTTCTTCAATAACGCGTTTTAGATGATTGCTGCATTTAACGTCAAAAATGATCTCACCGCCGGGATTTCGTTCGATCACATCACGCGAGAACAGCATCATTTGACGATCTGGCCAGATGATATTTCCATCACGATCCACAACACCAAGTCGGTCACCATCACCATCAAACGCAAAACCAAGATCGGCTTTTTGATCTTTTACTGTTTTGATCAAATCTTCCAGATTTTCTGGTTGGCTGGGATCAGGATGGTGATTTGGGAAGTTGCCATCAATTTCGCAAAATAGCTCGATCACATCGTGTCCTAATGCGCGGATCAGTTGTGGCGCCAACTGACCGGCAACGCCATTACCAGCATCAACCACGACTTTGAACGAATTACTCAATGCAACAGGAATATCTTCTGTGATACGGCGAACATATTCTGATCCGATTTCCGTGGTTTGGGCTTTACCCTCTCCGGTTGTGAAATCAGAGTCCAGTATTCGTTGCCGCAAAGACTGTATTGCATCATCGGCGAGTGTGGTGCCAGCTAATACCATTTTTATGCCATTATAATTCGGCGGATTATGGCTCCCTGTGATCATAATACCGCTGCTGGTGTCAAAGTAATTGGCCGCAAAATAGAGCACAGGTGTTGGTACCATACCGATATCGATCACGTCGCGACCACTGTCGGTTAAACCTTTAACGAGAGCTTCTGATAATGCTGGGCTAGATAGTCGGCCATCTCGACCTACAGCGACCGTATTATCACCACGTGCGATAGCTTCGCTGCCCAGCGCTCGACCGATGTTATATACGATCTGCTCGGTCAGGGTTTCATCTACGACGCCGCGAATGTCATAAGCCCTGAAAATTGAAGCTGGTGCATGGGTAGCTTCATCTATTTGATCAAAATTAGTTTGTTCGATTTCTTTTGCAACTTCTTTAGCAGAATCTTCATCAACCCCATCAATTTCTTCCACTTCAATCCCTCCACTCTCTGTTGTAAGTCTATTGTCAAAAATCTCGTTTTCTGGTTTGGGAGACGGCTGTTCTTCGGGAACACTGCTCGGCGCTCTTGGACGATTAGCTAAACTTTCTGCAAGCTTTTTCTTATTTTGTTGTTTTCTATACGAAATCAGTAGCGCTCCGAGTAATGCGATTAAGCCAATCAAGCCAATTGAGGTAATATTACTTTTATCTACTACAGGATAGCGCTTAATATCAATTGACCATCTGGTTCCGGTAACGGGTATTTTTGTATTCTGGTCTACCGTAGCACGATTTTTGTCACCAGAAGACGCTAACACTACGGAACCACCCGAACTTGTGTTTTGCAAGAGTTTTATAAAATAAGTGTCTTTACTAGCAGCTTGGTTGAAAAGAGTACGAACAGGGTCAGTATTAAGGCTTAGCTGCAACCCACCAATGGCCTCGCCCATTTTATCATTTACTCGCTGTACTATAACGATGTGCTCAGTTTCATTATTTGGGAATAACCATTCAATTGGGATTGAGGAATCTGATTTCATTGCCCTGTGAATCATTTCAATCGAAGCAAAAGTCAGAGGCGGTTCTTCTTTGTAGGTTTTACTCACATCAGGTGACAATAACCGTAATTTCAAGCCATGCTCAAAACGCGAGATCAATTTATTAGCAATTTCGTCTCCTTTGTTTTCATCATAGTTTTGGAAAAAATCTATGATTGTTGGTTCTTTGCTTAACTCGTTTAGTTTATGAACATTGCTTGTAAAGAAAGACTGTATTTGATCAGAAACGCTTATCGCATATTCCCTCATTTTTTGATTGTCTTTAGCCTGCTGTTGGTTTTTTTTATTTTCCATGTAAGTGGGGATGTACAGTGCAGCAATAATTAGTAGTAGTAAAACGGCAACAATAATTATAAGGGATTTATATTTTTCAAAAGAGAAAGACATTTTTTACTTTGTACTCGCTAGTTTTGGTCAGTTTTTTCCGGTATGTCCGAAACCTCCTTCGCCTCGGTCGCTTTCATTAAAGTTATCGACAATTTTTAAGTTTGCTTGAACCACAGGTATGAACATTAATTGGGCAATTCGCTCACCGGGTTCTACCTCAAACTCAGTGTTGCCACGATTCCAGCATGAGACAAAAAGTTGCCCCTGATAGTCTGAATCGATCAAACCCACCAGGTTACCCAAAACGATCCCATGTTTATGGCCAAGCCCTGATCTCGGTAAGATGACAGCAGCAAGCGATTCATCCCCAATATGGATCGCCATACCAGTGGGAATCAACTCGGTTTCTCCCGGTTTGAGCAGCAAAGTTTCATCAAGACAAGCGCGTAGATCCATGCCTGCAGAACCGCTTGTTGCATAATCAGGTAATGGAAATTCATTTCCAATTCTAGGATCGAGTATTTTTAATTCAATATTTTGCATTGTATTTATAGTTTTAAGTTTATTTTTGATCGAATCGGTGGGCGATCAGTTTGATTAATTCACGAGCCAATTTATGTTTTGAATTTCGTTCCAGTTTTTGATCGCCACCTTGCCAGAAAACATGCAGTGCATTTTCATCGCTATGAAATCCCAGTTCCGGATCGTCAACGCGATTTGCAGCGATCATATCCAATGATTTTCGGATTAATTTATCTTTTGCGTGCTTTTCCAGTTTTTCGGTTTCAGCAGCAAAACCTACCGTAAAAGGAGATTCTGGCAAATTCGCAACATTAGCTAAAATATCTTCGGTTTTTGATAATGCCAGGATCATTTCATCATTATCATCAGGGGATTTTTTGATCTTCTGAGCAGCCGGATCAGAATAAGTGTAATCCGCCACTGCTGCAGCGCTGATAAATATCTGGCAACCACTGACATTATCGACAACGGCTTTGTTCATATCTTCCGCAGAAGAAACATCAATCCGTTTAACTGCATCCGGTTTCGGTAAATTTACCGGCCCGCTGATCAGCGTCACATTTGCACCCGCTTCCACAGCAGCTTCCGCGACGGCGTAACCCATTTTTCCAGAACTGTGATTAGTGATGTAACGCACCGGATCCAAAGCTTCCTGAGTAGGCCCAGCTGTAATCATTATGTTCACACCCTGCAATTCGCCCGATTGAAATAGATCAGAAACACCAGCAATGATTTCTGCAGGTTCCAGCATGCGACCTGGGCCAATATCACCACAAGCTTGATCACCTACACCTGGACCAAGTTGCACAACACCGCGTTTTTGGAGTTTATTACAATTTGCCTGCGTCGCTTTCGCTTGCCACATTTGTTGATTCATCGCGGGTACGATCACGATTGGTGCGGAACTCGCAAGACACAGTGTGGTTAATAAATCGTCCGCCATTCCGCTGGTAAGTCGCGCAATAAAATTGGCTGTTGCAGGTGCGATCAAAATCACGTCTGCCCAGCGTGCAAGTTCAATGTGCCCCATACCTGCTTCGGCTTCGGTGTCCAGAAGATCAGTATGGACGGGATTCCCAGAAACCGCCTGGAATGTCAGTGGCGTAATAAAACTACGTGCGCCGTCAGTCATAACGACACGTACGTCAGCACCGTGATCACCTAATCGTCTAACCAGATCTGCGCTTTTGTAGGCGGCAATGCCGCCAGTCACGCCGAGCAGGACACGTTTGTTTTGCAAAGTATGCATCAGAGTAGTTTACCGCATCAATATAAGATTATTATAATAGTTAAGAAATCCAAGATGGATAGCACAAAAAAACACGGAGGTTACTTTTTTATGGGAATCAACCATTGGCCGGCTTCTGAACGGCCTCGCGAAAAATTACTGAGTCGAGGTTCCGCAGCACTTTCAGATGCAGAATTGCTGGCAATATTTCTTCGAACAGGTGTTACAGGAAAATCTGCGATCGATTTGGCTCGTGATTTGTTGATCGAATTTGGTAGTTTGCGTGCTTTGCTGGAAGCAGATCAAAAAACGTTTTGCCGTGCTAAAGGATTGGGAGATGCAAAATATACTCAGCTCCAGGCAACATTAGAGCTATGTCGTCGATATTTAAGATCTGCATTAGACCGATCTGAATCGCTTACTAGTCCTGCTGATACTCGAGCTTTTCTTACGGCGCAATTACGCCAGCATCCCCACGAAGTATTTGCCGCTCTGTTTTTGGACAGCAAACATCGTGTGATCGCATATGAAGAATTGTTTCGCGGAACGATTGACGGCGCTAGCGTCCATCCACGAGAAGTGGTGAAGCGCACGCTATACCATAATGCAGCGGCATTAATTTTCGCGCATAATCATCCTTCTGGAAACACTGAACCGAGTCGTGCAGATCAGCAAATAACGCAGCACTTGAAAGAGGCTTTACAATTGGTTGATGTACGGGTTTTAGATCATTTTGTCGTAGGAGATGGAGATGCAGTCTCACTGGCAGAAAGAGGGATGTTATAATTCAGTTGGATTTGATGAAAAATCCGTGTAAGATCGCGCCCCTTTCAGTTTTAAGATTTACGGAGACTCCGAAATGTCGCGAGTATGTCAAGCAACAGGTGTTGGGCCAATGTCAGGCAACAACGTATCACACGCACACAATAAAACGCGTCGCCGTTTTTTGCCTAATTTACAGAACCACCGTTTCTGGGTAGAAAGTGAAAAACGATGGGTAAAACTTAGAATCAGTAGCAAAGGCCTACGACTTATTGATAAAGTCGGTATTGATCAGGTATTAGCTGACGCTCGTGCACGTGGCGTAAAAGTTTAAGTTATCAATTAACGCTTATTTGATTCATAATTAACGCTAAGATATTCAGGAATATTTAACCATGCAAGAAAAACTGAAACTCGTATCAAGTGCCGGAACTGGTCACTATTACACTACAACTAAAAATAAACGTAATGTTCCTGATAAAATGGAACTTAAAAAATATGATCCAGTCGTCCGCAAGCACGTGATGTATAAAGAGTCTAAAATCAAATAAGGTTTTTACTACAAAATTTTAAAGAACCGCCTTTATGGCGGTTTTTTTATGCCCGAATATTTCCTGAATATCTACAAAATCGGTTTCAAGTTATATTTTTAGTCAACTCTTTAGCCATTTCTTTGCAAGTTCACAAATAGATAAGAATAATACGCGTATGGGAGAGGGAAATACTATTGAGGCTACAGGCCTCACACGATCATTTGGTGAGCGCATTGCTGTCGATAATATTAGCCTTTGTGTGGAGCGGGGCGAAGTTCTTGGCTTGTTAGGTGTTAATGGTGCTGGCAAATCGACCACAATGGATATGCTTGCCGGTATTCAGTTGCCAGACAAAGGTGAGGTTTTTATCAACAACTTTTCACTTTCTGATCAAGCCATGAAAGCCAGGGCATGTTTGGGATATTTACCGGAACAACCACCTGTTTATCCAGAAATGACGGTTGATGAATATTTGATCTATTGTGCAAAACTACGCCGTGTAGCCAAGCAAAAAATATTAACTGCAGTTGATCAAGCCAAAACGCGCTGTGGGTTAGATTCAAATGGAAAAAGGTTGATCAAAAACTTATCCAAAGGTTACCAACAAAGAATTGGAATTGCGCAAGCGATTGTTCACGGACCCGACATCGTTATTCTCGATGAGCCGACAGTTGGACTTGATCCGGTGCAGATTGTTGAGATTAGAAAATTGATCCGCGAACTTGGAAATGATCATAGTGTGATTTTATCCACACACATTTTGCCCGAAGTTTTAACGGTTTGTGATCGCGTCATCATTGTGCGACAAGGTAAAGTTGTTCACGAAGCATCGATCTCAGCGTTTGATCAAAAACAATTTCCAGCTAACGAAACTTTAGAGCAGATTTTTATTCGACTCACTTGTGGTGATCAAGAGGTTATCGCTTAATGATCAAAACAATTGCAGCACGAGAATTCAAAAGTTTATTTATGTCACCATTGTCCTGGATTGCATTGGCTATTCTGCAATTCTTATTTGCCTATTTATTTTTTAGTCGTATCGAATTGTTCATGCAATATTTACCGCGCTTGCGAAATCTTGATGCCGCTCCCGGAATGACCGATATAATCGCCGCTGGATTATTCTCATTTGCCGCGTTAGTTTTTTTGATCGTCATACCAATCTTTAGTTCACGTAGTTTTGCTGAGGAACGACGAAGTGGAACACTAAAATTAATTTTATCCTCCCCAGTTACTTTATTAGAAATCATACTGGGAAAATTTTTCGGATTGCTTGTTTTTTTTCTGATCATTATTTCATTACTGGTCATTATGGCTTTTTCACTACTGCTTGGTGGGCCAGCGGATGTAGGGCAAATATTTGTTGGTTTACTTGGTCTAATTTTACTGACAATGGCATGTCTTTCAGTCGGCCTGTTTATGTCATCACTAACCTCACAGTCAACCGTTGCCGCGGTAAGTACTTTTGCATTTTTATTTTTCCTCTGGATCATAAAGTGGGATGAAAATAATGGCGGACTTTATGCAACCTACCTTTCTTTGCAAGAACATTTTAATTCGATGATGTCTGGCTTTCTCGCCAGTGTTGACGTGATCTATTTTGTTTTATTAACGGTACTTTTTCTTGGCCTGACATACACACGATTGGATATGGAACGTAGTTGATGAAAACAGATCGAAAAATAAATTTACTTATTTTTCCAGTTTTGCTATTTGTGTGTATTGCACTGCTAGCTTGGGTCAGTACACGCAATATTCTAGTTAAAGATTTCACCAGCAATAATAGATTGTCTCTAACCCAACCAAGTCTTTCTATTCTAGAAAAAATGAAAAGTCCGGTTGAGATTGATGTGTATGTAAATCGATCAGATCAGATTGGAAAGCAAGTTGATCAATTACTCTCTCGTTATAAGAAGATCAAAAAAGATATACAAATTAATTTTATTAGTCCAGAAGAAAACCCGGATAAGGTGCGTGAAAATAATATACGCTACCCCGCAGAAATGTTAATTAAGTATCAGGGTAAAACAGAGCATCTTGAAAAACCTTCTGAGCAATCTATCACAAATACAATGGCTAAATTGTTAAGAGGAAATGATCGCTGGATCGTTTTTGTAACTGGTCACGGTGAGCGTGATGCTATGGGTAATGCAAACTTTGACTTAGGGAGTTTTAGAGTTCAATTAGAAAAACGTGGATTAAAATTTCAGACTTTAAATCTAACTGAGACAAACGTTATTCCAGATAATACCGCGATTCTTATACTAGCTGATCCAAAGGTGGATTTATTGCATGAAGAATTTAGCCTGATCGAAAACTATATTAACAAAGGTGGTAATTTTCTCTGGATGACAGAACCGGATCAAAGGCAAAAAAATGCGCAACTGAAAGAACTGTTGGGTTTTGATCATTTACCCGGTGTTATAGTTGATGCAGTTGGACAAACTTTAAATATTACTCAACCCGATTTGATTCCAATTATTAAATATTCAGATCACGAAATTACAAAAAAATTCAAACTTACTACGCTTTTTCCGCAAGCACTTGCTTTGGAAGTAGACGGAAAAAATCAGTGGAATAGCTTTCCAATTATTTTCTCCAGCGAAAACTCCTGGAATGAAATGTCAAAAGTGGCAGATCTCATTGATTACAATGAAGGCTTGGAACAACGAGGGCCATTAACAATTATAATGGCTCTTACTTCCCCCAAAAATGAAATTTATAATGAGAGTAAAAAAGATCAACGGATTTTGATCTCTGGCGATAGTGATTTTATTTCTAATAGCTATCTCGCAAATGGAGGAAACTTAGATCTGGGTATGCGTATGATCAATTGGTTAACCGGTGATGATGAATTAATTAGTATTCCTGCGCGTCCTGCAACGGATCTGGATTTTGAATTATCGAAAGTGATGTCATCAATTATAGGTCTTGGTTTTCTTATTATTTTACCTTTGTGTTTTGCTGCGACAGGTTTGATAATCTGGTGGCGCAGAAGGTCGTTGTAAATGTCCAAAAGAACCATTGTAAATCTTTGCTTAATTAGCTTAGTCGTTTTTTTAACGATGTATATCAACAAAAACCCGGTTCGAGTTATTAATGTGATCAACATTAGTACGCTTACACCAGAAGAGGTTGATACGATTGTTATTCAAAGACACGATGAGTCCCAAATTATTTTAGAAAAAATAGATCAAAACTGGTTAGTTAGTTCGCCTGTTGAAGGTAAGGCAGATCAGGATAAATTAACTTTACTGCTTCGATTGTTAAGTATAAAAAGTCAACATCAACATAAGATATCCGAACAAAAACAACTTAATCGTTATGAACTCTTAAATCCAAAAGTATCACTTTTTTTGAATGATCAGCAATTCGATTTTGGAAGTACTAATGATTTTAATCAGCTACGATATGTACTCCATAATGGTACTGTGCACTCTGTAAAAGACATTACGCATCATTTACTTATTTCTGATGTAGAAACATTTATAAGCAAGAAAAATCCAGAGTAAATAAATAATGCCAGAATTACCTGAAGTAGAAACAACACGGCGTGGGATCGAGCCACATATTCAAGATCAAATGATTACCGAAATTATTGTCCGTGATAGCCGCTTACGATGGCCTGTGCCTGAGAGCTTAAAAACAGAAGCGGTTGATCAAAAAGTTTTATCAGTGAAACGACGTGGAAAATATATTTTGATCAACACGAAAATAGGAACGATTATCTTACATCTTGGAATGTCGGGAAATTTGCGTGTCCTAAAGAAAAATAGTGAAGTAAAAAAACATGATCATATAGATCTTATTTTGAGCAATGATAAGTGTTTACGCTTTCATGATCCAAGACGTTTTGGTGCATGTTTGTGGACGAATGAAAATCCGCTCGATCATAAGTTAATAAAAAATTTAGGACCTGAACCTTGGGATCCTGAATTTAATGCGGAACGTTTATTTAAACAATCGCGCAATCGTAAAGTTGCGATCAAGAATTTTATTATGGACAGTAAAGTCGTCGTCGGTGTTGGTAATATTTATGCAAGTGAAGCACTTTTTCAAAGCGGTATAAGGCCAGATGCTGCCGCAGGTAAAGTCTCAAAAAAACGTTATGAAAAATTGATCGAAGCAGTACAAGTTATTCTTCAACGATCTATCGATCAAGGCGGAACAACCCTAAAAGATTTCCTCGACAGCTCAGGACAACCGGGATACTTTCAACAAGAACTACTCGTTTACGGACGATTCGCTGAGCCTTGCCTAACATGTGAAAGCCCAATTGAAAAAAAAATTATCGGACAGAGATCAAGTTTTTATTGTCCGAAGTGTCAGAAATGATCAGCATATTGTGAACGTGCGATCTGCCAGCGATCTAAGTTGCGGGTGGTAAAGTTCCTAATCAATCAAATCGAGTAAGATCCTGTTCAGCTGTGGATATAATGATTATATATTCCGATCAAGTAATACACTTAAAAATTATGAATTCACTAAAAATAAAAATGTTGTTTATAGCACCACTATTATCTTTTACTTTTGATACTGCATTCGCGACCTTCAATGAGGGTTATTTAGCTTATAAAGATAACAACTATCAACTTGCATATGAGAAATGGCATAAGGACGCGAATAACGGTGATGCTGGATCACAGTTCGCTTTAGGGTTGCTATTTTATGAAGGGAAAGGCGTAGAGAAAAATTTCAAGCAAGCCTTTTTTGGTTTCATAAAGCTGCAAAAAATGGTGATGCACCTGCACAGAGACAAATAGGTGGTATGTATCTCGATGGCCAAGGCGTGGATTCAAATACTGAACAAGCACTCTTCTGGCTTAAGAAGGCGGCATTATCTGGGAACCCTGAGTACGAATATTTCTACGGTGTTATATATGCTATTGGTAAGTTTGTCCCACAAAGCTACAAAGTGGCCAGCATTTGGTTTGAAAAAGCAGCAGGGAAAGGTCATGCAATAGCAGCATCGATGCTGGGATGGGTTTATTTAAAAGGGAGTGTTGTCGATTTTGAAAGAAGAAATTTCAATGCATATGTCTGGCTGCAACTGGCCTTATCTCTTGGCCACAACTATGAACTTGTAGTAGGGAACTTAATGAGGTCTGAAGGTTACTTGTCTGCTGAAGAAAAGAAAGAAGCGATGGATTTAGTGAAGATAAAAATGATGAAAATAAATGATGGGAAAACAAATACACGATAATGTTGGGCTGAGTAATTATATAAGGTAAGGCTCGACATAATATAATCTTCCATCAGAGATTGTCACATTAGCTAATATTGATTCATGCTTGTCTAAGACCAATTACCTACCTTAGTTTTTGTATTTTTATTCATGCCAATGTGTGTCAATGGCAGGGATTAAAGTTCATATGTAATAGTTTTTAGCATCACCACGAACTATCTGATCATAAAAGGTGTGATTTTTTTTGAGTATTTCTCTCTTCCAGATAGAATGAGTAAAAAATCTTTCTTAAGTACTGAATTTTTCAAATGAAATCAAATGGTAAAACAACATGAAAAAAACAATGATCTTCTTTCTTATTTTTTGCTCACCTTTATTTGTTTCTGCGGTGGAGATAACGCCTCCTGATATGGATCTGGGACATTGGGTTACTACGGTAGATTCATCAGCGATGATGAAGCAAATGCTTGCAAATGTTCCTGAAGAAAGTCGTGCGATGGTAGAAGAAATGATGAAGAAACAAATGCAAGAATCAAGTTCGAGTGAGCAGTGTATTACTCAGGAAATATTAGAAAGTTTTGATAAGCAAATGGAAACGGCGTTTAGTAGAGAACAAGATTGTGATTTTAATATTTCAGAAAGCACCAGTGAAAAATTCGTTGCCGATTTTAATTGTCCAGGCTCTTCTACACATATAGTGACTAATGTTATTAATTCTAAACGGAGTGAATCTTTAATAACCACTCAAGTAGATGGAATGGATAAAACAACCATTACTTCGGTTTCAGAATGGAAGTCAGCAGTCTGTCCAGAAGGAATCTAAGCTTATGTTGTTGGCTAGCCAATAAATGCTGACGAGAAACTAAGGCCGTTCAATAGTTCAATATAAAGTTTGAAATTTTCATAATGTAAACAATTCAAAATCTGTATGATATATTTTGAAAGTGAACACTTCATGGGTTTATCTCTCGTAGTGACTAGCGTAATGTTTATTTATGAAAACTCAAAATAATAATTCCACATCAAACAGTTCTTTTTTTAAGGTTGTTTTTCTTAACATATTCATTATGTCTTTTTTGATATTGACTCTTTTTGGAATCTTTGAAGCTTATTTAAGAGCAACGATTCCAAAATCCTCAGGCGAATCCATTTTTACATATACGATGGATACAAAGCGTTATAAGTTGATGAAAAAAGATGCGACTATTATTGCGTGGGGTGAAGAGCTGCACACAGATGAGCTTGGTTTTCGGGATGATAAAACTATAGTGCCAGAGAAGCGATCAGACGAATTCCGAGTGATTGTATTGGGTGATTCGTTTACGGTTTCTGCCGGAGTTAGTTTTGATTCGATCTACACGACATTGTTAGAAAAAAAACTGCAAAAACAATTTAAAAATGTTGAAGTCATTAATCTGGCTGTTGCTGGATATAACATCGTTCAATATGAATTGGTGTTAAACGAGATTGCGTTGGATCTAGAGCCAGATTTGATATTAGTCTCAGTTTTCCCCACCAATGATTTTAGCATGACAACCTATGATAAAAATTATCATGTCGCAAAGGGAGATGCGGTCAAACAGGAAGATATATCCTGGTTTAAAAAGTCTTATGTATATCGCGCTTTTTTGTGGCGAGTTGAGAGTAAAGTTAAAGGTCTTTTTGCTAAGCCAGTTAAAAACGAATCACAGATCGCTGATGCAAAAAAAGAAAGTGAACGAGGTTGGACTGAAAACCTTGCGGCTTTAAGCCGGATCCTTGACACAGCTGAACAAAACAATATTCCTGCAGTTGTTACTTTATTGCCGGACAGCTGGGGCTATGAAGCTCAACATAAATCTATTGATCGGATTAAAGCCTATTTAGCTGACAGGAATGTTGAACCGATTGTCTTACTATACCCTTTTATTGAAAGCGGAATTAAAGAACCAGAGCTTCGAGTAAACTTGCTCGATAGTCATCCTAATAAGCAATATCACATTCTGGTTTCAGAAGCATTGATGCCACATCTTACGAAGATTATTTCTGAATCTAAGTAAATTAAATTTCAGCTGGTAAGTGCCAGTTTGTTAACTTTTAATTATCGAAGTTAAATCAGGTTAATATTTGTTGCGCATCAGATTATTAAATAAATCTCTATGATAAGCTCCTTTTCCCCTGTGAATTAGAAAAGGACAAGAGGTCCCAATGGTATATATACTCGGTTTATCAGCTTATTATCATGATAGCGCAGCAGCTTTGATCAAGGATGGCGAGATTGTTGCAGCAGCACAAGAAGAACGTTTTACCCGGAAGAAACATGATCCAGGTTTTCCCGATAACGCGATCAAATATTGTTTAGAAGAAGCAGGCATTCAACTTTCTGATATTGATCACGTCATTTTTTATGACAAGCCTTTAGTTAAATTCGAACGGCTTATCGAAACCTATCTAAGTTACGCGCCAAAAGGTTTGCGATCATTTATCGCGGCAATGCCTGTCTGGTTGAAAGAGAAACTTTATTTAAAAACTTTACTTAAAAAAGAACTGTCTGCGACTGGCAATTGTGATCAAAAAGAATTACCGAATTTATTATTTAACGAGCATCACAAATCTCACGCCGCTTCTGCTTTTTATCCAAGTCCATTTGAGAAGGCCGCGGTTATGTGTCTTGATGGTGTGGGTGAATGGGCAACGTCATCAGTCTGGTTAGGTGACGGCAGAGAGTTGACTCCGCAGTGGGAGATCGATTTTCCACATTCACTTGGTTTGCTCTATTCAGCATTTACTTATTACACCGGTTTTCGGGTCAATTCTGGTGAGTACAAACTCATGGGGCTCGCGCCATATGGAGAACCAAAATACGTCGATTTGATCCTCGATAATTTGATCGATGTTAAGGAAGATGGCAGCTATCGTTTGAATATGGAATATTTTGATTACGCCACTGGTTTGACCATGACGAATCAAAAATTTAGTGATCTATTTGGTGTTCCTGTCAGAGCACCCGAAAGCCCATTGAGTCAGCATGAAATGGATATTGCACGTTCAATTCAAGTCGTGACAGAAGAGATCGTTTTGAAACTCGCAAGATCTGTACACGAAGAATTAGGCGTGGATAATTTATGTCTCGCTGGCGGTGTAGCATTGAACTGCGTATCCAATGGACGCCTGCTTCGAGAAGGGCCATTTAAAGAAATTTGGATCCAGCCTGCTGCTGGTGATGCCGGTGGTGCAATTGGTGCAGCACTTTCTGTGTGGTATGAATATCTGGAAAAAGGTCGAACCGTTGATAAGAATGATTCAATGAAAGGTTCTTATTTAGGACCGCGTTTTAGCAATGATGAGATTAAAGAATCACTGGATACATTAGATGCTAACTATCGTTGTCTTGATGAAGCTGAATTAATGCCGGAACTGGCAGAAATTCTCGATAATGGAAATGTTATTGGTTGGATGCAAGGCAGAATGGAATTCGGACCACGTGCATTAGGTGGTCGTTCGATTATTGGTGATCCAAGAAATACCCAGATGCAATCGACGATGAATCTTAAGATCAAATATCGTGAGTCTTTTCGACCGTTTGCACCTTCAATTCTGGCGGATCGTGTATCTGAGTATTTTGAGCACGAAGCCACAAGTCCTTATATGCTGATGGTTGCGCCAGTAGCTAAAAATCTACGAGTCAAAATGACAGAAGAAGAAGAACAATTATTTGGTGTCGAAAAACTGAAAGTACCACGCTCAGAACTTCCAGCTATAACTCACGTGGATTATTCTGCACGGATCCAGACCGTCCATGAGCATACAAACCCTGGTTATCACAAACTATTAACCGCTTTTGATCAACGTACGGGTTGCCCGGTGTTGGTTAATACATCTTTTAACGTACGTGGTGAACCGATTGTAAATACGCCGGAAGATGCTTACCGTTGTTTTATGCGCACTGAAATGGATTGCTTAGTCATTGAGAACCACATCTTGTTGAAAAAAGATCAGCCTGAAATGGAGAACGACGACTCTTGGAAAGAAGAATTCGCACTGGATTGAGGAATAAAAAACATGACACATGAAATACCAGAATTAGATAGTAAAGGATTACGACAATTTGGTTTGATGGCTGCGGGATTTTTCGCAGGTATCTTTGGTTTAATTTTGCCATGGCTAGCAAATGCAAATTATCCAACATGGCCGTGGGTATTAGCAGCGATTTTTATCGCGTGGGCTTTGATCGCTCCAGCGACAATAGATCCGCTTTATAAAGTCTGGATGAAAGTTGCCATGTTCATCGGTGCAATTATCAACAAAGTTGTATTGTCTATTGCATTTTTTGGCGTGTTATTGCCGATTTCGATAGTACTTCGATTGTGTGGAAAAACGCCAATAAAAGATGAGTTAGATGCAAATATTAAAAGTTATCGCGTACTGAGTACTTTGGACAAACGCGAAAAAATGGAGAGACCTTTCTAATGATAGATTTATTAAAAGATTTATGGGCATTTATGAAGGAACGTAAAAAATTCTGGCTTGCCCCGTTAATATTAATTTTAGTTTTACTTGGTGCACTGGTTGTTTTTGTACAAGGTTCCGCAATCGCGCCTTTCATTTATACCTTGTTCTAAAAAGTAGTTGCGAGTGGATGGCATTCAAAAAGGATGCTATCCACTTTTTTGATGGTTTGTTTCACCGATCAGAACTTATCTGTTTCTTAACATAGAGATAAGTGTCGATACCCAAACCACTAGCAAATGCAGTTTCCAGTGAAGTTATCGGCCTTGCTGGCAAGGCGTGTCTTGCAGGAAAAGGGGGGGGTCCCTTTTCAACTGATACAACGCTGCCCAGCAGCAAGGCCGATAGCTTCACCCGCAGGGCGTGTCCAAGCTATCATGCCACTGTGTTAGCACACTTGAAAATGGAACCACCATTCTCGGCGTATGCTGCCTTGTTGCATAACAGCTTGGACACGCTGAAATCTGCATTTGCTAGTGGTTTGGGTATAAATTGTTTCATGGTACTATCCTCCGAATTAGATTCCGAATCCCAATAGTTAGCGTATTTCTTAAACATTTCACGCGATCCATTTTATTTTTCAGGTACAAGCAACATGACCAGCGACACGGTAACTGCGTTTAATCAATTAGCGTTAGATAAATCTCTTTTAAAAGCATTAAATGATGTCGGGTATGAAACACCCTCACCTATTCAGGCAGAAACAATCCCGCTAATATTGGAAGGCAAAGATATTATTGGGCAAGCTCAAACCGGTACAGGTAAAACCGCTGCATTCGCATTACCCTTTTTATCAAATCTTGATCTGAAACAAAAAGATCCACAAGTGCTTGTTTTAGCGCCGACACGTGAACTCGCGATTCAGGTCTCTGAAGCATTTCAGTCCTACGCACGTCATTTGAAAGGTTTTCATGTTCTTCCTGTTTACGGTGGCCAGGAATATGGCGGTCAGATCCGTAGTTTAAAACGCGGTGTTCATGTAGTGGTTGGAACGCCTGGACGCGTTATGGATCACATGCGTAAAGGTACTTTAAAATTAGATAATCTAAAAGCCTTAGTTTTAGATGAAGCCGATGAAATGCTACGAATGGGTTTTATCGACGATGTTGAATGGGTGCTCGAACAAACACCGCCAACCAGACAAATAGCTTTGTTTTCGGCAACCATGCCTTCGCAGATCCGTCGTATTGCCACAAAATATTTAAATAACCCAGAACAAATCACCATTAAGGTTAAGACGACGACAGCGGAAACTATCCGACAACGTTATTGTGTTGTTAATGGGATGAATAACAAACTAGAAGCACTGACACGTATTCTGGAAGCTGAAACATTTGAGGCGATACTTATTTTTGTGCGTACTAAAACCGCAACCGTAGAGCTGGCAGAAAAGCTGGAAGCGCGTGGTTATGCGTCTGCAGCACTCAATGGAGACATAGCACAAAATCAACGTGAACGGACTGTCAATCGTTTGAAAAAAGGACAGCTGGATTTATTGGTTGCAACCGATGTTGCTGCACGTGGACTTGATGTTGAAAGGATCAGTCATGTGATCAATTTTGATATTCCGCATGATACTGAATCTTACGTCCACCGTATCGGAAGAACGGGACGTGCGGGGCGTGAAGGAGATGCAATTTTATTTGTCGCACCACGAGAAAAACGCATGTTAGGTGCCATTGAAAAAGCGACTCGGAAAAAGATAGAGCAGATGGAGCTTCCCTCTACTGATGCGATCAATGAAAGAAGAGTTGTCCAGTTTAAGCAACGTATTTCCGATACGCTAGAATCAGAAAGTTTAAAATTTTTCTCAAATTTGATCGGCGAATATCAGCAGGAAAGCGGTGTGTCGGGTGAAGATATCGCCGCAGCACTGGCTCATCTTCTACAAGGTGATACGCCTTTCTTGTTGAAGAATCTTCCTCCGCAGAAAAAATCTCAGCGACAAAATGATAACTCTCGAGCCAGAGATAGAGGCGATCAGAAATCTCGTAGAGAACGCGGTGATCGTGATCGATCTAAATCATCCAAAAGAGAAGATACTCCACTCGAACAAGGTATGTTGCGTTACCGTTTAGAAGTCGGAAATAATCATGATGTTCGTCCTGCAAATATTGTTGGAGCTATTGCAAATGAAGCAGGAATTGATAGTCAATATATCGGACGGATCAGTATTCGTGATGAGTATAGTGTGGTCGATTTACCAGAAGGAATGCCGAGAGAGGTTTTTAATGATCTGAAAAAAGTGTGGGTATCTGGCCAGCGACTAAATATTTCAATTTTTTCTGAAGAAGGAAATTCAGAAAAAAAATCATACGGTAATTTGGGTGAAAAACCACGAAATAAAACAGGTGATAAAACAAAATCCAGAAAGAAAAGGACTTTTAAAAAGGCTGATTAATTTTTAATTCTTCAGGTTTATTTTCTGACGGTGGATTTTAATGCCAGACGGATAATTTCTTCGCTGCTGAGTCCATCGATTTCAAGATCGGCAATCGTGCGACTGGCTTCTTGAGGTTTAAAACCCAGAGAAACCAGAGCACTGACGGCATCATTTTCTGCGGAGACAGAAGTCACTTTCTGATCTGATGAAGCTGTGTTTGAAAGTTTGATCTCCCAATCATCAAGTCGATCTCGCATTTCAACAATCAGGCGATCAGCGGTTTTTTTACCGATACCTGGAAGTTTAACTAACCGGGCAGAATCTTTTTCGTGAATGCAGTTCGCAAATTCTTGTGCTTCGATTCCAGACAGTATTCCCAACGCGACTTTTGCACCGACACCGTTTACTTTGATCAAGGTTCTAAACAGACGTCGTTCGTCTTCGGTGAAAAATCCAAATAATAACTGCGCGTCTTCCCTGACCACCAAGTGAGTAAATAATCGAACTTCTTGATTAATTTCTGGGAGCTTATAAACAGTCGTCATCGGTGCTTCAACCTCATAACCCACGCCGCCAACATCGATCAATAAATGCGGTGGTTGTTTTTCGAGTAACAGACCTCTTAGGCGACCAATCATGCAGAACTTCTCATTAATATTGCTGATTGCCGAGAATGCGCATGACAAACAGCGACAGCCAGAGCGTCAGCTTGATCTTCTTGAGGAGGTTCAGGAAGCATCAACAGCATTTTGATCATATGTTGGACTTGTGTTTTATCTGCATGCCCGCGTCCCACAATCGATTGTTTAATACGGTTTGGACTATATTCATATACTTCTAGATCAGATTGCATTGCGGCAACCATCGCTGATCCTCGCGCCTGACCTAATTTTAGAGCTGAGTCTGCATTTTTATTCATAAAGACTTTTTCGATCGCGAGCTCTTGTGGTTGATATTCTTTTACCAATGCAGAAACTTCAATAAAGATTTCTTTTAACCTGATCGGAAAGTCGCCATCTTTAGACGTTCTTATGCATCCACTGTGGACATGTGCGTTTTTTTGGCCTTGTACATCAATGATTCCAAAACCTGTGATGCGAGATCCGGGATCAATTCCTAAAATTCTTACGGGTATTGTGTCTGGCTTCAATCTAGTTTAGCCCAATTTAATTTAATTAAGAGACTGGAGGATTTCATCACTGATCTCTGCATTGGAATAAACTTCTTGAACATCATCAAGATCTTCAAGCATGTCAGTCAATTTCATCATCGTTTCGGCCTGGCTTTGATCTAAATCAACAGTTGTTTCAGCGCGCATTGTGACCTCCGCCATATCAGAGACCAGACTAGCCGTATCAAGGGCATCTTTTACCGCACCAAATTCTTCGGGACTTGTGATGACTTCAATAGAACCATCTTCCTCAGAAACGACATCATCTGCACCACCGTCCAGTGCGGCTTCCATAACGGTATCTTCGTCTGCATCTGGCGCAAAAGTGATCACACCAATTTTGCTAAAGAGGTATGCAACTGAACCATCTGTACCCATATTTCCACCAAACTTTGTGAAAGCATGACGAACTTCTGCTACGGTGCGGTTTTTGTTGTCGGTCATGCAATCGACCATTATCGCAACACCACCGGGACCATAACCTTCATAACGAACTTCTTCCATATTGTCGTTATCTTCATTACCAGCACCTCTTTTAACCGCGCGTTCGATAGTGTCCTTGGTCATGTTCTGAGAAAGAGCCGCATCAATTGCAGCACGTAGACGGGGATTGCTACCTGCGTCTTCGCCACCCATCCTCGCTGCTACGGTGATCTCACGGATAAGTTTAGTAAAAATCTTGCCGCGTTTTGCGTCCTGGCGTCCTTTTCGATGTTTGATGTTTGCCCACTTACTATGTCCTGCCATGTGTCCCTCTATATTCTTCTGTTATCTCCCAGAGGATTGTATCACTGCTTTGGGCTTCGAATAAATGTGTCAATACAGGAGTTGGTATATTACTTGCGAGGACGATAATGCACCTAATTTAAAGGCATTTGCATGTAGATTAAAGCAGAGTTAAAGAAGTAATCATTAATGTCGATGAGTTATTTACAATATTTTAGGTAGAAAAATGAACAGAAAAATCATATATACAATTTTTGGCTTATCGGTTTCAGGAATGCTACTGGCATTTTATTTCCCATCAGTACCTGTTACGGTGGGAATTTTTGTAGCAATTTTTTGTAGTTCTTTTTTGCTTTACAAACAAACCGCCCAGAATCCACAAGATGAAGCAAATAATGACGATAAAGTACGTTATCAGGAATTATTTGATAATTATGACGTACTGCATGAACGGGCGCTTCATCAGAGTTCAGAACAATTTGGTTATATCAATACTGAACTAGATCAGACGCTTGATATTGTTAGCAGCGCGACTGAAAAGTTGTCAGGGAGTTTTACTGGATTAGAGTCAGAGTCGATGGGTCAACAAGAATTATTGAAAAACCTTGTCGAAGAACTGTTAACAGTGGCTTCCGGTGATGAGCATGAGGAAGAAACTGTTGGTTTAAACCAGTCTTCTGAAGTGACGGAGAGAATCATCCAAGAGTTTGTAATAGTAATCCGTCAAATGGTTACAACCAGTAGTCAAATTGGTTCTCGTTTTAATGAAGTCATTAGTCATGTGGAATCGGTGGGACAATTAGTCAAAGATGTCACACAAATCACGTCCCAAACAAATCTCCTGGCACTGAATGCAGCAATCGAAGCTGCCCGTGCGGGTGAAGCTGGGCGAGGTTTTGCTGTGGTTGCAGATGAAGTTAGAAGCCTATCGGAG